>CAYOLF010000024.1:5189-62010 GCA_964404725.1 uncultured Polyangiaceae bacterium
CCGCAGCAGAAGTCGAGGTGGAGTTGGCGGAACACGCGGCTGGCCGCCGGCCGGGCCAGCGCTAGGTCGGAGAGGGACTGATCGACGTGCAGCATGGGCGGGCGCGAAGCAAGCCCCGGGCCAGTTCCTAAGTAATCGAATGGATGGGTATATGTTGAGAACGTCATCATTCCGACAACCGGAGCTGTCGTGATCGCTACGACCGCGTTATCGATCGCATTACATGCCTGAAGGCCACCTCGTGGTCCTCGCCGACGCGGCGCGGGATCTCACGGCCAGCCTGAGCGCGCCGGATCGCCACGAACGGCTCCTGCGGGCCGTGCGGCGCGTTGTCCCCGGCGACGCGGCCTGCCTGCTCGTGCTCGAGGGAGACGCGCTGGTGCCCCTGGCGGGGTACGGCCTGCTGCCCAGCGCACTCACGCGAAGCTACTCGCGCGCGGAGCACCCGCGGCTCGACGCCGTGCTCCGCGCGTCGCTCCCGGTGCGCTTCCCCGCCGACAGCCCGCTGCCGGACCCGTTCGACGGCGCCCTGCTGGCCGACCCCGGTGGCGCGCACCGGATCCATGCCTGTCTCGGCTGCGCGCTCCACCACGAGGAGACGCCGGTTGGCGCGCTGGTGATCGACGCCCTCGCCCCCGACGCCTTCGACGGGCTCGATCCGGAGCTGCTCCGGTTGCTGGCGGGGCTCGCGTCCGCGGCGCTGCGCACGGCGCGCCTCATCGACGGCCTCGAGACCACGGTCGCGCGCCAGTCGCAGGATCTGCGGGACCGGGCGCGCGAGGCGCGCTCCCGTGGGTTTCTCGGGGTGAGCGCCGCCGCCCGGCGCGTGCTCGACGAGGTGGCGCTGGTGGCGGCGACGCCCTTCCCCGTCCTCATCGTCGGCGAAACCGGGGTGGGCAAGGACCTCGTCGCCGCCCAGGTGCACGCGCGGAGCTCGCGCCGCGATCGGCCGCTGGTCGCGGTCAACTGCGCCGCGCTTCCGCACGAGCTTGCCGAGAGCGAGCTCTTCGGCCACGCGCGGGGCGCGTTCACCGGCGCCACGACGGAGCGGGCGGGCAAGTTCGAGCTCGCGGATCGGGCGACGCTCTTCCTCGACGAGATCGGGGAGCTGCCGCTCTCGCTGCAGCCCAAGCTCCTTCGCGTCCTGCAGCAGGGCGAGGTGCAGCGGGTGGGTGCGGATCGCGCGCTGCGGGTGGACGTTCGGATCGTCGCGGCGACCAACCGCGACCTCTGGGCAGAGGTGGAGGCGGGGCGCTTCCGCGCCGATCTCTACCACCGACTGGCGGCGTACCCGCTGCTCGTGCCGCCGCTCCGGGAGCGCGTCGAGGATCTGGCGATCCTGGCCGACCACCTCCTCGGTCAGCACCAGCGGCGGCTGGGGGCTCCCGAGGTGGTGCTGCGAGCGGACGGGCTCGAGCCGTTGCGCGAGTACACCTGGCCCGGCAACGTGCGCGAGCTCGACAACCTGCTCGGACGGGCGCTGCTGCGGGCGCTCCGGGACGATCGCCCGCGAGGTCGCGTCGAAATCGGGGCGGAGCACCTGCGCCAGGACCTTTCCGCGATCCCGGTGAGCGGTGGCCGCGCGAGCGTGCCGGCGAGCGGCGGCACGCTGGCCGAGCAGGTCGAGGAGCTCCGGCGGCGCCGGATCACCGAGGCGGTGGCGGCGCACGACGGCAACTGGGCGGCGGCGGCGCGGTCGCTGGGGCTGCACCGGGCCAACTTGCACGCCCTGGCGAAGCGGCTCGGGCTCAAGCCGTGAGGAGCTCCGGGCGGCGACGGTGGCGTGGCAGGGCAGCTCTCCAAGCGGGAGAAGTTCTCGAAAACTGCCGCGTGTGGTCCCCGCATGGCGCAGGGCGAGAAGCGCCTCACCCCACGGCGGAAAGTTCCATGCGGAGGTCGTCGCGGAGAGCCGCTGGGGCGGTTCCGCCTTGATCGCGGTGCGCCGAGGTGGGAATAGCAAACTGGAGTCGTCGAAAGGCGGCGGGGGACCCGTCCACAATCCACCGCGAATCTCCCCTCTCCTGCTGGTGAGCGCTCGATGGCCTTCATTGCTCGGTTTCTCGTCACCCCGTGCCTCCTCGTCATCGCCGCGAGCTACGGCTGCTCGCCGGCTCCAGCCGAAGGTGACGGTACCGAAACGCCCGAGGCCCCCGCCTGTCCGCTCGGTGCCGTCCAGTGCGCGAGCGGTTGCGCGGACCTGCAGCAGAGCGCGGCGAACTGTGGCGCTTGCGACCACGCCTGCTCCCCCGATCGCTCGTGCAAGGCCGGGGTGTGCACCTGCCCGGAGGGGCTGACGAGCTGCGGCGAGCTGTGCGTCGATCTCAAGTCCGACGCCGCGAACTGCGGCAACTGCGGCGTGGACTGCGCCGCCGCGGGTCAAGTCTGCTCGCTCGGGGCTTGCTCGACGATTTGTGCGCAGGGGCTCACGCTCTGCGGCGCGGGCTGCGTCGATCTCACCAGCAGCCGGGACAACTGCGGTCAATGCGGGACCGTCTGCTCCCCGGCGCAGATCTGCTCGGGCAGCCTGTGCGGCTGCGCCGCTGGGATGACCCCCTGCGGGGTCGAGTGCCTGAACACCGCGAGCGACTCGCTCAACTGTGGCGCCTGTGGCGTGGTCTGCGCCGGCGGTGCGACCTGCCAGAGCGGCGCTTGCGTCGGGGGGCAGACCGGGAGCGGCGGCACCGGGGGCGTCGACGGCAGCGGCGGGACGGGCAACAACGCCGGAACGGGCGCGACCGCCGGCACCGGCGCGACCGCTGGCACTGGCGCGACCGCCGGCACTGGCGCGACTGCCGGCACCGGCGCCACCCCCGGCACGGGAGGCACGGAGCCGGTGACGGGATCGGGCGTGACCTTCTCGCCGCCGAGCGGCACCTTCGAGGGCAGCCTCTCCGTTACCCTCGCGGTGGGGGATCCGGGCGCGGAGATCCGCTACACGCTCGACGGGACGCCGCCGACCGCGACCTCCACCCTCTACACGGGCTCCCCGATCGCCCTCAGCGCCTCGACCCAGATCATCGCGCGGGGGTTCGTGAGCGGGATCGAGATCACCGAGCTCGCGGCCGCCGTGTACGTACAGCGATCCATCGACGTGACCGTGGACCTGCCCCTGCTCGTCCTCGACAGCTTCGGCGCCGGCAATCCGGAGGGCGAGGAGGGGAGCGGCTCGCCCTGGACGCCGACGCCGGTGGACCGTCCGTTCATGGACGCGGCGCTCCTGGTCTACCAGGACGCGGGGGCGACCCTGAGCGGCACCCCGACCCTGGCGACGCGCGCGGGCTTTCACCTGCGGGGCAACTCCTCGGCGATGTTCCCCAAGCCGCCCTACCGGCTCGAGCTCCGCAACCCCGAAGGCGAGGACGCGCGGCACGAGATGCTGGGGATGCCGGCGGACGGCGACTGGGTGCTGCGCAACCCGTACGCCGACAAGGCCCTGATCCGGGACGCCTTCTTCTATGGGCTCGCGGCAGACATCGGGTTCAAGGCGCCCCGCTTCGCCTTCTGTGAGGTCTACCGCAACGGTGGCCCCGGGCCCGTGGACGCGGAGGATTACCTCGGCGTCTACCTCCTGGTCGAGACGATCGAGAACAGCCAGACCCGCATCGACCTCGAGCAGCTCAAGGAGGAGCACCGAGCGCTCCCCGAGATCAGCGGCGGCTATATCTTCAAGTTCGAGTGGAGTGCAGTGGAGGAACCGGAGGTGGAGTGCCTCTCGGCGAGCCACTGCTGGGCCGACCTCGAGGTGGCCGATCCCGTCCCGCTCAACGTGGAGCAGGAAGCCTGGCTGGAGCAGCATCTCTCGGGCTTCGCCGACGCCCTCTTCGGCGACAGCTTCGGCGATCCGAGCGCCGGCTACGCGCCGTACATCGACGTCGGCTCCTTCGTCGATCAGGTCATCCTCAACGAGCTCGGACGCGAGATGGACGCCTACATCCGCAGCCAGCACTTTCACAAGGACCGGGACGGGAAGATCTTCGCGGGGCCGATCTGGGATCGCGATCTCACGTTCGGCGTGGGCGGATCCTTCGAGAACGAGCTGGTGGAGGGCTGGCAGTACGAGCAGACGGCACGCGACGGAGGCGGCACGGGGTTCCCGGGGGGGATGATGAACCCGGGCAATGACTGGTTCCCGCGGCTGATGGAGGATCCAGGGTTCGTCGCCAGCGTGATCGCGCGCTGGAAGGAGCTCCGGCAGGGGCAGCTCTCGGACGCCCAGCTCGACGCGCGTGTCGACACCCTGACCGCGCCCCTCGCCGCGGCCGCCGTCCGCAATTTCGCCAAGTGGGACATCCTCACCGCCGAGATGGTGCCCGCCAACATGTTCCTTACCACCACCGAGGACACCTGGGAGGGCCAGGTGGCGTCGCTCCGAGGCTGGATGCACCAGCGGGTCGCCTGGCTCGATACCCAGTGGCAGTAGCGCTCGGGCCCTTGCGCTGCTCGGGGCTCGCCCCGTCGGCGCGGGGTACTCATCGGTCGCCTGCCGTGGTACGTTGCCGCGCGGAGGACGTGGGGCAGTGCGTGGGGTTGGCGCTCTTCTGGTGCTTGCGCTCTCGTTCGGCTGCGGCGGCACCAGCACCGAGGATCCCGAGCCGGGCGCCGCCGGCGGGAACGGCACGGACACCGGTGGCGCCGGCGGGGACGGCACGGACACCGGTGACGCCGGGTCCGGTGGGGTGGTCACCGGCGGCGCGGCCGCGGGCGGCAGCGCAGGGGGCGATGCTGGCCCCGGGGGAGCGGAGGGCTCGGGCGGGGTGGGCGGCGACCCCGGTGATCCGGTCCCGCGCCCCCGCGCGGCCTCGCGCGTCGCCCCGCTGACGTCGGGGTGCGGCGTCGGCCCCTACCTCATCCCCGCGGGGGGCGAGCCGACGACGGACACCGTGGTCGGCACCCGGGTCGAGGACGGTGTGGACGGGGCGAGCGTCTCGTGCACCGTGTCCGTCCTCGACGGGGATGGGTACCAGATCCGGGTGAGCGTCGCCCAGGGCTCGAGCTTCGGGCTCTTCGGCACCGTGCACGCCGACGCCTCCGGGGTCTACAGCGGCGACGGCGAGGTGACCTTCTACGCGCCCGCGGCGGACCAGGTTTCCTCGGCGAGCTGCGTACTGGTGATCGGCGTGCACCAGGAGATCGGGCCGGGCATGGTCTGGGGTAGCTTCACCTGTACCGACTCGCGCATAGGATCCTCCGCTGGGGCGTCCTGCGATTTCGGCGGGAGCTTCCTGGCCGAGAGCTGCGGCACCTGACGGCCGGCGCCGCTGTCCGATCGCGCGCGGCGCCTACGGCTCGGGCGCGTCCGCGCGGGTCGGCATGGGGACGGGGGGTGCGACGGGGAGTGGCGTGCCCCCCGCGGCGGGGGCGTCGCCGGCGCGCGCGCCCGCGTCCGCGGGCTCGACCACGCGGAGCGTGAGCTGGGCGCGGTCGAGGTCGCCCGTCTCCGAGAAGCTCAGCGTTTCGCCGTCGATCGGGCCCACGAGCAGCGGATCCCCGTCGACCTCGGCGATCGCGGGGTCGCGCAGGTAGAGCGGGCGACCCGTGGCGTCGTCGAGCGTGCAGGGGATCCAGGAGGCGTCCGTCGCGTTCACCCCGAGCGCGACGCTCCCGGGCTGGCCGTAGAGCATGCGCTGGCCGCACCGGAGCTCGGCGATGCACCAGCCACCCCCGCTCACGAAGCGCGCGAGGCGCGTCTCGAGTCGGCAGCGCGTGCCGATCGGGAGCCGGAGCTCCGGCGCCGTCGCCGCCACCACGAGCTCCCGGCTGAGGGGACTCGGGTCGTAGATCGCGGGACCGTGAAGGGGCGCCGTCGCCAGCTCGCCGCGCCGGTGGCCGAACCGCTCGAGGTGGACCGTCACCTTGCCTCCCTCGACCTCGAAGGGCTGACCCTCGCCGGTCTGGAAGATGACGGTGTCCTCGTCGGTGGGGTCGAAGAGCTCGAGGTGATAAAGTAGCTCTGCCTCCGGCGCCGCGTCGGCGTCGACCGGGGGCGCGAGCGCGCTCGGGGCCGCCGCCGCGGTCGCGCCCGGCGCCGCTCCGGCAGGTGCCGCCGCCACTCCGACCCACTCGTTGATCCGGACCTTGCCCCGGGGCAGCCGGATCTGGGTGTCCCCGCAGTCGAGCCGGGGAGGCAGGGTCCCGAAGCGGTTGGCCGTGATGCCGAGCGTGCAGGGGCGCCCCATCAGGTCGGGCTGGCTCGACTCGACGACCTTCCCCGTCCACTCGATCTGCGGTTTGGCACGCCCGCGCAGCCCAGGAGCCTCGGGCACGGGCGCTTCCGCGGCCGTCGCCCGGGCGCTCGGCGTCATCACGACGTACTCGGGCATCACGGGTCGCCGCGCCTTCTTCTGGCCGGACACGGCGACCAGGGTGCTGACGCCGATCCCCGCGATCGCGACCGCACACCCGACGCTCGACAGCACCCCGCGCCGGGCCGGGCGCAGACCGGCGGGGAGGTCGATCTGCTCGGCGGACGGGCCCGCTGCTCCCGTCGACGCGGCGCTGGGCGCCGCCGCAGCGACCGGGCGCGCGGGGCGCGGTGGGAGCGGTGACGCCGCGCCGACGGCGAACGCGGGTGGCGCCGGCGCCGCACCGCGGGTCGGCGTCGGGCCGCCGGCGCGCGGGGGGACGGGTGGGGGCAGGCTGGGCGAGCGGAGGGCGGCGCCCGCGCGCGTTGAGGCGGGCCGGGCGGCGGCGCTGTTGTCCCACGGTGGTGGCGTCACCTCACCCGGGGTTCTCGGTGCGGCCCCTCGCGCCCACGGCGCGAGCGACTCGGGCGCGGCTCGACCACAGGTTCTGCACGTCGCCGTGGCCGAGCTCAGGCTCGCTCCGCATCGTTCGCATCGCGGCATCGGTCGCTCCTCGCCGCCCAAGGTACCACGACTCGACCCGTCGCCGCGCCCGGGGCGGGATCGAGCCCGGGCGCGCGCGCGCGCCGCGTCATCGGGCCGCGCGCTCGCGTCGGGTTCACCCCGACTTCGGAGCTCGCGCTGCGACGACGAGCTCGTCGGCGAGGTCCCGGAGGCTCGAGGCGCTGAACGGCTTGTCGATGCGGCGGTTTCGCACGCGCGCGACGTAGGCGGCAGCGCCCGAGGTGAAGGTACCGCCGGTCACGAACACGACCCGCTGCGCGATCGAGGGGTCCGCCTCGACGAGCCAGGCGTGAAGATCCATCCCCGATGTCCCCGGCATCATCAAATCGCAGAAGACCGCGTCGAAGCGGCGATCCCGCGCGAGCCGCGCGCGCGCGCCCTCGCCGGACGCCTCGGCCACGACCTCGTGCTGGGGCTCCAGGATCCGCGTCATGATCGCGCGGACCCCCTCGTCGTCGTCGATCACCAGGATGCGACCGCGGACGGACGGGCGAGCCGCGGGACGCTCCGCCGGCGCCGTCGTGGGCGCCGGCGTCAGCCGCTCGGCGGCCCGCGGCAGTCGGACCTGGAAGCGAGCCCCCTGGCCGACCGCGCTCTCGAAGGTGAGCCCGCCGCCGAACCCAGCGACGATGTCCCGGCAGATGGACAGGCCGAGCCCGGTCCCCATCCCCGCGGGCTTGGTCGAGAAGAAGGGCTCGAAGATGTGGCCCTGCTGCTCTGGCGAGACGCCACGGCCCGTGTCGCTCACCGCCGCGAAGACGTCGTCCCCGTCGGACCAGGTGCGCACGCGGATCTCGTTGTGCTCGAGATCCCCCGCCTCGATCGCGTGGGCGGCGTTGACGAGCAGGTTGAGGAACACCTGCGCGAGCTTCCCGTCCGAAGCGAGCACCGGCGGGACCGGCGAGAGTTCCTGGACCAGGCGAGCCCGGTGTCGGATCTCGTTGTGCGCCACCGTGATCGCATGCTCGATGCCGACGCGGATGTCGGTAGCGACCAGCTCGGTCTGATCGACGCGCGAGAGCGCGCCGACGCCGCGGACGATGTCGGCGATGCGCTCGGTGCCGGAGCGCGCCTGTGCCACCTGCGCCAAGACGTCCTCGAGCCGCTCCGGGTCGAAGCGCCACTCCGGCTCGCCCAGGGCCAGCGTCACCGTGTCTGGTCCCGCCCGATCGAGCAGGGTGTCGTGGCAGCGCCGCATCGCGTCGAAGAGCGACGGCAGCTCCTCGGCGAGGCTCTCCAGGCAGTGCAGGACGTAGGACAGGGGGTTGTTGATCTCGTGGGCGACGCTGGCGGCGACCAGCCCCATGCTGGCGAGCCGATCGGACTGGGCGGCGCCGGCCTGGAGCCGGCGCTCGCGGGTCACGTCGCGGAACACCCAGACGCGCCCGAGGGAAGCGCCCCGCGCGTCCACGACGGGCGCGCTGTGGCGGTCGAACGTCCTGCCGTCCGCGAGTCGGACCTCGTCCCGGCTCCGCTGCGTCCACTCGGCGCCCAGGCGGCGGATCTCGGCGAGGAACGAGCCGGCGTCCAGCACGATCGCCGTGATGTGGTCCAAGATGACCGCCTCCTCGCGCGTCTGCATCACCTCGGCGGGGATCCCCCACATCTGCTGGAAGCGGCGGTTGTGCCAGAGGACGCGGCCGCTCGCGTCGACGGTCAGGATCCCGTCGACGGATGCCTCGCTCTGCGACTCGAGCAGCGTCCGCTGGAAGTCGAGCTCGGCCTCCACCCGCCGCCGCTCGTCGAGCTCCGTCTGCAGCCGCGCGTTGAGCCGGTCGAGCCGGGCGTGCGCGATGACTCGCTCCACGGTGTGGACCAGCCGATCGAGGTAACCATTGCGCTTGGTGAGGTAGTCGGCGGCGCCGAGTCGCAAGGTGGCCATGGCGGCGGCCTCGTCGCCCTTGCCCGAGATGATGACGAAGGGTGGCAGCGGCAACCTGCGCTGCCGCGCCTCCCGGACGAGGTCGAGCCCGTTCTGGCCAGGGAGCCGCAGATCGATCAGCGCCGCGTCGGGAGCCGGCGGGCGCTCGAGGCGCTCCAGCGCCTCGGCGGCGGAGCGGACGACCTCGAGCTCGAACCGTGGCGCCGCGTCGGCGAAGTGGCGCTGGGTGAGCTCGATGTCCATCGCCAGGTGCTCCACGTAGAGGACCCGCCAGGGCCCCTCGGCGACGGGGCACCGGGCCCGCTCGACGCGGTGCTCCGCGAGCACCCCTCGGAGCAGCTCCGGGAGGTCACGGAGGTAGTCGCCGGACTTGGCGACGTAGTACGCCGCGCCCAGGCGGAGCGCCTGCACGACCAGCTCCTCGTCGCCCGCGCCCGTCACCAGGACCACGGGGACCGGCTGCGCCGCGCGCGTCAGCGCCCGCAGGACGTCGAGCCCCTCCGTGTCGGGCAGGTGATGGTCGAGCAGGACGAGGTCGGGGTGGGTGCGAGCGACGGCCTCGAGGCAGGCCTCGCCGGTGGCGACTACCTGGAGGTCGAAGTCCGGGGCATGCTCGGCGAAGTGCTCGCGGGTCAGATCGGCGTCCTGAGCGCAGTCCTCGGCGTAGACGATCCGGAGGGGGGGGGTCACCCGGGCCTCCCGGAGTCCGGCGGGAACGGCGGCTCGTTGGTCAGGAGCCAGTAGCATTTGATCTGGCGCACCACCTCGGCGAAGGCGGCAAAGTCCACCGGTTTCACGATGTACGAGTTGACGCCGAGCTCGTACGCGCGCGACACGTCCTGGTTCTCGCGCGAGGTGGTGAGGACCACGAAGGGGATCCGTCGCCAGACCGGGTGCTGCCGCGCCGCCCGCAGCACCTCGATCCCGTCCACCCGCGGGAGCCGGAGGTCGAGGAGCACCAGCAGCGGGAGCATCTCGTCGTCTGGCGTGGCATGGGCGTCGAAGAACGCCAGCGCCTCCTCGCCGTCCCGGCAGATGCTCACCGGGTTGATCACGCCGTGCTCCTCGAAGGCCTGCAGCATCAGGTCCAGATCCATCGGGTTGTCCTCGACGAGGAGGATGGGTCGCGCCGGGGCACGAGCCGGTGCCGAACGGCCGCCGTCCGGTAGGGTCGTCACGGCGTCCTCTCTCCCGCTGGTCGCGCGCCTGGCGGCCGGGGCAGCTCGAAGGAGAAGGTCGCACCCTGCCCCGGCGCCGACTCCGCCCAGATGCGCCCGCCCTGCTTGTCGAGCACCTTGCGCGCGATGGCCAGACCGGCGCCGGTCCCCTCGTAGTCCTCCGCGCGCACCAGGCGGTTGAAGAGCCCGAAGATGCGATCGTGGTACCGCATGTCGAACCCGATCCCGTTGTCCGCGACGGTGATCCGCCAGGCATCCTCGCGCGCCTGAGCCGTGATGCTCAGGCGGGGTGGGGTGGCCGTTCGCGAGTACTGGAGGGCGTTATCGACGAGGTTGGCGAGCACCTGGCTCAGCCCCCGCTCCCAGGTCGTCAGGACGAGCGGCGGGAGGTCGAGCTTCACCTCTACGCCTCGCTCCGATAGCACCAGCTCGCGATCGCGCAGGAGGGCGGTGACGAGGGGGCCGAGTTCGACGTCGGTGGGCGAGGGTGTCTCCGCGTCCAGCCGCGAGTAACGCAGCAGATCCTCGATGAGCTGGTCGAGGTGCGCGGTGGCGGTCAGGATCTGGGAGAGGCAGAAGCGCGCGCGCTCGCCGAGCCCGGCCTGGTGCTTGCGCACCAGCTCGCCCGCGTACCCGGCGATGCCGCGCAGCGGCGCCTTGAGATCGTGGGAGACGGTGTAGGCGTAGTCCTTGAGCTCCTGGTTGCGCGCCGCGAGCTCGGCCGTCCGGGCGCGGACCTTCTCCTCCAGTCCCTCGGCGTGGCGACGGAGCTCCGCGTTGAGCCGACGGACCTGCTCTTCTGCCCGCTTGCGCTCGGTGACGTCGCGCACGATCGCCTGCAGCAGCGTCTCACCGGCGAGATCGAGGCGGTTCAGGCTGACCTCGGCCGCAAACGGCGTGCCGTCGGCCCGGCAGTGCACCCACTCGAACGACTGCGGCTCACCCGTGAGGGCGCGCTCGATCCACTCGAGGGCCGTGACGCGCGAGGCTTGCCCGTCGGGCTGCGTCGGTGGCGAGAAGCGGTGGGGCTCGGCGCCGACGATTTCCTCGCGGCGGCAGGCGAAGAGCTCGAGGGTCCGCTCGTTGCAGGCGACGAAGCGATCGTCGCGCATCAGGAAGATAGCGTCGCCGGCCGTATCGAACAGCGTGCGGTACCGGAGTTCGCTCTCGCGGAGGGCCGCCTCGACCCGCTTCGCCTCGGTGACGTCGTGGAAGTAGATGGAGAGGCCGTCGGGAGAGGGGTAGATGACGTTCTCGAACCAGCGATCCCACGGCGCGTAGTACTCCTCCAGGCGGAGGGGCCGCTGCTCCGCCATCGCGCGCTCGTAGGCCAGGTGGAATGGCTGCCCCACGCCCTCGGGGAACTCGGTCCAGATGTGCTTGCCGACGAGCTCCTCGGGCCGTCGTCCGAAGAGCTCCCCGGCCCGGGCGTTGACGTAGGCGAAGCGCCAGTTCTGATCGAGGGCGACGAACGCATCCGTCACCCGCTCGAAGATGGCGGTGAGCTGCCGTCGCGCGGCGGCGGTCTCGACGGCTGCGGCCGCGACCCGCCTCTCGAGGTCGGCCCGCGCGGTTTCGGATCTCCGGAGCGCCGCCTCGAGCCGCTCCCGCTCGGTTTCTAGCCTTTCCAGCCGCTGCCGCGGGTCGACCTCGTGCTCGTCCGGATCTCGCGCCGTCACGCTCCCCCTCGCTGCACCGCGGGCAGCGCCGGATCTTGCGCCCGCGAGGAGTTCCCGGCAAGTCGGGGTCTGGGCGTCGGGCCGCCTCGAGCCGCGGGGGGTGGTGGCGGGATTCGTCACCACGTCCCGCGATCTCACCGCGCCTCGGTCTCCGCGCCCGGTGCGCTGGTTCGGGACGCGCGCGGTCCCTGGCTCGAGCGAGCCCCGGTCAGGGCGTGAGCTCGAGACCGACACGGGTACCGACGAATGAGCCGCCGATGAGGTCGAGGCGCCGCTCGTCGGCGTAGATCTCGAGCCCCCGAGCGGCGCCGCCCTCGAGCGCGAGGGTCGCGGCCGCGTGGGGCGACAGCCGGGCGGTGGCGCCGATCTCGACCGCGAGGTCCAGATAGGCCTCGCGCGCGGTGGCGTCGCGCGCGGCGTCTCCGGCTCGAGCCGCGGCCGTTGCGACCCCGGCGGCGGCACGCGGACCCGCGCGCAGCGCCACCCACTCGCCCTCGCGGCGGAGCAGGTCGAGGCCGATCACTCCGGCGACGACCCCGAACGTGACGCTGCCGAGGGGGTCGTCGCGCCGTCCGGCGAGGCCGTCGGCGCCGGCGAACATGCGGCGCCAACCGAGCCGCGCGCCCAGGCCGGCGAGCGCGGTCGGTTCCGACAGGAAGAGCCGCCCCACCAGGGCCGGCGCGAGCGTGAGCGAGTCGCGTAGGGGAACGGCCGCCGGCGCCTCGCCGGTCCCGTCGGCGTCGCGAGCGCCGGACCCGTCGGGCCCCGGGTCCGTCCGGGTCGGGAGCGGCGCCGCCGGGCGCGCGGGCTCCGCCCTCGGTTCGTCCGGCAAAGCGGCGCCATCCATCACGACCGCTGCCGTGTCCACCTCGACGCGGCGCTGCGGTCGCGTCCAGACGGAGCGCGCGAGCTCCGCGGCCACCAGCGCGACGGCGCGTGGGCGATGGGGTGGCGGGACGTCCGCGAGATCGGTCCGCCGGAGCGCGCCGCTCGTCCGCGGATCGACGACCTCGACGACGACGGCGTTCACTTCGCCGCCGCAGTCGGCCAGGAGCACGATGCGAGCGCCGTCCGCGCCGTCCCCGCTCGGGAGGCGATTGACCCGAGCGACCCCCTCCAGCGCGAGCTCGACGCGGAGCGCAGCGAGCACCGCCTCGTAAGGAAACGGTTCGCGCGGGCAATCGGGGAAGACTACGTCCACGCGTTCGGGGACGAGGGGCTTCGGCTGCGCCCCGGCGGTGGCGACCGTGAGCAGCGCGGCGATCACCACCCGGAGCGATCGAGCCGGGCCCGGCCGCCGCCTCATCACTCGGTGATCCAGCGCCGGACCTCGGCCAGCCGGGCCCCCGACGGGAACCGGCGCTCGTACTCGATCGCGGCGCGCCGAGCCCCCCCGCGATCGCCCGCGCGCGCGCGCGCCTCCACCAACCGTGCCAGCACGTCCTCCTCGAGCCCGGGTGGCGCGTCGGCGAGGGCACGGTCGAGCGCTCGGGAAGCACGGACGGGTGAGCGGCCCCCGTCCAGACGCGCCAGGGTCAGCGCCGCGAGGGCGCGCCGCGGATCGCCCGGGGGGGCCTCGCCGACCACCCGCTCCAGCAGCTCGGCGGCGAGCGCGGTGTCGCCCCTCGCTCGCGCGGCGTCCGCGCGGCGGACCAGGTCGTCGATGGGATCGGCCGTACCCGCAGCCCGGCGGGGCGGCGCGGTTGGGGCGCCGTCCCGGCTCGACGCGCTCGGCGGCGCCGGTGGGGTCGCGGTCGCGGCGGCGGTCGGCGGCGGCGCCGCTGCGCGGGGGGCCTCGATCAGGAGCCGCTCGCCGGCGGAGAGCCGCTGGACGCGGTCGGGGACGCGATCGCCGCGGACGAGGACGGTCCCTCGCTCCACCACCACCTCCACCCGATCGGGGTGGCGGTCGACGGTGAACGCCGTGCCCACCACCTCCACCGTCGCCAGGCCGCACTCGATGACCCAGCGCCGGTTCGTGGCGGGCCGCACGTCGAACCGAGAGCGACCGCGGCGCAGCGCCGTCAGGAACGACCGGGGCTCGTTGGAGAGCACGTCGAGCGTCGCGCCGGCGGCGAGGACGATGCGCGAGCCGTCGGTGAGCTCCACGGAATACTCCGGCACCGTCGCGGGGGCGACGAGGATCCGCGGTTCACCGCCCCCGGCGAGCAGGAGGGGGCCCGTCTCCCGGGTCGCTCGTGGCGGGAGGAAGAGCAGCAGCGCCATCGCGGCGGCGGCGAGCACGGCGACCGGCACGACCCAGCGCCGCGTGCGGCCGCTGGGGGCGGCCGCGGCGTGGCGGCCCTGGATGCCGCGCCAGACGCGCTGCACGTCGACCTCGGTGAAACCGTCGCGGAGCGTGTCGCCGACCGGTAGCGAAAGCCTAGTCATCTGGGGCTACCTCGAGGTGGAGGTGTTGGCGCACGCGGTCGTCGGCGGCGCGGATGCGCCGCTTCGCGGTCGCCAGCGAGCACTCGCAGGCGGCGGCGACCTCCTCGAGGGAGTGGCCGTTCACCCGCCGGAGCATCCACGCCACCCGCTGCGCGGACGGGAGCTCGCCGATGACCCGGTCGAGGCGGCCGAGCTCGACCCGCACCTCGGGGCCGGAGTCCTCGGCCGCGAGCAGCTCCAGAGCGCCGTCCTCCAACCCGCGGTCCATGCCCAGCGTACGGAGCAGGCGACGCCGTCGCAGTCGACGGTGGACCTGGCGCACCGTGATCTTGAGCAGCCAGCCGCCGATCGCGCTCGGATTGCGGATGGCGCCGATGTCCCGGAACGCGGCGAGGAACGAGTCCTGGGCGACGTCCTCCGCCTCGGCCCGGCTCGCCAGCAAACGCAGCGCGGTGACGAAGACCGCGCGGAAGTGCTTCCGGTACAGGGCCTCGCGGGCCCAGGGATCCCCGGCGAGCAGGCGACGAGCCAGCTCCTCGTCGCTCGTGGACCCCACCACCGGAACGTCGGCTCGGGCACTGACCGCCCGGACTGGGCTCAGGGCAGGGAGGGACATGCTCGGTCAGGAGGGCCGCGAGCGCGCTCGATCGGCTCACTGGCTCGAGCATACTCCCGTGGAAGGGCCGCGGCCCCTGCGAGGGGGACGCGCAACGTGACCGACCTGGTCCCACCCGAGCCCATCGTTCGGCGTCGTGCTGGCGGCCTGCGTGCTGTCGTGCAGCGGCCCGGCGCGTGAGCTGCTCACGGCCAGGCGTGTCGGTGGCGCGGGTGGGATCTTGGCCGGGGAGTCGGGGCCCGACCCGGGCTGCCCGCTCGCCTGCCTCGGCTGTCAATGCGGGATCGATGGCGCCTGGAAGTGCGATGTCGTTTGCGTTCGCGACGGTGTTCTCTGAGCCGACCACGTCGACCGTGTGACTGGAACGAAACCCCTGCGTGACTAGAATGAGGCGACGTGAGCCGTTCCCGGCGGCCGACGGCCCTTGCCTGCGGTACGGTCACGAGGTCGCCGCGGCTCCGCCCCGGCCAAGCATTTCCGTCTCCTCTCCGACCAGCGAGCTTCCTCTTGAGCCCGTGCCGACTCCCTTCTGATCTCATGCCAAGGCCCTGTCCGCTGCCGCCGGCGGCCAGCTCGCGGAGCGACGGCGGTGCGGCCGAACCTGCCGCGCGTGGTGCGACGCGCGCTGTGGATCGCCCCGCCTGGACCGAGCGCCTTGCGCCCCGGGGACTGATCCCCCTCGGCGCTGCGCTGGCGCTCGGCGTCCTGTGGGCGTGCCCGGCGCTCGGTGCCGAGCCGCCTCAGCCGGACGCAGCCCAGCAGAAGGACGGCGCCAAGGACGAGGACGAGCTAGAGGTCGAGGTCCGCGGTCGCGTGGTGACGCGCGCGACCCTGGAGCAGCACGAAACCACGGTGGTGTCGAGCGCGGGCACGCTCGAAGACGACCGGGTCACCTCGCTCGACCTTGGCGTGCGGCAGGCGCGGCTGGGGGCCAAGGTGCGCCTGCCCGGAGACGTCTTCAGCGCCGAGGTCGAGGCGGAGCTCGCCGGCAGGCCACGGCTCAAGGACGGCTACGTGCAGGCTCGCGGCCGGATCTTCACGGCTCGCGCCGGGCAGTTCCGCATGCCGGGGATCGCGATCGAGATGGAGTCGTCCTGGGACGTGCCCGCCGTGGATCGGGGGCTGCTGAGCATGGTCCTGGAGGATCGCCTCGAGATCGGCGGGCGCCGGCCCGGCCTGCAGCTCGCGGTCCGCAGCCACGGCGAGCCGCGCCTGCGCCTCTCCCTCGGCGCCTTCCAGGGCTCCCGGTTGGAGGATGCCTTCACCCGCGAGACAGACCTCCTGGCGGAGGTCGGCGTCCGCTCCCAGAACCTCGTCGCGCGCGCCGAGGTCGAGAGCGGTCCGCTCGAGCTGGGCGGCTTCTTCGTGGATCGGGTCGGCACCCTGGAGATGGTCCCCGTGGGCGAGGAGCCGCTGCATTATCCGGCCGGTGGCGTCGACGCCCTCTTCGCCCACGACACGGCGCGTGGCGGCGTGCGGCTCTGGGTCGACGGCGTTCTCGGCGCGAGCTGGTACGAGCACCTCATGAAGGCGCCGGACGATCGCGACGCGGTCTTCGCGACGGTGCGGCTCCTCGGGGCCTGGCGCGCGGGCGGTACGCACCGCGGGGCCTTCTACATCGAGCCTTACGCGCGCTTCGGGTTCCTAGATCCCGATCTCGATGTCGAGGCCGACGCGGCCTGGGAGGAGGCGGCCGGCGTCCACGTGGGCGCGTGGGACCGCGTGCGCGTCGGGCTTGAGCTGAGCTCGTCCGAGGCGCTCCGGAATTTCCCGACCGCCTACGCGGTGGGGCCCTGGCTCGGGCGCCAGTCGGCGCTGCTCCAGGCGGGGTTGGTGTTCTGATGGCCCCGGGGCCTCGCGGTCGTGATCGGCGGCCGTGGGATGCGGGTGACGAGCCCGTCGGCGTGCTCTGCCCCCGCTCCCGCGGCACAATGTGGCGGGGCTTCCCGGCCTCACACCGGGTGGCTTCGGTGACCAAGGAAGGTCGACGATGTTCAGCTCCAAGCAAGAAGACACGAAGCGTGGCATGACGCCGTGGGGCGTCGTCGTCCTGACCGCCGTCCTCGCGGCGGCCTGCGGCACGGAGGATCCGAGTGAGCCGTCGGATCCGGTCGGTTCGGCGGGGGCCGGTTCGACCGAGGACCCTGAGGGTGCGCTCCTGCCTTGGAAACACGGCAACACCTGGACCTACCGGGTGACCGTCGACAGCCAGGTGAGCGAGAAGGTCACCACCGTCGGCGAGGAGCAGCTCGTGGGCGGCACGGGGCCGCACGCGGCCGATCTCGCCAACCACGTGGTGACCACCAAGCGGGACGGCCTCGATCGGACCGAGAGCTGGCAGGCCCGGGTCGGCGACCGCGTGCTGCGGTACCGCGAACTGTCCTTCGGCGCCAGCGACGGCGCGCTGGAGCTCGAGGAGCATTGGGACCCCTACAAGCTTCACATCGACGGAACCGCCGAGCACATGGTGGCGGGCGCCCAATGGGCGGAAACCTACACCGAGACGAAGACGACGGCGCCGGCGGGCACGCCGATCACCAGCACCGTGACCGACACGTGGACGGTCGAGGGCGTCGGCATCAGCATTACCGTCCCCGCCGGGACCTTCCAGGCAGTGGTGTTCCGGAAGCTCCCCACGGAGAAGCTCTACTTCTACGTCCCCGGCATCGGGAAGGTGAAGGAGCTCGGCGGGCAGACGGAGGAGCTCGTCAGCTACGACCTGGTGCCTTGACCGTCGCGGGCCGTCGCGGCGAGCTCCGCGCGGGGGCGGTTGCAGCCGACCGGGCGGGTGGCGGTCCGCCGCCGAGGTGGTAGCCTCGACGAGGGTCCGAGGGAGGCAC
Organism: uncultured Polyangiaceae bacterium; assembly: GCA_964404725.1. Taxonomy (GTDB): domain Bacteria; phylum Myxococcota_A; class Polyangia; order Polyangiales; family Polyangiaceae; genus JAFGBI01. Next base: position 22,642 of record CAYOLF010000024.1, read on the forward strand.
CAATGGCTCAAACCGGCGACGTCTGCACCGAGGCCGGCGTCTACGAGACGGACTGCGAGCACGCGCTCACGCGGCGCTTCCAGGTGGGGGAGGTCTTTTCGTCGTGCACGGCCTGCGGCGACGCCGTGAGCTGGCTTCTCGCCGCCCACGGACTGGCCGCGGGGGAGCGGAGGGCGTGCTGCCCCGTGCGGCGCGATCCCGGGGCGGGCAGGGGAGAGCCTCGCGACGACGACAAGGATCCCTGCTGCTGAGGCGCGCGCGCCCGAGCGTGAACCGCGTCGCGCCGGCTCACTCGCCCGCGATCCGTCGCACCCGGGGCGTGAAGACGCTGCTCGGGTGTCGCGCGACGAAGGCGCGGGCGCGCGTGGCCGCTGCCGCTCGGTTGCCGCTCTGCGCGAGCGCCTCGATGCGGAGCACCTCGGCCTCGAGCGCGAGCCCGCCGCGCGGGAAGCGCCGCGCGTGATCGTCGAGCCGTGTGAGCGCCCCGCTGGAATCGCCCGCCGCGAGCGCCTTGCGGGCGGCGTCGAGGGACCGCGTCTCGTCGGCGAGCGAGGCGCTGGGGGCGGGGCGGGGCGCGACAGGGGCCGGTGTGCTCGCGGTCCTGGGCGGCGACACGGCGGGCGCCGCGGCGGCCGGCGCCGTCGACTCGGGCGTCGCTGCAGGCGCTTCGACTACGTCGTCGCTGCCGCTCGGGGGCGAAGCGGTCGGGCTCGTCACGGCGACCGGCACGCTCGCTGCGGGGATGGGCGGCGTCGAACGCCCGACCGTCAGCGCGAGCACCCCGATGGTCGCGGCGACGGCGACGGCCCCGGCGGCGACGAGCTGCTGGACGGAGCTCGAAGACAGGGTGGCCGCCGCGCTCTTGCCCGCGACCACCGCGGATCCGGCGACGCCGAGCGCGGCGAGCGTGCTCAGCCTCGCGCGGCTCGACGCGCGGGTCTCGCGGCCGGCGCGCAGCAGCGCGGCCTCGAGCTCGCCCGGCGAGTCGTCGATAAGGCGTCGTGGCTCCATCATGCGCTCTCCTCTTTGCCCTTCGGCTCGTGCAGCGAGGCGACCTCCGCACGGAACCGCTCCCGGGCGCGCCGCAGGCGCGACGCCACCGTCCCCGACGGGATCGCCAGCATGGTGGCGATCTCCACCATGGTGAGCTCCTCCAGCTCGTAGAGCACGAACACCTCGCGTAGATCCTCACCCAGCGACTCGAGGACGCCATCGAGCAGCTCGCGGGCGCGCTGGCGGTCCGCCAGCACGTCGGGCGTCTCCACCAGGTCGGCGCGCTCCGGGGCGTGCTCGCTCGGCACCTCGCGCCTGCGCGCCATCCCGCGGCGCGCGTGCGCGGCCACGTTCGCCGCGGTCTGGTAGAGGAAGGAACGCTCCGCGCCCGTACGCACGTCGTCGAGCCGATCCGAGAGGACCATGAACGTCCGCTGCACCGCGTCGTCGACGTCTGCCGTCGGCGTGCCGAGGTTCTGCAGCACCCGGGCCACGAAGTCGATGTTGGCGTCCACCAGGGCCCGCAGGCGCCGCTGCCGTGGGTCGTTGCGCAAAGCGATGATGCCCTCCAGCGGGGCGCCCCAGGGTAGGGCCAGTGGGTAGGCGGCGATCATCGGGCAAGTGGGCTCGACTCGGCAACGCCCGAGCCGCCCACCGATGCCCGCGGCGCTTCAAAATGATCATTTCGGCTGTTTCCGACCCCCACCCACACCGGGAGCCGGGCGCCGATCCCGAGCGCCAGGAACGGCGCCATGGGCGGAGAGAAACCGATTTTCTCCGGGGGATCGCCGATCGTGAAGCGGCGGTCCGTCCCGGGCACCGTCACCCCGGCCGACAGGCTCAGCGCGAGCCGGGGGTTCAGTGAGAGCTCCAGACGCCCGTCCAGTCCCGCGCTCCAGTAGCTGCGGATGACGGTCCTCGTCGCGTCCAGGCGCTCCCCCTCTGCACGCAACGCACCTACCTCGGACGCCAATCCCACACCCACCTCCGCGAAGCGGCCGAGCGGCGCGCGCAGCGGGTGGAGGGTCAAGCGGGCCACCTGCCAGGAGAAGTGAGCGTGGTCCTCTTCCCCCAGCGCGACGGCGAAGGCGATGGCGGCGGCGGGGCCCCGCTGCCCGCGCGCGACGCCGACCTCGCCCATTCCGCCCCAGAACGGCAGCGGAGCGACGGGCTCGGTCAGGATTGCCGCGGTGCCCAGGCGAAGGGTGTAGGGGGGCTCCATCGCCGGGCGCGCGCGTCGCGACCGGGGCCGTGGTTCCGGATCCGGTGGCGACGCGGGCAGCGCCGCGGGCGCCTCCGCCTCCGGTGGCGGCGCGTTCGCCGGTTGCTCCGGTCCCAGCAGCGCCGTGGGATCCAGGCTCAGCGCCGTGGCGAGCGCCAGGGCGTCAACGACCTCGTCGCAGGACGCGCCCTCGACCCGGCGACGTCCAGTCACCTTGCCGGCCTCGAGCAGCATCAGACTACCCCAGCTGCCGTTCGCGTCGCCGCCGAGCGTCACGCGGACCACCGTGGCGTTCGTGGCCTCCTCGGGGGCAGCCGCTCGCACTCGGCTCGTCCTCGACTGCACCGAACCCAGGAACGCGAGCGCGTCGGGGCATTCGGGTGGGGCTTCGTACTCCACGAGGACCGGCGTGGGCTCGTCCGCCGCCGCCGCTGGGAGTGTGGCCAGCGCCAGCGCGAAGCAGCAGGGGGCAGGGTGCCACCGCATCGGCTGGCAGCGTTGCACGAGGGGGCGGGAGGACGCCAGCCGCAGGGCGCCAATCCCCCGCCTGGCTTCCAACCCGGCGGTTACCTCTCCGTCGCTGGACCCCGCCCCGCCCCGGCCTCTCGCCGGGCCTGGTACCGCGCGTGAGCACCGGGGAACGGCCGGAGGGCTCGCTCCAGGATACCCAGGCTGTAGGCGATGCACACCCCGTAGTTCGTGATCGGGACGCCGCGCCGCTGGCAGCGGGCGATCCGGCTCAGCACCTCGCGGCGGTTCTGAGTGCAGCCCCCGCAGTGGACCACGAGATCGTAGCCGGACGGGTCGAGGGGGAAGTCGTGCCCCTGGACGTGGGAGAACTCCAGGTGCCCGCCGACGTACTGGGTCAGCCAGCGTGGGATCTTCACCGTCCCGATGTCCTCGGAGATCGGGTGGTGGGTGCAGGCCTCGGCGACCAGCACGCGCGACCCCTCTCGCAGCGATTCGATGGCGAACGCCCCCTCGGTGAAGGCGGCGAGGTCGCCCTTGAGGCGGGCGAAGAGGATCGAGAAGCTCGTCAGCGGGATCTCGGGCGGCGTGTCTCCCGCCACCTTCAGGAATGCCTGGGAGTCGGTGACGACCAGCGCAGGGGGGCGTCGCAGGCGGTCGAGGGCGTCGCCGAGCTCACGCTCTCGGACCACGAGGCAGTAGGCGTTCGCGTCCAGCAGATCCCGGATGGTCTGCACCTGCGGCAGTATGAGGCGCCCCTTCGGGGCCTCCTTGTCGATGGGCACCACCAGCACCGCGAGCTCCCCCGGCGGGACCAGGTCGGAGGCGAGCGTGGGCGTCTCCAGGAGTTCGGCCGGTGCGACGCGCACCAGGGCCTCGTGGAGGTCGAGCACCCCCTCTCCGCGGTGGGCTGCGGTGCTGACGGAGGCGATCCCCTCGGCCGCGAGCCGCGCGAGCAGCGTCGCCGTCGGTTCACCGCGATCGCGCTGGTTGAACACGACGATGGTGGGGACGTCGCGGCCACGGAGCTCGGTCAGGAGCTCCTCCTCGAACGCCTCGAAGTCCCCGGCCGCGACCACGAGCAGGGCGACATCGCAGCGATCGAGGACGCGGCGCGTGCGCTCGACCCGCTGCTGGCCGAGCGCGCCGCGATCGTCGATCCCCGCCGTGTCGATGAAGACCACTGGGCCGAGCGGGAGCAGCTCCATCGGCTTCTCGACGGGGTCGGTCGTGGTGCCCGCCACCGCGGACACGATCGACGTCTGCTGTCGGGTCATCGCGTTGAGCAGCGACGATTTGCCGACGTTGCGCCGCCCGAAGATCCCGATGTGGACCCGGAACCCACGCGGTGCGTCCCTCATGGAGGACCTCCCCTGCCTCGACCCGGCGAGCCGAGCCGGTTGACCGCCTCCGGCGCGGTGAGCGCCGCGAACTGCTCGGCCGAGAGCGAACCGTCCTCGATCACGATAGCGTCGAGCGGCCGCCCCGTCTCGATCGCGCGCCGGGCGAGCGCCGTCGCCTTCTCGTAGCCCAGCGGCTCGACGAGCGCGGTCGCCGTCGCCACGGCCGCCGCCGTCGCGGCGCGACAGCGCTCACGGTTTGCCTCGAGCCCCTCGACGCAGTGGGTGCGGAGCAGCGAGACCGCCCGCGTGGTTAGCTCGATGCTGCCGAGCAGGTGCTCGGCGACGAGCGGGAGGAACGGATTGAGCTCGAGTGAGCCGAGGGACACCGCCTGCGCGATCGCCAGGTCGGACGCCTGGACCTGGATGGCGACCTGGGTGACCGCCTCGGGGATCACCGGGTTGACCTTGCCCGGCATGATGGACGAGCCGGCCTGCCGCGCCGGGAGGCGGAGCTCGCCGAGGCCGGCGTCCGGGCCCGACCCGAGCAGGCGCAAGTCGCCGGCCACCTTCATCAGGTTCACGGCCGCCGTCTTCAGGACGCCGCTCACCTCGACCAGCGCGTCGGCGTTCTGCGTCGCCTCGAGGAGGTTTTCGGCGCGAGCGACCCGGAGCCCGGTCACCGCGCGCAGCCGGTCGACCACGCGAAACACGTACTCGCGAGGCGCCCCGAGGCCGGTCCCCACGGCGGTCCCGCCCAGATTGACGACCCGAAGCCGCTCCTCGCACTGGTGGACGCGCCACCGGTCGCGGCCAAACGCCTCGGCGTAAGCGCCCATCTCGCGCCCGAGCGTGACCAGAGCGGCGTCCATCAGCTCCGTTCGACCGACTTTGACCACGTCGGCGAGGGCCTGCTCCTGGTGCTGGAAGGCCTCGACGAGGGTGACGAGGGCCGCCTCGAGCTCGCGGATCCCCCGGATGGCGGCGACGCGCAGGGCTGTCGGGTAGGTGTCGTTGGTCGACTGGTGCAGGTTGACGTGGTCGCTCGGGGAGACGACCGTAGCGTCGCCGGGTGGGCGGCCGAGCAGCACCAGCGCCCGGTTGGCGAGCACCTCGTTCACGTTCATGTTGGTGCTCGTCCCCGCGCCGCCCTGGAGCGCGTCCACGACGACATGCGCTTCGAGGTCGCCAGCGGCGAGCTCCTCGCACGCGCGGCGCAGCGCGGGCACGATCGCCGTCGGCAGACAGCCGAGCTCGACGTTCGTCTCCAGGCACGCGAGCTTCACGGAGCCGTAGGCGCGCACCAGATCGGCCCGAACCGGGCGCCCCGCGAGCGGGAAGTTCTCGAGCGCACGGGCGGTGTGTATACCGTAGAGCGCCCCGGCAGGCAGCTCGCGCGCACCGAGGAGGTCGTGCTCGGTGCGCAGTGGTGGCGCGCGGTCGGCGGCGGTCATGGGCGGCGCGGGACCGCTAGAAGTACTGGTCCCGCTCGTCGGTGGATTGGATGAGCTCCAGCCGCCGGACCACGCGCTCCTTCTGGGTGCCCTCCGCGAGCTCGCTGAGCTCGGCCGCGATCCGGGCGTCACCCACCGCGCGGGTCGCCGGCGAGGCGTAGTCGGTCAGAAACTCCTGGAACGTGGTCAGGGCGTTGGGCGTGCAGAAGCGCTTGATGAAGCCCGGGATCGCGAACTCCATGAAATGCTCGCCCGTGCGCCCCAGCCGGTAGCACGCCGTGCAGAAGCTCGGGACGTACCCGTTCTCTGCCAGCTCCCGGACCACCTCGTCGAGCGAGCGCACGTCCCCCAGCTCGAACTGACTCTGGTTCATCTGCTGGGTGTCGCCCGCCTCCGTGTAGCCGCCGAGCTCGATGCGCGACCCCGCGTCGATCTGCGACACGCCATAGGCGAGCAGCTCGCGCCGGAGCGCCGCTGGCTCCCGCGCGGTGAGGATGAGGCCCGTGTAGGGGACGGCGAGGCGCAGGACGGCGACCAGCAGTCGGAAGTCGTCGTCACTCATTAGCTGGCCGTCGGCTTCCTTGACCCCGGACGCCGGCCGTAGCCGCGGGAAGCTGATGGTGTGCGGGCCGCAGCCGTAGCGATCCTTGAGGAAGATCGCGTGCGACACCAACCCGAGGGCATCGAAGCGCCAGTCGGCGAGCCCGAAGAGCGCTCCGATCCCGATGTCGTCCTGGCCAACCTCCATCGCGCGGGCAAGGGCGTCGAGCCGGAAGAGGTAGTCCGACTTGGGGCCGCGCGGGTGGACGCGCGCGTAGGCCCGGTGGTCGTAGGTTTCCTGGAAGACCTGGTAGGTCCCGATCCCCGCCGCCTTGACCGTGCGAAACCCCGCGTGGTCGAGGGGCGCGGCGTTGACGTTCACGCGGCGGATCTCGCCGTGGCCCTCGCGGACGTCGTAGATGGCGCGGACCGAGGAGGCGATGAACTCCGAGTCGTAGTGCGGGTGCTCCCCGAAGACGACGATCAGCCGCTTGTGGCCCTGGCGCTCCATGGCCGAAACCTGGGCGCGGAGCTCGGGCGTGGTCAGGGTGCGGCGGAGGGCCTCCGTGTTCTCGCGCCGAAATCCGCAGTAGGTGCAGGAGTTGATGCAGCGGTTGCCGACGTACAAGGGGGCGAACAGCACGATGCGGTTGCCGTAGACCCGCTCCTTGAGGGCGCGCGCGGCCGCAAAGATCTCGGCCCGGAGCTCCGGCGTGCGGGCGTGGAGCAAGACGGCGGCCTCGGCGACCTCGAGCGGGATCTTCTCCAGCGCCTTGGCCACGATGTCTCGTACCGCGAAGACGTCGCAGAGGCGCTTCGACTCGACCAGATCACGGAGGTGAGCGTCGTCGATGAAGTCGACGGCGTGGCGGCTCAGGCGGCTGGACAGGGGGAACATGGGACCTCAGTGAGCGCTGACGGACGAGCGCGCCACGAAATTGGGGCTCGGCCCGGGGCCTCGGCCCACATGGCGCCCGACGAGCGTGATGGTTTCGAGGACGGTTTCGTGCGCGATCTCGTCGTGCCGCGGGCTCGCTTTGCCGGGGTAGATCTCGTAGGACGCGCGGTAACGGGGCGGGGTGAAGTTCGGCATCCAGACGTTGGCCCCCGCGCGGAGCCCGAGGGCCCGTCCGTCCGGGCTCACCGTGGCGAGCGCCGTGGTGGCGGGGATGCTCGACCGGGGACAGAGGATGCGCGTCAGCGCCAGCGCCGTGCAGCTGGTGGTGACGTCGTTCGGGACCTGGTCGGCCGGGTTGGGCCCGCGACGCCGGCCGAGCGGGGTTTCCGGGTGCGGGATGTAGGGCCCGATGCCGATCATGTCGAGATCGAGCTCGCGGAAGGCCAGGAGATCGTTGGTGAGATCCTCGAAGGTCGTGCCCGGGAGCCCGACCATGACCCCGCTCCCGACCTCGAACCCGAGCTCGCGCAGGCGACCGAGGAGCTCTCGTCGGGTGGGCTCTCCCGGCTGATGCGGCGGGTGGACGTGCGCGTAGAGGCGCGCGTTCGACGTCTCGAAGCGCAGGAGGTACCGGTCGGCCCCGGCCGCGCGCAGCTGCGCGAGGTCGGTCGGGGGCAGCTCGCCGAGCGAGAGGGTGACCGCGAGGGCCGTGTCGTGCTTGATCCGGCGGATGACGTCGGAGTACCAGCCGACGTCGAGGGCGGGGTCCTCGCCACCCTGGAGCACGACCGTTCCGCAGCCAAAGGCGGCCACCTGCCGCGCGCACTCCACCACCTCGCCGGCGGTGAGCCGGAAGCGCTCGACGCCGAAATTGCCCGCCCGGATCCCGCAGTACATGCAGTTGCGTCGGCAGTGGCTGGAGATCTCGACCAGGCCACGCAGGTGAACGGCGTCTCCGACGTGCGCGTGACGGACCGCGTCAGCCTCGGCGTACAGCGCGTCGAGGCGCGCCGGGTCGCGCTCGCGAAGCCAGCGCTGGAGCGTGGAGCGGTCCATGGTCGTCGACGGGGGCAGGCGGCGTGACGCGGGGGGCGCGGCGCTGCCAGCAGAAGCCATGACGCCGGGTAGCTCCAAAATCAAGCCTCCGGGTGCGAGAAGTACATCTGCTGGACCTGGACGCCATGGACCTTCCGCAGGGCGTCGCAGAGCGCCTCGATCGCCTTCACGGGTCCGATCGTCTCGAGCAGGATGAGGCCGTTCGGTCCGGCGGTTTCGCCGGCGGCGTCGTGCAGCCCGAGGCGGGTGCGGATGCAGGCGCCGTGCTGGGTGAGCAGCGCTTGGACCCCGCCCGCGTTGGTCACGCGGTCGGTGATGTGGATCCCGACGATGATGTGGTCGTGCATGGTTCTCCCTGGGACGGTGTCGCTGGGGTCAGAGCGCCGGCGGTTCGGCGCCCGCGGGGTGCGGGCGCTGGGCGAACGCCCTCGCCCGCGGCCGGGGAATGGCTACGGGGTGGAGGACGCCTCTTTCGCGAGGGTCACGGTGAAGGTGGTTCCGACGTCCGGCTCGCTCGCCACCCGGACCTCGCCCCGGTAAAGGGCCGCGATCCGCTTGAGGATCGACAGCCCGAGGCCGCTGCCGAGGATGTTCTTGGTCTTCTCGTTGCGAATACGCACAAATTCACCGAAGAGCCGGGCACATTCGTCCGCGGTCATGCCGATGCCGGTGTCCTGGACCGCGACGGTGACGTGGCTCGCGCCGTCTCGGATCGACACCGTGACCGCGCCGCCGTCGCGATTGTACTTCACCGCGTTCGAGATCAGGTTGTTTAGCACGATGTCGATCTCGGCGGGGTCGGCGGCGAGCTCGAGCGCGGCGGGCGCGTCGAGGGCGAGCGACACCTGGCGGGCGTCCGCGGCGATGCGGACGGCGTCGAGGGCCAGCGCGGCGCGCGCGACCAGATCCACCGCCGTGAGGTTCCGTGGCCGCTCGCCCGACTCGATGCGTGTGAGGTCGAGCAAGTCGAAGATGAGCTTCCGCATCCCGTCGAGACGGAGTAAACTCCTCTCCACCATCCGGGCTCGAGTCGGTGGGTCGGCTCCGGTCCGCGGATCCTCCAGCAGCCGGAGGTAGCCTTCGATGGCCGCCAGCGGGCTCTTGAGCTCGTGCGCCACCACGCTGATGAGCTGGAAGCGGAGCTGGTGCCGCTCCCGGGCCAGCTTCTGCGCCTGGCGCCGGAGCATCAGGTGGCGGGCCGCCTTGGTCACCGTCGCCTTGAGCTCGGCCGGGGTGAAGGGCTTGGCGAGGAAATCGTAGGCGCCGCGCTTGGTGGCGCTGATCGCCGTCTCGATGGACGCGTAGGCGGTGATCATCACGGTGAGGACGTCCCCGTGCCGCTCCTTGGTCACGACGTCGAGGACGTCGAGCCCCTGGATCCCGGGCAGCTTGTGGTCCAAAAGCAGGAGATCGACGGGGCTCGTGCGCAGCACCTCGAGGGCCGCCTCCCCCGACTCCACCGGGGTCACCGCGAAGCCGACCGCGCCCTCCACGTCCGGCAGTGCGGCGACGAAGCCGCGCAGGGTGCGCTCCACGCCGAGCCGCATGCCCGGCTCATCATCGACCACCAGGACGCGGATGGTTTCCAGGGGGCTCTGCGGGTGGGGATCCATGGGAGACGGGGGGACCGAGCGCCGTCGCGCTGCGGTCCGGGCGCGGGTGGACGGCTCAGTGCTGCGGCTCCGGGAGCAGCCGCCTGAGCTCGCGCTCGAGCTGCTCGAAGCGGACCGGCTTGTTGAGGAGCGCGTCGGCGCGGATCCAGGACCGCTCCTCGCCGGTGGCGGCGTCGAAGGTGAGCCCGAGCTCGCTGGTGACGGCGGTGACCACGATCACGGGCACGTCCGCGTAGCGGCGCTTGACGTGGTGCGCCAGCACGAAGCCGCTGTCCTCGTGCTCCATCATCAGATCGACGACGGCGACGTCGGGGCGCTGGTGCTCCAGGATCGCCTCGGCGGCGTGCTGTCCGTCGGCCTCGATCACCTCGAAGCCGAGGCTCTTGAGCTGGATGGACATCTGGGCCAACAGGTCCACGTCGTCGTCAACCAGCAGGATGGATTTCCCTTGGTAGTTCATCGTCCGCTTCGCTCAGGGTGGGTGGGTCGTCGTCCCCGCGTCGGGGAAGCCGCACGGTGAAGGTCGAGCCGGTGGCGCCGACGCTCGGGTCATGGTTCGAGGTCACCTGGATGACTCCGCGGTGCATCTTGACGATGCCGTAGGTGACCGCGAGCCCGAGGCCCGTGCCCCTCCCCATCTGCTTGGTGGTGAAGAAGGGCTCGAAGATCTTGTGGATGTTCTCCACCGGGATGCCGGTCCCCGTGTCCGACACCTCCAGTACGGCCTCGCCACCTCGCTCGCTCGTCCGCACCAGGAGGCGCCCCCCGTCGGGCATGGCCGCGACCGCGTTGGAGACCAGGTTCGTCACCACCTGCGCGATCTGATCGGGGTCGATCTCCGCGCGGAGCTGCGGGGTGGAGTGCTCGGTCGAAACGGCGACGGACGGGGGGATGGCGAGCATCCCGAGGCAGTGGTCGACGAGCCGAGGGAAGTCGACGGACTGGCGGGCGACCTTGTTCCGGCGGGCGAAGTTGAGCAGCCCGCTCACGATCTTCTTGCAGCGATCCGCCTGCTCCACCACCATCTGGAGGTCCTCGCGGGAGCCGTCCTGGGTCGCCTCCTCGAGGAGGTTGTGCGCGTACAGGAGCACCACCCCCAGGGGGTTGTTGATCTCGTGGGCGATCCCGGCGGCGAGCTGGCCCATGCTCGCCAGCCGCTCGGACTGCATGAGCGCCTGCTGGGTGGTGGCGAGCTCCTCGTGGCTCGAGGCCAGGTCGCGGCAGGCCTCGTTGAGGCGCTCGATGGTGAAGGGCAGGCACATCTCCGGCTCGGCCAGGCCCTTGTGGATGGCCACCGCGTGCTCACGGCAAGTGTCGTAACCGCAGGCCCCGCAGTTGAGCTCCTCGTCGGGCGAGTGTTTGCCGAGCCGGCCGAGGATTGCCTCGAGCTCCTCGGCGGAGGGGGAGGGGATACGACGATCGCGGGCCAGGTAGTATCGCCCGAGGTCGATGTTGGTGAACCGATCCATCTTGGCGTGCCACCGGTTCAGGTTCAGCTCGTTGAACCGGTCGCGCGCGTAGGCGCTCACCCGGGCGCGGCGTCGAAACTGCGGCTCCTGGGTGATCATGCCCGGGCCCATGATGCAGCCGTTACAGCAGAGCACCTCGAGCAGCCGTGCGTCGAGCTCCCCCGCCGTGAAGTCGCGTACGGCGGTGACGAACTCGTTCCGACCCGCGGCGCTGACCACCTTCGCCTGCAACAGATCCTCCTGGATGTCAGCCGCCTGCAGCATGCCACGGCTGATCGGGAAGAGCTGCCCGAGGCCCGGCTCGGGGGGATCGAAGTGGGAAGGCTCCGCGGTTTCGAGCGTTAGGTCGTGGGCCGAGAACATCCGCCAGAGCTCAGCGAAGGTGAGCGCCGCGTCGACCTCGCCCGCCAGCAGCGGATCCGCCGCCTCCGCCTTCTTGCCGATGCAGGGGCCGACGAAGACGATGCGGAGCTTGGGGCCGTGGAGCCGGCGCAGCACCCGCGCCATCGCGACCATGGGCGACACGATGGGCGCCAGCCGGGGGACCGCCTCGGGGTGGTAGCGCTCCACGAAGGCGACCAGCGCCGGGCAGGTCGTGGCGATCCACTGCTGCCCGTCGTCGCGGTGCAACAGCTGCCGATACCGGTCGGCCACCAGATCCGCGCCGAAGGCGACCTCGTTGACCAGGTCGAAGCCCAGCGCGCGCACGGCGCCCACGAAGCTCCGGTAGTCGCTGCCGTCGAGCTCCGCCGGGAACGCGGGGGCCACGATCGCCGCCACGGGCGCGTCGGACGCGAGCAGGGCCTCCACCTCGTCGACGGCGGAACGGTACTGTTTGGCGTGCTGGCTGCACACGCGGACGCAGTTGCCGCAGCCGATGCAGCGGCTATCGACGACCTCGGCTTGCCCGCCGCGGATCCGGATGGCCTTGGCGGGGCACTCGCGCACACAGGTGTAGCAGACCCGACAGCGCTCCGGGACCGTGCGTACCAGCGAGACGAACGCTGGCGCCGCCGCGGCGGTCGAGCTCGTCACCGCAGGACCTCGCGGCGTTCGTAGTGGGTGTGGAGCAGCTCGTGGCTGCGGTGGCTCAGGGGCTCGCCCAGGTACTGTGCGTAGAGCTCTCGGATGTACGGGTTCGCGTGCGCGGTGCGGAGCTCGTCGTCACGATCGATGTCGTACAGCGCCTTCAGGCGGGCCCGAATCGCCTTGGCGTCCGCGTGGATCGGCTGTCCGCCGCCGTTGATGCAGCCGCCGGGGCAGGTCATCACCTCGATGAAGTGGACGTCGCTGCGCCCGCGGTCGATCTGGTCGAGCAGCTCCCGCGCGTTCCCGAGGCCGCTGACCACCGCCACGCCGAGCTCGAGGCCGGCGACGGAGACGGTGAAGTGCTTCTGTCCCTCGAGCCCGCGGAGCTCCTTGATGGCCTTGACCGCGAGCTCCTCCCCGGTCAAAAGGTGGTGGGCGGTTCGGATCGCGGCCTCGGCGACGCCGCCGGAGGCGCCGAAGAGCTTGCCGGCGCTGCTGCGCAGACCGAAGGGGTTGTCGGGTGCCTCCGGCGCCAGGTTGGCGAGGTCGAGCCCGTAGACCTTGATGAGCCGCGCGAGCTCGCGGGTCGTCAGCACCGCGTCCACGTCGGCGACCCCGTCGGCGTGGACCATCGAGCCGCGGCCGACCTCGAACTTCTTGGCGGTGCAGGGCATGATCGAGACGCTGAAGATCGAGCGCGGATCGAGGCTGCGGCGCTCGGCCCAGTAGCTCTTGGTCATCGCGCCCAGCATCTGCTGCGGGCTCTTGCAGCTGGAGAGGTTGGGGATCCGGTGGGGGTAGAACGTCTCCACGAACTTGACCCAGCCGGGCGAGCAGCTCGTCATCAGGGGCAGGGGGCCCCCCGACTTCACGCGCGCCACCAGCTCCGATGCCTCCTCCATCACCGTGAGATCGGCGCCGAAGGAGGTGTCGAAGACGGCGTCGAACCCCATGCGCCGCAGCGCCGCCACCAGCGCGCCGGCGGCGTCCACGCCCGGCTTGAGCCCGAATTCCTCGGCGATGGTGACGGAGATGCTCGGGGCGTGCTGGACGACGACCGTGCGCTTGGGATCGCGCAGCGCGTCGGTGACGAGCTTGGCGTGGGACTGCTCGTGCAGCGCCGCGGTGGGGCAGACCAGGATGCACTGCCCGCAGTTGATGCAGGAGGAGACGTTCAGACCGGTGTCGTAGGCGGTCCCGATCTTGGCGCGGCTGCCCCGGCCGATGAAGTCGATGGCCGCGACGCCCTGGATCTCCTCGCACACGCGGACGCACTTGCCGCACAGTACGCACTTGGCCGGATCGCGCACCAGGGCGGGGCTGGACAGGTCGAGGTGGTGCTGGTTCTTCTGGCCCGCGTAGCGACGGTTGCGGACCCCGTAGCGCGCCGCCAGATCCTGCAGGTCGCAGGTGCCGTTGCGGACGCAATACAGGCAGTCGTCCGGGTGGTTGGCGAGCAACAGCTCGACCATCGTCTTGCGGGCCCGCTGGGCCCGCGGCGAGTCGGTCCGAATCACCATACCCGGGGCGACCGGTGCCGAGCAGGAGGGGACGAGGGAGCGGGCGCCGTCCACCTCCACCACGCACATACGGCAGGTGCCCGTGGGCGAGCGATCGCGCAGGTAGCAGAGGGTGGGGACGTGGATGCCAGCGCGGTCGAGCGCCGTCAGGATGGTCTCGCCCTCCTGGGCCTGCACCGGCTGGTCGTTGACGGTGATCTGCATCATCATCCTCGCGTTCAAGCCACGATCACGGCGTCGTAGCGGCAGTTATCGACGCAGGCGCCGCAGCGGATGCACTTCTCGTCCACGATGTGGTGGACGCTCCGCTGGGCGCCCAGGATGGCGTCGGAGGGGCAGTCGCGCGCGCAGCGCGTGCAGCCGTTGCACTTGTCGGCGTCGATTCGATAGGTCAATAGTCCCCGGCAAACCAGCGCGGAGCAGTGGCGGTCGTAGACGTGATCCTCGTACTCGTGGCGGAACCAGCGTAGCGTTGACAGCACCGGGTTCGGCGCCGACTGGCCCAGACCGCAGAGGCTGGTGTCGCGGATCACCTCCGCCAGCCGCTGCAGGTAGAGCACCCCCTGGAACCGCTCGAGCGCGTCAGCGCCCTTCTCCCCGTGGCGTCCGCGGGTGATCATCTCCAGGATCTCGAGCATCCGGCGCGTCCCCTCGCGGCAGGGGATGCACTTGCCGCAGCTCTCTCGCTGGATGAAATCCATGAAGAACTTGGCGAGATCGACCATGCAGGTGTCCTCGTCCATGACGACGAGGCCGCCGGATCCCATCATCGCTCCCACGGTCTTGAGGGACTCGTAGTCGATCTGGATGTCGAGCTCGCTCTCCGGGATGCAGCCGCCCGAGGGGCCGCCGATCTGCACGGCCTTGAAGGCCTTCTCCGCCGGGATGCCGCCCGCGACGTCGAAGACGATCTGGCGGAGGCTAGTGCCCATCGCCACCTCGGCGAGCCCGGTGCGCACGACCTTGCCGGAGAGCGCGAACACCTTGGTGCCCTTCGAGCCCTCGGTGCCGAGGGCGCGGAAGGCATCGGCGCCGAGGCCGACGATGCGCGGGACGTTGGCCAGGGTTTCCACGTTGTTCACCACTGTGGGCTTGCCGAAGAGCCCGCTCGCGGCCGGGAACGGCGGGCGCGGCGTGGGCATCCCTCGCTTGCCCTCGATGGAGCGCATCAGCGCCGTCTCCTCGCCGCAGACGAAGGCTCCGGCGCCCATCTTGATGGTGACGTCCAGGGCGAAGCCGCTCTCGAGGATGTTCTTGCCGAGCAGCCCTGCTGCCTGCGCCTGGGCAAGCGCCACCTCCAGCCGCGTGATGGCGAGCGGGTACTCGGCGCGGATGTAGACGTACGCCTTGCTCGCGCCGAGGGCGTAGGCGGCGAGCGCCATGCCCTCGAGCAGGCGGTGCGGGTCGCCCTCGATGACGGCCCGATCCATGAACGCGCCCGGGTCGCCCTCGTCGGCGTTGCAGATGAGGTACTTCTGGTCGGCGCCCTGCGCCGCGGCGAGCTGCCACTTCTTGGCGGTGGGGAAGCCACCGCCGCCGCGCCCGCGGAGCCCGGACGCGAGCACCAGATCCCGGATCTCCGTCGGCGTGCGGGTCGTCAGCGCCGCAGCGAGGGCCGCGTAGCCGCCCCGCCCGACGTAGGCCTCGAAGGACCCGGGATCGATGATCCCGCAGTTCTCCAGGACCCAGCGGGTCTGGGCGCGGAAGAAGGGCAGCTCATCCAGGTAAGGCACTCGCGGCCACTCGAGGCCCGCCGACTG
The DNA here is from genome assembly GCA_964404725.1 of uncultured Polyangiaceae bacterium. Lineage (GTDB taxonomy): Bacteria > Myxococcota_A > Polyangia > Polyangiales > Polyangiaceae > JAFGBI01. The sequence continues at coordinate 38,004 of CAYOLF010000024.1, forward strand.
GCGAAACTGCCCGATGGCGTGCGGTCGTGGCACCTCGCCATCGAAGAGGGCCTCCAGGACCTCGGGCACGAGATCGGCTGTCACCCGCGCGCAACAGAGGCGTGGGCGCCCCGGCGCCTCGAAGTCCACCAGGGGCTCCGCGGAGCAGAGCCCGATGCACCCGACCTCGATCACCCGCGCCCCCAGGCCTCGCTCGGCGAGGAAGGCGAGGATCGCGGCCTTGGTCTGGGCGGCGCCCGCGCCGAGGCCGCAGGTGCCCGCGCCGACGTAGATGGTCGTCCGCTCCGGCACCTCGGCGATCGGCTGCGACGGGTCGGGCCAGGGGTGGTCCGGCCGGCGCCGACGGAGAAAGGCGAGGAGCGTCTCCGAGGGAGCGGTGGGCTCTGGCCAGCAGTGGCTCACGGCTGCGCCTCCTTCGCCGCGCGGTCGGCGGCGTCCCGATTGCGGTAGATGGCGAGGATCTTGGGGAGCTGCTTGGTGGTGACCCCGGCGTGAAACTCACCGTTCACGCTGATCACGGGGGCCAACCCGCAAGCCCCGATGCAGGCGACGACCTCGACGCTGAAGAGTCCGTCGCGCGTGGTCTGTCCGGGGCTCACCTTGAGCAGCTTGCAGACGCTCTCCATCACCGCGAGCGACCCCTTGACGTGGCACGCGGTGCCCCGACACACCTGAATGTGGTAGCGGCCGAGCCGCTCGAACCGGAACTGGTTGTAGAAGGTAGCCACCCCGTAGATCTTCGACGCGGGCAGCTCGAGGTGTTGACCGATCCGTTCGATCGCCTCGCGAGAGATGTAGCCCTCGGCGCGCTGGACCTCCTGCAAAAGGGGGATGAGCGCGTCGCGACGGGCGCGGGGGAAGCCCTCGAGAATAGCGGGGAGCGTCACTTCATTCCTCACGTCGGTGCGGGGGGCGCTGGCGAGCGAAGTAGGCGACTCGCTCGAGCGCCGTGGTCATGTCCTGTTCTTCGAGGTAGGTGTCGGGGGGCACGCGCAGGGGGACGGGGGCGTAGTTGAGGAGCCCGCGCACCCCGGCGGCCACGAGGCGGTCGGCCATGCCTTGAGCTTCGTTGGCCGGAACGGCGAGGATCGCCGCCCGGATGTCGTCACGCCGAAGGACTGCCTCCAGCTCCTCGAGCGGGTAGCAGTGACAGCCGTGGAAGATGCGGTTGACCTTCTCCGGCTCGCGGTCGAAGGCCGCCATGATCGCGAGGCGCTCGCGGCGGCCGTGGAAGTAGGTGATGAGCGCGCGGCCGAGGTTGCCGATGCCGACCAGGGCCACGCTCTGGCCGGCGGAGTGATCGAGCTCGTCGCTGAGGCTGGCCACCAGGTGGTCGACCCGGTAGCCCTTGCTGGGGCTCCCGCTGCAGTTCAGGTGCATCAGGTCGCGCCGGACCTGCGCCGGCGACACCCGCGCCATCGCCGCGAGCTCGTGCGAGAAGACGAACTGAGTCCCTGGGGGGAGGTGGTTCGAGAGCAGGCGGCGGTAGAGGCTGAGACGCCCGATGGCGTGGGGGTGCACCATGGTGGTCTCAGGATGGACCGTCGCGGTCGCTCTGCTGTGATTTCCGTAACGCTGTGAAGCGGTTCACAATGTGGTCCGTCGCAGCGTCGAGCGCAAGCGGTAAGTGCTAGAAATTTCAAAAGTAACGATAGGTCACCCTGGTGGCGTGGGTGGCTCCAGTCGCGTCGTCGGGATCCCGCGCCAAGCGCCCGGGGCGGGGGCTGAACGGGCGGCGCGCCGCTGCGGGCGCCCACTCACTCCGCACCCGCGAGGGCGCCGAGCGAGCCGTCTCGGCGCACGAGGAGGTTGGCGGCGGTGCCGTCCGGGAGCGGGAGCCGCGCGGGCCCGTAGCGATCCCAGAGCTCGGCCGAGCCGAAGAGCGGGGCGTAGCGGTAGAGCGATCCTCGCGCCACCACGGCCTCGACGACGTGGCGATCGGAGAAGGCAGCAGCGGGGAGCCCGTCGAGCACGGAGAGGTAGATCACGTCGGGCATTCGCGAGAGCACGTACCCTGGCGCCGCGCGCTCGTGCCCGGCGTAGCCGCGGCCGGCGGCGACGGCAGGGGTTGTCGCGATCACTCGGTCGGTGAGGCCGAGCAGGTCGAGCGTGCGCCAGCCCGATCGGTAGGGCACGCGCCCTGCCACGTTGGTGGCCAGGAGCGCCTCGGGGGTGCGGTGCGGTGCCAGTGCGGTGCCCACCGCGCTCCAGCGCTCCTCCCACTCGCGGACGTCGGCCAGGGTGTAGTCGCGGAAGAACCGGGTGGACGCGAGGGGGACGAGCGCTGTCGCGAGCGGGCCGGCGAGGGCGACGGCGCGCCACCGACCGCCGCGTCTCCAGAGCCGCTCGGTGCCGCTCGTCGCCGCCAGGAGCAGCAGCGGGACCCAGGGTGCGAGGAGGCGGGCGCGGTAAAGGCCGTCGCCGCCCGCCACGATCGCGAGCGCGCCCCCGAGGCCCGCGCCGACCAGCAGGGTGCGGTGCCGGGCGGAGCGGAGGTCGCCGAGGAGGACGGCAGGGAGGAGCAGGTAGAGCGCGTCGTCGCGAACGCCCTCCCAGACGTAGGCCGCACCGCGAGCGAGCGACGTGCCGTTGAACGCGAGCTTGGCGAGCACCGGGTTCGGGACCCAGGCGCCGTAGTAGGCGGCGCGCCAGCCGAGCGCAGCTAGCGGCAGCGCCGTCGCGATCGCCAGCGCGGAGGCGATCTGGCGGCGGCTCGCCCCGCGGGCCCAGAGCAGCGCGCCGACCATGGGCACCAGGGCGTGTCCCTCCGGGCGCGTGAGCGCGAGGGTGCCCCCGAGCAGGCCGAAGAGCGCCGTGGCGCCGAGGCTGCCGCCGGTGGCGGCCTCGCCAGCGAGCCAGGCCAGGAGGAGCAGCAGCGCGAAGAGCGCGGTTTCGAGCCCCCCGCCGGCCCAGAACGCGAAGCTCGGCGACAGCGCGAGCGCCAGGCCCATCGCCGCGCTGACGCTGGGCGAGGCGCCGAGGTGGCGGTGGGCTCCGTGCGCGACGCCCAGGACCGTGAGCGCGCCAGCCCCGAAGCCGATCGCGGTCGCGGCGGTGGTCGCGGTCACGCCCAGGCTCGCGGCGGCCGCCAGCACGAGCGTGTACGAGAGGTTGCTGAACCCCTCGACCCGCTCGCCGACGTTGAAGACGAGCTCCCCGAGGGTCGCGAGGTTCTCGGCGTACCGGAAGCTGATGAAGGCGTCGTCCGCGAGCAGCGAGAAGCTGGTGAAGCGGGCGGCAAAGGCGAAGACCAGGCCCAGCGCGACGACGAACTGCACCTCCGCGTGGCGCCGGCGTTCAGGCGGCGCGCGCAGCACGGGGGCCGGCTCGGCGATCGTCAAGGGTGCCGAGCCGGGAGGCTACCAGAGCGCGATCGGCCGGCGAACGACGGCCTCCCCCCGGGGGGGGGGGCGGTGGCCGGAGCGCGGCGGCGCGCGGCGACCCCAGGAGGGGCCGACTCCCGGCGCGCCGGGTTCCCGATGAGGTTCGGACGGTGTACCCTGCGTCGGACATGAGCCAGCAGGGTCAGGGCGGTCAGGGCGGGTTTCCCCCGCCGGGTTTCGGTGGTCCACCGGGTGGGCAGCCCCCTTGGGACGGGGGTGGGGCGGGCGCCCCACCGCCGGGCGGGCAGCCGCCGGGTTTCGGGGCTCCGCCGGCCGCGCCCCCGCCGGTGCTCGCGGGGCCCATGGCGATGCCGGCCGCGGGCCCCTCCCCCGCGCTCTACCCGCCCGAGGACATCGAGCAGGGCAAGACCTGGGCGCTGCTCGGGTACCTGATCTCGCCGCTGTGGGTCATTCCCTTCGTGCAGCGGGACAACGCCTTCGCCCTCTACCACGCGAAGCAGTCGCTGGCGCTCCTGATCGCCGTCGTCATCGCCAGCATCCCCATCAGCATCATCGGCACGATCACCTGCGGGATCGGGTTCATCCTCTACCTGCCGTTCATGTACCCCTGGATCATTGGCGTCGTGAACTCGGCGCAGGGGCAGTACAAACCGGTGCCCTGGTTCGGGTTCATCTCGGACAAGTATCTCGCGACCATCCAGGCCGACAAGCGGCCGGTCGGACCGCCGCGCTGAGCGCCGTCGCCCGGTCCCGGCGCCTCGGACCCCGCCCCGGGCCGATCGCCCCAGCACGCCCGACAGGATTCGAACCTGTGACCCGCGGCTTAGAAGGCCGCCGCTCTATCCAACTGAGCTACGGGCGCTCGTTGCCGTGGCCCTCCGCGTGGGTGGGCACCGGCCAGCCCGGAGGCTAGCCCAGGTCGGGGGTCGGGGGGAGGGATCGAAAGGCCTCGACCGGGCCTTTCTGCCGGCCTTAGTATCCGGCCCATGGCAGGGGTGATGACGAGGACGGCGATCATGGCGAGCGCGTTCATCATCGCGCTTGGGGGCTGCGGCCGCTCGAGCGCCCACAAGGTGGGCGACTCGAAGTACCCGCCTCCGCCCGGCTTCAACGAGCCGCACGAGCTCGAGCCGATGGACGACTACGTCGACGGCGAGGTGAACCAGGAAGTGAGCGACGCCGACGGCGATCGCGGCGAGGAGGCGCCGGTGCGGCAGGGCGATCCGGAGTTCACCCAGGGCATGGGGGTCGAGCAGGCGATCACCGCGGCGCAGGGGACCGAGCGGATCAACATCGACCAAGAGACGCTGGGCTACCCGTTGACCCAGCCTTCGCTCTACGAGCCGTGCAAGCTCAAGCCGGGGGATCACTTCAAGCTTCGCGTCGCCGTCTGGAACGGGAAGGCCGTCGGGATCGATCTGGAAACCAAGAGCGAAGCGCTGAAGACCTGTCTCACCCGGCAGATCCTCGATCTGACGTGGCGGGACAAGGTCAAGTCGCTCAACATCGTCGAATACGAGATGTGAGCCTCGCGGCGGTCGCTGGCGGACGGACGCGCGGAACGCGGTTCAATACCCGACGACGGGGCGGAGCACGCGGCTGTTCTCTCGTGCCGCGCCCTGGTCCTGCGAGCGTACCTGCGCCGAGGTCAGGCCGAAGCGGCGCTCCTTGCCCATGTAGCACTCGACCGCGGCGACCAGGTGCTCTGGCCGGAACTCGGGCCACATCACCGGCAGGAAGAGGAGCTCCGCGTAGGCCGCCTCGAAGAGCAAGAAATCGCTGATCCGCGACTCGCCCCCGGTGCGGATGAGCAGATCCACGTCGGGCAGCGCGCTGGTGGTGAGCTGCGCCCGGAAGGCGGCCTCGTCGATCGCCTCCGGGGCGAGCTCCCCCGCGCGCACCCTGGCGACGAGGGCCCGCGTCGCGTCCACGATGTCGCGCCGGCCGCCGTACGACAGCGCGAGCGTCAGCGTGAGCCGATCACCGTGGCGGGTGGAGTTGATGAGCTCGCGCACGGCCAAGCGGGTGACCGGCGGTAGCTCCTCGACGTGGCCAGCCACCTGCACGCGGATCCCGTTCTGGCGAAGGTCCATCCGCTCGCGCTTGGCGAAGTCGACCAGCAGGCGCATCAGGGTGTCGACCTCGGTGCGGGGGCGCGACCAGTTGGCGACGCTGAACGCGTACAGGGTAAGGTGCTGGATCCCCATCCGCGCCGCGGTTTCCACCGTGTCGCGCACGGCGCGGGCGCCCTCGCAGTGGCCCTTCACGCGTTCGAGGCCGTGGTCCTCAGCCCACCGCCCGTTGCCGTCCATGATGATGGCGACATGCCGGGGGAGCTGATGCTGGCCTGGGTTTGCCACGAATCGACCGGTCCAGCGGGCGACCGCCCCGGACGAGACACGGTGGCACACCTTTCCGTCTCCTGCGCGGAGCCCGTGTGGAGCTTTCGAGGAAAGGGGTCGATCCCGGCGCGCGTCGCCTGGGCAGGACGGGGGCAAGAAAGTGGAAAATTATGAGGAATTCTCCGGGTCGGCGGCGGGCGGGGCGGTGCTCGCCCCGCCTTCGGCGTCCGGCTTGCGCCACGCCGTCGGCAAGACGAGCCGGAACTCCACCGACGGCGGCCCCTCGCGAGCGAGCTCCGCCCGCCCGCCGTGCGACTCGGCGACCGCGCGCACGATGGCCAGACCGAGCCCCGTGCCGCCGCGGTCGAGGCGGGTGCTGACGAAGCGACGGAACAGGCGCGTCCGGACGTGGCGCACCACCTCGCCGTGGCTGCGGACCGAGAGCACGACGTCGCTCGCGCCGCGGCGCACGTCCACGTCGACGGGCGTGTCGGGCGCGGAGTGCACGAGCGCGTTGTCGATCAGGTTGGCGACGGCGCGCGCGAGCCAGGTGGCGTCCCCGCGCACGCGGGTGTCGCTGTCGGCGTGCACCGTCACCCGGTCGGCCCCCTCGAGCAGCCCCCCGCGGACCTGCTGCGCCACGCGCCCGAGCTCGACCGGGTCGAAGGACTCCACGCCGCGGGCCTCGATTCGGGCCAGGCCGAGCAGGTCGCTCAGGAGCCGCTCGATGCGCAGGCTCGCCTCCCGGATCCGCGCGACGAACCGCCGTGCCGCCTCGGGATCCTCGATCGCCCCCTCCTCGAGCACCTCGGCGCTGGCCCGGATGGCGGCCACGGGGTTCTTCAGCTCGTGGGAGAGATCCGCCGCGAACGTCTCGACGAACGGGCGGCCCTCGAGCTGCCGGCGCATCGAGGCGATCGAATGGATGAGGCGAGTGACCTCCCGCGCGCCGACGGAGGGCGGCTCGCCCGCCCGCTGCCCGGCGCTCACGCGCTCGGCGAAGTGGCTGAGGATCTCGATGGGCCGCGCGATCGAGCGGCCAATCCAGGCCGCCGCCAGCGCCGCCGCCGCCCCGAGGACGAGGCTCATCACCAGGATCGTCGGGGCCATGTCGGTGAGCATTTCCTGCACGATGACGGTGGGCTTCACGACCTGCACCGCGCCCACTCGCTCGCCGTCCACCATGATGATCGCGCTGACCGTCACCATGCCGGCGGTCGGAGCCGCGGGCGCCGCGGCGGCGGGGAAGAGGGTCCGGCCCTCGTCGTCGAGGAGCCGGAGCCGCAGATCGGCGCCCTCCGCCGCCTCCTGCTCCAGGCGGTGGGCGACCTCCGCGACGCCGGTCCCGGTGCGGGCCATGTCGCCCTCCAGCATGCGGGCGATGGCCGTCGCCTCGTCCTGAGCGGCGGCGGTGGCGACGCGCACCGCGCGGGCCTCGATCCGGTCGATCACCATCACCCCGAGCCCGAAGGCGAAGACCCCCACGATGACGGACAGCGCGAGGAACACCTGCATCCGGATCGACAGCCCCCGCGTGCGTGACTCGACGAGGCGCGAGATCACGAAGGCCACGAAGAGGATGAGGCCGATCGCGGTGACGGCGACGATGATGAGGCGCGTCACGGCGGCGCTTCGCTGGGCTGGCGATCCGTGACCCGGTAACCAACCCCGCGCACGGTCTCGATGAGCGCGGGGTCGCCGCCCGACTCCCCGACCTTTCGCCGCAGCGACTTGACGTGCGAGTCTACGGTTCGATCGCTGATCGCAAACCCGTCACCCCAGACGCTGTCGATGAGCTGGGCGCGCGTGTACACGCGCCCCGGGCTCTCCAGCAGCCGGGCGAGCAGGTCGAATTCGACACGCGTCAGCTCCAGCGGGTGACCCGACACGGCCGCGCGACGCGTGGTTTCGTCGACCGTGAGGACCGTGCTCGGCGTGAGGGTCGGCTCCTGGGTCGCCGAGGTCATGCGGCGGAGCACCGCGCGCACCCGCGCCACCACCTCGCGGGGTGAGAAGGGCTTGGTCACGTAATCGTCGGCGCCCGTCTCCAGCGCCGCGACCCGGTCCGCCTCGCTGTCGCGGCTGGAGAGCACGATGATGGGGGTCGCGATGGAGCCGTGGCGCAGCCGGCCGATGAGATCGAACCCGCTCCCGTCGGGGAGCATCAGGTCGAGCAGGATGAGATCGCACTGGCGGACGTTGGCCTCCGCCTCGGCGCAGGTGCCAGCGAGCGTGGTGGTGAAGCCGTCGCGCCGCAGCGCGTAGGCGACCGATTCGGCGATGGCCGGCTCGTCTTCCACCACCAGGATGTGCTGGGACATGGACGCGACACCTCACGCTAACGCGAGACGAAGGCGGTGACCAGCCGGGGGAGGAACGCGAGCAGGCCGTCGAGCGCCGCCGGCGTGGGCGTGACGCGCGCGTGGTGGAGCACAGCCCCGCCGGGGCGGACCTCCAGGTGGCCGGCGAAGCCCCACTCGGCGAGCGTGCGCCGCACGGCCGGCGGGAACGCGGCGTCGGCCTCCGCGGGCGAGGCCGCGAAGGTCGCGAGGTGGGTGTCCCAGACGCGGTCTCCGAGGGCGACGCGGGGCGGGGGCGGGTGGTCGAGGTACGCGGCACGGGTGTTGAAGTGCTCGCCGCCGCGCGCCGCCGCGCGCCGCACGAACGCCGGGTGCTGCACGAAGCAGAGGACTGCCCGCCCGAGCGGCTCGCTGCCGAGCGGCGCGAGCCACGGCTCCGCCAGCGTGACGCCGGCGCCCTGGACCGCGCAGCTCACCGCGTTGAAGTACGCCTCGGGAGCCACCATGGTGTCGTAGGGCTCCCAGGCCTCGAACCAGGCTGCCCCGGGGTGCGCCAAGAAGGCGAGCCCACGCTGGTGAGCCCAGGCCGCGACGGCGTCGGAGCCGGGAGGGGAGAAGGGAGGGGGAGCCGCCGGCATGACCTGCCGACGGTAGCATGCGGCCTTACCGGAGGGGTCGTGCCATGCTTGGATCCATCCCCTGATGAAGATCCTGCTCCTCATGCGCCACGCCAAGGCGGTCTCCCCGGGGGATCTCGGCGATCACGAGCGCCCGCTCGCCCCGCGTGGGCTGCGGGCCGCGCCGCTCGTCGGCCGCGAGCTCTCGCAGCGCGGGTGGCTGCCGGATTCGGTGACGGCGTCTTCCGCCGTGCGCGCCCGGGAAACCGCCTCGTCGGTGGTGGCCGCGATCGGTCACCCGACGCAGATCCGGACCGACCGTGCCCTGTACCTGGCTCCGCCCTCGGCGTACCTGCGCGTGGCGCGAGAGGCCCCCGCGGACGCGGCCTGCCAGCTCCTCGTCGGGCACAACCCCGGGCTGGAGTCCCTCGTCTCGATGTTCGCCGGGGAGGCGGTGACGCTGCCGACCGCGGCGGTGGCGGCGTTCGAGCTCGAGGTGGCGAGCTGGCTCGAGCTCGATGGGGCGACGCCGGCGCGGTGGCTCGGCCTGATCCTCCCGCGCGAGCTCGAGGGCTGAGCGCCGGGCTCGGGGCTGGCCCGGGGCTGCCACCGATCGCCGACCCCGGGGGTCGGGTCTGCCGCTGGCAACCCGCGCCGACGGGCGCTAGAAGGGGCACGGTATGGCGTCGACGTTGCCCCCGAAGAAGGAGGTCATGCTGGCCTTCCTGGAGAAGACGAGCGTCTTCATCCACCTCGATCCCCGGCACGCCGAAGTCGTCGTGCCCCCCTGGTTCAAGAAGCAGGCACAGCTCGCGCTCCAGGTGGGGCTGAACATGCCGGTGCCGATCCGGGATCTGTCCGTCGACGACGAGTGCGTCTCCTGCACGCTGAGCTTCAACCGCTCGCCGTTCTTCTGCTGGATCCCCTGGGCCGCGATCTTCGCGCTGGTGGGCGAGGACCAGCGAGGAATGGTCTGGCCCGACGACGTCCCGCCGGAGGTCGCCGCGCAGGCGCGGCAGATGGCCGGAGCGGCGGGACCGCGCGCTCCCGCCGCGCCGCCGCCGCGTCGTGCGCATCTGCGGTCCGTCGGCGGCGCTGCCGATGGCGAGGAGCCGGCCGCGCCGCGCGAGGCAGCGACCCCGGTCGAGCCGCCCGTCCCGGAGCCGGACCCCACCAGGTCCCCGGGCGGCGTCGATCCGGCGCTGTCGGGCGAGGACGCGGTCGCCGCGGCGCCCGCGGGGGAGCCTCCCCCCGCCGACGCGCCGCCCGCCGCCGACGCGGAAGGCGAGTCGGGGCCGGGCGCAGAGCGCAAGGCGCGGCCCGCGTGGCTGCGCGTCGTCAAGTGACGGGAGCGCCTGCGATCGGCGCCGCGCCGCCCGCGACCGGTGGCAGCGCCGCGCCGCCGGCGCCCGCATCGGGGACGAGGCCGGCGGCGCCACCCTGGCCGTCACCGGCCGTCCCACCGGCGCCGCCTCCATCAGCCGGCGCGGGGACGCAAGCCCAACCCCCCGAGCTCGCGCGGCAGCGGTAGCCGTCCACGCACTCGTATCCGGCGGTGTCGCAGGAGCCCACCGCGCAGACGCCCGCTCGCGTGCAGGTTTCGCTGCGGCCGCAGTCGTCGGGTGAGTCGCAGAAGGTGATCCCGCGATCGCTGCGGGTCTCCCCGCCGGGGAAGGCGGTCACGAGCTCGCAGTTGCCCGTGTGGACGTTGCAGCCGTAGCCGGCGGCGCAGTCCCAGTCGTCGAGGCAGGCGTAGGACGTCTCGGGGAAGATGGGACAGCCCCCGAGCGCGACCGCTCCGACCGTTACGGCGCCCAGCCGCAGGACTCGCTTCATCGGTGCCTCCGAAGACCCCCGGGCAATGGGGACGACGTCGGGGAGCGTAGCAAGCGACGTGCCCCGGACAAGGCGCCGGTCCCGACGGCTCGTTCCCTGCGCTCGAGCAGCGCGCTCGTGAAGGCCGGTTCACGGGGCGCCGTGCCGACGAAACCCGATCCGGGGTTCTCGCGCCATGGTAGGTTTCGACCCACACCTTCCGCGGGCCGAAGATGGACGTTCGCTGCGAGCGTTGCCAGACCGAGTACGACTTCGACGATGCACTCGTCTCGGACCGCGGGACGACGGTGAAGTGCACGAACTGCGGGCACCAATTCAAGGTGTATCCCGTCGCCGGCGCTGGCCGGCCCGAGATCTGGGTGGTGCGCCCGGCGAGCGGCGTCGAGGTCACCTACACCGCGCTTCGGGACCTGCAGCGGGCCATCGCCCAGGGGCAGGTTTCGCCCGACGATCTGCTGCTGCCCAAGGGCCTGCCGCCGCGTCCGCTCCGGTCGATCGCGGAGCTGCAGCCGTTCTTCGGCGCCCACCGCCCAGCGGGTGGAACGCAGCGGACCCTCGCGGGGGTTTCCCCGCCCGTCGCCGGCGCCGAGCCGCACGAGCCCGTCGCGCCGTCGCCGGTCGGCGCCGCACGGCAGGAGCCCTTCGCGCCGTCGCGGTCCGATCGGCCGCCGCGCCCCGACGCTCGCTCCGGGCGCCAGCGGACCACGACGGCGCCGAAGCTGCCGCCGTTCGACGCGAAGCCCGCCCGTTCGACGCGGCGGGACAGCGAGCGGCCGACGGTCGCGCGCCAGGAGGCCGAGCCGAAGCCCGCCGCAGCCGCCGCGGCCGCACCCGAGGCTCCGCGGCGTTCGAAGCCCGCGCCCGCGGCGCCGGCACCAGAGCTCGCTCCCGCCCGGGGGACGACGACGCTCGGGCTGGCACCGGCGGGGCTCGCAGCGCCAGGCGCTGGTGACTCGAGCCCGACCGCCGCCTCGCCGCCGGCCCCCGACGCGGGTGAGCCCGCCCCACACGCGGCCCCCGACGCGGGTGAGCCCGCCGTGGCGGACCCCGCGGGCGCGGTCGCTGCCGTCCGCACGAGCCCGCCCGACCCGGTGTCTCCGAGTGCCCTGCCGGAGGTCGAGCCTACCCCGCCCGAGCGCGCGGAGGCTGCCGTCCCCGCGGCGTACCGGCCCGAGGAGTACTTCACGCCGCCGCCGCGCGAGCTTAGCTTCTCCGGATCGCTCTCGGAGCCAGATCCGCGCTTCGTCCCGCCGAGCCGCGCCCGGCGCGTGCGCGCGGGTTGGATCGTGGGGATCGTCCTGGTTGGCGGCCTCCTGCTCATCGCCGCGACCATCGGCGTGTCCCTGGTGCGCCGGCTCGCGGCGCCCGCGCCCGGCACCGTCGCGGCGCCCGCGCCGTCGTCCGATCCGAAGGTGGAGGCGTACCTCGCCGAGGGGCGCCGCCTGCTCGCGGCGGCCGACGTGGACGGCGCCGGGGCGGCGGTCACCAAGGCCTCCGCCCTGGCCGAGTCCGATCCGGCGGTGCTCGCCGCGCTCGCCGAGGTCGAGACCGTCCGCGCCGACTTCGTGTGGCTGCGCCTCCGACTGCTCGATCCCACCTCCACGGAGCGCGTCGATGCCACCGCGCGCGAGCTCGGCCAGCGGGTGGGCCGCGCGCGAACGGCGGTAGACGCGGCGGCAGCGGCGCCGGTCCCCGACCCGACCGCGCGCCGCCTGCGCGTCGACCTCCTGCGCCTCGACGGGCAGGTGGCGGAGGCGCGCGCGCTGGTGGTCCCACTGGCCGAGCGGGTGAGCGAGCCGGAGACGGCGTACGTCCTCGGCGCGCTCGATCTGGCGGAGGCGACGCCCGCGTTCCGGAGCGCGGCGGCGCGGCTGCGCGTCGCCGCGGCGGCCGAGGGTCGCCTCGGTCGCGCCCGCGCGGCGCTCATCTACGCGCTGGCGCGTGCGGGTGACCTCGACGCCGCGCGGCGCGAGCTCGGTCTGCTCACCGCGGCGACGGCCGCGCACCCGCTCGCGGCTGATCTCGCTCGCTTCGTCGATCGTTGCGACGTTGCAACGGAGCCGGGGGACGCGGCGGTCGAGGTGGTCGACACGGAGGGCCTGCGCACCGCCACGGCCACCGGCGTCGGGCCGGTCCCCGGTGGCGTGATTGATTTTCGGGAGCGGCTCCAGCAGGCCAGCGCTGCGCTTGGCGGCCGCGACCTCGATCGCGCCGAGCGGCTCTACCGTTCGGTGCTCGCCGAGCAGCCCAACAACACGGAGGCGCTCGCGGGGGTCGCCGAGGTGGCGCGCCAGCGCAACGATCCACGGGCCGGGGCGCTGTACGACGCGGTGCTCGCGCAGAACCCGAGCTACGTGCCGGCGATCGTCGCCCGCGCCGACCAGAAGTGGGCTGCCGGCGACGTCGCCGGGGCGATCCCCCTTTACCAGCGCGTGGTCGCGCAGGCGGGCGCGAACAGCAGCTACGGGCGTCACGCCTCGGCGCGCCTCGCGGAGGGAGCGCGGCGCGCGGGCGCGGCGGACGCGGGGCCGCCGGCCCCGACCGCGGCGGCCCCCCCGCCGACCGCGGCGCGGCCGGCTTCGACCACCGCGCCGCCTCCCGCGACCGCGGCGCCGCCGGCCGCCGATGCGCCGTACATCGACACCACGGATCTGCCGGAGTTCTAGCGATGAAGCGGGCAAGGGTGTGCGTTCTGGGCGTGGCGGTCGCGATGATGGTCGGCGGCTGCGAGGCTCGACCGCGGGGCGCGGCCGACGATGCAACGGCGAAGCCGTCGCTCCTCGGCGCGTTTCCGGCGAGCGCGGGGAAGGTGCTCGAGATCGACCTGACCGCCGGGGCGCCGGAGGTGATGGAGGGCGGGCTGATGCCGTTGCCCGCGACGCGCACCTACGTCGGCCTCGTGCGGGCGCTCGAGGGAGCGGCCCGGGACGAGCGGGCGTCGGCGGTCGTCGTGCGGTTCGGCTCCTCCTCGTTTGGCTGGGCGCGATCCGAGGAGCTCGCGCGCCTGCTCGGGGCGGTCCGCACGCGCGGCAAGCCCGTCGTTTGCCACACGCACGGGCTCGACAACGCCTCGGCCTGGCTGATGACCGCGGGTTGCGACCGGATCTGGCTGAGCCCCGCCGGCGCGGCCGACGTCGTCGGCATCGCCGCGCAGGTGGTCTACTTCCGCGGCGCGCTCGACCGCCTGGCGGTGCACGCCGACTTCATCGCGGTCGGGGAGTACAAGAGCGCCATCGAGTCGTTCACCCGCGACGGCCCGTCGGAGGCCGCGCGAAGGGATCTGACCGAGACGCTGGCGTCGATCCGGCAGAGCTGGCTCGACGGACTCGCCAAAGCGCGCCCGGCCGCGAAGGGGCCGAAGGTCGCCGAGGCCGGCCCCTTCAGCCCCGAGGAGGCGCTCGGTGCGGGGCTGATCGACGGGATCGGCTTCGAGCGGGACGCGATCGAGGACGCCAAGGCGCGCGGCAACGCCACCACCGTCAAGCCGCATTTCGGTCCCCAGGGCGCCGCGGGCAGGCTCGACGTGGCCGAGATCATCCGGATCCTGTCGGGGGTCGACGAGCGAGCCGGCGGTCGGCCGCGGATCGCCGTGCTGCCCGCCGTCGGCTCGATCGCGATGAGCGCGAGCGGCGGGCTGTTCGAGGGTGGAGGGATCGCCGAGCGTTCGATGACGAAGACGCTGCGGCGGCTCGCGGGCGACGACGGGGTGAAGGCGGTCGTGCTCCGCATCGACTCTCCCGGCGGCTCCGCGCTGGCCAGCGATCTGCTCTGGAAGGAGGTGGCCGACCTCCGGGCGAAGAAGCCGGTGGTGGTGTCGGTCGGCAACATGGCGGCGAGCGGCGGCTACTACATCGCCTGCGCCGCGAGCCGCATCCTCGCCGAGAGGACCAGCATCGTGGGCTCGATCGGGGTCTTCGGGGGCAAGGTCACCTTCGACCAGGGGCTCGCCGCGGTCGGCGTCAACGCCGTCACCTTCCCCGCCAGTCCGGAGCCGGGCGCGGCCGCCCGAGCGGCGTACCTCTCTCCGCTCGAGCCCTGGGACGACGCGACCCGGGAGCGGGTGCGGGCGCAGATGCACGGCGTCTACGACCTGTTCCTGCGGCGGGTGGCCGAGGGACGCAAGCTCCCCCTCGAGCGCGTCCGGCAGCTCGCCGCGGGGCGCATCTACAGCGGCCTGCAGGGGCGTGACCGCGGGCTGGTGGACGAGCTCGGCGGGCTCGCGCGCGCGGTCGAGGTGGCGCGGGATCTCGGCCAGGTGGGCGCCGACGCGCCCGTGGTCGTCGAGGGGATGGGGGAGTCGCTGCTGGAGCTGCTGGCGCTCGGCGAGGGCGCGAGCCGCGCCGAGGTGGAGGCCGCCGTGGCCCGCCTGGAGCGGCGGCGGAGCGACCTGCACCGGGTTGTGACGCCATCGCTCCTTCGCTTCGGTGCTGTGCTCGCGCCGCTGCTGGACGGGGAGCACGTGCTCGCGGCTGCCCCCTACGCGCTATTCGTCGAGTGAGCGGCCGCGCCGGCGGCCGGGCGCGCCCGCGCGCTGGAGCACCGATCAGGTTGCCAATGGCAACAGCGCCGCTGAAGACGCACCCCCTCAGGGCGAGGGTGCGTCTTCAGCGGCGCCTGGGGCGAGATCTGCTCCCGGTTCGGTACCCCACGCCCTCCCCACCCAGCGGTGGCTGGGTGGGACCCGGAGGACGTGGGTCCCTAGGTCGTTGACTTTTCGCAGCAATCAACCTGATTGCTGCTCTAGGGCAGCGCTACCGGTGCCGACCCGTCGATCCGCACGTGCGCGGCGCCGGTTTCGGGCAAGCGCACCATCACGATCCCGCCGGGGAGCGAGTCGAGGGGCGTCAGGTAGCCCACGCCCGTCTCGATGACGTCGAGGTCGGCGTCGAGCCAGGCGACTCCGATCTCGCTCCCTCCGGGGGGGCCCAGCAGCTCGTAGCTCGGGCCGAGTCGGACCTCCCCGTCGCTCCCGATGCGGAGCGACTGCCACTCCGAGGGGGTGCCGCGGAGCATCGCGTTGGCGTTGGTCGCCACGATCCAGTCGAAGATGGCCTGGTACGTGTAGGCGCTGGACCAGATGTCGTCGCAGTAGCCCATGAAGTCGTTGCAGGTCGGCTTCTTGAGGACCCGGTCGACGAGATCGAATCCCCAGATCCCGGTCCTGCCGTCCGAGAAGGGGTAGTTCCAGTCGGCGTCGGTGGTGCCGCAGGGCGCGTGCCCGCGCCCGTGCAGGTGCGCGAGCTCGTGCACGACGGTCCCGGCGGAGTACTCGCCCGAGTAGCCGAGGCCGACGCCCGCGTTCATTCGCCAGAAGGGCTCGGGAGACTCGGCCAGGAACGCCTGCCCGGCGACGCAGCCGCGAGGGCAGTACTGCTCCTCCCGATCGGCGGGGTTGAAGAGCCCGTAGAAGTACTCGTCGGACGGGGCGCCGAACTCCGCATCCATGAAATCGACGAGGCCGTAGAGGATCTCGTTCCAACCCGTGCCGTCCGCATAGACCGGATCGCTCCACGGCATCACTTCGGTGACCGTGAGCTCCAAGGCGTCGAAGGGGACGGGGTAGAACTTGGAGAAGTACTCTCGATAGAGCTCCACCTGCGCGTCGCTGGTGTCCGGGAGCCGCCCGGATCCATCGGCGTCGTACCGGATCGGCACCAGGTGGATGATGAGCCCGCCGTCGAGGCTCCGCTCGCCGATGCTCACGGTGCCGGACTCGGGCCACCGCGCGCGAGTGGCGTCGCCGCTGCCGGTTTCGCTCCCTGCCTCCACGAGCGAGACGCTGTAGGTCGCGTCGCCCGCGAGTGCGGTGGCGGGCACGTCCACGTTCAGCGTAGAGCCGAGTTCCTCGTCGGTGGAGTCGCGGTTGATCGTCTGCTCGGCGGTGAGCGACACGTTGCCCCCCGACGACGCGATCTCCACCACCGCGCGCACGCTGCGCGCCGTCCATCCGGCCTGCCGCCGGACGAAGATCCGGAGCAGCGCTTCCTTGTCCTGGGCGATGTCCGCCGGGCGCTCGGTGACCTCCGCCCAGTCCTGCATCAGGGGGATCTCGACCGTCTGGAAGAGGGACACCTTGCTGAGCTCGAGCCCCGTCGCGGGCGTCGTGCTCCCGGTTCCACCGGTACCCGCGTCGCCGCCGGTGGCGACGCCGCCGGTCGCGAATCCACCAGTTGCGACCCCCCCGGTCGCGAATCCACCAGTCGCGAATCCGCCGGTAGTGAACCCGCCGGTGGTGAACCCGCCAGTCGCGTCTCCGCCGGTGGCGAACCCCCCGGTCGCGAAGCCGCCGGTGGCGAAGCCGCCGGTGGCGAAGCCGCCGGTGGCGAACCCGCCGGTGGTGAATCCCCCGGTGGCCTCTCCGCCCGTGGCAGTCCCGCCCCCGCCGCTGACCATCCCGCCGGTGGCGAACCCGCCGGTAGTGAACCCGCCGGTAGTGAACCCGCCGGTAGCGAACCCGCCCGTCGCAATCCCGCCAGTGAGGAAACCGCCAGTGAGGAAACCGCCGGTGAGGAAACCGCCGGTGGCGAGCCCCCCGCTGGCCATCCCGCTGATGCCTCCTGTTCCGCCCGAGGCAGTGGTGGCGCCGTTCGGGTCGTCGTTTCCGCTGCCACAGGCGGGGACGAGAGCCAGCGCCATCGTCCACACCACCGCAAGTCCGAGCGCTGATCGCATGCCGACGAGGTCCTTCCGCAGCCCGACCGTCCCGTCAGGATATCGCGCTTCTCCGTGGCCCGCACGCGCTCCGAGGTCCGCATTTGGCCCGGAACCGGGATCGCGCCCGGTCCGGGGCGGCGGCGGGACCGTGCGCGCGGATTTTTCGCGCGTGACGCGCCGGCCACAGCGTCGATCGCGGGGTGGGTGAGGGTCGATCGGGTGGAGTCGTGCAACGGGTGACGTGGGACGGGTTCGCCGTGCCAATCTCTAGCCGTCGCCGGGTCTACCAGCAACTGTCGACACGGAGCGAGCTCGTAAGGAGCGAGCGCGCGCGAGGGGAGTCGCCCGCATGGCACAGAATGGCCCAGGGATCTCGCTCGCTGCGCTAGCCTGGCGCGGCGAGTACCAGTCGAGCCGGCGCGACGGCTCGGCGTTCCCAACACCTCGGAGATCCGCCATGAGCACCATCACTCGCTTCAGCGTATCCATCGAGCAGGAGCTGCTCGGTCGCTTCCTCCGGATCGCGAAGCAGCGGGGGTGGGGCAACCGCTCCGAGGCGCTCCGCAATCTCATCCGCGATGCGCTGGTGCGGGAGGAGTGGGAGGTGGACGCCGAGATCGTCGGCACCATCACGCTCGTGTACGACCACCACAAGCGCGATCTCAGCGACAAGCTCACCGGCATCCAGCACGATCACCACGACGCCGTGCTCTCCGCGACGCACATCCATCTCGACCACGACAACTGTCTCGAGATGATCGCCGTTCGCGGCACCGCCTCCGAGGTGCAACGCATCGCCGATGCGCTCATCGGAACGCGGGGCGTCAAGCACGGCAAGCTCTCGGCCACCACCACGGGTAAGAAGATCCGGTAGCCGACGGGCCGAGCTAGAGCACCGATCAGGTTGCCAATGGCAACAGCGCCGCTGAAGACGCACTCCCTCAGGGCGAGGGTGCGTCTTCAGCTCTGGCCCTCCCAGCGGCGGCGCACCTCGTCCGGGTCCCGCGTGTCGAGCGCGATGCGGCCCTCGTCGAGCACGAGGAAGCGCGAACAGACGCCGGCCGCGAAGGTGAGGTCGTGGGTCGCGATCAGCATCGCGGCGTCGAGGCGCCCGAGCAGCGCCGAAAGCGCGCGCCGCCCCGGGGGATCGAGCCCGGCGGTTGGCTCATCGAGCAGTAGCAGCGCCGGCTCGGTCACCAGGGCGCCCGCCAGCGCCACCCGCTGCTTCTGGCCGTGCGACAAGTGGTGCAGCGGCGCCTCGGCCAGCGGCTCGACCCCGAGGTCGCCGAGCGCCCGCCGCGCCCGCTCCAGAGCCTCGGCGGGCGGGACGCCCCGGCGCAACAGCCCGAACGCCGCGTCGTCGAGCACCCGGGGGAAGAGGAGTTGATCCTCGGGCACGTTGAAGAGGAACCCGATCCGGTCCCGGAGGCTCCCCGCCGTCCTGCGCTCGAGCCGGACGCCGGTGACTCGGATCTCACCCTCGTGGTCGACGAGGCCGACGGCGGCCGACAGGAGGGTCGTCTTGCCCGAGCCGTTGAGGCCGAGCAGCGCCGCGCGCTCCCCGGGCGTGATGGTGAAGGTAACGCCCGCCAGGATTGGCCGGTCCTCTTGGTGGTACCGGATCGTGACGTCGCGGAGCTCGAGCGCGGGGTGGTTCACGCCGTCCCCCAGAGGCGCAAGAACACCGCGAGCCCCAGCGCGCCCGCGGCGGCGCCAAGCGCGGCGATGTCCACCGGGCCCAGGGCGGTGCGGGTGAACGAGGGCGGGGGACCGTCGCAGTAGCCGCGCAGCTCCATCGCGGCTCCCACCCGCTCGGCACGGAGGATGACCCGGGGCAGCCAGACCTGCGGCAGGGAGAAGAGCACGCGCCAGGCGATGACCCCGCCGGACGCCGCGCCACGCACCGCCATGGCCTGCGCCACCTGCCGCGTCTCGTACAGCAAGGACGCCGTCTGGTGCACGATCTGGAGCAGGATCACCGACAGGAGGCTCGGCACCGGCAACCGCAGGAGCGCCTCCCGGAGATCGCTCCCGGTGAGCACGGTGACCGCGGTCACCGAGATCAGCATGCCGGTGAGGCCCCGCAGCAGGAGGGTCCAGGGCACGACCAGCGCCTCGCGCCAGCTCGCGGCCGTCTCCCCCGGGGGCGCCGGGAGGAGCGGCAGTAGCAGGAAGTACGGCAGCAGCAGCGCCAGGCCGAGCAGGACTGACGCGCGGAGGACGCGCCAGGGCGGCAGGCACACCAGCACCCACGCCGTGGCGATGCCCGTCGCGCAGAGCGACCCCGCGACCGTCGCCCCGCTCGAGATCATGCAGCCCCCGAAGGCCGCGATCCCCGCGAGCAGGCGGGTCGGCGGCGCGGCGCGTCGGAGGGGGCCGCGCCCGCACCCCCAGAGATCGTGCAGCGAGGTTCGCATCCCGGGTCAGGCCTCCGGCTTCACCGCGGTGACGAGGTAGCGGTCGCCCGCCTCGCTCGCCGTCACGATCCGGAAGCCGGCGGCCGCGAGCTGCGCGGCGGTCTGCTCTGCCGGCGGCAGGACGTCGCCGTGCACGGCCTCGCCGGCGCCGGCGTGGATCGCGTTGACCTTCTCTCGTGGGATGAGGTGCCAGACGTGCAGGGCGCCTCCCGGTGCCAGCACGCGACCGAGCTCGGTCGTCACGGCCGCGCGGTCGTCGAGGTGGGGCCAGACCGAGCAGCAGAGGATCCGATCGCAGGTGGCGTCGCCGAGGGGGAGGCGCCGCGCGTCGGCTGCATGCCAGGCGACGCGGGGATCGGCGATCTTGCGCTTGGCCCGCTCGAGCATGCGTGGCGAGATGTCGACCGCGAAGACCCGCCCCGCCGGGGAGAGCCGCGCGAGCAGGGCGCGCGTGAGGTTGCCCGTCCCGCAGCCCAGGTCGAGCACCCGCTCGTCCGCCCCGACGCCGAGCTCCTCGAGGCTAGCGGCCAGCTTGCGCTCGAGGGCGGCGAGATCCTCCCACCCGTCCCACTGGTCGGCGATGCCGTCGAAGAAGGCCGTTCTGGGGTTCGGGATCATGGTGGGCTCCGGGGGGGGGCCGCCGGCAGGCGGGCGGTCCTCCGCCCCACTCTTGCCACAGGCGGGACCACCACGGCCATGAGGATGAGCCCGGGCCAGCCGCTCAGGAGGGAGACCGCCGCCAGAAACCCCGCCGGCAGCGCGATCAGCCGCGAGAAGGCGTACACCAGAGCGACGTGGAGGACGCGACCCAGCAGGAGCACTGGGATCAACACCAGCCACTCGTTCGCCCTCGGCCAGCGGCCGACGACGAGAGAGATCAGCGCCGCCATCACGCCGAGCTCGATCGCCATGAAGACCGCGATGGGCGGATAGAACGGCGGCATCCCGGTCACCGCCCCCGAGAGCAGCGGGACGATCACGGCGGTGGCCGCCGCCGGCGCCGGTCGCACGAAGAACGCCAGCGCGCAGAGCGGGAGGTACATCGGCATGAAGACGCGCCCGAGCGGCACCACGTGGAACAGCACCGGCAGGAGCAGCGCGCTGGCGCCGAAGAGCCCACAGTAGGCGAGCTCGCGAGGGGAGATTGGGCGGCTCACGTCAGATCCCGATCCTCAGTCCGACGAGGGCGTTCATGCCCGGCATGGGGTAGCCGTCGACGTAGGCGTAGCGCTGGTCCAAGAGGTTACGGACCAGGACGTAGGGCTCGAGCGACGTGCCGCGCTCGAGCGACTGGTGCCGGTAACGCAGGGTCAGGTCCATCACGAACACGTCGTCGATCGGCTGCCGGGAATAGTCGCCCATGTACAGGCCGTGCACCCACTCTCCGCTCACGCTGCCGCCGAGGAAGCCAGCGCCCAGGTCCTGACCGAGCTCGAGCGTGAAGTCCAGCTTGGCCTCGGGGTTCTGGCGCGTGTAGCGCCCCACGTCCTGCCAGTTGCCGGTCACGAACAGCGACGCAGGTCCGAGCCGCTTGAGCCCGACCACGCCCTCGACGCCCCAGATCACGACGTGATCGACGTTGACCACCTCCGCCGTCGGCCAGGAGCCAAAGTAGCGGATGAGGTCGGTCGCCTCGCTGCGGTAGCCCGAGCCGGAGACCTCGAGGTGCTCCGAGACGTGCCCCAGCCCCGCGTCCCAATTCAGAGAGCGCTCCGCGCGGAGGTTCGGGTTGGCGGTCGGGTACGGCAGGTACAGCTCCCGGAGGGTGGGCTGTCGGAAGTTGCGCGACACGCGGGTGTGGACGGCGAAGCCGTCGAACGGGCTGTAGCGCGCGCCCCCCTTGTAGAGGAGCACAGCGCCGTGGCGCGAGCTCAGGAGCTCCCGCGCGCCCACCACCAGGCTCACCCGCTCGACGGGGCGGACGCCGACCTGCCCGTAGGCGGAGACGTCCGTCATCCCTTCCACGCTGGGCCGCTCGCCGGTGACGCGGTCCTCCACTCGCCCGCCGACCTCTTGCCAGGCCGTCCCGACCAGGACGTCCGCGATCGAGCCGGCGCGGATCTCCGCCTCGGCGATGCCGCCCCCGACGTGGTCGACCGAACGAAACCCGTCGTACAGCTCGTGCACCCCGACGTTGACGTACGGGGTCATGCGCAGCCGCAGGCGCCCCCGGCTCCAGTCGAGCCGCAGCGAGGCGGTGTCTCGCCAGACGTCGTACCAGTGGTCCGGGGTCGGGTGGGTGACCGGTCCCGGATCGGCGCCGTCGAGGTGCACCACCTTGTTGCGCGCGGTCAGCGTCAGGCGGGGCGAAAAGCGGTAGCGGGCCGCAGCGGAGCCGACCAGCTGGTCGCCGCCCGCCCCGTCCCGGTGGCCGTCGGTCGCCATCGCGTGCAGGCCCCCCGCGACGTCCCAGGCGCCCACCCGAGCGAGCCCCGAGACCGTCTCCCGCAAGGTCGCGTAGCTGCCGACCGCGGAGTCGCTCATGAGCTCCCCACCCTCCTCCGCGCGCCAGCGGCTCCGGAGGACGAGCACCCCGCCCATGGCGTTGGTGCCGTACAGGGTCGAGTCGCCGCCCTTGATGACGAGGGCGTCGTCGATCAAAAGCGGGATGTAGGCGTCGGGGATTGGGTGACCGAAGATCCCCTGGTAGTCGGGCACGCCGTCCTCGACGACGAGGACCTGGGAATTGGGGCTGCCGCCGAGGCCGCGGATGCGGATCCCTCCCGTGCCGCCGCTGGCCACGCCGTGCAGGGAGCCGCGCCCCGGGACGTAGACGTCGGCGCTCTGCTGTGAGAGGGCCTCGAAGGTGCTCGCCCGCGGGCTGTCGCGCAGCCGCTGGCCCTCGACGAGGGTGGTGTCCGCGGTCCGGTCGCGTGTCGCGGGGCGGCGCCCGACCACCGAGATCTCGACGGGCTCCGTGGTCGGCGCGGAGACGGGCGTGGCGTCGGGCGTCGCGGTCGTCGCCGGCGCGGCGTCCTCCTGCGCCTGGGCGACCAGCGGTGTCAGCGCCACCGCTACCGCCAACGAGAGCCCGCCGCCGCGCCGCATCCGAGCGCCTCAGTGCCCGTAGGGGCCCGGGACCGAGAAGTCCTGCTCGAGCTCGGCGAGCGTGATCTCGAAGCGGTAGAACTCGCCGTAGCGCACGGTCCTCGCGTCCACCGTCTGGTAGTTGAACCACGTCGGCTCGGCGTCGGTCAGCCCCTCCCGGGGCTCCGCGTCGCCGCTGCTCGCGTCGCAGGGGCAGAGCCCGTCGAGGGCGTCGTCCTCCGCCCGCTCTCGGCAGTAGGCGGCCGCGTCGAGTCGCTCCAGGTGCACGCGGTCCTCCCCCGGCAGGCAGCGGCCGGGCGAGGTGGAGTCACCGAAGGCGAGCACGCCCTCCCAGGCGCAGCCGTTGAAGCTGACCCGGCGGAGCTGGACGGCCTCCGCGGTCTGGTTGGTGACGACGACCTCGGGGTACGCCAGGTCGCAGCCGGCCGTCGCGAGGCACAGGACGAGGCCCCATCGCCTCATCCGCTGCCCGCCGCGCCCCCGGCGCCGCCCGCCCCGCCCGCTCCCGCCCTGCCGTCGCCCGCGGGCGCCTCGTCCGGGAGACACTCGGGGTTCTCGGTGCGCTCGTCGTAGGCCTTGAAGTCGTAGTCTGGCCACAGGTCGAGGATGAGGTCGTACCGGGCCTCGGGGATGGGGGGGACGCCCTCCGGCGGGCAGGGGCCCTGGTGGTTCGGCATGGCGATGGCGATGGTGCGGCTCTGCCCGTCGACGACCTCCTCCTCGTTCTTGCTGGCGATGGGCAGGCAGTTCTTTGGGGCGCAGGTGGGGTCGTCCCAGGCCGCCACCATCAGGACGTGGTCGAGGCCGGGGGTGACCGTCCGCGCCTCGCTCGTCTCACCGAGCTCGATCCGGCCAAACTCGACGCCCCGGTACGACGACTCGCAGATCGTCCACGGCGGCTGAAAATCGACCTCCGGGTTGTCGAAGTCGTTGTGGATCCGGACCGTGGCCTCGGCCGTGTCGTCGTCGTCGTTGCAGCCGGCCATGGCGACGAGTGCCGCGGTGAGCACACCCATGCCGAGTCTGGTCATCGTCCCGCTCCTCTCGCGCGGTGTTACGGTTCGCGGACTCGTAACACCCGTCGGAGCCCACGGCAAGTGCCCCGCAAGCGGCGCGGCGGGCCACCGGGGCGGCGCCTCACCGGCGGCGCCGGCGGGCGAGCGCGACGAGCCCGAGCGCGAGGCCCAGCAGGCCGCCGAGGCCGCGCGTCGTGCCACCCCGCGTGGAGCAGGCGCAGCCGCTCGGGTCTGCCTCGGGGAGCGCGTTGGGGGTGGCGTTCCCGCCCGTGATCGTGCCGCCGGTGCTGGTCCCGCCGGTCGTCGCGCCGCCAGTACTGGTCCCGCCGGCGGTCAGGCCGCCCGTATCCGTGCCGCCGCTGACGATCCCGCCCGTCACCGTGCCGCCCGTCACCGTGCCGCCCGTCACCGTGCCGCCCGTCACCGCGCCGCC
>CAYOLF010000024.1:62110-69483 GCA_964404725.1 uncultured Polyangiaceae bacterium
CCGTGCCGCCCGTCACCGTGCCGCCCGTCACCGTGCCGCCCGTCACCGCGCCGCCGGTGCTGAGGACGCCGCCGGCCTCCGCACCACCGCTGCTGGTGCCACCGGTGGCCAGCCCGCCAGTTTCCGCGCCGCCGGTCGCCGCTCCGCCCGTGCCGCCCGTGCCCCCGGTGCCGGGCTCGGCGCCGAGCTCATAGGCGCCGATGTCGGGCGTCCCCTGGCGCACGCCGGGGGCGAAGCAGGCCGCGACGCCGCCGATGCTGGCGATGTAGTCGTAGTCGACGGCGTACTGCCACCAGGAGATGGCCTGGCCGCTCTGCTGCTTTATGCAGCGCCAGTCGAAGCCGATGTCGTCACCGGGCGCGTCGGTGGCGCTGCCTTGATCGATGACCGTGCTCGCGCCGGGGAGTAGGTGGAAGTCCAGATCGCCCGTCGCGCTCACCACCAGCGACGCCGTGCCGTCGAAGACGTTGTTCTCGGCCGGCACGCCGTTGCCCATGGTCAGGCCCGCCTGCCCGCTGGTGGGGATGCAGAGGTTGTTGCGGAGCAGCGCCCCCTCGTGCGTCTTGCTGGTGTCGGAGAAGAAGATCTCGTCGTGGTACTTGGCCGACGGGTCCTGGCCGTTGTTGACGCAGGTGTTGTTGATGATCTGGGTGTTGGTGCTGTTGGTCAGCCGGATGCAGGAGCCGCCGTTGCGGAAGCCGATGTTGTTGCGGAAGGTGGCCCCGGTGCTCCCTTGGTCCACGATGAACCCGCTGCCGTCCGAGTGGTTCTCCGAGATGTCGACGTTCTCGAAGGAGATCGTCTGCTCGACCAGGTTCGACTCGGGGCCGCCCTGGACGGCGAAGAGGTTGACGCCGCTCGACCAGGAGGGGTCCTGGGCGCCGTTGTGCGCCACGATCGACTGCTTGATGTGGAGCCCGCCCGCGCAGTAGTGCGCGATGCCGTTGATGTCGTTCCCGTCGGCGATGCAGTTGATGTACTCGAGGTTGCCGTTCGACATGGTGCTGCAGCTGCCGTCGGTCCACCCGTTGCCGAAGCCGCCCGAGGCCCCCCGCGAGACGAGCCCGACGAAGCGGATGTACTCGTAGTCGCCGCCGCCGACCCCGGCGTCCTCGACGATGGGCAGCTCGCCGGGCGCGGCCGCGAAGGTGATCCAGGCGTCCGGCTCCCCGGAGCGGGCCGGGCGCGGGGACGCTGACCAGCCCGAGTACGTGCCCCCCAGCAGGTACACCGTGTCGCCCGGCTGCGCGGCGTTGGCGGCCGCGCTCACCGACATGGGCGAGCCGGCGCTGGTGCCGTCGCCGTTGCCGGTGGGCGAAGCGTAGTAGTCGGTGGCTCCCGCCGTCACGGGTGCCAGCGTGCCGACGAGGGCCGTGGCGATGAAGGTAGTCCTGGCTCTCATGGCTCCTCCGCTCCGGTCGCGCGATGACCAACCCGCGCCGCTTCCCGGCGCTCCTGCCCGGCGCCCCGCGAGGTCGCGCGCGCCTAACCGCCCGGCGCGACCACCGCGCGGCTACCAGCAACCGTAGCTTGCATGGGGAGAAGGGGAGAGGGCGGGCTTTTTCCCCCAGGTCCTGCAATCGTCCGCGGTGGCTGGAGCGCCGCGGATTCGGAGCGCCCGGCGCCGCCCCCTCCGCTCACGGGTTCGTCGCCGTCACGATGGCGACGGGGAAATCGGCGCTGCCCGTGCCGCCCCCCGTCTCGACCAGGATCTTCGCCTCGAGCAGGTTCCCGAGGGGCATGCCCAGGCGCTTCCACGCGTCGAAGTGCTGGGTGATGGAGATCTGCCCGCACTGGCGGGCGGTCTTGCGGATGCTGTAGTACTGCGCCCAGTTCGACACGCCGGAGCAGCGCGAGCCGCCGGTGCCGGTCGTATCGCGCGTGTACATGATGTACGTCCCGCCGTCGATCTCGACCTCGCCCTTGTTGGTGGTGCTGCCTGGGTTGACCGGCATCCCGTTGTACGAGTCATCGACGATGTACCACTCGACGCAGGGGTCCGTGGACCAGCCGTAGATGCCGAAATACGAGTAACCGCCCCCAGTCCCCGATCTGCGGTAGGCGAACTGCGCGGTGATGGTGCCGTACTCCTCGTAGGGCCGGGGGGTGCTCCCCCAGCCGCCCCACTCGTAGCCGAGCCGGCCCAGGTAGTCGCCGGAGTTGTTCCAGGAGGCGCTGAAGGCGGGCACGTCGTAGGTAGTCATGTTCCCCGTGCCCACATTCGACCAGATCTCCCAGGCGAGATTGCCCGCGCCGCCCTGACCGTTGCCCGAGTGTTGCTGGGCGCCGGAGGTCGGCATCGCCGCGTCGCAGTCGATTTCGGCAGCGCCGCCGCCGGTGGACGACCCGCCGGAGCTCTGCACCCCGCCCGTCGATGGCGCGCCGCCGCTGCCGTCGGCGCCTCCGGTGCTCCCCGGGTCCCCGGAGCCGCCCGTCCCGCCGCTGGCCGGCGGCGCGCCGCCCGTGGGCTCCGAGCCTGCGACCAGCGGGCCCTCGTAGCCTTCGTCGCAGCCGGCGGCGACGAAGAGCCAGGAGAGCAGCACCGTCATCAGCGAAGCAGGACGCATCGGGACCTCCCAGGCGGGCGAGCGGGCCGTCCTCGAGGGGCGGGACGCGCGCGCGAGCGGCCATTGTAGCGCGGCCCGAGGCGGGGCGCGGCGACGGGCCTCCGCGCCGCGCCGGTTCACAACCTCGCGCGCATCTTCTGGCGCGACTGCAAGCGAGGGCGCGAGGCCGGTGGCGAGGACCAGCCCACGCCGCTACGTCTGCTCGAGGTTCCGCGCCCTCGAGCCCCAGCAGATCTGGATGCCGTCGCTCGCCCGCACCCCGCAGGTGTAGGCGCCGGGCGCGCCTAGGTCGGAGGAGCTTGACGCGCTCACGCTACTGAACGCCACTCCGCTCGGTGGCGTCGCCTGGCCGACGGCGTCGTCGCCCCAGCAGAGCAGCTCGCCGTCGCTCGCGCGGAGCCCGCAGGTGTGCGTGTCGCCCGCGCTCACGCTGCTGAAGGCCACGCCGCTCGGGGGCGTGGCCCGCCCGTCGAGGTCGCTCCCCCAGCACTCGAGCTCGCCGTCATTCGCCCGCACCCCGCACGCGTGGCTCCCGCCCACGCTCACGCTGCTGAACGCGACTCCGCTCGGCATTTCCTGCACCACCGGGCCCGGGTAGCCCCAGCACTCGAGCTCGCCATCGCTCTCCCTCACGCCACAGGTGCGACGCCCGCTCGTGCTCACGCTGCTGAAGGCCACGCCGCTCGGCGGCGAGGCGGGCCAGAGGCCGTCATCGCCCCAGCACTCGAGCTCGCCGTCGCTCGCCCGCACCCCGCACGTGTAGGTCCCGCCCGCGCTCACGCTGCTGAAGGGCACCCCGCTCGGCGGCGTCGCCAGCCCGTAGGCGTCGCTCCCCCAGCAGAGCGGCTCGCCGTCGCTCTCTCGCACCGCGCACGCGTAGCCCGCGGCCGCATGCACGCTGCTGACCGCCACGCCGCTCGGCGTCGACGGCGCGTACTGGTCGTTCCCCCAGCACGCGAGCTCGCCGTCGTGCTCGCGCACCCCGCAGATGAGGCCTCCGCCGACGCTCACGCTGCGAAACGCCACGCCGCTCGGCGCCTCCGTCCACAGGGAGACGCCGTCTCCCCAGCAGCGGATCTCGCCGTCGCGCTCTTGCACCCCGCAGGTGCGCCAGGCGCTCGCGCTCACGCCGCGGAACGCGACGCCGCTCGGCGGCGTCGCCTGGCCTTCCCGGTCGTCGCCCCAGCAGAGGACCTCGCCGTCGTCCTCGCGCACCCCGCAGGTGTGGTAGAGGCCCGCGCTCACGCTGCGGAACGCCACTCCGCTCGGCGGCGTCGACTGCCCGAGCGTGTCGTAGCCCCAGCAGAGCAGCTCGCCGTCGTCCTCGCGCACCCCGCAGGTGTGGTACCCCCCCGCGCCGAGGCTGCGGAACGCCACGCCGCTCGGCGTCGCCAGCTGCCCGTAGAGGTCGTCGCCCCAGCAGAGGACCTCGCCGTCGCTGGCGCGGATCCCGCAGGTGTGCTGCACCCCCGCGGTCAAGCTGCGGAAGGCCACTCCCCGGGGCGGGAGCGCCTGTCCGTGTTGGTTCAGGCCCCAGCAGACGGCCTCGCCGTCGCTCGGTCGGAGCCGGCACACGTGCCCCTCGCCGGCGCCCACGAGGTGATCCAGGTCCAGGTCAATCGCCCCGCCGCCGCCTTGCCCGGCGGCGCCGTCGCCCGTCGAGGGGATCCCCGCCGCCCCGCCCTCGCCGACCGTATCGCCCGCACCGCCGTCCCACTCCTCGCCGCCGTCTCCCCCTCGCGGGGACTCGTCGCGATCGTGGTCCCGCGCCACCCTGCCGCCGCAGTTGGCGACGGAGAGCGCCGTCACCAGCACGAGCCACGACGTCTCGGTCCCTCTGCTCGGCATCACGACCCCAGCTCGGGCGGAGCGTATCAGTCCGCGCGGGGGCGCATCAAGGCGACGAGCAGCTCCTGCACCTGTGCGGCGCGCGGGCGCGACTCCGGCGGCCAAGGCCGAGGAGGGACCGTCCAGTGGGCTGCTGGCGGGGCGCGTGGATGGAGATGTTCAGAGTTCGGGGCCGCTGCCCCGCCGCGCACTCCAGGTGGTGGTGACGGCGAGCAAGTCGGTTCCCTTGTCGTATTCGTAGTACAGCAGGTACCGGGTCTTCAGCAGCACGACGCGGCGATACCTGTTCTGCGCCGTCTCGTAGGGCGTCCCAGATTCGGGATGGATCTCGATCTGCTCAATCGCGTCTCAAAGCTCATGGAGGAAGAGCAGCGGTGCAGCGGGACGGTTCTCGCGCCACCAAGCATCAATCCTCTCGATGTCTTGCTGCGCGTCTTCGGGAAGCCGGAGCTTCACCGCCGAGCTTCCAGCTCCCCAGATCGCGGCAACTCGGACCACCCCTCGCTCTTCGTCGATCACATAGTATAGGTGGCATTTCGTCTTCTCGAGTAGCAGACGCCGGACGACTTGCCCTTGCTCATGGCCGCAGACGGGCCACCTCCGGGCGTCACGACGTAGCGTCCTCTTCGCCACTGCCAGCTCCTCCTTGAAGAGCCCCTTGGCGTCTCGGCTTGCTCGCCGCCAGGCGTTGATCTTGCGGGCCTGCTGCTTGGCCTCGTCGGACAGTTGGACGTGCACGCTTCAATCGAGCTCGCTGAGGACTTCGTCGATGTCCGTTGCTCGCCCGGCCTTGACGTCGGCAAGACCTCTGCTGATCGACGCATGCATCCGTGCTCGCTCCTCGTCATCAAGGTCATCATCCTCGTTGGCGACGAAGAGTTCCAGCTCGGTGCCTTCCGGCAAGTCGGTGGGTTCATCGAGCACGAGGCGACCGTTCTTGACGACGGCGTGCAGGGGTTCGGCCTTGAGCGGCTGCATGATGTTTACAGTCTAGTGATCCTTGGCTCGGGTGGCTACGTGGCGTAGCTTCCCTGGCGAGACCGCGTCGTCAAGGGCTGGAGATGCCCCCACGCGCGGGCCTTTGGCCCGCGACCTCCCCCTTATCCGGACAGCGCCCGCTACGCGGGCGCTGCGCGGATGGGGGAGGTGCGCGTCGTGCTGATTGAGGCGTGTTTGCCGTGGTCCGTGGCGCCGTTCCCTGGTCGTCACGGCCGCCGGACAGGGTCCTGACTTGACGTAGGCTCTGGCGAGCCTCCGCCCCTCCTCCGTCGCCATGACCACACCCCCCGCACCCGCGCTTCGCCTGCCCATCGACTGGCCCGCGGTCACCCGCTCCGGGGTGCTTCACGCCGTCGCTCTGGCGCGGCTCGCGCTCGTCACCGTGCGGGGCTGGTGCGTCGATAGCCGGGTCGGGCGTGTCCGGCTTGCTGCGGAGAACGACCGGCTGCGCTCCGAGGTCACGCTGCTGCGCGAGGAGCTCCGGATCAAGGACGCGCGGCTGGCTCGGATCCCGGCTCGCAATCGACCGCATTACCCGCCGCCAGAGCGGCTCGCGATCCTGACCTTGAGGGCCGCGCGTGGCTGGACCGCCGAGCAGACCGCGCGGCAGTTCCTGGTCACGGCGTTGACGATCGGGCACTGGATGCGGTGCCTCGACGAGGCGGGCGAAGCCGCGCTCGTCAGGATGCCCGTCCCCGTGAACCGCTTCCCCGACTTCGCCCGAGACCTCGTGGCCCGGCTGCGCGCCACCTTCCCGCTGATGGGCGCCCAGCGGATCGCAGACGTACTCGCCCGGGCAGGGCTGCACCTGGCGAGGGCCACCGTCCGGCGCGTGCTCCACGAGCCGCGGCCGCTGCCGGATCGACCGGTGCCGGCGCCGACCATCACCAGGGCGGCCTCCGGCCGCACCGTCACCGCGAGGTGCCCCGGTCACGTCTGGAACGTCGACCTCACCGTCATGCCCACGGCCTTCGGCTTCTGGGTCCCGTGGGTGCCCCAGGCGTGGTCCCAGTGCTGGCCGTGGTGCTGGCGGATCGGGGTCGTCATCGATCACTTCTCGCGTCGGGTCGTCGGCACCGCGTGCTGGAAGACGGAGCCCTCCGCGGTCGAGGTGATCGCGATGCTCGAGGCCGCCGTCCTGGCGAGCGGCGGCGCGCCGAAGCACCTCATCAGCGACCAGGGGAGCCAGTTTCGGGAGGACTACCGGGCCTGGTGCAAGGAGCGTGGCGTCCGGCCGCGCTTCGGCGCGGTCGGACGCCACGGGAGCATCGCCCTCGTCGAGCGCTTCATCCGGTCGCTCAAGGCCGAGGGGCTCCGGCGCTTGATCGCGATCCCGCTCGGCGCCGCCGAGATGGCCGAGGAACTGGCGATCCTCATCGAGTGGTACAACGAGCAGCGGCCGCACCGTGGGCTCGTCGGCGCGACCCCGAACGAGATCTACTTCGCGCGACCGCGGGCGCGCCATGCGCCTCGCTTCGAGGTGCGGGGCACGTACCCCACCCGCGAAGTCGAGCTCCGGGCCGAAGCTGGGACGGTCGTCGAGCTCTGCGTCGATCGGTATCGAGGACGCGCGCATCTTCCCGTGATAGAAATCCGGCCGGCCGCGTGAGGCACGAGCCGGTGGCGGCGGGCCGCACGCCAAGGCGCGTGCAAGGGGAGGTCCATGCTCGCGCTCGGTCGAGCCCCGCCGCACGCCCGACGGCGTGACCGAGGGGAGGCGCGGACGGGCTCGAGGTGGGGTCATCTCACGTCATTTCTGGGCGGGAAAGGTCGGTGGCCGGCTTCAGAGATGGCCGATTTCACGCCCCGGCCGACAGCCAGTCCGAGCGGTCAAGAATCGTTCGGTTTCGGGTCGGCGCGATTTCGGGAGCGGATGCGAACCGCCCACTCGCGAAGCAAGAAGATGGGTTCTCCGGCATGTTTAGTGGGTGCGTGACGTGAGCGGCACGCGGGGCACGG
>CAYOLF010000025.1:0-66890 GCA_964404725.1 uncultured Polyangiaceae bacterium
CTGGGACTGGGACTGGGACTGGGACTGGGACTGGGACTGGGACTGGGACTGGGACGGGGACGGGCACCGGCTCGGTCCCGGTAGGGATCGGCGAAGAGTTGGTGAACGTCGACGGTTGGGTCGGGGGTGATCCGGCGACGGCCGAGGACGATCCGAGCGGGATCCAGGGAGCCTGGTTCCTGTTCGGAGACGACGTCACCTGCGCGGCGCCTGAAGGGAACCCCTGCAGCGCCGCGGGCTGCTGCGTGGATTGGGCCACCATCGTCGACCCTACCTACGAGTCCTGGGGCTGCGGAGTCGGGCTCGAGCTGAACAGCACCGGCGGCAGGGACTCCGTCAGGCGCACCTACACCGGGTCGGCGAAGGGGTTCTTGGTCACCATCGCCGGATCCTCCGGCCCGAACCCGATCCAGATCGGCTTCTCGCAGGCGGCGAGCCCGGTCGGCGTCACCAGTTCGTTCGTCGAGGTGGCGGGTCCCGGCACCCACGCGATCGCGTTCGGGGATGCGGACTGCCCGAGCTGGGCCGAGGAGGTCGGCTGCACCGACGCGCTCGCGACCTCGACCTACGATCTCCAGGTCCGGATCCCGGGCGGCGAGGCCGAGGGCGCCGGGCGGCTCTGCATCACCAGCCTCCGCCCCATCGAGTGAGTCGCGGGGCGGTTCTGGGGCGGGTCCCGTGCGTCAGCTCTCGCAGGAAGCCGCGGCCGAGGCGGCGGCCGTGGTTCGGGGGAGACTCTGGTGGTGGCGGTCGACGGTGAGGGCTCGCTCCGCGCCGTGGAGGTCGCTCAGGGCCTGGAGGAACGCGAGGGTGGACTCCGCGCCCTGGTTCTCGTTGAGTCGATCCTGGTGAAGTCCGTCGCGACATCCGCCGGTGGACGCATCGTAGACGGGCTTCGCCAGCACGTTCTGCCCCAAGAACCAGCCGAACGCTCGCCGCGCGTGCGTCATCCAGGCGTCGTCTCCCGTCACTTCGTGAGCGCGGAGGCACGCAGCCACGCTCGCCCCCGCTTCGAGGGGCTGCTGGTCGTACCTGGCCATCACCCCTCCTCGCTGGAAGAACCCGTTCGAACCGACGGGCGAGAAATCCCCGGAGTCGGCGCGCTGGAGGTCCATGAGCCAGGAGAGGGCGCGAAGACCGACGGCGACCATGCCGTCGTCGCGCTGTCGCGCGCCAGCCGCGATCAGGGCGTGTGGGAGGCGCGCGTTGGCGTACGTCAGCGCCTCCTCGCACCAGGGCCAGGCCGGATCGGTGAAACACCCGAATTGATCGTGCAATCGCCGAGAGGTCGCCTGAAGTGCAGTGGCGAGCTGTTCGTCCCCCGGGAACCTAGCGAGCGCAGCGTCGAGCCCGAGCACGGAGAAGGCCCAGGCGCGTGGGCTCCGGAACTGGGCGACGGCGCGGAGCGCGGTGCGGAAGAGGTAGTCGGAGGCGATCCAGCGATGCTGGTAGTCGGTGATACCGAGGAGGCTGCCGAGGCTCCAGAGCGCGCGACCATGGCTGTCCTCGGAGCCGACGTCTTCGAGCCACTGACGATGGTAGGAGAAGAAGTTCCGGAAGCGGCCGCTCCGGCTGTCGAAGGCGCGCTGGACGAAGGAGAGGAAGGTGGCCTCGAGCCGCATGCACAGCTCCTCCTCAACAGAGTGGCGCGTGAGGAGTGCCGTGGTGAGCAGCAGTCCCCGGGCGTTGTCGTCGAGGGTGTACCCTTCCTCGTAGCGGGGGACCGCCAGGATTGCGTGCTGGAGGATCCCCACGCCGTCCGTGAGCACGCGGACCTGGCTCAGGTTCAGCTCCGGAAGGACGTCAACGGCGGCCGGGAGACGTCGGGGTCCGGACGCTAGCTCCGGAGCCGGCGCCACCGCGCCCTCCAGCGCCTTCCAGTAGCCGCGCGCGACCCTGGGCCAGCGCATGCTGCGGCCGCGGTCGCGGGCGCGCAGGCACATGTCGGCGTACCTCGCCTCGTCGCTGAAGAGGTCAATCACCGCCCGCGCGATCCCCGCGGCGCTGCGCCAGGGCACGAGGACCCCGTGCCCTTCGGCCAGGAGCTCCCTCGCATAGCGGTACGGCGTCGAGATGACGGCCTTGCCTGCCCCCAACGCGTAGGCGAGGGTCCCGCTGGTGATCTGTTCCGGGTTCAGGTACGGGGTGACGTAGATGTCCGCCGCCGCCAGCGCTTCAACGAGCTCGGCCTGGCTGACGAAGCGGTCCACGAAGCGGACGTGATCGGTCATGCCCAAGCGCCTCGCGTGCCGTTCCAGCCCTTCGCGATATTGCTCCCCGTCGTGCGCGAGAACGTGGGGGTGCGTGGCGCCCATGACCAGGTAGGTGAGGTTGGGGAAGCGGGCGGCGATCGAGGGCAGCGCGCCGATCGCGTGCTCGATGCCCTTGTCGGGTGAGAGGAGGCCGAAGGTCAGGATGACCCGGCGACCGGACAAGCCGAGTCGACCCTTGGCGGCCAGGTCGATCGGCACCTCCGGGATCCCATGAGGCAGGAGATCGATGCGCGACGCATCGACCCCGTACCGGCCCCGTAGGATACCCGCGCCCTGTTCGCTCATCGTCACGACGCGGCTGGAGAGTCGGACCAGGTCATCCATCGCGGCGCGCTGGGCCTCGCTCGGCGAGGCGAGGATCGTGTGGAGCGTGGTCACGATCGGCGCGCGTACGGCCTGCAACAGCGCGGTGACGTGGCGCCCCGCGGAGCCCCCGAAGAGCCCGAATTCGTGCTGCACGCTGAGCGCGTCGATGGCGCTGTCGTTGAGGAACTCCGCCGCCGTTCGATAGTCGTCGAGGCGCTCCTCCTCCACCTGATAGCGGACCTCGGGCGGGTATTCGTGGCGCCTCGCGCCATCGTTCATGGCGACGACGACGCAGTCGAGCCCCGGGATCTCCCCGAGCAAGGCCGCCCGCAGGTCTCGCGTGAAGGTGGCAACACCGCAGCGGCGCGGCGCGTAGCTCCCCAGCAGCGCGACTCGGCGGATGGACCGCCGGTGAGTGTCTTTCATCGTTCCTCCTCCCGTGACGCGCAGCACGGACTGCCGGTGCTCGTCGACGAGGACCCTCTCCAACCCGGGGCGGAGCTCCCTTCGGTTCCCCGCGGCGCTACCGCATGAGTCGATGGATGAGCACGTGGGCACGCGCGTCGTCGCTCGCCGAGGGTGGCGAGCGCTGAGTGTCGACGTCCCCATCGTTTCCGGGTCGGTCGTCGAGGGGCCAATCGTCCCGCGTCTCCTCCCCCGGCGTCGGGTCGGGGAGGGGCGCGGAGACGAAGCCGTCCCGCGAGTGCGGCAGGTCGCAGTAGGGGGTCCGGTCGGAGTCAGGACCCCGGCAGAGGGTGAATCCATCCGGGCTCGGCGGCGTCCATCCCTGGTTATCTTGGTCGAACAAATCGCACCTCCCTTCGACGACAAGCGGCCGGCGTCGTCACGCCGTGTTCCCAACCGAGGGGGGGAGCTCGGGGCGGTTGCCCCGCGCCCCGAGCGAAACCGCAGGGCGAGCGAGGGGGGCCGACCCGCCTACATCCCCATCCCACCGGGGCCCCCATCGGACGCAGCGTCCCCGCCTCGTCGATCGTGTGACGGCTGCGCGGCGATGACCGCCTCCGTGGTCAGCATGAGCGCGGCGACGGACGCCGCGTTCTGCAGGGCGACGCGGACCACCTTGGTCGGATCGATGATCCCCGCCTCGACCAGCTGCCCGTAGACGTTCGTGGCGACGTTGTAGCCAAGATCGCCCTTGCCCTCGCGGACTCGCTGGATCACCACGGCGCCCTCGACGCCGGCGTTCTCCGCCATCTGGCGCAAGGGTTCCTCGAGCGCGCGACGAACGACCTTGACCCCGAACTGCTGGTCCCCGTCGAGTGCGAGCTTCTCCAGCGCTGGCAGCGCGCGCAGCAGCGCGACGCCACCGCCGGGCACAATCCCCTCCTCGACGGCGGCTCGTGTGGCGTGGAGGGCGTCGTCCACCCGGGCCTTCTTCTCCTTCATCTCTGTCTCCGTCGCCGCGCCCACCTGGATCACCGCGACACCCCCGGCGAGCTTCGCCAGCCGCTCCTGCAGCTTCTCGCGGTCGTAGTCCGAGGTGGCCTCCTCGACCTGGCTGCGGAGCTGGCGGATGCGCGCCTCGATGTCGCTCTTCTTGCCCGCACCCCCGACCAGCGTGGTGGTGTCCTTGTCCACGGTGACCGTCTTGGCTCGACCGAGGTCCTGGAGCGTCAGGTTCTCCAGCTTGAGCCC
This sequence comes from uncultured Polyangiaceae bacterium, assembly GCA_964404725.1. Lineage (GTDB taxonomy): Bacteria > Myxococcota_A > Polyangia > Polyangiales > Polyangiaceae > JAFGBI01. Next base: position 4,236 of record CAYOLF010000025.1, read on the forward strand.
GAGCTCCTCCGTGACGGCCCGACCCCCCGACACCACCGCGATGTCCTTCAGCGTCTCGAGGCGGCGATCGCCGAAGCCTGGCGCCTTGACCGCGCACACGTGGAGCGCACCGCGGAGCTGGTTGACGACCAGCGTGGCCAGCGCCTCCGCCTCGACGTTCTCGGCGATGAGCAGCAGCGGTTTGCCCGATTTGGCCACCAGCTCGAGGAGCGGCAAGAGCTCCTTCATGGTCGAGAGGCGCTTCTCGTGGATGAGGATGTACGGGTCGTCGAGGACGGCCTCCATCCGCTCGGCGTCGGTGACGAAATACGGCGAAAGGTAGCCGCGGTCGAACTGCATCCCCTCCACCACCTCGAGGGTGGTTTCCATGGTCTTGGCCTCCTCGAGGGTGATGACCCCTTCCTTGCCGACCTTCTGCATCGCCTCGGCGATCAGGTTGCCGATGGTGGCGTCGCCGTTGGCGCTGATGGTCCCGACCTGCGCGATCTCCGCCTGGCCCTTGGTGGGCTTCGACTGCCGCTTCAGGTCGGCGACGACGATCTCGACGGCGGCGTCGATCCCGCGCTTGAGGTCCATCGGGTCGGCGCCGGCAGCGACCAGCTTGGCCCCTTCCGCGTAAATGGACTGCGCGAGAACGGTCGCGGTGGTCGTCCCGTCACCGGCGATCTCGGAGGTCTTCGCGGCCACCTCCTTCACCAGCTGGGCGCCGAGGTTTGCGCAAGGGTTCTCGAGCTCGATCTCCTTGGCGACGGTGACGCCGTCCTTGGTGACGAGCGGGGAACCCCAGGAGCGCTCGAGGACGACGTTGCGCCCCGCCGGCCCGAGGGTCACCTTCACCGCGTTGGCGAGCGCGTCGAGCCCGGCCGCGATCTGCTGGCGAGCGACGCCGCCGAACAGGATCTGTTTTGATGCCATTACTTCGTCTCTGCCTGGTCGAAGATGGCGAGGACGTCGTCCTCGCGCAGGATGAGGTGGTCCTCGCCGTCGAGCTTCACCTCGGCGCCGGTGTACTTGCCGATGAGCACGCGATCGCCGGGCTTGACGGTGAGGGGGTGGATCTCGCCGTTCTCGAGCTGCTTCCCGGTCCCCACGGCGATCACCACCGCCTCGAGGGGCTTCTCCTTGGCGCTGTCGGGGATGAACAGCCCGCCGGAGGTCTTGTCCTTCTCTGCGATGCGTCGGGCCAGGATGCGATCATGGAGAGGTCGGAAGGTCATTCGGTGGTTCCAGACTGGGAAGACCGCGGCTGCGGGGGCCGAGGCCGGTCCCGTGGCGCAGCGGCGCCGGGCGCGGCGCGGGGTGTCCTGGCGAGGGAAGCGTCAGGGTCGGTGAGGGACACCGGGCTCGGAGGAGGCTCGACACGGCCTTTCGGCGAGCCTCCGCTCGGTCGTAGGCGTCGACAGACGCACGTCTCGTGCCATCGGCTCGCTTCCCACGATTCCTCGCGCTCACGACGGCGGCGGGCCCCGTCCATCGATCGGGACCACCCAGAATGATGGGGCGTCCGCGTCAATTCGACGGAGCCGCCGCGGCGACGGTCCGGCTGGGCGCCCTCCGGGAGCGAAAGGGCCGGTGCGCCGGTGCGAGCCCGAGCCTAACGGTCGCGCGTCGTGACCGCGACCAGTCGCGAGTTGGTGCCTTGGGTCACCGGTGCCGGCCGCCGCCCCGGGTCGCGCGCCGGCGGCGCCGCGTCGTCGCGCTCGCCACGAGCAGCAGGAGCCACGCGGCCCCGCTCGGCGTGCCCTGTCTTCGATCGCGCCGACCCGGGGCGCTCGCACAGTCACACCCGCCGCCGCGGGGCAGGAGTTGGGGGGCGGGGGTCGCGGGAAGCTCCCACTCGTCCTCGGGGATGCAGCGGCCGTCGTCGTCGATGGGGAGCGGGGGCGCGTCGCCGCGCGCACGGCGTCCCGGCAGCTCCGTGGTCATCGAGCCCGTATTCGCCGGGTCGTGCCGCTGGGTGGGCCAGGGGCTCACCGCGTCGGCGGGGGCGTCGGTGCGCCAGAGATGGACCCAGCCGGCGCGGGTCACGACGGCGACCTCGAGGCGCCCGTCCCCATCGAGATCGCCGACGGCCGGCGCGGCCGCGACCCACTGGCCCGTGCGCTTGGGCCATCCCTCCGCCTCGCGACCGCAGGCGTCGATGGCATGCACCAGGTTCCCCTCCGTCCCCACGATCATCTCCGGGTAGTCGTCGCCGGTCAGATCTGCGATCGCCGCGCCTCCGAGCCAGGTCAGGCCCTCGATCGCGGCGGGGCTTCCCGGCAGCATCTCGCCGGTGCGGCCGCTCCAGAAGGCGAGCAGCTGCGTCGCCGGGCCTTCGCCCCAGCCGCCGCTCGCGACGCGCTCGGCGTCGCTCAGCAGCGACCCGGTCGCGACGACGTCGAGCACGCCGTCTTGGTCGAGATCCCCGAGCGCAGGGACCGACAGGAGCGGCACCATCGGCGAGCTCGGATCGACGGTCGCGTCGGCGCCGAAGCGGCCGGTGTATTCGATCCCCCGGGCCCCCGTGCGCGGATCGCGGAGCGGCAGGGCCTCATTGGGGAGATCGCCGGGGAGCTCCTGGTCGCCGGGCGTCGCGGGGAGGATCCAGGGGGGGGTCGCCGTGGTCTGCAGCACCGCTTCGGGCCGCCCGTCGTCGTCGAAGTCCCCCGCCGCCGAGGTCGCGCGGGCGCCGGATCCCGCGCCGCGCAGCAGCGACCAGGACGGCGGCTCTACGGGCCAACCGTCGAGCGGCGCGGCCGACGCGCCGTTGCCGCGCCCGTCGATCAGGAAGAAGCGCGCCGTCCCGTCGTCGATGCGCTCGGCTCCGGTAACGAGATCGGGGATCCCGTCGCCGGTGAAGTCGGCGACCGTCGGCGTGTCGAAGGGACCGAACGCGGCGAGCTCGTCGGGGCCGACGAGGGTCACCGGCCAGCCCCCCACGGCGGTGCCGTCGCCATGGAGGGCGTGCACCCGCCCGTCGAAGCCGACCACCAGGATCTCGAGCCCCGGCGAGGGGGCGAGGTCGGCGAGGACCGGGCTCGAGAAGAGGTCGCGTGGTCGATACGCGGGCGGGCCGGCGCAGGCGCCGGCGCAGGGCCGCTCCACGTCGGGCAGGCGGCGCGGCCACCCCGGCCGGAGCTCGCCCTCGACGTTCACGACGTAGAGCTGCCCGAGTCGGCTCGCGACGACCAGGTCGGGCGAGCCATCACCGTCGACGTCCCCGATCGCCGGGAGGGTCCCCACGCTCTCCCGCAGCAGCGCGGGGTTGATCCCGGAGGTGCTCCCGTAAGCGGCGCCGCGCGGCTCGCCGTCGGCGGCGGTCTGGAACGGGAAGCCCGCCAGCGGACGGGCCTCGCCCGAGGCGAAGCTCCACGCGTGCACGGCGCCGCTTGTCGTCGCGACGACGAGCTCGGGTAGGCCGTCGCCGTCGAGGTCACCGAGCTGCGGCGCCGCGGCGCCGGCGCCCACGACCGCGCGCGGGAACCCGCGGAACGCGGCGCCGTCGCGCTCGATGGTGAGCGGACGCCGGAGCTCGGCGGTGACGTCGCCCGTGGGATCGCCGTAGTGCGCGGTGGCGGTGACGCGCAGGGTGATGGTCGTCGCCTCCTCGCCATGCGGGCCGTCCGGGTCGGGTGCGTGCGTGGGGTCGATGGTGCGGGCGTCGAGGCGCGCGAGCGGGGTCCCGTCGCCGCTCACCGTCGTGGCTGCGAGGCCCGTCCGCTCGGCGACGAGCCGGAACGCCGTCGCCTCTGGCTGCACCCCCGGCGCCCACTCGATGCGGTAGTCGTAGGTCCGCGCGCGGCGCGCGCTCACCTTTCCGATCACGTCGATCGCGCTCGCGACTCGATCCGCGCCGAGCACGGCGAAGGGCGGGGGCGACGTCAGGTCGACCTCGGGCGGGATCCGCCCGGCGATGACCGCAGTCACCGCGCGGCTCGCGTTGACCCGACCGAATCCGAAGCGCTGGTCGAACCCGGGTTGCGACCAGGCGAGGGCCGCCGCCGCGCTCCGCGATTCGGCCACGTCCACGTCGTCGGCGGTCGTCGTCAAGAGCTGGAGGAGCTCGCCCGGGGTCACGCGCGGCGCCGTGTCGCCGGCGGCGAGCGCCGCCGAGCGCACGAGCCCCGCGATGCCGGCGACCAGGCCCACCCCATCCGGAGGGCAGGTCCGCGACGGCGCGGAGAGGAGTCGGCGTCCGCCGAAGTTGCTGCAGGGGCTCACGGCGAGGAAGGTCGTCGCCGTGGTGCTGTCGGCACCGGGCCCCCCGAGGGTGATGGCGCCGACCGGTAGCGTGCGGGCGAGCGCGCTGGGGTCCGCCGGGCGACGCGTCCCCTCGTCGCCGGGGCTCGTCACCACCAGGGTCCCCACCGCCCAGGCGTAGTCCACCGCCGCCGCGAGGTGCGGCGAAGTTCCCAGCGTGTCCCGCGCCGCCGCCACCGCGGTGGCGTCCTGGTCGGCGGCGTAGGCGATCGCCTTGCCGAGGCGCTGCGGCTCGACGGGGCCGGCCGTTCCGACCCGGAGCGGCAGCAGGCGGCAGGCCGGGCAGGCGCCAGCGCGCCCCTGCCCGTCGTTGGTGGAGGCCAGCGCGGCCAGCGCCTGAGCCGTCCCCGCGCCGATGCCGTCCGTGTCGAACGGATCGTTGTCGTCGTCGACGAAGTCCCAGCCGATGAGGTCGTCCCGGTAGCCGTTGGAGTCGTCGTCCTGCCCGTTCGCGATGAAGCGCTGGCTCAGCAGATCCTGCGCGTCGAGGACGCCGTTGCCATTGGCGTCGCCCGGCGGGTCCGCGGTGCGGGGCGAGAGGTCGGGGTGCTCGCGGTAGTCGTCGACGGTCAGCACGCCATCGCCGTCGCAGTCGAATCGGTCGACGTCGGGGTTCAGGGGATCGAGCGGCGCGCAGGGGGAGCGATCGGCGTGGAGCGGCGGCGCGGTGGCCGAACGCAGCTCACCGAGGTTGAGGCGCACCCGTCGCACCAGATCGGGTTCGGACCAGTCGATCCCCGTGTCCGCGATCGCGATCACCGCGCGCGGGCTGCCGACGCTGTCGATCCAGGCTCGGTCCACGCTCGCCCCCGCGGCAACCTCGCGGGCGGGGGCCACGGGCACGGGCAGCGATCGCTCCGGGACGAAGGAGTATAGCTCCCATTGTCCCTCCTTGCGCCCCGCCGGATCCGTGTTGTTCACGTAGCCGAAGTCGGGATCGTTGGGCCAGGTCCCGGGCTGCTCGAGCGACTCGGGCGCCGTCCCCGGCGGTGGCGGCCAGGCCGCGGTGGAGAGCCCCGCGAGGAGCGCCCCCAGCACGCCGCCGAGGACCCTCGCGCCGCGATGGCCGCCGCGACGCCGCGGGAACCCGCGGGGCGGCCGGGAGCCGGCCAGCGACCGAACGCGGAAGAGCGACAATCGACCTCGGCGGGCGCGCAGGCCGCGATCAGTTGTTGCCGAAGAGCGCCTGGATCGGCGTGTCGAGTGCGAGCGCGATCTTGTACAGGCTCGAGATGGACGGGCTCGACTCGGCTCGCTCGATCTGGGACAGGAGCGAGATGCTGAGCCCGGTGCGCCGGCTCATCTGCTTGAGCGTCAGCTCCTTCTCCTTGCGCATGGTGCGGATGGTGTCGCCGATGATGCGGTGGAGTTGCTCCTCCGGCGTGCGAGCGAGCCCTTTCTTCTTCATCACCCGCGCCAGGACCTCGCGGAACTCGTCCACGTTGAACGGCTTCTTGATGTAGTCGACCGCATCGAGCTTCATCGAGGCCACGGCGGACTCGAGGTTCGGGTGGGCCGTGAACATCACGACCGCGATGTCGGAGTCGATGCTGCGGATCCGCCGCAGCACCTCGATGCCGTCCATGCGGGGCATCATCAGGTCGAGGATGATGACGTGGTAATCGCCGCGTCGGACCTCGTCCTCGACGAGGGTCGGATCGCTCACGGTCTGCACGGCGAAGCCGTCCTTCTCGAGCAGCGTCTGCATGTACTCGCAGATCGCGCGATCGTCGTCGACGATGAGCAAACGAACGGCAGGAACTTCGATTGCCACAGGTTGCCTCCTCGGAAGCCAAGGCCCGCGTTCGAGCCGGCAGGGAAATTCCGGCGGGGACCCGTCCGCCGATTGCAGTGACACTAAAAGATGCACCGGGAAAATGCGACATAATTCGTTGAATTCCCCCGAGGCGCAATCGGAATAGAGCGGCCCGCCGGCCCGTTCTCCTCGGGCCGAGGCGGTGCGTTCCTTCGGGCGGGCGCACCCGGTCGGGAGGCGGTGGACCCCGGGCGCTTTCAGCCCCGCATCAGCAGCACCAGCAACAGCGCGAGCGTCACGACCAGTCCCACCGCGAGCACGACCAGGGCGATGGTCATGCGCGCGCGGTCGCGGAGCAGCCGGCGCGCGGGGGCCGTCAGCTCGTCTGCCCGCTCCGGGGCGTAGTTCCGCCGGGGGCGCTCATTCACGACGGGGGGCCGCGCCGAGCGGCGGGGCGGAGGCCGCCCCGAGGCACGCTCGGGCGGCGCGCCGGCGGCGGGTCGGATGGACCCGGGCGGCTCGCTGAGCCCGACATGGACCCGGCGCACGTCATTCTCGTCGTCGTCCGCGTCCATCAGACTCGCGGCCGTGAGCGGCCCGGGTGAGGGCTCGATTGGCAGGAGGACCGAGGGGCTCTGCAGCGGCGATGGCGTCGGCGGGCGTCGGGGCAGCGGGAGAGGGCCCCGGGGCTCGTCCGGTGCGGGTCCAGGGCGAACGGCCGGGGGCGGAGTGGCTTGCAGGCGGGCACGCCCGGCATCCAGGGCCAGGGCATGCTCGAAGACCTCCGTGCGCGCGTCGTCCTCCGCCCGGTCCGAGGCCCTCGCGGCGGGCCGCGCGGGCGGCGGGGGTGCGCCGGGCGCCGCACCCGGCGCGAACGTGCGACCGGGCATCCGCCCCGCTGCCGGTTGTGGGGCCCGTGCCGGTTGCGTCGCGGGCGCGGGCGCCCGGCGCGCGGCCTTCGGTTGCGGCAGGAGGGCCTCGAGGACCCGGGTTTCGTCGTCGTCGTCGTCGTCGAGGTCCGCGAGTTCGCCGGCCCCGGGAGCGATCCGAGTGACGTCGTCGTCCTCGTCCGGGCCCGAGGCCCCGGGGGCGATCCGAGTGACGTCTTCGTTCTCGTCCGGGCCCGAGGCCCCGGGTTGTGGAGGCGGTGCGGGGCGCTGCAGGCCCATGGCGCGGAAGAAAGCGGGGACCGTGGCCAGCGGGCGCCAGATCGTCGTGCCTTCCCGGCAGACCTCCGACTCGAACGGCACCTTGCCGCGCTCGATCCCGAGGACGACGAGGGCGGTCGGAAAGGGCCCCACGGTCGCGCGGCCGCGCACCCGGACCTTCCAGCTCTCCATCGGGGTGGGGGTACCGGTAGCAGGCGAAGCCACAGCCGACTTGCCTCGTACCCCGATGGATCGCGCGCTTCAAGCGCCCGGCCCGGCGTCGCGGCGGCCGGGCGGCCTCGCGGCCCCCGCTACCCGCTCCGATGGCGGGCTGTCGAAGGAGTTGTCGGGGCGGGCAGATTCGAACTGCCGACCTCACGGACCCGAACCGTGCGCGCTACCAAACTGCGCTACGCCCCGAATGGCGTCGTGACACCGCGGTGCCCCGAGGGCGCGCGAGGATGAAACCTCGGGGGGCGCCTGTCAAGCTCGCGCCGGGGTTGCTCGCGGGTCAGACGTGGGGGGGGCCGCGACGGGCGGCGAGCGCCCGGGTCAGCTCCGGCACCGCCACTTCGAAGTCGGCGACCAGGCCGTAGTCGGCGATCTCGAAGATGGGCGCCTCGGGGTCGTGGTCGATGGCCACGATGACGCGCGCGGCGCGGATCCCGGCCAGGTGCTGGATGGCCCCGGAAACCCCGATCGCGACGTAGAGCTCGGGCGCGACGATCCTGCCTGTCTGTCCCACCTGGAGATCGCCGGGCGCCCAGCCGCCCTCGCAAGCGGCTCGCGTCGCGCCGATGGCGGCGCCGAGCTCGGCGGCGAGCGGCTCGAGCAGGGGGAAGAAGCGCTCCCGGAGCATCCGTCCTCCTGACACCACGACGCGGGCGTCGGCGAGATCCGGTCGGTCGCTGGCGTTTCGCTCGAACGCGAGCACGGCCACGCGGGCGTGCGCCGCCCCGGGCGCCACGCGGGGCGCGGGCTCGATCGGGGCGACGCCGTCGCCGCGCGGAGGCCGCGGGCGTAGCTCGCTGTGGCGCACGGACACCACGCCGTGCGGCGTCTCCACGCGGCATTGCTCCCAGGCCGCCCCCGCGAAGATCGCGCGCTGGAAGAGCAGGGCCCCGCCCTCGGCGGTCACCTCGCTGCAGTCGGCGACGTAGCCGGCGTCGAGGTGGGCCGCGACGCGCGGGAGCAGGTCCTTGCCGAACGAGGTGGCGGCGCCCACGGTCAGATCGTGGCCGGACGCCGCGGCGGCGACGGTGGGCGCGAGAACCTCCGCCGTGCCGTCCGCGAGGTCCGGGTGGTCAGCGACCAGGACGCGGTCCACGCCGAGCCTCGCCGCCTGCTCGGCCGCGGCCACGACGCCGTGTCCCAGGACGAGGACCGTGGTCGCGCCGGGGTCGAGCCGGTGGACGCGGTCGGCGAAGGCGACGGCGCTCCCCGTCACGCGGCGCAGTCGGCCCTCGTCGAGCTCGGCGACGACGAGGATGTCCGTCACCGGAGCACCCTCGCTTCGTCGGCCAGCCGCGCGACGAGCTCTTCCACGCTCTCCACCCGCTGGCCCCGCGGGCGGGGGGGCGCGACGGCGGCGCGCACGCGCCGGACGCCGAGGTCGCCGGGGGGCACGAGCTCGTCCAGGTGCCGCACCACGAGCGGCTTGTGTTGCGCCTGGCGCGCGGCGAGGAGCGAGGGGAAGCGGACGCCCTCCCCGTACTCGAAGGCGGATCCGGTGGCGCGGGAGCGCACCGCGCCCGGCCCCACGATGGCCAGATCGACCGTGACGACGGCGGGGAGCTGGACGTGCACGCGCAGCAGGCCGCCGTCGACCTGGCGCTCGACCACGAGCCCGTCGTCGGTCTCGCGGAGGGCCACCGCGAACGACGCCACCGGCCAGTCGAGCAGCGTGCCCAGGCGCTGCCCGACCTGGCCCGAATCGCCGTCCACCGTCTGCTTGCCGAGGAGCACGAGGTCGGGGCGCTCCTCGGCGACCAGCCGCGCCAGCGCCTTGCTCACCAGCCGCCCGTCGAGGGCGTCGTCGGTCACGGCCACCCGGACGGCGCGATCGGCGCCGAGCCCGAGCGCGTTGCGCAGGGAGGTGTCGGCCTCCTCGGGGCCCAGCGTCGCGACGACCACCTCCCCGAGCCGGCGCCGCGGGGTGCGACCGTCCTCGGTCAGGCGGAGCGCTGCCTCCAGGGCGTGCAGGTCGAAGGGGTTGATCTGCCAGTCGAGGGCGGTCGTGTCGAGGTCGTCGCCGGCCCCCGTCGCGCGGAGCCGGTCCGCGCGGTCGAGATCGGCGACGCGCTTGAGTGAGAGGAGGATCTTCACGGCCGAAGGCGGGGTGCGGGCGAGGCGCCCGGTGCGGTGCGCGCGAGGCGGAATACCGCGCGGGGTCGGGCGCCGCAACGCTACCTGAACGCCGCGGCGGCGAGGTCGCCTCTGCGTCGGGCCGCCCCCGCCGGCGGCCCCGGCGCCGTGGCTCCCGATTGCCAAACCCGGTCCGCGGGTTCAGAGTTCGGCGCCTTCACCACCGATGCCCATCACGACTGATTTCTTGGTGCTCGGCAGCGGCATCGCCGGGCTCACCTTCGCTCTTCATGCCGCTGCCCACGGCGAGGTGCTCATCATCACCAAGCGGCTGCTCGACGACTGCGCGACCGCGCGAGCGCAGGGCGGGGTGGCAGCGGTGCTCTCGGAGTGCGACAGCTTCGAGCAGCACGTCAAAGACACGCTCGAGGCCGGGGCCGGGCTTTGCCACGACATCGTGGTGGAGGTCTGCGTTCGCGAGGGCCCAGCGGCGGTGCGGTGGCTCGGCACGCTCGGGCTCGAGCTGTCGCACGGCGAAGACGGCGAGCTCGACCTCGGTCGCGAGGGTGGTCACTCGCAGCGGCGCGTCGCCCACGCCGGCGACATCACCGGGCGCGAGATAGAGAACGTCCTGGTCGCTGCGGTGCGCGCCCACCCCCGGATCCGCGTGCTCGAGTGGCACACGGCGATCGATCTGGTCACCTGCACGCGCTACGGGAACTCCGACCAGTGCGTGGGCGCCTACGTCCTCGACGAGCGCGGCTCGCGGGTGGAGACGATCCTGGCGCGGGCGACGGTGCTGGCCACTGGCGGCGCTGGCAAGGTCTACCTCTACACCTCCAGCCCGGACGTCTCGAGCGGCGATGGGGTGGCGATGGCGTACCGCGCCGGGGCGGAGGTGGCGAACATGGAATTTTACCAGTTCCACCCCACCGTGCTCTTCGATCCGCGGGCCAAGAACTTCCTCATCAGCGAGGCGCTCCGCGGCGAGGGCGCCGTGCTGCGCCTCCAGAGCGGGGAGGCGTTCATGGCGAAGTACCACCCGCGGGCGGATCTGGCGCCGCGTGACGTCGTTGCGCGGGCGATCGATCACGAGATGAAGCGCACGGGGTCCGATTTCGTGCTGCTGGACATCACCGCCAAGAGCCGGGAGTTCATCGCCGGGCGCTTCCCGAACATCTACGCCGAGTGCCAGCGCTGGGGCTACGATCTCGCCGCGGCCCCCATCCCGGTGGTGCCCGCGGCCCACTACATGTGCGGCGGCGTGACCACCGACATGCGGGGTCGCACCAGCGTCCCCGGGCTGTGGGCGGTGGGAGAGACGGCCTGCACGGGCCTGCATGGGGCGAACCGGCTCGCGTCGAACTCCCTGCTCGAGGGGCTCGTCTTCGCCATCCGGGCCGCCGCCAAGCTACAGGAGAAGATCGTGGAGCTTCGCGCCACACCTTTCCTCGAGGTGCCGGAGTGGCAGGTCGGGGAGGCGGTGCCCAGCGACGAGGCCGTGATCGTCTCGCACAACTGGGACGAGCTCCGGCGGCTCATGTGGAACTACGTGGGGATTGTCCGGAGCGACGCCCGGCTGCTCCGCGCGTCCCGGCGCCTCACGGTCCTACAGGAAGAGATCCGGGACTACTACTGGAAGCACCTGGTCACCCGTGACCTGCTCGAGCTCAGGAACATCGCGACCGTCGCGGATCTCATGGTTTCCTCGGCGATGGCACGCCGGGAGAGCCGTGGTTTGCACTTCAACCTCGACTGCCCCGCCCTCGCGCCCGAGCTCGCCGTAGACACGGTGGCCAAGCGCGGCGTGGCCCCGCACCTGCGCGGGCGCGGATGACCGACACGCCGCTCTCCGTGGGCGGCGCGGCGCTCTGGTCCGTGGCGGCGGCCGCCCTGCTCGGGCTGGGGCTGACCGCACTGGTCGCGATCGCCCCCGCCGCGGCGCACGACGCGGTGCTGGTCGGCGCGGTGGAGCTCCTGGCGCTGCTCGCGGTCGCGCTCCTCGCGCTCCGCGCTCACGCGCCCGAGCGGGGGCTCCGGGATCTCGCCGGCCTCCGCCCCACCGATCCGGCGCTGCCCGCGCTCGGGCTCCTGCTCGGAGCGCTGCTTCAGCTCCCCGCCGCCGCGCTCCGTGGGCTGGTGGAGCGCCTGGCGCCGACGCCCCCGGACGCCCTGGTGCGGCGGGCGCTCCTGCTCGAGGTGAGCGGTCCCGCCGACCTGGTGGCGACGGTCGTCATGGTAGCTTGCCTGGTGCCGCTGGCAGAGGAGCTCTGGACGCGCGGCGTGCTCTTCGGGCTCGTCGCCCCGCGGCGGGGGCGCGTCGTCGCGGCGGCGGTCAGCGTGGGCGCCTTCCTGGTCCTGCACGCCGTCTCCTGGCGCGACCTGCCGACCCTGACCCTGGCCGGCGGCGTGCTCGGACTGCTGCGGGCCGTGAGCGGATCGCTCTTGCCCGCGCTCGCGCTCCACGTCGCGTTCAACGCCACGGGGGTGCTCTTGCTGGTGACGGGTGCGGCCTCGGCGACGCGCCCGCTCGCGCCGTCACCCGGCGTCGTCGCCCTCGGCCTGCTGGGGATCCTGGCGGCGCTGCTCGCCGCCGGGTGGGTTGCTCGCCGGAGCCGCGTCGCGCGGCAGGCGCGCCTGGGGGACGAGCCGTGAGCGCACCGGGGCGGGTGGTGCTCTGCCTGCCGGGAGGCGGCGCCACGGGCGCGATGTACCAGATCGGCGCGCTGGCGGCGCTCGAGGACGCGCTGGAGGGCTTCGACGCGAACGGGCTACACGCCTACGTCGGGGCGTCGAGCGGCGCCAGCGTCGCGGCGGCGTTGGCCGGGGGGCGGCGGGTCCAGCGCATCTACCGCGCGTTCCTCGACCCGTCCGACAACTACTTCCCGCTCGAGCGCGACCACCTTTACCGGACCGACTGGGACGAGTGGCGGCGCGTCATCGCGACGGGGAGCAGCGCGCTCCGCCGGGGGACCCGCAGCATGCTGCTGCGGGCCGCGCCGCCGAGCCCGGCGGTCCTCTGGGAAGAGCTCGATCGTTTCAACGACTCCCTCCCCGCGGGGGTGTTCTCGCTCGACGCCTACGAGCGGTTCCTCGCCGCCTTCTTCGAGCGACGGGGCGTCCCCAACACCTTCTCGGCGCTGCCGCGCCCGCTGCGCGTGGTGAGCCACGAGCTCGACTCGGGGGCGCTCACGGTCTTCGGCGCCGAGCCGCACCACCACGTCCCGGTGAGCCGGGCCTGCATCGCGTCGATGGCGCTGCCCCCCCTGTTCTCGCCCGTTCGCGTCGGGGATCGGCACTACGTGGACGCGGGCGCGGCCCAGGTCGCTCACCTGGACGTAGCCCTGGGCGAGGGGGCTGACGCGCTCGTCGTGGTAAACCCCATGGTTCCCGTCCGCGCGACCACGGTGCCGACCGGGCACGGGCACCGCACGAGCGTCCGCGACAAGGGGGCCGTCTGGGTCATGCACCAGGTGCTCCGGATGGGGATCCACGAGGCGATGCGGGAGGCCTGCCGGCGGATCACCGCGACGGTGCCGGTGCTCCTCGTCGAGCCGGATCCGATGGACGGGATCTTGTTCATGTACAGCCCGGCCAGCTTCGCGGCGCGGCGGAGCATCCTCGAGCACGCCTACCGGACGACACGGAGCCGCGTCGCCACCTGGGTCGCTGATGGCCATGCCGCCCTGGTCACCGGGGGTTACCGGCTCCGGGCGACGGAGGCGGAGGGGGGGCGGCGTGGGTCGGAGGTGCCGCCGTCGCGAGGCGGAGGCGAGCGGTGACGGGGTGGGGAGAGCGTTCGGGGCGGGGTGGCGCGGGGGGGGCCTCGCGTTAGGATGCGCCGCGTGGCGTCGCGCCGGCTCATGACCGCTGCCATCCTGCTCGTCGGGTGGCTCGCGGCCGGCTGTCAGCGGCCGTACCGGGTGGGGGAGTACGTGCTCGTGCAGTGGGAGGAGGGCGGGCCCGCCTACCCGGCGTACGTCGTCGAGGTGCGGAGCCGGACGCGTTTTCGCGTTCACTTCGACGGCTACGAGACGCGCTGGGACGAAGAGGTGGGGATCGAGCGCATCGTCGGGCGGGTGCAGGGGCCGGTGGCGCCGCCGCCCCCGCCGGTGAAGGTCGCCGCCGCCGCGGGGATCCCACCGCATCCGAGCAGCTCCGCCGCGACGGCGGCCCCCTACCGAGTCGGCGACCGGGTGCGGGTGACCTGGCGCGGCTCGCCGTACGCGGCGACCATCATCGCGGTTGTCGCGCCCGACCGCTTCGTGGTGCACTACGAGGGGCACGAGTCGGCCTGGGACGAGACGATCCACATCGATCGAATCGTCACCCAGTACTGAGGCCCCGCCGCGCGGGGGCGATCGCCGCGACGGCGGCCGCTCGATCAGCGTTCGCCCGGCATGCGCCCGGTCGCCCGCCAGGCGATGGCGAGCCGGCCGCGCTCCTCGGGCGTGAGCAGGTCCGGGCACGCGTCGACCCAGGCCCAGGCGCGGCGCAGCCAGCGGTCGGCCGCGGCCAGATCGCCCACGGCGAGGTGGGCGAGGCCGCGCTCGAGGCAGTAGCGGGCGCGCCAGCGGGGAGCGTGCGCGTCGAGGCGGCCCTCGAGCGCCAGGAGCTCCGCCAGCGCCTCGGGGATGCGGGCCTCCTCGGCGGCGTGCACGGCGCGGCCCAGGCGGGGCCCGCCGCAGGCGGAGAGCCCGGTGGCCAGCGTCAGGAGCCAGGCGGCCGCCAGGGGGGAGCGCATGAGCCCGGGTCGTCCACGCGGGTCCACCGGTTGCGGGGCGCCACCCCGTAGACCCGGTCGCCCGCGCTTCCGCAGCGAGCGGCGCTCGCCTACGCTCCTCGCCCGATGGACCCGGCCTCGCAGAACCTGGCGGCGAACGTCCGACGACTGCGCGAGGCGCGCGGGCTCACTCAGCGGGACCTCGCCGAGCTCTCCGGGGTTCCGCGCCCCACCCTGGCGCACATCGAGTCCGGGGAGGCGAACCCGACGCTGCACGTCCTCGTCAAGGTCGCGGCGGCCCTCGCGAGTCCCATCGAGGGACTGATCGTCGACCCGGGGGCGCCGGTGCGCCGGATCCCGCGGGGATCGCTGCCCGCGCGGGCCCGCGGCGGCGTCGTCGTGCGAGACCTCATCCCCGACCCCGTGCCGGGTCTGAGCTTCGACCGGAGCGAGCTCGCGCCGGGCGCCCGGTGCCGCCTGACCCCGGGCGGGCCCGGGATCCGCCGCTTCATCACCTGCGAGCGCGGCACCCTGGAGGTCGAGGCCGGGGAGGAGCGCTGGGGGCTCGGGAGCGGCGACCTTCTCGTCGCGGGGGGCGAGGTGGCGCTCACGGTGGCGAACGCGGGGCGCGGCACCGTCGCCGTCTACACCGTGTCCGCGCCGGTCCTCAATCGTTGAGGCCGCCCCGGCGCGGATCGTGGCACGGACCGGCGCGACTTGCGTGGGGCCCCCGATCGCGATAGTCCGCGGCGCCCGATGCCGATCAACCCGCGCGAACACATCCGAAACGTCGCCATCATCGCCCACGTCGATCACGGTAAGACGACGCTCGTTGACGCCATGCTGCGCCAGACCGGCGTCTTCCGCGACAACGAGATCGTGGAGGAGCGGGTGATGGACTCGAACGACATCGAGCGCGAACGCGGGATCACCATCCTCGCCAAGCACGCCAGCGTTCGGTACCACGACACCCTCATCAACATCATCGACACGCCCGGGCACTCCGATTTCGGCGGGGAGGTGGAGCGGACCGTGAAGATGGCCGACGGAGCCATCCTGCTCGTAGACGCGGCGGAGGGACCGCTCCCGCAGACGCGCTTCGTGCTCAAGAAGGCGATCGAGCTCGGCCTGCCGATCCTGGTCGTGATCAACAAGATCGACCGCAGCGACGCCCGGCCCGACGACGTCCTGAGCGAGGTCTTCGACCTGTTCTGCGATCTCGAGGCGAGCGACGCGCAGGCGGACTTCCCCGTGCTCTATGCCATCGGCAAGCAGGGCATCGCGCGCCGGTCGCTCGACGACGGGGGCCAGGACCTCGAGCCGCTCTTCGCCGACATCGTCCGGCGCGTCCCGCCGCCGCGCGGCGAAGCCGAGGGCCCGCTGCAGATGCTGGTCCACAACATCGAGCACGACGACTACGTGGGCCGGCTCGGGATCTGCAAGATCACCCGGGGCCAGGTGGCGCACGGGCAGCTGATCACGGTGCTGGCGGAGTCTGGGGCGACCCCGCAGAAGGTGTCCGCGCTTTTTCAGTTCGAGGCCATGCGGCGCGTGCGCGCCGAGGTCGTGGGGGTGGGGGACATCGTCGCCGTGGCTGGCATCGCCGACCTGCAGATCGGCGACACCATCGCCGCGCCCGAGGCGCCGGTCGCGCTGCCGCGGATCACCGTGGAGGAGCCGACCATCAAGGTCAGCTTCCTGGTTAACACCTCGCCCTTCGCGGGCCGGGTGGGCCGGTGGGTCACCTCGCGTCACGTCCGCGACCGGCTCTACCGCGAGTCCCGGCGAAACCTCGCGCTGCGCGTCGAGGACACCGCCGAGCCCGACGTGTTCGCCGTTTTCGGACGCGGCGAGCTGATGCTCGCGATCCTGGCGGAGACCATGCGCCGCGAGGGGTACGAGTTCGCGGTCGGGATGCCCGAGGTCGTGACCCGGACGATCGACGGTCAGCGGTGCGAGCCGGTGGAGCGCGTCGTCGTCGACGTCCCCGAGGAGTACGTCGGCGCCGTGACCACGCGGCTCGGCGAGCGCCGGGGCCAGATGGTCAAGATGAGCAACCTGGGCTTCGGTCGGGCGCGGATCGAGTACCGCGTGGCCTCGCGGGGCCTCATCGGGTTCCGCTCGTCGTTCCTGACCGAGACGCGGGGGACGGGCCTGCTGAACACGCTGTTCGACGGCTGGCAGCCCTACTCGGGGCCGATGCTTCGGCGTACGAACGGCGCCATCGTCGCCGATCGGCAGGGGCGCGCGACCCCCTACGCGCTCTTTCACCTGCAGCCGCGCGGCGTGCTCTTCATCGACCCGGGGATCGACGTCTATGAGGGCATGATCATCGGCGAGCACAACCGCCAGAACGATCTCGACGTGAACGTGACGCGCGAGAAGAAGCTCACCAACATCCGCGCGGCGGGTCGGGACGAGAACGTGATCCTGGCGCCCGCGCGGCTGCTCACCATCGAGACCGCGATGGATTTCATCGATCGGGACGAGGTGGTGGAGGTGACCCCCGACGCGGTCCGGGTGCGCAAGCGAGTCCTCGACAGTAACCGACGCCCGCGGCGCGACGCCGAGCGGCTCGACTGACGCCTGCGGCCCGGCGCGGGCGCGCTGGCGGGGCCGGAACGACCCCGGGCCGACCGGGCGTCCGGGGTCCGGTTGAGCGTCGGCTCGCTGGCTGAATCGAATCCCCTTGTTTCTGGGCTGCCCCGTCGACTAGTCAACCAGGGTTTCTCGCGGTGCGGCGCCGCCACGCTCGCCGCCCCCTTACAGCCCTGGGCTCGTCCCGGTCCATCATGGTTGGCTTTCGCATCACAGGCTCAGGGCGCTACCTGCCGGGTCGCCCCTACACGAACCAGGACCTCGCGCGCGTAATGGACACCAGCGACGACTGGGTCCGCCAGCGCACGGGGATCGAGCAACGGCATTTCTGCCCTGAGGGGCAGGGCGCGTCCGACCTCGCGGTCGAGGCGGCCAAGCTGGCGCTCGCGGACGCCGGTCGGGTGCCGTCGGACCTGGACTACATCCTGTTCAACACCATGACTCCGGACTATTTCTTTCCGGGGTCGGGGCCGCTGCTCGGCGCCGCGCTGGGGTGTCCCGGCGTCCCCGCGCTCGATCTCCGGACCCAGTGTGCGGCGACGCTCTTCAGCCTCCAGATCGCCGACAGCCTCATCAGGAGCGGCGTCGCGCGGACGGTGCTCGTGGTCGGCGCCGAGGCTCAGGCGGGGTTCATGCCGTGGAACGACTGGGCCGCACTCGAGCCGGGCGGGCCAGCGCCGAGCCCGGAGGACTTCGATCGCGCGACCCGGCACCGCGGCTACGCCGTCATCTTCGGCGACGGGGCCGGGGCGCTGGTGCTAGAGCGGTGCGAGGACGGCCCTGGCCTGCTCAGCATCGACGTCCATACCGACGGGCGATACCTCGAGCAGCTCTTCATCCCCGCGGGGTACCGGAGCCGGCCCTACGTGAGCGCCGGCACCGTCCAGCGCGAGGAGTACCTTCCCCGGATGGAGGGGCGCGACGTCTTCAAGCACGCCGTGACCAAGCTCCCGGCGTCGATCCGCAAGGCCTGCGGGGACGCGGGGGTGACCCTCGAGCAGGTGGACTGGTTCATCGCCCACCAGGCGAACGATCGCATCAACGACTCCATCCGCGAGCGGGTCGGCGTCCCGGCGGAGAAGGTGCCGTCGAACATTGCCCGCTACGGCAACACCTCGACCGCGACCATCCCCATCCTGATGGATGAGATGCGGCGGGACGGTCGGCTGAAGCCCGGGCAGATCGTGTGCGTGCTTGCGCTCGGCGCGGGGCTGCACTGGGGCGCCGCCGTCCTTCGCGTGTAGCCCGGGCGCTTCCGTTCACGCTCGGGGGCGTGAGCGCAAGTGGCGGAGAGCGGGGGCGCGCGTCACCAGCCGGTGGACTCGGCGAGGTCGTCGGCGGCGGGGCGGTCGCGCCGCGCAGCGGCGGCGAGCTCCGTGGCGATGCGGGACACGAGCTGCTGGGTGGTCGCACGCTCGAGTGCCGAGATGGCGACCGCGCCGGGCTGCCGCGCCAGCGCCACCCCGCTCGCCAGCGGGAGCCGATCGATCTTGTTGTAGACGACCAGCCGCGGCAGCTGGTCGATGTCGAGTCGCTCCAGGATCTCGGCGGTCGTGCGCAGGTGCTCGTCGAACTCGGGGTCCGAGGCGTCGACGACCTCGAGCAGGAGGTCGGCGTCGGCGGCCTCCTCGAAGGTAGCGCGGAAGGCCGCGAAGAGATCCTTGGGCATGTCGCGGATGAACCCGACCGTGTCGGTGAGGATGCACTCGGCGCCGCCCCCCAGCCGCAGCCGGCGCGCCCGCGTGTCCAGGGTGGCGAAGAGCCGGTCCTCCGCCAGCACGCCGGCGGAGGTCAACGTGTTCAGGAGCGTGCTCTTCCCGGCGTTGGTGTAGCCCACGATGGCCACCACGGGGATCGTGTCGCGTGACCGCTGCCGACGTCGCTCCGCGCGCTGCCGGACGAGGGCCTTCAGCTCCCGCTCCAGGCGGGAGAGCCGCTCGCGGGCGCGGCGGCGGCCGATCTCCAGCGTCGTCTCGCCGGGGCCGCGGCCGCCGATCCCGCCGGTGAGGCGGCTCAGGGCGTCGTCCTTCGTCCCCAGGCGGGGCAGGGTGTACTTGAGCTGGGCGAGCTCCACCTGCAGCTTCCCGTCCCGCGTCTCTGCCCGCTGGGCGAAGATGTCGAGGATGAGCTGCGAGCGGTCGAGCACCTTGAGGTCGGTCTGGGTGGCGATCCCGCTCGCCTGCGCCGGAGTGAGATCGTGGTCGAAGATGAGCGTCTCGGCGCCGAGATCGATGGCATGAAGCACAATCTCGTCGAGCTTGCCCTTGCCCACGACGAGCTTGGGATCCAGGTGGTCACGGAGCTGGATGATCCGATCGGCGACCTCGACGCCGGCGGTCTCGGCCAGGCTGGCGAGCTCCGTGAGACGGGCCTCGGCGCGGCGCGCGGCGCCGACGCCACGCTTGGCACCGACGTGGACCAGGATGGCGCGGCCGTCCTTGGCGGTCGCGACGCGCGTGCGCGCGCGTCGCGCGAACTCCGCCTCGAGCGACGCGATGAGCTCGCCGAAGTTCGGTTGGGGGCGGCCGTGGGGCACGGGGCCCACCACCTCGTGCGAGCTGTCCCCCTCCTCGCGGGAGGGGACGTTGTACGCCCAGGTGAGCGACCGCGGGTCGCCGTCGGGGGCCAGGATGATCGCCGCCACCAGATCCAGGCGCAGTCGCGTCAGGTCGACCAGATCGTCGCGGGTGAGGGGCTCGCCGAAGAGGTGCGTGTGCACCAGTCGCAGGGCGCGGAAGCGTCCCCGCGCGGCGCGCAGGCGCCCGATGTCCGGCAGGAAGACCCGGGTAGCGTCCCCGACCACGACGTAGTCGACCGCGCCGGATCGGTGCACCAGCGCCCCCACCTGCCGCTTCGTCTCCCGCGAGGCGTCCGCCAGCGACCGGATGAGCTCCAGCGTCGCGATCTGATCGAGGGGGACCCGGCGACGGTAGATGCGCTCGAGCGTGCGCGCGGCGCTGGGCGAGAGGCCCTGGGTGTTGCCGAAGAGCTCTGGCATCCGGGTGGCCGTAGTGGCCGGCGCGGGGAGTCTAGCCGCCCACCCCTGAGGCGTCGAGCCAGTCTCCTACCCGGACCACCCGCCCCTCGACGCGAGCCTGCTCGGCGGCGAACACGGTGAGGTGCGTCTCCAGCGTCTCCGCCGCGCCGGAGGCGAGCCCCGCCGGGTCGCCGTCGCGCACGGCGCCGAGGAACGCGCGCATCAGGGCCTCGTCGCCGCCGCCGTGGTTCCCCGCCGCCGGCACCACCGCCACGGTGCGCCGATCGGTGACGAAGTCGTGATGCTCCAGGCGGTCGCCGTCGCCCACCAGCCACCCCCGGCTCCCGAACAGGATCGAGCGCCGCCCGGCGAACGGCGTGAACGCGCTCAGGGTGAAGGTCGCCGTGCGCCCCCCGCGGTGCTCGAGGGTCACCACCTGCTGGTCGGGGACGTCGTTGTCACAGGCGTAGACGCAGCGCCCGTAGGGACCCTCCCGGAGCGCCCGCTCGACGCCGGCGACGGTGCGGTCGTGGCCGAGCACGGACACGGGCCAGTCGAGGTCCCCGGCGCGCGCTCTCTCGCGATAGAGCCGGAGCGCAGAGTACGGGCAAGCGTGCTCGAGCGCGCAGTCGACGCAGCGGTCGGCCGCGCCCGGCGGCCGCGACTCGGGCCGGAAATGGAGCCGAGCCCCGAAGCTCGTGACGCGCTCGCAGGGGACGCCAATCACATAGCGGATCCAGTCGATGTCGTGGCAGCTCTTCGCCATCAGGACGGAATTGCCGAGCTCGGCGCGGCGCCAGTTGCCGCGGACGTAGGAGTGAGCGAAGTGCCACCACCCAACCGGCTCGAGGTGGGAGACGCCCACCAGGTCACCGATGGCCCCGTCGGCGACGAGCTGCCGCAGCCGCCGCGTGTACGGCGTGTAGCGCAGCACGTGGCACACCGCGAAGATCACCCCCGCGCGCTCGACCGCCCGCACGACGGCGCGGCACTCGGCGGCCGTGGGGGCCATCGGTTTTTCGAGCAGCACGTGCCATCCCGCTTCGGCGAAGGCGATCGCGGGGGCGGCATGCTCCCGGTCGGGGGTGGCGATCAGCACGGCGTCGGCCGGGCGCCCGCCGTCGAGCGCGGCGCGCCAATCCGGGAAGCGACGGTTCGCGGGCAGCCCCGCCGCGTCCCCGAGGCGGTCCCGAGCGCGGGGGTCCGGGTCCGCGACCGCCGCCACGCGCCCCTCGGAGGGGTGCTCCAGGACGTACCGAGCGTAGGCGGCGCCGCGGTCCCCGGCGCCCACGACCAGGACGGACGGCGGCGGGGCTCCCACGCGGGGCATCGAGGTGCACTCTCTGCCGCTTTCCGCGCGGCAAGTCCAGCCCCGGGGCCCGGAGCACTCGACGTAGGCCGCGCCCTCGGTATGCTGCGCGCCGCCCCTGCACCCCGGAGGCCATCGATCCGTGCCGCTCCTCATCACCCTCGACCTGGAAGGCGTCCTGCTCCCGGAGGTCTGGATCGCGTTCGCGGAGGCGACGGGCATCGCCGAGCTCCGTCGGACCACGCGGGACGAGCCCGACTACGACCTGTTGATGCGCGGCCGCCTACAGATCCTGGATCGGCAAGGGCTGAAGCTGGCCGACATCCAGCGCGTCATCGCCACCATCGACCCGCTGCCGGGGGCGATCGAGTTCTTGGACCGGCTGCGCTCGACCACCCAGGTCGTGATCCTGAGCGACACGTTCGCGGAATTTGCGGCCCCGCTGATGCGCAAGCTCGCACACCCGA
This sequence comes from uncultured Polyangiaceae bacterium, assembly GCA_964404725.1. Lineage (GTDB taxonomy): Bacteria > Myxococcota_A > Polyangia > Polyangiales > Polyangiaceae > JAFGBI01. The sequence continues at coordinate 25,760 of CAYOLF010000025.1, forward strand.
CCATCTTCTGCCACGAGCTCTTGGTGGAGCCCGACGGTCGCGTCTCCGGCTATCGGTTGCGCATCCCCGACAGCAAGCGGCGGGCGGTGGAGGCCCTCCGCGGCATCGGCTACCGGGTCCACTCGGCGGGTGACAGCTACAACGACACCACCATGCTGGCGGCCGCGGATCGGGGCGTGCTGTTCCGCTGCCCCGACACCGTGGCCCAGGAGTTTCCGCAGTTTGCCCGGACCCGCACCTACGAGGAGCTGTGGGGGGCACTGATGGACTGACCCGACTGGCGCGGCGGGGGGCCGGCGGCTAGCGTCTCCGTCCGGTCGCGGCGCTGCCGAGCGCGGAAAGGGAGCAGCAGTCATGAGCGTGGCGCGAGGAGGTCGCCTGCCCACCGCCGTCGACGCGGCGATGGCGCGGCTCAACACGAGCGTGGACGTCGACCGGGAGCTGTGGCGGGAGGACATCGCGGGGTCCATCGCGCATGCGCGAGGGCTGGCGCTCGCGGGCGTCATCACCGAAGGGGAGGCCGGCGAGCTCGCGCGGGGGCTCGAGCAGGTGGCGGACGAGATCGAGCGCGGCGACTTTCGCTGGGATCCAGGGCTCGAGGACGTCCACATGAACATCGAGGCGCGGCTCACCGCGATCGTCGGCCCGGTCGGCGGCAAGCTGCACACGGGGCGCTCGCGGAACGATCAGGTCGCGACGGATCTGCGCCTGTACGTGCGGCGGCGGGGCCGCGAGATCGTGGAGGCGATCGGGGGGCTGGCGTCCGTGATCCTGGCGCGCGCGGAGGGGGAGCTGGACACGCTGATGCCGGCGTACACGCACCTGCAGCGCGGGCAGCCGAGCCGGCTGTCGCACCACCTCCTGGCTTGGCAGGAGATGCTGTGGCGCGACCGGGGGCGGATGCAGGACGCCATCGGGCGCCTCAACGAGTGCCCCCTCGGCGCGGGGGCCGCGGCGGGGACGGGATTCCCGCTGCAGCGCGAGGCGGTCGCGCGGCTGCTCGGGTTCGACGCGCCGACGAGGAACTCGCTCGACGCCACCGCGAGCCGCGACTTCTTGATGGAGGTGGCGGCGGCGATCGCCATCCTCGGCGTCCACCTCTCGCGGATCGGCGAGGAGCTGGTGATCTGGTCGAGCCAGGAATTCGGGTTCGTGGAGCTCTCCGACGCCTTCACGACCAGCTCCTCCATGATGCCTCAGAAGAAGAACCCCGACGTCGCGGAGCTCGTGCGGGGGCAGAGCGCGCGCACCATCGGCGCGGTGACGGCGCTGCTGGTGCTGGAGAAGGGGCTCTGCCTGGGGTACGGCCGGGACCTGCAGGAGGACAAGCGCCCGATCCTCGATGCGTGCGACAGCGCGATCGTCTGCCTGCGTGCCCTCGAGGGCGCGCTCGGCTCGGCGCGCTTCTCGCGCGAGAGGATGCGGGCGGCGCTGCTGCGGGGCCACCTCTGCGCGACCGACCTCGCAGACTTCCTGGTGGGCGAGGGGATGCCGTTCCGCGAGGCGCACCACGCGGTCGGCGGGCTGGTGCGCCGCGCGGAACAGCTCGGGGTCGAGCTCGGCGAGCTGCCTCGGGCGGAGCTCGAGGCCGTGCACCCCAGCCTCGGCACGCCGGCCGTGCGCGACGTGCTCGATCCCACCCGGGCCGTCGAGCGGCGGGATCTGCTCGGGGGTCCGGCCCGAGGCCGCGTCGAGGCGGCCGTCGCGGCGGCGGGGCGCGCCTGGCAGGCCGCGGAGCGCTGAGCGCGCGTCGGGGGGCGCGGCAATCGAACTGATCGCGCCGCAAGGGGGGATGCGCCGCGGGGGTAAGGTGCGATAGGGTTGGAGCGTGGTCCTCTCTGGCCACGACGGGCGCCGGACCGCGGCCTCGGTGCGCCGGGCCCGCCGCCAGTCCCGTGGAGCCCGAACGTGCAGCTCGACTTCTCCGCTCGTGAGCTGACCATCAAGCTCGTCTATTACGGCCCCGCGCTCAGCGGGAAGACGACGAACCTGCAGGCGCTGCACGAGGCGGCGGATGACAAGACGGCCGGGCGTCTGATGACGCTCGAGACGCGGGACGATCGGACCCTCTTCTTCGATCTGCTGCCCCTCGCGTTCCGGGACGCGGGAGGACTGGCGGTGCGTCTCAAGGTGTTCACCGTCCCCGGTCAGGTGATCCACGCTTCGACCCGGCGGCTCGTCGTGCAGGGCGCCGACGGCATCGCGTTCATCGCCGACTCCCAGGTGGCCGAGACCCAGAACAACGCGGCTTCCTTCACGGACTTGAAGGAGAACCTCAAGGCGCACGGCATCAACCTGAAGCACATGCCGGTCGTCATCCAGTTCAACAAGCGGGACCTGCCCGGGATCCGCACCGAGGCGGAGATCGCGGAGAGTTCCCGGCAGGGGCGGGAGGCGGTCTTCCTCGCCGTCGCGACCGAGGGGATCGGGGTCGTCGAGAGCTTCCTCGGGCTGCTCCACCTGACGTGGATGTCCCTGGAACGGGCCCACGGCCTGAGCGGCAAGTTCGGGTTCGACTACGCGCGCTTCATGGCCCAGGTAGCGCAGAGCCTCGGGCAGGAGCGCCCGGTCGCGGAGATCCTGGCGAGCTGCGTCGGCGGCAGGATCGATCCGTTCGTCGCGGCGGAGGGGGCCCGATGACCGACGGACTCCGGCTCGAGAGCCTTGACGAGCTGACGCTTGGGCGGGGCGCGACCCTGGAAGTCCTGGTCGACCGGAGCGCCCTGGGCGAGCTCACGACGAGCTTCTACGAGCTGTTCCGGGTGCCGCTGCGGCTCTTCAGCGCGGAGGGCCGCATCCTGGCGGACGCGAGCCACCCCGAGCCGCTCTACGTCTACCTCGACTCCCTCCCGCAGGCGCGCCGGATCCTCGCGGAGGAGATCTCCACCGTGAAGGCGGCCGACCCTGGGGTGGACGGCGACCTGGTCATCCCCTCGGTGACCGGCGGCGTCTATCGCGTGGTCGCGATCAGCTACGACGGTCGCCAGCTCGGGCGCATCGTCTTCGGCCCCTTCCTCCCGCTCGCCGTCCGGGAGCCCCCGGCCTCCCTGCTCGGGATCGATCCGGAGCTCGACGCCGAGCAGGCCGCGAGCCTGCTCGCGAAAATGGCGCGGGCCCGGCAGGAGACGGTGGGGCAGATCGCGAGCCACCTGCAGCGAACGCTCGATCTCATCCTGTTCAGCGGGCACAAGGCCTTGCTCACCAGCAAGATGCACCTGGCGAGCGTGCGCGAGAGCTACCGGGAGCTCGAGGCCAAGAGCCTGCACCTGCAGGAGGCCTACGATCGGCTCAAGGAGCTCGACCGCCTGAAAAGCAACTTCCTGGCCACGGTGTCGCACGAGCTAAGGACGCCGCTCACCTCGATCATCGGTTACAGCGAGATGCTGGTCGAGGGGATCGGCGGAGAGCTCACGGCGGATCAGCTCGAGTTCGTCACCACCATCCGCGAGAAGGGTGACCAGCTCCTGGAGCTCATCAAGGGCCTGCTCGATCTGTCCAAGCTCGAGAGCGGCACGATGCGCTTCCGACGGGAGGCGGTGGACCTCACCGTGGTGGTGACCGACGTGTTGACGACGCTGGCGCCGACCGCTCGCAAGAAGGCCGTGACGCTCGAGGTGACCGCGACGCCCGGCCCGCATGCGGTGTGGGGCGACGACGAGCGACTGCGGCAGGTCTTCATCAACCTCGCCGAGAACGCGATCAAGTTCACTCCGACGGGCGGGACCGTCACCCTTGCCATCGGCAGCGGGGCGCTCGACGCGGGAGATGGCGAGGAGGGTGGGCACGTCCTCTTCTCCGGGGCGATGCCCGCCGTGGAGGTCCGGGTCATCGACACCGGGATCGGTATTCCGGAGTCGGAGCGCGCGAAGGTGTTCGAGGCCTTCTACCAGGTCGACTCGAGCTCGACGCGCGAGCAGGGGGGGACGGGGCTCGGGCTGTCGATCGTCAGGCGCCTGGTCGACAGCCACCAGGGGCGCATCCGGATCGAGGGGAACGTCCCCCAGGGGGCCGTCTTCGTGGTCACGCTGCCGGCGCACTCGGCGAGGGTCGGGTGACCAGACCGGCGCCCGCTCGGCGGCGCGCCGCTCCCACCAGGGCCGTCGCGGAGCGCGCGGCGATCGCCTGCCTCGAGCGCCTCTTCGGCGCGACCGGACCGGAGGTTGAGCTCGGGATCGGCGACGACGCCGCCGTCCTCCGGTGGGCGAGCGACCGTATGGTGTGGACCGTGGACGCCAGCGTCGAGGGCGTCCATTTCGACCGGAACTGGCTCTCCCTCGGCGACGTTGGGTGGCGCTCGTTCCACGCGGCCCTCAGTGACCTGGGGGCGATGGGCGCGCGTCCGGTCGCCGCGCTGTCGAGCCTCGTGCTCCCCGCCGGGACCACTCGCGCGGAACTCGTCGCGCTCGGCCGCGGTCAGGCCGCGGCCGCGAGGTCGCTCGGGTGTCCCATCGTGGGCGGGAACGTCTCCAGCGGCGATGTGCTGTCGGTGACCACGACCGCCGTCGGCGCCGCGCGCCGTGGGGTCGCCCGGAGTGGCGCCCGGCCCGGAGACGGAGTCTGGCTGCTCGGGGACGTCGGCCTGGCCGCGGCCGGGCTCCGGCTCCTACGCGACGGGCCCGAGGCGTGGCGATCCGCTCGCGCGGGGGCGGCTTGCGTACGGGCCTGGCGCCGCCCGCGCGCCCGGGTAGCGGAGGGTCTCGAGATCGCCCGGGTCGCCACCGCCGCCATCGACGTCTCCGACGGGCTCGCCGGCGACGTCGGCCAGCTCGCGAGCGCGAGCGGCGTGCGCGTCGTGCTCGACGAGGCGGCGCTCCGCTGCGCGCTCCGCCCGGAGCTCGTCGCCGTGAGCGCCGGCATCGGCCTCGATCCGCTCGCGCTCGCGCTCGAGGGCGGCGAGGACTACGCGCTGGTCGTCACGACGCGGCGGCGCCGCCCGCACCCGGCGAGCGTCCGGATCGGGCGCGTCGCCGCGGGCCGGGGGGCCTTCCTTGCCCGCTCCGAGGGCACGCTACGGCGGCTCGGCAATGGCTTCGAGCACGGCTCCCGCCCCCGCGCGACGTGCGAGCCCTAACGACAGCGCACGGCGCCGAGCGCGCGGGGCGCCGCCGACGTGGCAGGCCCCCACGTTCTGCTACGTGCTCAGAAGCAGGCTGCCGGCAGCGTGCCGCCGCCGAGCGCCGCGCGGATCCCACCCATCGCCGCGCCGCGGTCCGCGCCGGAGGCGACGGCCGCATCGCAGGCGCCCGCCGCGGCCATCATGTACGCCTTCATCGGATCGGGTGCGCCGGCGGCGTTCTGCTTGAGGGCGGCGCAGCAGTTCTTCAGGCTCTGCGCGGGCGCCCCGGTGCCCTTGGGCTTCTCGGCGTCGGTGCCAGCGTCCACCTCTTCCTGGAAGGTGAGGACCGTCGGCGCCACCACCGTGGGCTCTGCCGTGGCAGACGGCATGGGCGGCGGCTCCTCGTCCTTCTTGCACATGCTTCCCATGAGGCCGAAGGAGAGCAGCAGGCCGAACGCGACGTGGGCGGCGGTACTGGTGAACGGCGAACGATCGATCATCGCGTTTCTCCGAGCGGGCCGAGCCCGCGACGACAGGACGACGAGAATGGGGGTACGGTTGGGTCTTGGCCCTCCGCGGTCCCGGAACCCCACCCGGTACGGGTCAGGTCCCGCCGCGACCTCGCCCTTCTAGCCGACCCTGCGCGAAAATGCACCGAGGTCGCGAGAATCCCAGGATGATGCGAACAAACCGGCCGTTCGGCGTGGGTTAGCTGCAGCCCATCGAATTGCCGCAGTTCAGGCACTTGTAGCAGGCGCCGTTGCGGACGGTGATGTGACCGCAGCCGTCACAGACGGGCGCGTCTCCCATCATCTCCTCGAGGTGCGCGTCGAGCGCGCCCAGGCCCTCCTTGCCGGACGGCGGCGGCACGGTCGTCGTGGAGAGCATCGGGTCCGGTGGCTCGGGGCGGTCCTCGACGAGGTTACGCTGGTTCGGATCCTCGAGCGGCGTGGGCGCCTCGGTGGGGCGCACCTGCGCGAAGTCGTAGCGCTGGAGGTACTCCACGCCGAGCACCCGGAAGATGTAATCGACGATCGAGGTCGCGAACTTGATGTTCGGGTGTCCGTTGACCACGCCGTGCGGCTCGAAGCGGGTGAAGGTGAACTGATCGACGTACTGTTCGAGCGGAACCCCGTACTGGATCCCGATCGACACCGACATCGCGAAGCAGTTCATCAGGGAGCGGAAGGCCGCGCCCTCCTTGTGCATGTCGATGAAGATCTCGCCGAGGGAGCCGTCGTCGTATTCACCGGTGCGGAGGAAGACCTTGTGGCCGCCGACCAGCGCCTCCTGGGTGAACCCGGAGCGCTTCTTGGGCAGGCGGACCCGGGTGCCCGTGGGGGCGGAGGTGAGCCGCGGCTGCGGCGCCGGTGGTGGCAGCCGCGAGGGCATCTCCGCCGCGGCACTCTCGCTCGAGGCCTCGGCCGCCTCGGCGGGGGCCTCGCTCGAGCTGTCGGCGCCGCTGTTCAACGGCTGGGAGGCCTTGCACCCGTCGCGGTAGATCGCGACGGCCTTCAGGCCGAGCTTCCACCCCTCCTCGTAGATGCCCCTGACGTCGTCGACCGTGGCGTCGTTGGGGAGGTTCACCGTCTTGCTGATGGCGCCCGAGAGGAACGGCTGGGCCGCCGCCATCATCTTGACGTGGGCCAGCGGCGCCAGGAACCGGCGGCCGCGCTTCCCGCAGCGGTTGGCGCAGTCGAAGATCACCTCGTGGTGCGGTTCGAGGTAGGGGGCTCCCTCGATGGTCATGTGACCGACGATCACCTCGTTGGCCTCCTCGATCTGCGCCGCCGAGAAGCCGAGGTGGGCGAGCAGGCTGAACCCAGGCTTCGCCATCCGCTCGGCCGTGACGCCGAGGCGCTCGTAAGTCTCCTTGCCGACGACCCACGGCGCGAAGGCGAGGCCGAGGTCGAAGACCCCCGGGATGGAGTCCTCGATGCGGTCGAGGGCCTCGTCGTCGAGCCCCTTCTCGCGCAGCGTGGCGCGGTTGACGTGCGGCGCGCCGAGCAGGGTGTTCGTGCCCGAGACGTAGGCGACGATCTCTTGCACCTGCGCCTCGGAGTAGCCGAGCCGGCGCAGCGCGAGCGGCACGGACTGGTTGACGATCTTGAAGTAGCCGCCGCCGGCGAGCTTCTTGAACTTCACCAGCGCGAAGTCGGGCTCGATCCCGGTCGTGTCGCAGTCCATCAAGAGCCCGATCGTCCCCGTGGGGGCGAGCACCGTCGCCTGCGCGTTCCGGTACCCGTGGTCCTCGCCGAGGCGCACGGCCGCGTCCCAGTCCTCGCAGGCCGCGCGCCAGAGGGGCTCCGGACACTCGTCGCGGTGGATGGCGTAGGCGGCCTCCTGGTGCATCCGCATCACGCGGAGCATCGGCGCCCGGTTCCGCTCGAAACCCGGGAACGCACCCTTGTGCGCGGCCAGCCGGGCGCTCGTCGCGAAGGCCCGGCCGCACAGGATGGCGGTCAGCGCTCCGGCCATGGCCCGTGCCCGGTCGGAGTCGTAGGGAATGCCGAGCTGCATCAGCAGGGTGCCGAGGTTGGCGTAACCGAGGCCGAGCGGGCGGTACTCGTGCGAGGTCTGCGCGATCGGGCGCGTCGGATAGCTGGACAGGTCGACCAGGATCTCCTGGGCGACGAAGAAGATGTCGACCGCCCGGCGATAGGACTCGACGTCGAAGCTGCCGTCGTCGCGGAGGAACTTGCTGAGGTTGAGCGACGAGAGGTTGCAGGCCGAGTCGTCGAGGAACATGTACTCGGAGCAGGGGTTCGAGGCGTTGATCCGGCCGCTGTTGGGGCAGGTGTGCCAGCGGTTGATGGTCGAGTCGTACTGCACGCCCGGGTCCGCGCACCACCAGGCTGCCTCCGCGACGTGCTGCCAGAGCTCGGCCGCGTCGAGCGTCTCGACGACCTCGCCGGTCGTGCGCATCCGCGTCTGCCACTTGCCGTTGCCGAGCGCGGCGCGCATGAACTCGTCGGAGACGCGGATCGAGTTGTTGGAGTTCTGCCCGCCGACGGTGCGATACGCCTCACCGTTGAAGTCGGCGTCGTAACCGGCGGCGATCAGTGCGCGCGCCTTCTTCTCCTCGCGCACCTTCCAGGTGACGAAATCCACGATCTCGGGGTGATCCATGTCCAGGCAGACCATCTTGGCGGCCCGTCGCGTGGTCCCGCCGGACTTGGTCGCCCCTGCGGCGCGGTCGAACACCTCGAGGAAGCTCATGAGGCCGCTCGAGGTGCCCCCGCCGGACAGCTTCTCCTGCTTGCCGCGGATGGCGCTGAAGTTGCTGCCCGTCCCGGAGCCGTACTTGAACAGCCGGGCCTCGTGCTTGACCAGCTCGTAGATCGACATCAGGTCGTCATCGACCTTCTGGATGAAGCAGGCCGAGCACTGGGGCCGCTGGTAGGCGTTCTCCGTCTCCACGATGGTGTCGGTCGCCGCGTCCCAGGCCCAGCTGCCGCCGGAGCCCTCGATCCCGTACTCGTGGAAGAGGCCGCAGTTGAACCAGACCGGGGAGTTGAAAGCGCCGTACTGGTTTACCAGGAGGAAGGCGAGCTCCGCCTCGAACGCATCGGCGTCCCGGCGGGTGGCGAAATAGGCGCCCATCTCCTCGCCGGCGACGCGGATGGTGTGCGCGACGCGGTGCACGACCTGACGGACGCTGGTCTCGCCCACGTCCTTGTCACCGCCGATGCCGGCCTTGCGGAAGTACTTGGAGACGACGATGTCGGTCGCGAGCTGCGACCAGGTCGCCGGGATCTCGGCGCCTTCCATGCGGAAGACGATGCTCCCGTCGGAGCTGTAGATGGCGCTCTCGCGCCGCTCCCACTCCACGCTGGCGAAGGGGTCGGCGAGCGGCTGGGAGCCGTCGCCGGTCAGCGTGAAGTGGCGCTCGATCGCCAGCCCGCGACCGCGACGGTTCTTTCGCTGCGAGGCCGCGCGTCGGGTGCGTGCTCGTTCGCTGACGTCGTCGGACGGCGATGCGTCCCGCGCCGGGCTCTCCGCGGTGGGCTCGCCGGCAGACCGTGCCGTCGCCGAGAGGGCCGGCTGCGTGTCCGGGGCCCCCTGGGTCTCGAGCGGGGCGGCCGCCTCGCTTCGGTCCGCCAGGGCGTCAGCGCTGCCCCCTGCCTCGCGCGTGCCATTCCTGTTTCGCTTCACGGACGACTCCTGACCCACGAGCATCGACTGCGCCATCCCTGTCCACTTCCTTCCCTGTGGGGCCTTCGGCGTCGCCTTGGCAGGCGATCGCGGCTGCTCCCGCGAAACTCCGGACAAAAAACATCCCTGGGGCCCGCCGGTGCCCAGTAGAGCCCCTGCGGGAACGCCCCTCTCCTAGCGAAGCCAGCACCCTCCTACGGAGGGACCGAACAGCAAGCCGTCTTGGTAACTACAGCGACCCGCCTGCCGTCCGGATCGGCGTGCGCCGAGGACCTCGGCTGCACGCCTGCGCACTGGGCGACGCGGCGAGCGAGAACCGGGTGTACCCCAACAGGTTGTGGTCGGGCAACTAAAAACCACAAGCAGTAGGTGGTGAGGGAGGAAGGCTACGAATGGACTGAACTTTCGTCCCCTGAACACAACATTGCCCGAGCTTGTCCCGAGGCCTCGCCCACGAGGTCCGCAGCCTGTGCACAGGTTTCGATCCCAGCGTGACCGGCCCGACGTTCAGCGGGGTCCGGCGACGCTCCGCTGGACGGCCAGATCGGCCGGTGCCCACACATTGAGCGGTCCCAGGCGCGAGAGCCGCGCGACGAGCCCGTCGGGGTCGCCGAGCACGACGAGCCGCCAGCGGCGCGCGTCGAACAGCGCCGCGCTCGCGCGCGCGACGTCCCCGACGGTGAGCGCCGTCCAGAGGTCGCGCTCGGCGCGGCCCGCGTCCGGCGCCTCGCCCGTCAGGACCTCGCGCACGAGCTCCTCGGCGAGCGCCCGGCTGCTCGCCCACCGCAGCGGCAGCCGGTCGACGTGCACGCGCACGGCCGCGGCGACCGTCGCGGCCGAGAGGGCGCGCTCGCCGGGCTCGTCGCTCCACGCCGTGAGCTGCTGGGCCGCAGTAACAGCGGCCTCGGCGGGCACCCGCTGCCCGGCCACCAGCGACGCCGTGCGATCGCCGTCGACCTCGAGCGCGCACCAGCGGGGGCTCGCCGCGGGCCAGGCCGCACTCCCGGGCGGTGGCTGCAGGCGCAGGGAAGCGCAGCGGATCGTCGCCGCCGCCTGCAGCGCCACCAGGTCGCGCGGCGCCGTCACGGGCGTGACCGCCACCACGAGCACGTCGGCGTAGGGAACGGCGTCACGGGCGAGGAGCTCCACGGCCGCACCTGGCTCGCCCACGCGGGTGAGGGAGGGGCTCGCCGCGGGGGGATCGCTCGCTGCGCGCGGCGGGCTCGCCGCCTTCCAGTCCAGGAAGGCCTTGCGGAGCTCCTCGCCGGTCGCCGCCGGATCCACGTCTCCGACGACCACGATCGACGCGGCCGAGCGCACGACGTGGGTCGAATGCCAATCCTGGCACTCCCGCAGCGAGACCAGCCCGAGCTCGTGCGCCGAGGGGTCGAGCCACGAGCCGTCGCCCGAGAGCCCCGGCGGGAGGCTCGCGCGCCCGGCGACGACCCGGGCGGCGAAGCGCGCGTCGAGCTCGGCGCGGCCACGGACCGCCTCGACCTCGAGGCTTCGGGTCCGCTCGAGCCCCGTCCCCAGCGAGGTCCGCTGCGTGACCTCCTCCGCGAGCGCCGCGGCTGCGACGCCAAGCCGGGTCGGCGTGACCTGCACCCACCAGGTGACGGCTCCACGATCGACCGTCGTCCAGGTGCCGGAGCCGGCGGCGGGCACGCCCTTGCCGACGAGGCGGCGCTCGAGCGCCGCGCCCAGCGTGCGGGCCACGAGGTGAGCCGCCCCGGGCGAGCTGTTCCGGGGCGCGGCAGGGGCGCCGACCACCAGCGCCAGGGTGACGAGCGGCGCTCCTGGTCGGGGGGCGACCAGCAGTCGCAGTCCCCCCTCGAGCCGGAGCTCCTCGACCGCGGGGAAATCGACCTCGGCGGGCGGGGCGGGCGGTGGTGGGGGACTGCCGCTGCCGTCCGGTGCCGCCCCGGATCGCGTTGCGGACGCCGGGGTCGAGTCCGGGCCGCCCCGGCTCCGCGCGGCGCTCGAGCTCGAGGCGGGATGAGCCACTCCGGCACAGCCGAGCGCGACGATCGCTGCCGTCATGGCGGCCACCCCCACGCCAACCCGGGTGCGGGTCGCGGTCAGGGCCAGCGACCAGCGGTTTGGAGCGGCTCGAACGGTGGCGGTTCGAGCTGAGGCGTCGCCGGGCATCGCCCGTCGAATACCCGCGGAGGGGGCGCGCGACAACGCCCGGACGCCGCCGCGCCGGGCCGGCGGGCTCGCCGCCGCTCGTCCCCCCGGGCACCTGTCAGGGGGCTTTTTTTCGGCCTTCGCTGGGCCCGGTGGTTATGCTTGCCACTTCGGCTCCCTCATGCTCGTCCTGCTCGGACCATCCTTCGACGGTTCGCCCGAGGCCTTCGCCAAGCTGGCGGCGGTGACCGGGCTCGTCGCCTACGACCTGCGGTCGCGCATCAAGCCCGGCTCGTGGGGGGTCATCCGGTCGCTTGCGGACCAGGAGCAGGTCAAGGACATGGTCGCGCGACTGCGCCGCGAGGGGTTCCCGGTGGTGGCCGTCGAGCTCGAGCGGGCGTGGAGCTCCGACCGGCAATTCGTCAGGGCACAGGCGCTTCGCCTCGAGCCTGGGGGGCTCGTCCTGCGCGTCCGCGATCAGGACATGGAGCTGCCATACGCGGCGGTGTTGGCGATCGTGCGCGGCGAGGTCGGCACGGAGTCCCGGCCGCCACCCCGCGTCAAGGGGCCGAGCAGCGCGACCTTTCGTGCCGTGGTCGGGGGTGTCGAGGCGAACGCTCTCCGCGACACCGCGGCGCGCGCGGTCGACACCCACCAGGCCGCTGATCTGCACTTTTACACCGTGCGCTGGAGCGCCCGCCTCGACCCCCGCACCACGGATCTCAGCGGCATCCCGGGGACGACCGGCGTGGCTGCGCGCGACCTCGATCGGGTCGCCGCCGAGATCGCCAGCCGCACGGGGCTGCGCGTGGAACAGGGATCGCGAATGAGCAGCCTCGCGTCCTACGCCACGCAGGTGCATCGCTCGCCAGCGCCGGGCTCGGCGCCGCCGGACGAGCCGCGCGACCGCTTCGACGGCTACTCGCGGCTGGTGGCGGAGGCGGAGCTCGCGGAGGCGCGCGCGCGCGGTGTCCCCCAAGACCGCCCAGTTTGAGGGCGGTTCCGGTAATGAACGGGGACCGCTGGCGGGCCTCGCCGAGCCGTGGGAAAGGACGACCAGGATGCACGAGTACTCCCTGGTGCTCGCCCTGCTCGATCAGGTCGCGGCGCACGTGGCGGCGCACCCCGGGGCGGCCGTGCGCCGCGTCGAGCTGCGCGTGGGGGACCAGGCCGGCGTGGTCCCCGAGCTGCTCGAGACGGCGTTTGAGGTCGCTCGCGAGCACACCCCCGCCGCCCACGCCGAGCTGGTGATCGAGCGGGTCCCCGCGCGGTGGGCCTGCCCCCGCTGCACGCGGGAGGTGGCGGGCGATGGCCCGCTCGTCTGCGGCGCCTGTGGCGAGCCGGCGTGCCTCGTGGCAGGAGATGAGCTCGATCTGCTGCGGCTCGAGCTGGAGGTGCCCTAGAATGTGCGATACCTGCGGTTGCGGTGACCACGACCTGGTCCCCGTCGAGATCCACCAGCGCCTGCTCGACGCCAACGACCGGCTGGCGCGTCACAACCGCGAGCACTTCATCGAGCACGGCGTGCTCGCGGTGAACGTCATGGGCTCGCCCGGGTCGGGCAAGACCGCGCTGCTGGAGGCGACGGCCCGGTCGCTCCACGGCGCGCGGCGCGTACTGGCGGTGAGCGGGGATCTGGCCACCGACCACGACGCGCAGCGGCTCCAGGCGGCGGGGATCGAGTCGCGCGCCATCACCACCGGCACCGCCTGTCACCTCGACGCGCGACTCGTCCACGACGCGCTGCACTCGATGGAGTGGTGGCGGGCTGACGTCCTGTTCGTGGAGAACGTGGGCAACCTGGTGTGCCCGGCGATCTACGACCTGGGGCAGGCCGCGAACGTGGTCGTGCTCAGCGTGACCGAGGGCGAGGACAAGCCCCTCAAGTATCCGGTGATGTTCCGCAAGGCGGATCTGGTGGTGGTGAGCAAGACGGACCTCGTCGCGCACCTGCCGGGCATGGAGCTCGGGCGGCTGCACGACGCGCTCGCCCGCACCATGCCCCGTCCGCGCGCCATCGAGGTTTCGGCGGTGACCGGCCAGGGCATCCCGGAGTGGCTCGCGTGGCTCGAGGAGCAGCGGGCGCGGCTCCCCGCGGCGACGGCCCATCCCGACGCCCCGCACACGCACGGGTAGCCGCCCCCGGGGCCCCGGCCGCGGCGCAGGCGTTCGGCCCGCGTCGTCTCGTCAGTGTTCCGGTGAGGGTGGAGGGTGAGGCGACCCGGATCGGTGGGGAGCGAGTGTCGTGGGGCCGGGCAGAAACGCACAAGGCTTGATGCCCGGCTCGCGGTCGCTGAGTACTCGTCCTGTATGCGTCGAGGGCCGGTCGTTTCTGGGATCTTGCTCGCGTGCCTCGGCGGTTGCGGGAGCGACCCGCCCGCACCCGATCCCTTTGGCGGCTCGGGTGGCAGCGCTCCCGCGGGTACGGGGACGGGGGGCGAGATGGTGGCTGGAGCGACGGGCGGGGCCGCAGGCGCCCTGCCCGGCCGCTTCGAGCTTGACTGGGAGGACCCGTTCGACACCGTCGATCTCACGCGCTGGGAGCTCATGACCCATTCCTGGGACGGCAATCTCGCGCAGTTCACCGCCGCAAACGCCCAGGCGAGCGGCGGGCTCCTCCACCTCTCGCTCACCGCGGCGGACGACCCCGAGAAGCCCTTTCGAGGCGTCGAGATGCGCTCTCGCGAGACGCTCACCTACGGGAAGGTGGAGGCGTCCGCGCGGTTCGCCGCCGGCTCCGCCGTCGTCTCGTCGCTGGTCCTCATCTACACGCCCTGGCCACCGGACGACTGGAACGAGCTCGACGTCGAGTTTCTGGGCAAGAACACCGATCGGGTGCAGTTTAACCACATGATCAACGTCCCGCCGGCAGACCCCGCTACGGGGCACCTGCAGTTCCCGGAGCTCGTGACGCTCGGCTTCGACCCCTCCGCGGACTTTCACACCTACGCGATCGAATGGGTCCCCGGCGAGGCGCGCTTCTACGTCGACGACGCACTCCTCCACTCCGCCACCGAGGAGATGGCGCGCATGGTGCTGCCCCAGAACATCCTGCTGACCATCTGGGCGTCGGACGCGGCGGGCTGGGCCGGCCCCGTCGACTCGAGCACGGCCCCGACGAGCGCCGAGTACGACTGGATCCGCGTCTACCGCTATGTCGGGCCCGGGGGCTGAGCGCGCTCGGCGGCGGCGGACGCCGGACTGAACCCCGCGCGGCCCAGTCCCCAGGGCCCGACCCCCCCGACTCATTTCACGGATCCGTCTCCCGCCGGCCACTCCCCCGGTCCCCGGCCACCACGGGCGACCACGTTCGCTGGGCGGACCGCCCGTGCGCGGCGGGACCCAAGCCCCTCTCTCCTCCCCAGCCCGATCGCTCTCCCCCGGCGCGATCAGCCTCCAGCTGGCGTAGCGAGCCACCGAGCCAGGGTGCGCCTCCGGGGTGAGCTATGGCGTGCTCGGCGAGCGCCTGCGGTGACAGCGGGGCACCGGGCGCCAACGCGGGCAGTGTTCTCGTGTGCCAGTGCGCGCGCAGCGACCGATCGAGGTAGAGCCTGCCGGGCGCGTTGGTTTCGGTGAACATGTCGTGCCCCGGGAAGACCCGGAAGCGCCACTCCGGGCCGCGCCGCCGCGCACCCGCTCGCTGAGCTCTTCGAGCCGCTCGAGGTCGTCGCTGTCCGATCCGGCGAAGTACTCGCGCATGACGTCGACGTAGTTGGTCGGCGCGGCTTGCAGGGCGGCGCGGGCGCCCACCGCGCGCGCGGATCCCGCGGCAGCACCGCCGAGCAACCAGAGGTCGAAGTTGTCCGTCGCCGTGTCGGTGGCGGTCAAGCTGAGGGCGAAGCGCTCCGCACGGGTCTTTGGCTCGGGGCCACGCTACGGCGGCTCGCTCGCGTCCTGGCGCAGCGCCTGCTCGCGTGGACCGAACGGCAGCTCGGGGATGGAGTTCTCGGCCGCGTCGAGGTCGAGCGCCCAGGGCAGCCGGCACCAGGGTGAGAGCGGCGAGGTGTGCAGGACGTGCAGCGCCAGCGCCAGCGCCCCCGCGTCATGGTCGGGAGTATCGGCCGAGCGGCAGGCGTAGTCGGCGCCAAACTCACGAAACGAGTTGAACCTCTGCTGGGCCTCGCGCGCCAAGGGCGTTACGCGCTCCCAGAACCCGGGTTCCGTCATGAAGCCCTCGCGCACTCCCCAGCCCGCTGCGGCCACGAAGCAGGCGATGCTGAAGCCCCGGTGCTCGCTCGCCCGTTCGATCTTGGCGAGGGTCACTAGCAGGCTTCGACGCGAGGTCACGTCCCAGTCATCTTCGAGCGCGGTCCCGCCGACCCGGTCCCGATTGCGGGTGATCGGTGCGCCGCCGATCCACTCGTGGCTGAGCTCGTAGTCCTGGTGCACTGGAGCGGCGAGCGACAGGATCCAACGCTGGGCGACCGTGAGTTGCATGAGGAACAGCTCTGTTCGATGGGTCATCCTAGAGGCGCAATCCCCGCTGAATCAACCGAGATGCCAGCGTGCGGCCGGGCGAGCCATCCCTCGGAGAGAAGCCGGGTGCAGAGGTGCGGCTCTGTGGGCTTGGCGGTGCTACCGGGATGGCGGCCCGGGACGGAATCACGGCCCGGCGCCGATAGGCCCGAACATACGGAAGAGGTCGGGGGGCGTCGCGAACGCGACCGCCGAGAGGACGTAGCCACCCGCGGGGTGATGCGAGCAGGCACCCGCGAACACGCGCTCGCCCGCGTCAACCCGCGCGACGACGATGGGTGCCCCCTGGCTGTCCCGTTCGATGCCGTCGCCGGCTCGAGGGAAGACCAGGCACCCTCGGTAGCCCGCTCCCGTGACGCCCCCCGGCAACGATACCGGTCCCGCCGGCGACGCGATGAGGTACCGCTTGCCGCCGCTCTCGAACAGGTGCGCGGCGTTCAGCTGAAGGTCCTCGCCTCCGACGCAGGGTGCGTCCGCGGCGTCGAGCAGCGTGCCAGCGTGAGACCAGGAGGCGCCGTGGTCGAGCGAGCGCAAGAGTCCGATGCGGATCCCGTGCTGCACTCCGGCCGGCGCCACGCAGCCGACCGCGAGCTCGAGCGCGCCCGTCGTCGGATCGAGCGCTCCCGACGGCTCCGTGAGCGCGACGCAATCCTCGAGCCCGCCGAGCGCGGTGGTCACCTGGGGCGCCTGCAGCGACGATGGCCAGGCCGAGGGCCACCCGATGATCGGTGCCGGCGCCGACCACGGCCCGGCGGCGGTAGCCGCGGTGCCCATCCGCAGCTGACCGTACTGGTAACGGAGCCGCGGCGTGTTCGGGTCTTCGGGATCTGGCGAGAGCACGACGTAGCTGTGTGTGAACAGCTTCCACCGTCCAGAGGGGTCCGGATCCGCAGTATCCTCAACCAGGCCCGAAACCTCGTGCACGAGCGTCGCGTTGGGGCAGGTCCCGCCCGGACAGTCCGCGTCGCCGGCTGCTTCGACGAGCAGTCCCTCCTCCGGCGCGTTGGCGATGGCCGCGAAGACGAAGCTCAGGCCGCCGTCCGTGGACACGGCGATCCGCGTGTGGAGCTGCCGGCGTGCGAGATCGACGCTGGTGTAGCTCATCGCCAGGGAGCCGTCCGCCGCGCTGACGATCGAGGGATCGAAGGTGCCGATCTCCGAGCCAGGCGGGTCACCCGCGATGCGGAGGCGTGAGACTTCGCCCTCGGGATCCACCGTGATGGGGGCGGGAAGCGCGACGGGACACCCAGTGGAAGCACTCTGCCCACCGGGCGCGGCCCCCGCGTCGCCGCCCGCGGCCCCAGCAGCGCCGGCATCGGTTCCAGGGGCGCCGCTACCCTCGGCTGCGCCCCTGCCCGCGCCTCCGGCGGTGCCGGCGTGGGCTGCGGTGTCGGCACCACCGTTGGCGGAGGGAGACGGTGAAACCGACGTGCGGCCGCGGTCGCACGCCGCGCCGACGAGCGCCAGCGTGCACGCAGTCGCCCAGCGGCGTCGGCGCTCGATGAACCTCGCGCCCGGTGCCCCGCGCCGCGCACCGCCCAACCGCGCCTGACCCTGCATTCGCCTAGGCTGCCTCAGACAGCGGCGGCTGACCAGCTCGGCGCTGCCGAGCCAGGCGCGTGGAGCGTGGGGCGCGGGGGTCAGCAGATCCGCGGGAGCTGCTCGCCGCTCAGCATGTCCACGATGCGCGACGAGCCGATGCGGCTGCGGAGCACCACGCGACCGGACGGTCCCGCGACGACCTTCCCGATCACCGCCGCGTCGCGCCCGAACGGGTGCGCCCGCATCGCCTCCAGGGCGCGATCGACGGAGCCGGGGGCCACCAAGGCCAGGCACTTGCCCTCGTTGGCCACGTAGAGCGGGTCGAAGCCGAGCAGCTCACAGGCCCCGCGGACCGCCTCACGGACGGGCAGGCGCGCCTCGTCGAGCTCGATCCCCACCCCGGCGGCCGTGGCGATCTCGTTGAGGGCGCTGGCGACGCCTCCCCGGGTCGGGTCGCGCAGGACGTGGACGTCGTCGCCGGCCGCCGCGAGCACGGCGGCGACCAAGCCGTGGAGCGGCGCCGAGTCGCTGGTGAGCGCCGTCTCGAAGCGGAGCCCCTCGCGGACGCTGAGGACGGCGATCCCGTGGTCGGCGAGGGTGCCGCTCACCAGCACGACGTCCCCCGGCGCCGCTCGCCGCGGATCGATCGCGATGCCCGGCGGCATCAGGCCGATCCCCGCCGTGTTGATGTAGACGCCGTCGCCCTTACCCCGGTCCACCACCTTGGTGTCCCCGGTGACGATGGCGACCTCGGCGGCGGCCGCGGCCTCCCGCATCGACGCCACGACCCGCTCGAGGTCTGCCATCGGGAAGCCCTCCTCGAGGATGAAGCCGGCGGAGAGGACGAGCGGCCTGGCGCCGCACATCGACAGATCGTTGACCGTGCCGTGTACGGCGAGCGAGCCGATGTCGCCGCCCGGGAAGAAGAGGGGGCGGACCACGTACGAGTCCGTGGAGAAGGCGAGGCGCACCCCGGCGACGTCGAGCAGGGCGCCGTCGTGCAGCGCCGCCAGCGCCGGGTTGGCGAAGGCGGGCAGGAAGAGCCCCTCGACCAGCTGCTGGGAGAGCCGCCCGCCCCCCCCGTGCGCGAGCTGCACCGTGGCGTGGCGAGCGATGGGCGCGGGGCAGGTGACGTCGAGGGGGTTCGGCTTGGGCATGTTCGAACTCGGGGAAGCGGCGGGCCGGGCGGCGGCTAGCCGCGGCCGTACTTGAAGTAGGCGGCGCAGGCGCCCTCGCTCGACACCATGGGGGCGCCGAGGGGGTGCTCGGGGGTGCAGCCGCGACCGAACTCGGGGCAGCTCGGGGGGCGGGCGAGGCCCCGGAGGACGGCGCCGGCGATGCAGGCCTCTGGCTCGGCGGCGACGACGCCCGCGACGTCGAAGCGCCGCTCGGCGTCGAAGCGGGCGTAACGGGGGCGGAGGCGATAGCCGCTCTGCGGGATGAGACCGATGCCGCGCCACTGTCGATCGCAGGGCTCGAAGACGTCGGCCAGCAGGCGCTGGGCGTGCAGGTTCCCCTCGCGGGTGACGCACCGCACGTACTGGTTCTCGACGCCGTGCCGCCCTTGCTCGAGCATCGCGAGGAGCCGGTGCAGCCCCTCCAGCAGATCGAGCGGCTCGAACCCGGTGGGGACGATGGGGACGCGGTACCGCGCCGCGATCGGCTCGTACTCGTGGTAGCCCATCACTGCGCACACGTGGCCCGCGCCGAGGAAGCCCTGCACCAGGTTGTCCTCGGCGGCGAGGAGCGCCTCCATCGCCGGCGGGACGAGCACATGGCTCGAGAGGAGCGAGAAGTTGTCGAGCCCCTGGCGATCCGCCATCAGGACCGCCATCGCCGCGCCCGGCGCCGTCGTCTCGAAACCGACCCCGAAGAAGACCACCTGCCGGTCGCGGTTGGCCGCGGCGAGCTTGGCCGCGTCCAGGGCCGAGTAGACCATGCGCACGTCGGCGCCCTCGCTCTTGGCACCATAGAGGTCTGTGGTCGAGCCGGGGACGCGGAGCATGTCGCCGAACGAGGTGAGGATCACGCCGGGGTGGCGGGCGATGGTGATGGCGCGATCGATGAGCTCGACCGGGGTCACGCACACCGGACAGCCCGGGCCGTGCACGAGCGTCACCTCCGGGGGCAGGAGCTGGTCGAGCCCGTACTTCATGATGGCGTGGGTCTGGCCCCCGCAGATCTCCATCACGGTCCACGGCCGGGTCACCTGGCGCCGGATCGCGGCGGCGAAGGCGCGCGCCTCGGCCTCGCCCCGGTACTCGTCGACGTACTTCACGGAGCCTCGCGGTCGCGGGAGCCGGCGGGAGGACCCTCGGCTCCCGCTGCGTCTCCGGGTCGCGGCTCCGCGGCGAGGCGATCGATCTCGCCGAGGTAGGTAAACACCTCGGCTGCCTCGGCCTCGCTCAGCTTGCTGATGGAGAACCCGGCGTGCACGAGGACGTAGTCGCCGACCGTGGCGTCGGGAGTGCACGCGAAGCACACCTCGCGGACGATGCCACCGAACTCGACCTTGCCCATCGGCAGCTCTGCTCCTGGCTCACCGCCGGCGACCACCTTGCCCGGGACCCCTAGGCACATCGTCTCGTCCTTTCGCTGCCGGCCTTCCGTCGCGCTCACCCGGCCGACGCCGCCACCGCTGCCGCGGCGATCACCGCCTGCCCGAGGCTGACGCCTCCGTCGTTCGCCGGCACCTCCCGGTGCAGGAGCACCCGGAAGCCGGCCTTGGTGAGTAGCACGTTCGCGCGCTCCGTCAGGCAACGATTCTGGAAGCAGCCCCCGGTGAGCGCCACCGTGGCCGCCCCCACGTGGTGCGCCGCGGTGACCACGGCAGCAGCGAGCCCCTCGTGGAAGCGCGCGGCGATGGTGGCCGGCGCCGCGCCGTGCTCGAGATCGCCGAGCGTGGCCTCGAGCAGGGGGCCCCAGTCGAGGAGCGCGGGCTCGTCGGGGGGGCCGGCGACCAGCGGGCAGGGATAGGCGCCCGGCTCTCCGGCGGCCCCGAGCGCGGCGAACTCGAGCGTCATCGCCGCCTGTCCCTCGAAGCGGACGCGCGGTCGACCACCGACCAAGGCGGCGACAGCGTCGAAGAGCCGCCCGGCGCTGGTGGTCACGGGCGAGTTCAGGCCGCGCTCGAGCATCCCCTCGAGCACGGTGCGCTCCGCGTCCGAGAAGGCGGCGAGCGGAGCGGCGCCGAGCCGCGCGGCGCGCTCGAGCAGGCCCGCGGCGTGGAGGACGGCGAGCGCGGACCGGCGCGGCTCCAGGGCCGCCGCGTCGCCACCCGGAAGGCGGAACGGGCGCAGGTGCACCAGGCGCCGGTAGCCCCGCGCGTCCCCGAGCAGGAACTCGCCGCCCCAGAGGGTGCCGTCGGGGCCGAGCCCGGCGCCGTCCCAGGTGACGCCGAGCGCCGGGCCCTCGTGGCGGTGCTCGGCGAGGCAGGCGGCGAGGTGCGCGTGGTGGTGCTGCACCGCGATCGGGCGCGCCGCGGCGAGCCGGGCCTGCCACTCGGGGGCGCCGGGGCGAGCGCCGGCGGCGCGTGCGGCGAGGAGCCACGCGGTGGACGCATAGTCAGGGTGCAGATCGTGGGCCACCGCGACCGGTGCCGCCGCGTACAGCGCGAGGAAGTCCTGCACCACGCGGGCGTGCGCGTCCGCAGCCACCGCGTTGCCGAGATCCCCAACGTGCTGGCTCAGGAAGGCCTCGTCGCCCACGATCAGCGTGACGGTGTTCTTCAGGTGCGGGCCGACCGCGAGGACAGAGGGGGCCGGGCCCGCCAGGCGCAGGGGCCGCGGGGCGAAGCCGCGGGAGCGACGGACGAGCTGGGGCGCGCCCGCGACGATGGCGACCACGCTGTCGTCCACCTGCCGGGCGATGGGGCGGTCGTGGACGAGGAAGCGATCGGCGAGGTGGCCGAGGCGCGCGAGCGCCTCGGCCGGCGCGGTGCAGATGGGCTCCTCGCTGGCGTTGCCACTGGTCGCCACCACCGGGAACCCGAGCGCCTCGAGCAGCAGCCGGTGCAGGGGCGTGTACGGGAGCATCACGCCCAGCAGGGGGTTGTCGGGCGCCACCTCGGCGGCCAGGGCGGCCCCCGGGCGCCGCGGGAGCAGCACGATCGGCGCCTCCGGGCCGGTGAGCAGGGCGCGCGCCGCCGCGTCGACCAGGCAGAGCTCTTCGGCCGCCGCGAGCGAGGGCGCCATCACGGCGAGCGGCTTCTCCCAGCGGGCCTTGCGCGCGCGGAGCTCGTGCACGGCCGCGGCGCTCCGCGCGTCGACCACCAGGTGGAACCCGCCGAGGCCGTGCAGGGCCAGGATCCCGCCGTCGCGGATCAGCGCCGCCGCTTCGGCGAGGGCCTCGCCGCCGCGGGCCAGGGGCGAGCCCGACCGTTCGAGGAGCGTGAGCGAGGGGCCGCAGTCGGGGCACGCGTTGGGCTGGGCGTGGAACCGCCGGTCCTCCGGGTCGGCGTACTCGGCCGCGCAGCGCGGGCACATCGCGAAGCCGCTCATGGTCGTGTGGGGCCGGTCGTAGGGCAGCCGCTCGATGATGCTGAAGCGGGGCCCGCAGCGGGTGCAGTTGGTGAAGGGGTAGCCGTAGCGGCGATCCGCCGGGTCGGTGAGCTCGCGTGCGCAGTCCGCGCAGGTGGCCAGATCCGGGAGAAGGATCGCGGTGGGTGGGCCCACCCCCAGGCTGGCTCGGATGGCGAATGCGACTTGTCCCCGAGGCGTGACGCGCGCGCGCGCGACGATCTCGGGCGTGGACGCCGGCGGCTTGTCGCGCAGGAGCCGGCGCTCGAACTCCGCGAGCGCGGCCGGCGGCCCCTCGACCTCGAGGGAGACCCCGCCTGGGTCGTTGACCACCTCGCCGCCGAGTCCGAGCTCCTTGGCCAGTCGGTGCACGAACGGTCGGAAGCCGACGCCCTGGACGGCCCCCCGCAGGCGCAGCCGCCGGCGCTCGCGCAAGCTCGGATCGGGGACGGCGGACATCGACGCGGGGAGCATTGGTCAGAACGGGCGCAGCCTCAAGCCGGGGGGGGCGCGCCGGGTTTCCCCGGGCCGCGCGCCGTTAGACCGAGGAAGCGCCGTCGTGGCAGGAGCCGGAGGGATTGAGGAGCACCGTTCTCCCGGATCGGAGCGACGGGTCAGCGGCCACCCCGGGGATCCGGCGATCGTCACCTCAGATCCGGTCCTGCAGTACCGCTTCGATCTTGGCGGCGAGGTCGGCAGACGAAAACGGCTTGGCGATGAAGTGCACCCCAGCATCGAGCACGCCGTGGTGCGCGATGACATCCGCCGTATACCCGGACATGAAGAGCGTCCTCAGGTTCGGGTGGAACGCGACCAAGCGATGAGCGAGCTCACGGCCGTTCATGCCGTGCATGATGACGTCGGTCAGCAGGAGGTCGAGCTCGTTGTCGTGCTCGGCCCCAATGCGGAAGGCCTCCTCCGGGGTGGACGCCGCCAGCACCGTGAACCCCCGCCGCTCCAGCATCGTCTGCACTAGGCTCAGGATCGTCGGCTCGTCCTCGACGACCAGGATCGTGCCCTGCCCCTGGAGCTGCTTCCTGAGCGCGGTCCCCTGGGTCGCAGAGTCCACGCCGCCCGCGTGCCGCGGGAGGTAGACCCGAAATGCCGAGCCCTGACCCGGCTCGCTGTGGACGTTGATGAAGCCATGGTTCTGTTTGACGATGCCGTAGATGGTGGCAAGCCCGAGGCCAGTGCCCTTGCCGAGCTCCTTCGTGGTGAAGAACGGCTCGAACAATTGGGCCCGGATATCGGCGTCCATGCCGCAACCGTCATCGCTCACCGCCAGCATGACGAAGTCGCCGGGGACGAAGCCGGCACTCCCCGAACGGTGGTCGTTGTCGACGGCGACGTTGCTCGTCTCGATGGTGATGGTGCCGATCTCTCCGATCGCGTCCCGGGCGTTGACGCAGAGGTTGGCGAGGATCTGATCGAGCTGCGTCGGATCGACCTTCACGGGCCAGAGATCCTGGCCAGGGAGCCAGCAGAGACTGACATCCTCACCGATGAGGCGGCGGAGCATCGTGAGCGTGGCCTCGATGACCGCGTTGATGTCCACGACCCGTGGGGCGACGGTCTGCTTGCGTGCGAAGGCGAGGAGCTGTCGGGTGAGCTCGGCCGAGCGGCTGGCGGCGGCGCGAATGGCCTGCAGCTCCGCGAACGGAGGCCGATCGGGCTCGAGCCTGGCGAGCGCCAGCTCGGCCTGCCCGAGGATGACCATCAGCATGTTGTTGAAGTCGTGGGCGACTCCGCCGGCGAGTCTACCGACCGACTCCATCTTCTGGGCTTGCGCGAGCTGCGCCTGCAGCCTCAACCGCTCGTCCTCGGCCAGCTTCCGATCGGTGATGTCGCGCGCCGCCTCGATGACGCTCGTCACGCTCCCGTCGTCAGCGAGGATCGGCAGCGCGCTCAGCTCCCATACCCGACCGTCCGGGGTCCTGCCCTCGCCGGTGAGCGGTGTGCCAGAGTCGAAGCTCTCCAGCACGAGACACCGTTCGCAGCGTTCCTTGCGTCCGTGACGCGACTCGTAGCAGGGCTTCCCCAGGAACTCCGGCAGGGTCATCCCCATGTTGGTCGCGGCCACGTCGTTGGCCCAGATGATCCGAAGATCACGAGAGATCAGGCACATCGCGTCGGGGACCGCGTTCAGGATGCCGCGAAACTGCTGGGAGAGCGCCCGGTACTCCTGCTCATTGTGCCGTAGCTCGGCTTCGGCGTGCTTGTGCTCGGTGATGTCCACGACGAACCCCGCGAGCAGCGGTGGCTCGTCACCTCCGGTCGTCGCCGCCCAATGGGTGAGCAGGACCCACACCGGGCTACCGTCCTGGCGGCGCAGTTCCACCTCCGCGCTCCGCGGGCGACCGTCCACCAAGATCTGCTCGATCTGTCGCCGGCGAACCTCCGGGTCTGCGTAGACCTGCGTGCCGATGTCGTGAACGCACCGGAGCAGATCGTCGACGGACGGATACCCGAGGATGCGTGCCAGCGCCGGGTTCGCGCGGACGAACTGCCCGTCGGGGGTCGTCTGGAACATTCCCTCCAAGGCGTTCTCGAAGATCTCGCGGTAGCGCGCCTCGCTGCCACGCAGCGCCTGCTCGACTGCGCTGGCCTCCGCCGCTCCCGGGGGCGGGACCACGCCGCGCACCCGGGCGAGGGTGCGGCCATCCGACAGCTTCTGTAGCTCTACCGTCGCCTTCCGGACCCCTCCGCCCTTGCACGCGATCCGGCATGGGCCGGTCACGAACGGCTCGGAGCCAACGGCATCCCGTTGTTCCAAGGTGGCTTGTCCCCCCTCGGCGACAACCCGCTCGGCCAGCGCCGAACCGGAGAGCTCCTCGGCGGAGAAGCCCGAGACTTGGCGGAAGCGACGGTTCGCCGCCACCAGACGCCCCTCCGAATCGGTGATGACGAGTCCGTCCGAGGCTCCCTCGAACAGCAGATCCCCGAGCTCGGGAGCAGGGACCGCCGCCGAGAGTCGAGCGCCACGTCTGCTGCGCTCGCCCAGTGCCGGATCCGTCGAAATCTGTGCGCCGCCAGCACCCGAGGGCCCGGCGTGGAGCCCGCCAGCCGACGCCTGGCGCGCCGCACCGCCTCCGGTGTCGTCAGAACCCACCATGGCCCGAGTCTACCCAACGGGATGATGAACCACCATCTCGTTCAGCTTGGAACGGGGGTTCTCGAGCGCCTCCTCGAGCCTGGCAAGCTCGGCTCGCAGCGCCTTCTCGCGCGCCGCCGGCGCCCTGTTGACCCTGAGCGCTGCTTCGAGGCGATCGTAGACCGCAGGGACGCTCCAGAGCGCGCGGCCGTCGACGAGGATCCCATCCTGAGTTCGCAGGCTTGGGAGAGGCAGGTGGAGTACCTGCACGGCGTCCTGCAGAAGGACGTCGACGACTTCCGGGCCCACCTGCAAGAAGGGTACGTCGTCGAGGAGTGACCGCGGCCGCGGGTCGCCCCACGCGTCAGGCCGCCGGGCGCTCGGCGTCCGAGCCGCGCAGCGCGGCGAGCAGGCCCTCGGCGTCGTTGCAGGAGAGCAGCAGCGAGTGCCCGCGGGTCGTCGGGAGGTAGAGTACGGGGCGCCGGGTGGTGAGCTGCACCAGCGCCTTTTCCCCGCTGCGCAGGCGGCACCAGCCGGCGACATAGCCGGGCAGCCCGGCCCCCCAGGTGCGGATCCGTACGCGCAGCGCGCGCTCGGTGTCGAGATCGACGACCCGAGCCGCGTCCAGGCGGAGCTCGGCAAGCGGGAGGGCCCGGCCGGGGAACATCCCACGGATCCGCAGCCCCCGGTCATTCACGACGAAGTCGGTACGGACCATCGCGCGCCAGATGGCGAAGAGCAGCCCGGCGATGGGGAGCACCAGCAGCGCCGTGAGCCCGATCACAATCGGCAAGAGGCTCCCCGCCGGGGGTGCGATGGCGAAGGAGCCTGTGCCGCCATCGCGGAGCCGTTCCGCGGCCGCCTCGGCCGCCGCGGCGCTGAAGAGGACGCGGGTGCCGTCCCGAGTAGTCAGCAGGACCACCTTCGATTGGGTGAGGAAGACCAGCGCGGGCCCGCCATCACGGAGCCGGAACCAGCCTTCCCCGTAGCTGGGGAGGCCGACGCCGTTGGTGCGCCAGGACGGGGTGAGCGCCGGCTCGTCGCCGAAGGTCGTGACCCGTACGGAGGCCGTGTCGATGGCATCACGGGGCCAGGCGCGGCCGTACAGGGCGTGGCGGACCGCGACTCGCTCGGGGTCGACCTCGAGGGTGGCGTGGTAGGGGGCGCTCGCGGCGTAAGACAGCAGGGCGACCAACAGCAGCGGGACGAGCGCCGTCGCGGCGATGAAGACGCGCGGGCCGCGACCGGCGGGGCTCATGGGGAAGACGTGTTCGCGCATGGGACCGCCGGCGCACGGTTGGGGTGGGGGTCGCCGTTGAGACTACCACCTCCGCACGAGGGGGAGGTCGTGGGTTGTGCCGGCGCGCCGGCCGCGCGCCGGCTCTGAGCGGGCGGCAGTTCGCCTCGGGACTCCGGCGGCAGCGCGGCGATCTCGGCGGTCGTGAAGCAGCGCGCGCGGCCACCTTGACCGAAGCTCTGGCACTACCGCTCGACCTGGGTCATACGGTGCGATGGGCTTGGCCGTCGAGCTTGAAACCTTCGCCGAACCGGCCGACCTCGAGCCGATCGAGGGAGCGAGCCGCGATTGACAGGTTGAGAGCGGTCGGACACCCTGACCGCTCGTGCCTCGCTGCGGCGACCACCGTCAGGACTCCGACGCGCCGACCTCGTCGCAGGGCGAGGGGCGTCGCAGCCTGGCGACCGGGAGTCCCTTGGATGTCGTCTACGAGTGGGACTGCCGCGATGGTCGGATCCGGTGGTTCGGCGCGATCGGCGCGCTCCTGGGGTACGACCCGGGGGAGCTACCTCGTACCCTGGAGGACTTCCTCGCGCACGTTCACCCCGACGATCGGGGAGGTGTGGAGGAGGTCACCCGCGCGGGGCTGGCCACCGGCAGCACCTGGGGTGGGCTCTACCGGGTAGTCCGGAAGGACGGCGGTGTGGTGCATTGGCACGGGACGGGCTCGCCCGTCCTCGACGCGACCGGCAATCCGGTCCGAGTCATCGGTGCCATCTCGGACGTCACGGCGCGGATGCGGTTCGAGGCGAGCCTGGCCGAGGAGCGGGCGCTCTACCTGGACCTCATGAACGCCCAGCCCGCGGGCACCTACCGCATCCGGGTGGCCTCTCCATCCCGCTGGCGACAGGACTCCTGGCGCAACGCCGAGGCGCCTCCGTTCCGGTTCGAGCACCTCAGCGCGCGCTTCTGCGAGCTCATTGGCTACGATCGTGAGACCATCGAGGCGCAGCCGGGGGGCATCCTCGAGCTAGTCCACCCCGATGACCGGGAGGCCTTTGCGCGGCGGAACGAGGAGGCCAACCGCCAGCTGATCCCCTTTCTCTGGGAGGGGCGCCTGCTCTCGGGAGGTCGCGAGCGCTGGGTCCGGCTCGAGTCGCTACCCCGACCCGGCGAGGACGGCGACGTCGTGTGGACCGGCATCCTCGTGGATGTCACCGCTCAGCGGCTGGCCGAGGACGCGCTGCGGCAGCGAGAGGATCAGCTCCGCGCGCTGTCCGATAACCTGCCCGCTGGCCTGGTCTTCCAGATCGAGTCGGCCTCGGACGGGAGCCAACGGCGGTACAACTACATCAGCGCGCGAGTGGAGCAGCTCCACGGCGTGACCGCGGCGGCGGTTCTCGCCGATCCAGCGACGCTCCATCGCCAGATCCACGAGGAGGACCAGTCGCGGGTCGCGGAGCTCGAGGCGCGCGCGGCGGCCGAGATGACGCCCCTGTGCGGCGAGGTGCGCGTCCGTCTTCCCTCGGGCGAGACGCGCTGGCGACTGTTCGCGTCCGCGCCGCGCCGTCTGCCCAATGATCGGCTGCTCTGGGACGGCATCGAGCTCGACGTGACCGAGCGGCGGCGTGACGAGGAGGAGCGCGCGAAGCTCCAGGCCCAGCTCGCCCAAGCCCAGAAGATCGAGGCAATCGGCCGGCTCGCTGGGGGGGTCGCGCACGACTTCAACAACATGCTGGTGGTGATCCTGGCCAACGCTGAGCTGGCGCAGAAGCGGCTCGATTCGGCGAGTCCGCTCGCCTCCCACCTGGAGCAGATCCACCGGGCGGCGGTGCACTCCGCAGAGCTTACCCGCCAGCTGCTGGCCTTCGCCCGTAAGCAGACCATCTCACCCCAGGTGCTGGATCTGAACCAGACGGTGGAGGACACGCTCAGGATGCTGCGACGGCTCCTGGGCGAAGACATCGAGCTCAGCTGGCGCCCGGGCAGGGGCGTCGGAGCCGTGCGCATGGATCCGGCCCAGCTCGAGCAGATCCTCACCAACCTCTGCGTCAACGCGCGCGACGCGATTTCGGATGCCGGGGCCGCCGGTCGGATCACCATCGAGACGGGTCGGAGGCGCCTGGTGGAGGACGACCGCCGGGAGACCGGGAGTGTGGGGCCCGGCGACTACGCCGTGCTGCGAGTGGGCGACACGGGCTGCGGCATGGATCCGGCGAGCCTCGAGCAGTTGTTCGAGCCTTTCTTCACCACCAAGGTGCTGGGACGGGGCACGGGGCTGGGTCTGTCCACAGTGCACGGGATCGTGACGCAGAACGGCGGCCAGATCGAGGTTCGCAGCCAACGCGGCTGCGGATCGACCTTCGAGATCCTCCTCCCGTGTCACACCTTTCCTGCCGAGTCGGAGGACGAAGTGGGAGAGCCGGCGACCGGAGAGCCCGGCAGCGAGCGCGTGCTCGTGGTGGAGGACGAGCCCTCGGTGCTGAGGGTCACTTCGATCCTGCTCGACTCCCTGGGGTACCGGGTGGTCGCTGCGGCGGGTCCGGTCGAAGCGCTGCGCCTGGCACGAGAGCATCCCGATGAGCTGGACCTCCTGATGACCGATCTCGTGATGCCGGAGATGAACGGCCGGGAGCTCGCGAGGCAAGTGCAGGGGCTTCACCCCCGGATTCGGTGCCTCTTCGTCTCCGGGTATACCGCCGACGTGATCGCTCACCGGGGCATCCTGGAGCGGGGCGTGCACTTCCTGGCCAAGCCCTTCACCCGTGCTGAGCTGGCCGCCAAGGTGCGCGAGGCGCTCGGACCGTCCTCCTGAGCTCTCAAAGGCGAGGGCCCGGGGCCAGTCGAGCACGAGGTAGCTCGGGGTGGGCTGGCCGGGGCTCGCGATCAGGGAAACGGCGGGCTACAGCCAGTCGGGCGGAGTGCAGGCGCCCTCGCGGTCGGTGCACGTGCAGCCGGTCAAGACGAGCTGCTGCTCGACGAGCGCGACGTCGCCGCATTGGCCGAGCGCGGAGGCGGCGCAGGCGTCCTCCTCCTCGTCCACCGCGCAGTACCTCACCGCTTCGCCCACGCACTTGTAGTAGCAGGCCGTCCGCGAGTACCAGTCGGGGAAGCAGGCGGGGGTCTCGTCCGGCAGCGTGCAGGAACAGTCCACGACGAAGGCGCTCTCTTCGACGGTGGCGCCCGCGGCGGCGCAGGCCTCGGCCGCCCGTGCGGCGCAGTCGCTCGCGTCCGCGCCCCCGCCGCAGCGCGAGTGCGCCTCACCGGCGCAGTGGAAGAAACACACGGCGGTGATGACGCGGTAGAAGTCCGGCTCCTGGCAGCCCAAACCGGCGTCGCCCCCGCAGGCGCAGCCGGGCTGGTGCACGAATGAGCCCACGCCGTTCGCGGTGCAGAGGGTCATCGCCTGTTCGACGCAGGCGGCGCTGCTCGCGCGTGTCGTGCATTGGCGCAGCGTCACCGCGTCGGGATCGGTGGGCGGCGGGTTGCACTCGACGTAGCAGGCGCCGTCGCCGCCGCCGACCCCGGGCGAGGTCCCGCCCGTGCCGGTCCCGCCGGTCCCCACGGGCGCCGCGGCGCCGAGCAAGATGGGTCCCCCTTCCCGCTGCCCGCTGAACCCGCGCAGCCAGTCGGAGTCGGTCCAGATCCCCCACACGGCGCCGTCGAGCCGCACCTGTCCGTCGAACGAGCCGGCGTCGCAGGTCATGAGCAGGCGGCCGTCGGCGTCGAGGAGCCCGAGGAGTTCGTGGGAGGCGCCGGCCGCGTCCACCACGGTGCCCATCGCCAGGCCGTCCGCGCTCACGGTGAGCTGCCAGGTGCCGCCGCCCTCCAAGGTGCCGGCGTAGCTGCCCGCGAGGGCCACGAGGCAGCTCGCCTCGCTCGCGCCCGGCGGGCAAGCGAACGGCTCGGCGCGCTCCTCCTCCGCGGCAGGCCGGCAACCGACGAGCGCCGCGAGCAAGGCGGCGATCGACGTCCACTCGACGAGCCGCGCCCCGATCACGGCTTCAGGTGTACCCGCTCCTCGCTCTGCCGCAAGCGTGCCGGCTGGCGCTGGCAGCCTCGGTTGCGGGGTCGCTGCGGCTCCGGTATCGAGGGGGGGTGGAATCGGCGCGCCCGCGGGTCTGCCTCGGAGCCCGGCGGCTCGCGGTCGGCGTGGGCTGGCTCGGGGCCCTGCCGCTCGCGGGCTGCGGGGCCTCGCTCTCGAGCTTCCAGCCCGCCCACGTGCCCGAGCCGGGGCACGTCCAGGGAGAAGCCGGCTTCGACGTCTCCTACCCGGTGCACACCGTCGGCGAGGTCATCGACGCGGCGGAGGCCGTCGAGGACGCCGCGGAGGAGCGCGTGCTCACCGACGAAGAGATCCGGACCATAGCCGAGGGCGGCGCGGCCCTGGGGCTGAACCCGCCCGCGGTGATCGGGCACGCCGGGGTGGCCTTCGCTCCCGCCCGGCGCTTCGAGATCGGGGCGCGCCTGGCGACGAGCGGCTGGCGCGGCGGTGTCCGGTACCAGCTGCTCGAGCAGGACGAGCACGGCGTCGATCTCAGCGTGGGGATCGGCTTCGGTACCGCGGTGACGAAGCCCGTCATCGAGGAGGCCCTCGACACGCTAACGGTCGATAGCTACTGGCGGTGGAACCTCGACCTGCCCGTCGCCCTCGGTCGGCACGGCTCCTGGTACCGCTGGTGGGCCGGACCGCGGCTCTTGTTCTCGCGGTCCGCGCAGACCCTCACCGTGGAGCTGCCCTACGCCGACACGCGGGTGAAGGGCGACATCGGGGGCAGCGTGATCTACGTGGGCGGCCTTGCTGGCGCCGCGCTCGGCTACCGCTCCGTGTTCGTCGGGCCCGAGCTGACCGTCGCTGGGCTGTTCGGGCGGGTCGACGTCGACCTGCTCGGCCGCCGGGAGCCGGTCGTCCTCGACACGGCCGTGGTGCAGCCGGCCTTCGCCGTGATGGGGGAGTTCTGATGCAGCTCTCTCCGGGCCTCAAGCTCGCGGCGATGGCGCTCGCCACTTCGCAGCTCCACGCGGCGTGCTTCTACTCGCCGCCCCCCATGCTCAGCCACGCGCAGGCGGCCGACACGCTGGGGCCGGGCGCGGTGGCGGTGACGGGTGAGGTCGGCTATGCCGCGTCCGGATCCTGGTGGAACTCCTCCAACCTCAGCGACGTCAACGTGACCGATGGCGCCGTGGGCGCCGGTCGGCTGCGCGTCGGGGTGGGCAAGGACGTCGATCTCGGCCTCGTCAACGGCTACGGGCCGAACCGCGGCTTCGTCCTTGGGCCGGAGGTCAAGTGGCGATGGCTGCACCTGACGCCGGACGACGTGGCGAACCCGCCCGCGTTCCACGCCGCGTGGCTCACTGGGGTGGCCTTCGGCGCTGCCGACTTCCGGCTCGACGAGGCCGAGCGAGGGCGGCGCCACGCCTTTGTCGCGCCGTACACGGGGCTGCTCGCCTCGGGCGGTGTCCACGCGGTACAGATGTACACGGGGTTCCGCTTCGCGGCGAGCGAGACTCTGGGTGACGAGCACGGCGACTTGACCTTGTTCCCCGCGCTGAGCTTCGGCGTGCACCTCCAGCCGTTCGATCCGCTCTCGTTCTTCGCGGAGGGGATCATGGCCGGGGGCCTCACCACCACCGACTTCGGCGACTCGGCCATCCTCGTCTACCCGAGCGCCGGCGCGACGGTTCGCTTCGACTGAAGCGGGGGCGCCCGGCGCGCCTGCGACGGCCGGCGTCGCAGGGTCGTGGCAAGCTCCGCTCCACGGGTGGCGGCCGCTCCGGGAGTGTTCCCCGGCCCGCGGCGGCACCCTAGAGCACCGATCAGGTTGCCGACAGCCACGGAGGCCTGGAGAACGTCTCCCTGGCACCACTGGTTGCCAGGGGCGAGGAGACGTTCTCCAGGCCTCCTCTGGCGAGATCTGCTCCCGGTTCGGTGCTCTAGGTCGTTGATTTGTCGCAGCAATCAACCTGATTGCTGCTCTAGAATCCTGGCGATGCTCCTGCTGCACACCTCCGACTGGCACCTCGGGCTCGACCTCGCCGGTCACGACCGGCTCGCGGAGCAGGCGCGCATCCTCGACTGGCTGCGCGGGCAGTGCCAGGAGCTCGGCGTTGATGCGCTGCTGGTCGCCGGCGACGTGTTCGACGTCGCCAACCCATCGAGCGCCGCCCAGCGCTTGCTGGCGGACTTCCTCGTCGACCTCCGTCGTGACTGCCCGCGCATCACCGTCATCCTGACGGGGGGCAACCACGACTCCGCGCTGCGGCTCGAGATCGCACGCCCCTACGGCCAGGCGCTCGGGCGGATCCACCTGGTCGGCGGGCTCGACGAGCGGGCGCCGGACGTGGAGGACAAGGCGGTGATCGTGCTCCGCGACGGCGTTGGCGCGGCGCTCGGCGCCTGTCTGGCGGTGCCGTTCATGCGGGTCGGCGACCTCGACTGCCGGCCCGCCGAGGGCGAGCCGCTCGCGCGGGCCTACGAGCGCAGCCTCGCCGCCTTCTACGGGCGTCTGCGCCGGCGGGCCCGGGAGCTCGCCCCCGGCAAGCCCGTCGTGGGCATGGGGCACCTCACGCTGAGCCGGGGCGAGAAGTGCGGGAGCGAGCAACTCCTCGTCGGCGGCATCGACGGGATCGGCGCGGACGCGATCGCCGAGGGGCTGGACTACCTCGCCCTCGGGCACCTGCACCGGGGCCAGCAGGTCGGCTCGCCACGGATCCGCTACAGCGGCAGCCCCCTGAGCATCGACTTCGACGAGCGCCGGTACCCGCACCAGGTGCTCTTGGTGCGGCTCGAGGGGCCGGCGGCGGAGGGAGCTGCCGCGGAGCTCACGGTGACGGCGCTCGCGGTGCCCCAGGCGGTCCCGCTGCTGCGCCTCCCCGAGGCGGCGGGGACCTGGGAGGACCTCGAGCGTGCCGTCGCGGAGGTGCCCTGGCAGGACCACGCCGCGCTCCCGAGCGCGCTCCAGCCACTCGTGGAGCTGCAGGTCATCGATGACGGGACCGTCGGGGATCTGCCGGCCCGGGTGGAGGCGCTCTGCCGCGACAAGCCACTGCGCCTGGTGCGCTCGCTCCGACTGCTGCGTCCGGGCGGGGACGCTCCCGCCGGGGAGGCTGGCGCGGAGAGCACGCTGGCGCTCACGCTCGGCTCGGACACGGCGCCCTTCCAGCTCTTCTCGACCGCGTGGGCGCGCAAGTACGGCTCGTCCCCGCCGCCGGAGCTCGCGGCCGCCTTCGAGGAGGTCGTGGCCCAGGTCCGGACGGGGGGGGAGCGCTCGTGAGGATCCTGTCCATCAGCGGCGAGAACGTCGCCTCGCTCGGTCGCTTCACGGTGCGGCTGGACCAGGAGCCGCTGCGGTCGGCCGGCATCTTTGCCATCGTCGGGCCCACCGGGGCGGGGAAGAGCTCGCTGCTCGACGCCCTGTGCCTGGCGCTCTATCACCAGGTCCCCCGGCTCGCGGACGCCGTCGCGCAGGGGGTCACCTTTCAGAGCGCCCTCGGCGCGGTCAGCATCAAGGACGCGGCGCACCTGGTTCGGCGCGGCACCCGCACCGCCTTCGCCGAGGTCGAGTTCGTCGCCGGCGACGGGGCGACCTACCGGGCTCGCTGGGGCTACCGGGCCCCGAGGCGCAAGGGGGCGGCCCCACAGGAGGAGACCTGGCTCGCCGACGCCGTGTCCGGCGAGGTCCTCTGCGATCGCAAGAAGGAGTGCGCGGAGCGCATCCAGGGGCTCCTGGGGCTCGACTTCGCCCAGTTCACCCGGACCGTGCTCCTCGCCCAGGGGCAGTTCGCGGCGTTCCTCAAGAGTAACGTCGCCGAAGAGCGCGCCACGATCCTGGAGCAGCTCACCGGGACCGAGCTCTACACCCGGATCGGCAAGGCCATCTCCGAGCGCAAGGGAGCGGAGACGCACCGCCTCGGCGAGCTCCGCGAACGGCGCTTCGCGATCCCGCTGCTCGGAACGGAGGAGCGCACGGAGGCCCAGGCCGCGCGCGCGCGCGTCGCGGCGGAGCTCCTCGCCATCGCCGGCCCCGCCGAGCGGGTTGAGGGCGCGCGCCAGCTCGCGGTCGAGCGGCAGCGCGCCGAGGCCGAGGAGGCCAGCGTCAGACCCGCGCTGGACGAGGCAGCAGCGCAGATCGCGGCGCTCGCTCCCCAGGGGGCGGCGCTCGCGGGGGCGCAGGCGGTGCTCGAGCAGCGCTGGCAGGCGCTGCAGCCTGAGCTCGATCGCGCCATCGGGCTCGACACCCGGATCGCCACCCTGAGCGCGGAGCTCGCCGCCCAGAGGGACGCGCTCGCCCGGCAGCGCCAGGCGCAGCTCGCGCGGGAGGAGCAGCTCGCGCGGGCGCGCGAGGACCTCGGGCGGCGTGAACGCGAGCACGGCGAGCTCGAGGAATGGCTTGCCGCTCGGGCCCACCTCGCGCCGCTGGCGCGCGAGCGCCGGTTCGTCGCCGAGCAGCTCGGGTGCTACCTCGCGCTGCACCGCCTTCGGCTCGAGCTCGGGGAGCGCCTCGAGCAGGCCCGGGCCGCGCTGCCCGCGGCGGTCGCCGCCGAGGACGGCGTGCGCCTGCGGATCGCGGAGGTCGCGGGCCGGCTCGTCGGAGTCGAGGTCGCGCGGCTACCGGGGAGGCTGGAGGAGCTCGCGCGGCGCGAGCGGCAGCTCGATCTCGGCGGCGCCATCGACGCGGCTCGCCAGCGGCGGGACGACGCCGAGCGCGTGGCCGCCGGGCTGGCCCCCGACCTCGCCGCGGCGAACGGGCGCGTCGAGCGTGCCGAGCAGGCCTACGGCGCGGGGGTGGGGGTCACGGAGGGCGCGGTTGCGCTGCTGCGCGCGCGGCTCGAGGAGGGTCAGCCCTGCCCCGTGTGCGGCGCGACGGGCCACCCGTACCGGGCGTTCACCGAGGCGGCGCTGCGGGAGCAGGTGGAGGCGCTGCGGGGCGAGCGCGACGCGGCGGTCGCCGAGCGCGACGCCCTCCGGGAGCAGGAGCAGCGCGCGCGCGCCGGGCAAGGCCAGGCGGACGAGGAGCTCGCGCGCCTCGAGCCCGCCCGGCAGGCCGTCCGGGTCGAGGAGCCGGAGGCGCTCGCGTGCGCGTCGCCGGACGCCGTCGCGGAACTCCGCGCGCAGCTCCAGGCCTGGCTCCAGGCGAGCCAGGCGCTGCCGGCGCTCGAGCTCGAGCTCGAGCAGCGCTCCGGGGAGCTCCGGCGGCTCCGGGAGTCGATCGCGCACCTGGAGGATGACGCCCGGTCGAGCGAGGAGGGACGGGGGGAGGCGGAGCGGAAGCTCGCACCGCTCTGGGCCGTCGCCGCGTGGAGGGCGGAGCTCGAGGCGCGGGGGGAGCCGTTTTTCGAGGAGCAGCGCGCGGCGCTGGAGCAGCACGCGGCCACCGAGCAGGCCGCCGGCGAGCTCCGCCTCGCCCTCGAGCCGCTCGCGCGCGCCGTCGAGGGCCAGGTCGCCGAGGTGAAGGCCGTGGCCGCCGAGCTCGCGCGCCAGGACGAGCAGCACGCGGCGCGGGCGACCGAGGTCGCGGCCGTGGAGGCGGAGCGGCGGCAGGTGCTCGAGGGCGAGGCGGTCGCGCTCGTTCGCGCGCGCTGGCAGGGCGAGCTCGAGGCGGCGCGCCAGTCACGGAACGAGCTCGAGACGGCGCTCGGTCAGGCCCGGGAGGCGCGCACAGGGCTCGCGACCCGGTCGGCGGCGGCGCAGGCCGCCGCCGCGCAGGCGACCCGGTCGCTCGCGGAGCTTGGACCCGACTGCGCGCGGGCGCTCGAGCCGCTCGCGCTCGAGGTGGGGCCGGCACCGGTCGACTTCGCCGCGACGCCGGGCGCGGAGCTGCTCGCGTGGCTGACGCGCGCCCAGCAGGGGCTCGACGCCTGGCGCGAGGCCCTGCAGAGCGAGGCCGGCGCGCTCGCCGAGCGGCTCCGGCAGGACGACGAGCGGCGCGCCGAGGGGACCCGCCTCGAGGGCGAGATCGCAGCCCAGCAGGAGGTGACCGGGCGGTGGGAACAGCTCTACCAGCTCCTCGGGGTCGGTGAGGGCAAGGCGTTCCGCACCCTCGCGCAGCAGCTCTCGCTCGAGCTGCTCCTGGTGCAGACCAACCGGCACCTCACCGCCATCACCCCTCGCTACGAGCTCCGGCAGCTCCCGGCGTCGATGCACTTCGTGGTGGTGGACCACGACAGCTACGACGCGGAGCGCCCCGTGCACACCCTGTCCGGCGGCGAGACCTTCGTTGTCTCCCTCGCGCTCGCGCTCGGCCTGAGCGCGCTGGTGAGCGGCGACCACGCGATCGAGACGCTCTTCATCGACGAGGGGTTCGGCAGCCTCGACGGCGACACCCTGCGCCACGTGATGCGGGCGCTCGACGCCCTGCACAGCCAGGGGCGCAAGGTCGGGCTCGTCACCCACGTGGAGGAGATGAAGGAGCGCATCCCGGTGCGCATCGAGATCCGCCGGGTGGGGCCGGGTCTGAGCGAGGTCTGCCTGGTCGGCTAGCGCGCGCCGCGCTCGTGCCCGTCGTTCCTCAGGCGGCGGTCGCCTGCGGGCGGAGGAGCCAGGCGATCCAGCCGACGGTGAGGACCGCCCCGAGCGCCTTGAGCGGCAACGGCGGCGCGATGATGACCAGGACCATCAGGGCGAGCACCGGGACCAGGTAGCGCAGCGCCCACAGGACGTAGCCGCCGAAGCTTGGCATGGTGACGCCGCTCGCGTCCGCGATCGATTTGACCATGAAGTTCGGCCCGTTGCCGATGTAGGTGAGGGCCCCGCAGAACACCGCGCCCAGGCTGATGGACGTGAGGTAGAGCTCGCGCACCCCCGCCACCGCCGGCTCGCCACCCAGGCTCCGGGCCATCTCGAAGAAGGTCGCGTAGGTGGGCGCGTTGTCGAGCACCGCGCTCAGCGAACCGGTGAAGACGAAAAAGGTGTACTCGTTGAGCGGCAGGGTGGGCGCCACCTGCCCGAGGTAGGAGAGGGCCGGCACCATGGCGAGGAAGATGCCGATGAAGAGCGCGGCCACCTCGAGGATGGGGCCCCAGCCGAACTCGTTCTTCCCGTAGCGGACCTCGCGGTCGCTGGTGGCGAGGGAGATCCCCGCCAGCGAGAGCATCACCAGCTCCCGCACCGGGATCCAGGCGGAGACATCGGCGTGCCCCTCGCCGATGGCGTGCAGATCCACCGACGGCGCCAGCGCCACCGCGAGCACCACGCCGAGGAGCCAGACGAGGTGGAGCGCGCCCTTAATCCGGATCGGCGCGATCTCGCGCGCGTCGCGGGCGAGGGCCGCCGCGGGCTCCGTGGCGTGGATGCGGCGGTCGAGGACGTAGTACGAGAGCAAGAGCAGCCCGTTGACGAAGAGCCACGCCGGGAACAGCTTCAGCGTCCACAGGAACGGCACCCCCCGCAGCATCCCGAGGAAGAGCGGCGGATCACCGAGGGGCGTGAGCAGGCCGCCGCAGTTGGCGACGACGAAGACCGCGAACACCACCGTGTGCACGCGGTGCGTGCGTTCGCGGTTCACGTTGAGGATGGGGCGAATGAGTGACATCGCGGCGCCCGTCGTGCCGATGATCGAGGCGAGCACGGCGCCGATGCCGAGGAAGATCGTGTTCGTGCGCGGGGTCGCCTCGATGTCGCCGTCGACGAAGATGCCGCCGCTGATCACGAAGAGGCACAAGAGCAGCGTGATGAACTGCGCGTACTCGACCAGCGCATGCACCACCGCCGCGGGGTCCCCGAGCGCCCACATGAAGATCGCCATCGGCACGCCGAAGGCGAGGGCCACCGCGAGCTGGAACCAGAGCTTGTGCCAGAGGTGCCGGGTGGCGGACAGGAGCGGGAAGGTGGCGATGCAGGCGAGGAGCCCGGCGAAGGGCAACACGCCCCACCAGGGGACCAGGATCTCGTGCTCGGGCAACGGCCGCGGCTCCGTTTCGGGGGGGTGGCGCGGGTCGTACATCGACGGCGCGGCGTGCGCCAGCCGGTCCGGTCCTGGCCGCGCACCCCGGCGCCCGGCGTCGCGCGAAGGGCAGAAATCCCGCACGATCCGGGGCTTCGGGTCGCCTCGGGCGCGGGCGGCGCACCGCCGAGGCCCACGCTCGGTGGCGCCGTGCGGGTCCGCCCGTCAGCGCACGGCGGCCACGCAGCGGCCGAGCGGTGGGTCACCGTAGTAGCCGCAGGCCGGGATCAGCAGCTGGTTCGAGCAGGGCGGGCAGTCCACCGTGCTGCAGTCCGCGCAGGTGGCGTCCGCCGGCGGCGGCGCTCCCCCCTCGGTGACGCAGGGATCGGTCGCGACGACCGCGTGCGGGAGCACCTCGGGGCAGGCGCAGCAGTGGTTGTGGTCGGTCGCCACCAGGCAGTCGATGTCCGAGGGGTCGCACTCGTCGACGAACTCGCAGACCCCCGCCTCGTCAGGTGCCACGACGCGGCTCGGTGGATCGAGCCAGGTGCAGTCGAGCATCATGCATGCCTCCGCCGCGGGGCAGCCCGCGAGATCCTCCCGCACGAAGAAGTCCTGGTACGGGACCACGCAGGGGCCGGGACCGGCGAGCGCGCTGGCCGCGAACGGCGCCGAGCAGCAGTCGTCGAGGCGCACCGCGACGTAGCAGCCCGTCATTCCCCCGGCGACGCCGCCGGCGCCCCCGAGGCTCCCGCCGGCGCCGCCGAGCGCCGCGCCCGCGGCCCCGGCCGTAGCTGCACCACCCTCCCCGGTGCCCCCGGTGGGCGCGCCCCCGGGGCTCGTGCCGCCCGGCACCTCGCCACCGGTGGTGGCGCCGCCGCTCTCGCTCCCCCCGCCGGTGGTGGCGCCGCCGCTCTCGCTCCCCCCGCCGGTGGTGGCGCCGCCGGTGGTGGCGCCACCGCTCTCGCTCCCGCCGTCGGCGTGGCCGCCGGTGGTGGCGCCGCCGCTCTCGCTCCCGCCGGTACTGGCCTGGGAACCAGCGGTCCCAGCGGTTGCCAGACCGCCGGTGGTGGCGCCGCCGCTCGGCGCGCCTCCCGGCGGATGTCCCCCGCTCTCCTCACCACCGTTCGCGCCGCCGCCCCCGGTGCGCCCGCCCGTCACGTCCGTGCGGCCACCGCTCGCGTCGGCGCCGCCATTGCCGCCGCCGCCCGTCGCGCGCGGGGCGCCGTCGTCGCCCGAGTCGGCGTCTCCGCCACAAGCGATCGCGCTGCCGAGGAGCGCCACCGAGATCAACGTCACCATCCCCGCGCGCGAAGTGAGGCTTGTCCTCATCCGTCGAATCTCCCCGGTGTTCGGTGGCAGCCGCAAGGTGCGACCACATCCCCGTTACTGTGGCGCCCTCGCCCGACGGCGTCCAATCCTCGATCCGAGTCGGCGCGAGCCACTCCAGGATCGCGGTCCAACCACGAGCTCGTGTGCCGTCGGGTGCATCCGGGACGGTGCCTCGCGCCCGCCGCACCACCGCGGCGCGCTCACGCGCGGGCAGGGGCCGGGGCGCCGTCGAGGGCCGCCCGCACCTGCTCGAGCAGGCTGGCGGCGTCGTACGGCTTCTGCAGGAAGCGTGCGCCGTCCGGGAGACGGCCGGCCTGGGTCGCCAGACGGCCGGTGTATCCCGAACAGAAAACCACCGGCACTTCGGGCGCGGTCATCTCCAGCTCGGCGGCGAGCTCGCGGCCGCTCTTCCCCGGGAGCACGACGTCGGTGACCAGGAGCCGAATGGCGCGGGCGTGCTCCTCGAGCAGGGCCTCGGCGTCCTCGGCGGACGCGGCGTCGAGGACCCGGTAGCCGTGCCGCTGCAGCGCGCGGGTCGCGAAGCTTCGGACCAGCGGATCGTCCTCGACGAGCAGGAGGGTCTCCGTTCCGCGCGTCAGCGGTGGCGGCGCCGGGGCCGAGGGGTGCTCCTCGACGGTGCCGCCCACCGCCGGCCACAGGATGCGAAACGTCGTGCCGAGGCCTTCCTCCGAGTACACGCTGATGGTGCCCCCCTGCTGCTGAACCACGCCCTGCACGACGGAGAGCCCGAGCCCCGTCCCCTGGCCCACGGGCTTGGTGGTGAAGAACGGCTCGAATGCCTGCTGCTGCACCGCGGTCGACATCCCGACTCCGGTGTCGGTGACGGCGAGCTGGACGAAGGTCCCCGGCTTCGCCCCGGGTCTGCAGGCCGCCTCGTCCTCGTCGAGGGACAGGTTGGTGACCTCGATCAGCAGGCTGCCACCATCGGGCATGGCCTGTCGGGCGTTGACCGCTAGGTTCATGATCACCTGCTCGACCTGGCCCACGTCGACCTCGCAGGGCCGGAGATCCGGGGCGACGTCCACCGTCAGCCGGACGTCCTCGCCGAGGGTGTGCGTGAGGAGCCCGTGCATCCGGGTCACGATTTCCCCGATGTTCGCGGGACGTGGGGAAAGCATTTGCTTGCGCGAGAAGGCGAGCAGCTGTCGGGTGAGCTGCGCGGCCCGGTCGGCGGCGGCGATGATGCCCTCGACGGACCCGCGCATGGGGCCGCCGGGCGGCACGTCCAGCTCGAGCAGCGAGGCGTGGCCGGTGATGGCCGTGAGGAGGTTGTTGAAATCGTGGGCGATGCCGCCGGCGAGATGCCCCACGGACTCCATCCGGTGCTTCTGGCGGAGCTGCGTCTCGAGCGCGGCGCGGGCCTGTTCGGCCTCGTGCTGGGCGCTGACGTCGAGGATCTGGACCAGGACCCCCGACTCGGCGTGGGCGTCCAGGCGAGTGAGCGACACCGACGCGTGCCAGTGGGTGGAGTCGTCCCGGATCCCCTCGACGTCGAGGGTCGCGGAGGGCTGCCCGGACCGCAGGACCTCGGCGAAGGCGGCGTCCACCCGCGACCGGCTCTCGTCCCGCATCCAGGCGAAGGGATGGGCCTCGAGTCGCGACGTCGCGACGCCGAGGAAGCGGCTCGCCTTCTCCGGCAAGAACACGAGCC
Organism: uncultured Polyangiaceae bacterium; assembly: GCA_964404725.1. GTDB lineage: Bacteria > Myxococcota_A > Polyangia > Polyangiales > Polyangiaceae > JAFGBI01. The sequence goes on from CAYOLF010000025.1 coordinate 66,847, forward strand.
GCCCGTCGGGCGCGATGATGGTGAGCAGCGAAGGGGCCGAGTCC
>CAYOLF010000026.1:0-57042 GCA_964404725.1 uncultured Polyangiaceae bacterium
GGCCATCCCCCCGTCCGGGATTCCTGACTGGTAGGTGGTTGACAAGCGCAGCTACCGGGCCCAGTCGGTCATCTTCCCGCTGTCGCTGCCGACGAGGCGCCAGCCCCGAAATGCACCAAAGCCCCGGGAACCTTCAGGTTCTCCCGGGGCTCCGGAGGTTGTAGGAAACGATGGTTGCGCGGGAAGGATTTGAACCTTCGACCTTCGGGTTATGAGCCCGACGAGCTACCTGGCTGCTCCACCGCGCGTCAACGTTGGGACGGGGAGGGTACTCCGGGGGGGTCTGACGTCAAGGCAAAGAGCCGGCCCTGTCGAGGATCGCCGCCTTACTGACGCTGCGTTACTTTCTGGTTGACAGGTGCGCCGGAGGACCTACGATCCCTGCAACTCTCACCCATACGTAAGGGTTCGATTCACGCGGGTCCGGCGGCGCAGGTACGGTCGGGCGCGCCTGGTCGATAGTGGCCGCCAGCGCGGCGCGCCCGAGCCTTTCCTGAAATTCGGGGGGCGCTGCGCGCCAGGCGACGGACAGCGTAACGCAGAGCGACACCCATGGCCTCCGCCTCCACCCCTAGCCCCATCGACGCCCTGGAGGGCGACGGCAATGCGCCCGACGACGGGCGGGTCGGCCTGGTGGCCGCGAGCGGGGATGCGCCGGAGTCCGCGCCGGGCCGGCCTGAACCCGGTCACCTCCTGGTGGGCGAGCTGGCGAAGGTGACGGGTAAGACGGTGCGCGCGCTGCACCTGTACGAGGACCTCGGGCTGCTCCGCCCGCACGACCGCTCCAAGGGGCGCTACCGCCTCTTCTCGGCCGACAGCGTGGTGCGGGTGCGCTGGATCACCAAGCTCCAGAACCTGGGGCTCTCTTTGACCGAGATCCAGGACCTCGTCCGCAGCCAGGCCGACCAGGGCTCGGCGATGTTCGCGGCCGCGCGCCTCCGCGAGGTCTACGCGGCCAAGCTGGCCCAAACGCGGGAGAAGATCAGCGAGCTCGTACACCTCGAGCGCGAGCTCGTGGAGAGCCTCGCCTATCTCTCCGGCTGCGACACCTCGTGCGTGCCAGAGCTCCCCGCGGGGAGCTGCCATTGCTGTTCCCTCCACCGGGATCCGGCCGACGCGCCCGATCTCGTGGCGGGTGTGCGCGCTCACTGAGCGCGCGGCCCGCTCGCTCCCGCGTCCCCTGCCTCCCCCCACCGTACCATGGCCCCGAAGCTCCCCATCTTCATGGACAACCACTCGACGACGCGGGTGGATCCGCGCGTGCTCGAGGCGATGCTGCCGTACTTTGTCGAGGACTTCGGCAACGCGGCGAGCCGTACCCACGCCTACGGGTGGAAGGCGGAGGCCGCCGTCGAGGCCGCGCGCGAGACGATCGCGCGCTTCATCGGGGCGGAGTCGGGCAAGGAGATCGTGTTCACCTCCGGCGCGACCGAGAGCGACAACCTCGCCATCAAGGGCGTCGCCGAGTACTACGGCGAGAAGGGCCGGCACGTCATCACCACCGCCATCGAGCACAAAGCGGTGCTCGACTCCTGCAAGCGCCTGGAGAAGAACGGGTTCTCGGTAACCTACCTGCCGGTGGGCAGGGACGGCCTCGTCGACCCCGCGGCCGTCGAGCAGGCGATCCGGAAGGACACCATCCTCGTCAGCGTGATGCTCGCCAACAACGAGGTGGGCACCATCCAGCCGCTCGAGCAGATCGGCCGCATCACCCGCGAGCGCGGGGTGCTCCTGCACACCGACGCCGTGCAGGGCATCGGCAAGACGCCGTTCGACGTCCGCGCCATGAACGTCGATCTCGCGAGCCTGACGGCGCACAAGATCTACGGCCCCAAGGGGGTCGGCGCCCTGTACGTGCGCCGCGGCCGACCCCGCGTGCGCCTCGTCGCCCAGATGGACGGCGGCGGCCACGAGCGCGGCAACCGCTCGGGCACCCTGAACGTCCCCGGCGCGGTCGGCTTCGCCAAGGCCCTGGAGCTGTTCGAGCGCGAGGGCGCGGCGGAGAACGCCCGCATCCTCGGGCTCCGTCGGCGCCTCTACGATCGACTGACGGCGCGCCTCGAGCGCGTGGATCTGAACGGCGACTGGGAGCGGCGCCTGCCTGGCAACCTCAACGTATCGTTCGCGTTCGTCGAGGGCGAGGCGATGATGATGGCGATCAAGGACGTCGCCGTCTCCAGCGGCTCGGCCTGCACCTCCGCCAGCCTGGAACCGAGCTACGTCCTCCGGGCCATGGGCCTCGACGAGGACCTCGCCCATTCCTCCATCCGCTTCGGGATCGGGCGCTTCAACACCGAGGAGGAGGTCGACTACGTCGCGGACCGCGTGGCCACCGAGGTCGAGCGGCTCCGGGCGATGTCGCCGCTTTACGAGATGTACCAGGAGGGGGTCGACCTCAAGTCGATCCAGTGGTCCACCCACTGACGAGCGCCAGCCGCGCGCGAGCAAGGACACCGACATGGCGTACAGCGACAAGGTCATCGACCACTACGAGAACCCCCGCAACGTCGGCAGCCTCGACAAGGCGGACGACGCCGTCGGCACCGGCCTGGTCGGCGCCCCCGCCTGCGGCGACGTCATGCGCCTGCAGATCCGCGTGAGCGACGACGGTGTCATCGAGGACGCCAAGTTCAAGACGTTCGGGTGCGGTTCAGCCATCGCCTCGAGCTCGCTCGCCACCGAGTGGATCAAGGGGCGGCACATCGACGAGGCGTCGACGCTCCAGAACAGCCAGATCGCCGAGGAGCTGAACCTGCCGCCGGTCAAGATCCACTGCTCGGTGCTGGCCGAGGACGCGGTGAAGAGCGCCATCGAGGACTACCGGAAGAAGCAGGCCGCTCGCCGCGCGCTGGCCGAGCCGGCGGCGGCGCCCGCCACGGAGGCCGCGCGCGCGGAGCCGACCGGCTAACTTCCCCAGCCGGCGGCTCGCCGCCGCGCTGGACCCTTTCGCGGAGATGCGACCATGAATCCCAATCAGCCCTACGCCGACACCTGCCACGCCATCAAGCCGGCGGCGCGTGTCTCGCTGACCGACTCCGTGCCGCCCCCGCCCGGGGCGACGGACGGGGCGGCGCAGCCGCAGGGGGCGACCGGATCGACCAAGGGCATCGCCGTGTCCGACGCGGCGGTCGCCTACGCGCGACAGAAGCTCGCGGCGCGTGGCACGCCCGACTCGGCGGTCCGCCTCGGCGTCCGCGGTGGTGGCTGCTCGGGGTACCAGTACGTGATCGAGTTCGCCGACGACCCGCCCCGGGAGCGCGACCGCACCTTCGAGGTGGGCGGCGTGCGCTTCGTGGTGGATCGCAAGAGCCTCGTGGTGCTCGCGGGCTCGGTCCTCGACTTCGAGAAGACCTTGATGTTCCAGGGCTTCAAGTTCCGCAACCCCAACGAGGCCACGAGCTGCGGCTGCGGCCACTCGTTCACCGTGCGGTGAGCCCGGCGAGCCCGGCGCGGCAGGCCGCGACGGGACGACCGGAGCCCCGAGCCACCCGACCCATGCCGGACGCATACGACACGCTCGGCCTCGCGCCGACCTACGCGCTGGACCTGGCGGCCGCGGAGGCGACCCACCGCGAGCTGTCGCGAGCGCTGCACCCGGATCGCCACGCGGGCAAGAGCGGCTCCGAGCGGCGCGCGGCGCTGTCGCGGGCCATCGAGGTGAACGAGGCTTGGCGTGCCCTGCGCGACCCGGTGCGCCGCGCGGAGCTGCTGCTCGTGCGCCTGGGCGTGCCCGTGGGCGAGGGCCGCGAGCCCGCCGGTGATCCGGCCCTGCTCATGGAGGTAATGGTGCAGCGCGAGGCGCTGTCCGAGGCGCGTGCCGCGCAAGACCTCGCCGCCGTGCGCCGCCTGGGCGCCGAGATGCAGGCCCGCGACGCGGCGGTCCAGGCCGAGCTCGGGCGCGGCTTCGCGGCGCTGGCGTCACGGCCGGACGCGCCCGGCCGCGAGGCCCTGCTCCGCCAGCTCGGGGAGCTCCGCTACGTGCGACGCTTCCTGGAGGAAGTCGGTGAGATCGAGGACCTGATCGGCTAGGAGCGCAGCACGGGAACCCCATGCTCCTCGATATCTTCGACCCCAAGGCGCCCCCCAAACCGATCGGCATCGATCTCGGGACCACCAATTCCGTCGTCGCCCACGTGCGTGACGGACAACCGGTGGCGCTGACGACCTGCGACGGCACCGCCCTGTTGCCGAGCGTCGTCTACTACGGCGATCACGGCTCGGTGGTGGTGGGGGCGGCGGCGCGCACCTACGCGACACGCGCGGCGACCCGCACCATCGCCAGCGCGAAGCGCTTCGTCGGACGCGGGATGGACGATCCGCAGACGCGGCTGCTCGGCACCTACCGCTTCGTCGAGCCCGAGAGCGCGGAGGCGGCGCGCACGGTGCGCTTCGACGTCGGCGACCGCGTCGTGTCTCCGGTGGAGGTGAGTGCGGAGATCCTCCGCTCGTTGAAGCGAAGCGCAGAGGAGCAGCTCCAGGCGATCGGCGGCGCGGTGATCACCGTGCCGGCCTACTTCGACGACGCCCAGCGGCAGGCGACCCGGGACGCCGGCCGCCTCGCCGGGCTCGAGGTGCTGCGGCTGCTCAACGAGCCCACCGCCGCCGCCCTCGCCTACGGGCTACAGAGCCGTAAGAACGGCCTCTTCGCCGTCTACGACCTGGGCGGCGGGACCTTCGACGTCACCATCCTGGTCCTCGACGACGGGGTCTTCCAGGTGCGCAGCACCGGCGGCGACAGCGCCCTCGGGGGCGACGACATGGACCGGCTGATCGCCGACCGCGCGCTCTCGGCGATGGGGTTCGCGGCGGGCGAGGCGCCGCCGCCGGAGCTCATCGGACTGGCGCTCGCCTCTGCCCGCCAGGTGAAGCACGCGCTCACCGACGCGGCGGAGGCCGTGCTCGAGGTGCCGCGGCGGGGCGGCGGCGTCGCGGAGGTCCGGTTCGATCGGGCCGGGTTCGACGCGCTCGTCGAGCCGTTGCTCGAGCGCACGGGGCGCGCCTGCCGGAGGGCGCTGCGCGACGCGGGCGTGGAGGGTGCGGCGCTCGACGGCGTCATCCTGGTCGGCGGCGCGACGCGGGTTCCGCGGGTGCGGAGCTACGTCCGCGAGCTGTTCGGGCAGGAGCCGCTGGCAGACATCGATCCGGATCTGGTGGTGGCCTACGGCGCGGCGGTCCAGGCGGACCTCCTGGCGACCCAGAGCGACGCGGTGCTGCTGCTCGACGTCCTGCCGCTGAGCCTCGGCGTCGAGACGATGGGCGGGGGCGTCGACCGCGTGCTGCCGCGCAACACCACCATCCCCGTCGGCGCCAAGAGCGTCTTCACCACCTTCGCCGACGACCAGACGGGCTTCGAGATCCACGTCGTGCAAGGCGAGCGCGAGCTGGCGAGGGACTGCCGCTCGCTCGCCCGTTTCACCCTACGGGGGATCCCGCCCATGCCCGCCGGGGTGGCGCGGCTGGAGGTGCACTTCGCCGTGGACGAAAATGGGCTGCTCGAGGTGCGCGCGGTGGAGCTCACCACCGGGATCGAGCAGCGGATCGAGGTGGTGCCGAGCTACGGCCTGACCGACGAGCAGATCGAGGATATGCTGATCGACGCCATCGACCACGGGGACGAGGACCTCGAGGCGCGCCGCCTCACCGACGGGAGGGTCGAGGGAGAGCGGATCCTGCTGGCGACCCGCAAGGCCCTGGACGCGGACGCGGACCTGCTCTCTGCGGACGAGCGCGCGGCGGTGGACCGCGCGGAGGCCGTGCTCCGGGACGCCATCGCGACGGCGACCCGGGCGAGCGCCGTGCAGCGCGCCATCGAGGACCTCGATCGGGCGACCCACGACTGGGCGGGGCGGCGGATGGACCGGGCGATGAAGGCGGCCATCGCCGGCAAGCGCCTGGGCGAGGTGGCCGCCGAGGTGGAGCGCGCGGCGGGGGTCGACGCGCACGTCGCCGCGCACGAGGCCGCCCGCGCGGTCCTACCCCCGGAGAGGTGAGCGATGGCGAGGGTGCGCTTCATCGAACAGGGGATCGAGGTGGAGGTCCCGGTCGGCACCACCATCCTCGGCGCCGCCAAGACCGGCGGCGCTCCCGAGGGAGACGCCTGCGGCGGGGTGTGCGCCTGCTCCACCTGCCACGTCTACGTGGACGAGGGGCAGGCGCTGCTCTCCGAGCAGTCGGAGGACGAGGAGGACATCCTCGACAAGGCCTTCGACGTGCGGATGAGCTCGCGGCTAGGCTGCCAGGCGCGGATCGAGCGCGAGGGGCTGGTCGCCGTCCGCATCAGCCGCGAGAGCCTGGCCGCGTTCTACAACGAGCACCCGGAAGCGGAGCGCCCGGAGGAGTAGCCCCGGTCGGCAGCGCCCCGGAGCGGGGCAGCACCGCCGCCCCCCGACGTACCGGGCTCGTCGTCGCCACCACAGGACAGGGTGAGCGCGATCGCGCAGAACAGCGCCGGAGCCGAGCGTGAGACGTGCATGGTGCCCTCCCATTGGGCACCCAGCTTACCACCGCCGTGGGCGCGGCCCAGAGCGCTCCCAGGCGGGTCTTCGGGGTCAGGCGACGGCCGCGTCGCGGGCGATCGCGTGCAAGGCCTCGAGCACCGTCGCGACGTCCTCGCGAGTGACGAACGGGCCGAGGCTGAGACGGGTGGTGCCACCGATGTCGAGCGTGCGGATGGTCTGGTGGGCGAGGGGCGCGCAGTGGATGCCGGAGCGCGAGAGGATGCCGTGGTCCCGCTCCAGCCGGTCGGAGAGGGCCTGCGGGTGCGAGAAGCCCGCCATGCGGATCGAGAAGACACCGGTGCGATGCTCGAGCGCGCGCGGGCCGTAGAGGGTCAGGCCGGGCACGGCGTCGAGGCCGTCGAGCAGCAGGCCCATGAGCTCCAGCTCGTGGCGGCGCAAGGCCGCCACGGTCCGCTCGAGCACCCACGCCACCCCGGCGCCGAGGCCGATGATCCCGAGGGCGTTGTGGCTCCCGGGCTCGAAGCGATCGGGGAGGAAGTCGGGCTGCTGATCGCGGTCGCTCACCGAACCGGTGCCGCCCTCACGGATGGTCCAGAGCTCGCGCTCGAGGCCTGGCCGGATGTAGAGCGCCCCGGTGCCGAGCGGGCCGAGCAGCCCCTTGTGACCCGGGAAGGCGAGCAGATCGATCCGGTCGCGCTCGACGTCGAGCGGGACGTGCCCGAGCGACTGCGCCGCGTCCACGAGCAACGGGACGCCGTGCGCTCGGGCGATGCGGCCCACCTCGGCGACGGGCTGGAGCGTTCCGGTCACGTTGGAGGCGTGCACGACGGCGATCAGGCGCGTCCGGGGACCGATGGCGCGCCGGATGGCGTCCGGGTCAACGAGCCCCGTCGCGGGGTCGCACTCGACACAGGTCCGGGTGATGCCCCGCTCGTCGACCAAGCGGTTGACGGGGCGCAGCACCGAGTTGTGCTCGAACTGCGTGGTGACCACGTGATCCCCGGAGCGGAGCAGCCCGCGAAGGGCGAGGTTGAGCGCGTCGGTGGCGTTGAGGGTGAAGATCACCTGCTCGGGCGCGGCGCCGCCCACCAGCTCGACGATCCGCTCGCGGCAACTCTGCAGGAGCGCCCCGGCTTCCCGCGCCTCCGCGTAGGCGCCGCGGCCCGGGCTCGCGCCGAGCTCGGTCGCGAAGCGGGTCATCGCGGCTAGGACCTCCGGCGGCTTCGGGAAGCTGGTCGCGGAGTTGTCGAGGTACAGGCGACGGGTCACGCGGCTCCTCGGGCGAGGCCGGGAGGATAGCGGGCGGCACCGGTGCCCGCCACTCGCCCTCGGAGCCTCGAGGCGCCGCCGGCAGCGGGTGGGGAGCGCCGCGGGTCACCCGTCGGGCCGGAGCGCGCTCGCCGCTGCGGCCGGCGCCGCCACGACGAGCGGGGCCGCGGTCGCGCCCGGCACCGGCGGCAGCGCGGCGGGACCAGGGGGCCAGAGGCAAAGCAGAGGCTCGGCCTCCAGAGCGATGAGCGAGGCGTTGGCGGGCGCCGTTCGACGGGGCACGGTGGGGGCGCGGCGCCCAGGCTCGACGGGCTGCGACGACGGCTCGGTCTTCTCGCCGGTCGCGGCGTCGAGCTCGGCGACGACCGCGCGAGCACCCGTCATGAGCCCCTGCGCGAACCCCCGGGCCGCGTCGGTCCTCCAGAGGGCCGCCAGGTGGCCGAGCGCCGTGTGCTCGCCGAGCGGGACCAGGCAAAACCCCATGAGGGCGAAGCCCCCGACCACGAGGCTGACCAGCCGCTGCCCGAGCCACTGCACGGTGTGGGCAGCGTAGTCGTGGACCCCGGCGACGGGAAACTTACCGAAGAGGCGTGGTCCTCCCGAGGAGCGACGCACGAGGCCATCCCTCGCTTTCACGCGGGCACTTGCCCGCAGGGGCCGATCTGCGCTGAAATGATGGAGCGTCGCCGGGGTGCGCCGTGGCTACTTTGCCCCGGAGGATCTCGGATCCAGGGAGAACCGACCGTGCGCCTCACCGCCGTCCTGTCCGCCGCGACCGTCTCGCTGCTCCTGGTTTCCGGCGCCGCCGCCGAGGAGCCGCCCGAGCGCGACCAGGACATCCTCGGCGAAACCTACGTCGGCGTGCGGTCCGGCTACTCGCTGCCACTCGGGAACCTGTGGATCCTGAACAACGACGTGAAGGTGCCCCTGTCGGAGATCGTCTCGGGGGCCATGCCCCTGTGGGTGGACGCGCAGTACATGCCGCTCCCCGAGCTCGAGCTCGGACTGTCGATGATCATGGGCATCGCCTTCGCCAACGAGATCCCGCCGCCGGACGAGGACACGCCGGTGACGGACCTACGGGGCTGCCCGGAGGGGACGCGGTGCCGCACCGGCGTGGTGCGGCCCGGCGCTCACGCCGTTTTTCACCCCTGGCCGCAGGCCCGGGTCCACCCCTGGGTCGGCGCCGGCGTCGGGTACGGCTGGTTCCTCTTCAACCGCAAGACCGGCGACACGCGGCAGAAGATGTACTGGCACGGCCCGGAGATCATCGCCGCGCAGCTCGGGGCCGACCTCCGCGTCTCGGACTCCACCTGGGTCGGCCTGTTCGGCGCGTTCCAGCTCCTCCGCGCGGTGGACTGCGGGCTGCGCACGAACCAGCGGCCCCAGAGCTGCAGCATCGTCGAGCGGGCGCAACACGAGTGGCTCACGGTCGGGTTCCGCGTGCGCACCCACTTCTGGACCATCCGCCGGGCGCAGACCGTCACCGCTCGGCTGTGATCTCGTAGAGCGCGAGCGCCCCGTCGCGGGCGCGCTCGACGCCGACGGCGGCGGCCGTGGGTGCCCGGTCCGCGGTGGTCACGAGCCAACGCGCGCCCGCCGCCTGCAGGCGCGCGGCGAGCGCCTCGGGGGAGCCAAAGGCGTCCGGGGGGCGCGGGTGTCGCGGGTCGCGGCCGTCGAGCGGCGTCGCGGCGCCCGCGCGTCCGAACGCCGCCATGACGGCGAAGAAGCCGTAGTCGGGCGTGTCGACGACGAGCCGCTCCCCCGCCGGCACCAGCCGGCGCGCGGCGGCGCCGACCCCGACCTCGTGACGGCGATCCACGAAGGGGGCCGGACGACCCCAGCGCGGTCGCCACGCCACCGCCGCGAGCACGACGAGGAGCCCCGCGGCCCCGGCGAGCCGCCAGCGCGCGGGGCCGCGGCCCCGCCGCCACGCGCGAGCGAGCCCGTCACCCGCCACGATCGCCAGGCCCAGCCAGAGGGCGAGCAGCGCGCGCTCGGCGTGGTGGGTCGGGGCCGCGTTGCGCCACTCGCCGGCAGCGACGAACAGGACGAGCGCACCCAGGGCGATGGCGAAGCGCAGGTAACGGCCCGCGCCGAGCGGCGCCCGGGCGGCGATCAGGGCGACGAACGCGAGCGCCACCAGCGCCACCAGCTCGGGCTCGTACCGGGGCAGGGCGACCAGCAGCGCGGCCACGGCCTTCGCCGGCGCTGCGGCCGTGGCACCGAGCGCTGCGCGGTAGGCGACGACCCGCCCGACGAAGAAGAGCGGGTCACCGTGGGTGAGCGCGCCGTGGATCAGCCACGCGAGCGGACCGGCCAGCGCGAGGAGCACGCTCGCGACGAGCCCCGGCCGGCGCCGTCGCACGGCGTCCACCCCCGCGCAGAGGGCCACCGCCAGCGCGACGGGCCAGGCCTCGTAGCGGCAGAGCGCGGCCGCCGTGACGGCGAGGGCGCCGGCGCAGCGCACGCGGTCCCGCCGGTGCGCCGCCGTCGCCGCCCCGAAGGTCACCAGGGCTGCCGCGTAGCCGTCCGGGACCGTCGCGATGCCGAGACGCGCGGCGTAAGGGAGGGCAGCGGCGAGCAGGCCCGCGAGCAGCGCCGCCCCGCGATCGAGCCCGAGGGATCGAGCCGCGGCGTGGACGAGCAGCGCCGAGCCCACGGCGGTCAGCAGCGCTACGGAGCGCGCGACCGCTAGGGTCGGTCCTGCGATCCCCATCACGGTGCCGGTGAGCCAGAACGGGAGCGGGAGCCAGCTCGTGCCAGAGGGATCGAGCGAGGGCGCGGCCGCGAAGCCCTGGGCAATGACGACCCGGGAGTAGTCGTCGTCGCTGATCGCCCGAAACCCGAGCGCCCACACGACCGCGACAGCCAACACCCGAGCAGCAGCGACAAGGGCGAACTCCCAGGCGCCCGAACGCGAGCCCTCGTTCGCGTGGGGGTGAGCCGCGTGCGCGCGGCCCGCGCGCGTCACGGCCCGTAGGGGTTGTCTGCCGGAGCCGGCGCGACGGGAGCGGGACGCGGCGCCGGCGCGGCGGGAACGGGACGCGGCGCCGGCGGCGTGGCAGGCGGCGGCGCCGGCGGAGCAGCGGGAGCCACCGGGGCAGGAGCCGGCGGTGCCGCGGGCTGCCGCGGCGCGACCGGTGCGGCGGGCGGGCTCGGCGCCACCGGAGACGGGACGACCGGCTCGACCTCCGCCGGCACCGCCGCTCCCTCCTCCGGCGCCGCGGGGGCCGCCTCGCCCTCGACCGGGCCGGGGGCACCCTCGTCGGGGTCGGCGGGAGCCTCGGGCTCGTCGGGAACCTCGGGCTCGTCGGGCTGGGGCGCTCGCGTGGGCTCCTCCTCCTTGATCACCCCGATTTCCTGGCCCCGCTCCTCGAGCGCCTTGTCGCCGGAGGTGGAGAGGAACGCGAGCACGACGCTGGTGAGAAAGAAGGTGGTCGCGGTTACCCAGGTGGCCCGGGTCAGGATGTTGCCGGCGCCTCGGCCGCCGAAGACCTGCGTCGCGCCCACGCCGGTGAACGCCCCGAGGCCACCGCTCTTCCCCGGCTGGAGGAGGACCACCAGGATGAGGAAGAGGCACGCGGCCACGTGGATGACGACGACGGGCGTGTAGAGTATCTCGGCCACTTCTCGGTCCTCATGGAGGCGCGCGCTTCGCGCTCGGGCGCGGGCCACCCGACGCGGCCCACCGCTTTAACCCGCCTCGAGGCCCCATGCCAGCGGGTAATGGTCGCGTTGCTGGACGAGCAACCGGCGCGCCGCCCGAGGCTCAGCCGAGCGCCTCCAGCGCGGGCAGACGCCGACCGAGCAGCGCGGCCAGCACCGTGGCCTCGGCCTCGGTCACCAGGGTGAGACGGGCGGCCACGGCCTGACCGGCCGAACGCGCGGCGCGCGCGACCGCCTCGCCGGCGAGCACGGTGAAGGCGCCGGTCACCGCCAGGCTGGTCGCCAGCAGGCGCCCCCCGGATCCGGCCGCAGGGCTGGCCGACCGACCGACGTCCCCGATCCAGAGCACGGTCCCGCCCCCCCGGCAGCGAGTCCGGAAGCGATCGATGGTGTCGGGGCCGAGATCGACGCCCATGGCACCGGACGGAACCCCCCGGACGCTCACCGCCTCGCCCTCCGGCGCGTCGGCGTCGTGCACGGCGACCAGATCGGTCGGCAGCAGCACGTCCTGGCCGGCCTGACGGAGCTGGTCGAGCAGCGTCCGCGCCCTCGCGAAGGCGGCCGGCTCGACCGGGGTGCGACCGAGATCCGCCTCCGTCGCCGCGAGCAGCGTGTGCCCGACCCCTCCGGCGAAGCAGAAGGCATCGGCGCGCGAGCGCAGCGCGCCGATGATCGGCAGCGCGGCCTCGAACGAGGGCCCCGCGACGATGGCGACGAACGGGCGCGCCGGCTCGAGCAAGAGGCGGGAGAGCAGCTCGAGCTCCGCCGCGAGCGCGGGCCCGACCGCGCGCTGCCTCAGGAGCCGGGGCAACCGCGTCAGGCTCGACCATTCGCGGTGGGCGAGCGAGAGCGACTCCAGGACGTACGCGTCGGCGAGGCGGGCGAGCTCCCGCGAGAACGCCTCGTCGCCCGCGGCTTCGCCGGGATCGGTGAGCAGGTTCTCGAGGCAGCAGACCTGGCCGGCGCGCAGATCGGCGACCACCTTGCGCGCGACGTCGCCCACGCACTCTTCGGGGACGTGCACCTCCCAGCCGGTGTGGGCGGCCAGCCGCGCCGCGATCGGCTCGATCGACGGGGGCGATGCGTCTGGCACCGCCGCCGCGCGGCTGCCGGCGACGATCAGTCGCGCGCCGCCGGCCACCACGCGCTCGAGCGTGGGCACGACGGCGCGGAGCAACGGGTCGTCGGCGACGCCGCCGTCTCCGTCGACCAGCGGTCCATCGAGGTCGATACGGACGAGGACCCGCGCGTTCTCCAGGGACAGCGCGTCGAAGTGCGGGAGGTTCCGGAACATCGAGGGCCTTTTAGCACCGCGGGCCCGGGTCGCGGCAGTAGAGTGGCGACGTGCTCGGACCGTTGCTCGAGGGCCTGTTGCTGGGCAGCACCGCCGCCGCGCAGCCGGGGCCCTTCCAAGCGCTGCTCGTGCAGCAGACGGTGGCGCACGGAGCCCGCCGGACGCTGCCCGCCACCGTCGCGCCGCTGCTGGGTGACGGTCCCGTCGTGGTCCTCGTCCTCGTGGCGCTCCGGAGCGTGCCGGACGCGGCGATCCGTACGCTCGGCGTCGCCGGGGGCCTCTACCTCCTCTTGCTCGCCGTGCTGGCCGCCCGCCGCCCCCGCGAGCCCGGGGCGTCGGGGCCCCCCCGTCGCGGGCTCCTGCAGGCGGTCCTGGTGAACGCCCTCGGGCCGGGGCCCATTCTGTTCTGGGGGCTCGTCGCCGGCCCCATCGTGCTCGCCGCGGCCCGCACTTCGTGGTTCGCCGCGGGGGCGTTCGTGGCGGGCTTCTACGTCGCCATGATCGGCGTCAACGCCCTCGTCGTGCTCGCGGTGGGCTGGGCGCGCGAGCGCGGAGAGCGGCCGCGCCGCGCCCTGCACGTCGCCTCCATCGTCGCGCTCGCGGGGTTCGGCGTCTTCGCGGTCACGCGCGGGCTGGTGGGTGGGTGACCGCGACTCCGGGGTCGGCGCGGGATCGCACCTCCCCGGCGCGCGGCCGCGGCTGCTACGCTGGTGCGACCGTGAGGAGGCGGCGAGTCGTCCAGCTGGCCCTCGGCGGCATCGCCACCTCTACGGTGCTGGCGCCGGCGTCGCACGCAGAACCGGACCCGCGCGACGTCCCCCACGGCGAAACGGGGGTCTTCCCCGCGCTCGGGTACAACCCCGACACGGGGCTGGACCTCGGCGTCTTCGTGCACCGCGCCCGGTTCGAGCCGGGGGCGCGCCCCTACGCGTGGCGGGGCCGGCTGCAGATCCAGACGAGCGTGCTAGCCGAGGACGGCCTCGAGCTTCCGCGGCAGGAGCATTTCCTCAAGCTCGACCTCCCCGGCGTGCCGGACGCGCTCACCCGCCTGCGGGGCGAGCTGGTCTGGGAAAAGCAGGTCAACGCGGGCTACTACGGAGTGGGGAACGCGGCCCCCGCGGCGGATCCCGCGCTCACGCTCACCCGCCATCACCACGAGTACCGCGTCGAGACGTTCCGGGCCGAGGTGAGCGCGGAGCGCGAGCTCGGTGCTCCCAGCTGGCGCGCGTTCGCGGGCGTGGGGCTGGCCCGTGTCGATCTCGACACCTACGAAGACAGCCTGCTCGCCGCGGACGTGGCCGCCGACGGGGACGACGGTCGGTCGCCGCCCGGCGTGGGGCTCTACTCGGCGCTGACGCTCCGGGTCGGGCTCGTGCTCGATCGGAGGGACCACGAAACCCAGCCGACCCGCGGCGTCTTCCACGACGTGGTGGTGCGGGCGGCGCCAGCGCTCGGGGACGGCCCGGGCTGGGGCGGCGTCACCTACACCGCGCGCTTCTATGTCCCGCTCGTCACGGACGACCTCGTGCTGGCGACCCGCGTGCTGGGTGACGTCGCCTTCGGCGACGTGCCGCTCGTGGAACAGAACCATTACGGCGGCCTGCTCCCGGGCAAGGCGTTCGGGGGGGCAGAGGGGCTGCGCGGGATCGCCGACGGGCGCTACGTCGGCAAGACGAAGGCGCTGGGCTCGGTGGAGCTCCGCGCCGCCTTCCTCCCCTTCCGCGCCTTCCGCACGCCGATGAACCTCGGCGCGGCGATGCTCGTCGACGCGGGGCGGGTGTGGTCCGACAGCCTCGCCGCGGACCCCGAGCGTGATGGCGACGCCGGCGGGCTCCACCTGGGGGCCGGCGCGGGTCCGAGGCTGCGGTGGGGAGACTCGCTCCTGGTCCGCTTCGAGGTCGTGCACTGCCCAGACACCCACGATCCGGGGGCGGGACCGCTCATGACCTACCTCTCCGCCGACTCTCGCTTCTGACTCCCCCGGGCCTCGGCCGCCCGATTTTCGTTACCTGCGCGGAGGACCGCCGGTAGACTCCCGCTCTCCGCTGGGGCTCTCCCGAAGAGCAGAAGGGTCGGACATTGGCTGGTATGGGGTCGAAGGGTCGCCGTTCGCAGGTGCAGGGTCGGGGGCTCGCGCGGGCGCTGGCCGAGGCGGCGGGCGTCTTGCTCGCGGGCGTCGCGCTCGCCGGGTGCGGGGGGCCGAAGATGAAGGTCCCCTCCGACCTCGAGCAGGACATGGACGTCCTCACGACCAAGGGCCGGAAGGGCACGACCCGCGACGGGGGCGGGTTCGAGTTCGGGCCCTACCGCGTGGAGGAGGTCCAGCGCGACTGGTCGAACCCCAAGGGGTTCGAGGTGTTCGAGGGCTTCACTCCGTCGGATGGCGGCGGGTACAAGTACCGCTTCGCGGGCGGCGGCGAGCGGTCGATGACCGGCAAGTGCGCGACCCCCGAGCCCGAGAAGATCCAGGAGCTCGACGGGAGCGTGACGGTCAGGGAGCAGAGCCAGACCGTGGCGTGCCTGTGTGAGCTCGGCACCAAGGTCGAGGCTCAGCTGTTCGTCGAGGATCTCGCGGGCGAATTCGGGGGCCCGGTTATCGTGCGCGACGTCGAGCTGCGCGCGACGGGCATCTACGGGCTCGCCAACGGCGACAAGAACCCGGTCCCCGCCGGCTACCAGATCGACGCCGAGGACGGCCCCGTCGCCGGCTTCGAGGTGCTCCCCGGCAAGGCCCGGCTCTGGATCCGCGAGGATCTCAAGAAGCAGGACGTTCGCGCGCTGTCCTGCGCGATCGCGGGGCTCATGCTCTTCGTGCCCGTGGTCGAGAAGACGGACAAGAAGCGGGACTGAGCGGCCGAGGCGCCCGGTGGCGCTGCTCAGGCGATGATGGCGCCGAGGCCACGGAAGCGACGATACCGATCCTCCCGGAGCGCCTCGCGACCCATACCGTCGAGCGAGTGGAGGGTGTCCGTGAGCGCCTGGTCGAGGGCACGCGCCGCGGCGTCGTGATCCTGGTGGGCGCCACCGGGAGGCTCGGGGACGAGCGCGTCGACGATCCCGAGCTCGAGCAGGTGAGGCCCGGTGATCTTGAGCCGTGCCGCCGCCTCCGCGGCCTTGTCGGCGCTCTTCCAGAGGATCGACGCGCAGCCCTCGGGTGAGATCACGGAGTAGAAGCTGTACTCGAGGGCGAGCACGCGGTTGGCGACCGCGAGGGCGAGCGCCCCGCCGGAGCCCCCCTCCCCGATCACGGTCGCCACCACAGGGACCCCGAGGCGAGACAGCACCTCCAGCGCCGCGGCGATCGCCTCCGCCTGACCCCGCTCCTCCGCCTCGATGCCGGGGTACGCGCCCTGGGTGTCGATGAAGGTCAGGACAGGGAGCCCGAAGCGGTCGGCGAGCTCGTAGATGCGGATCGCCTTCCGGTAACCCTCGGGGTTGGGCGAGCCGAAGCGGCGCTCGATGTTCTCCTTGGTGGTGCGACCCTTCTGGTGCCCGACGATGGCGACGCTGCGCCCGTGAAACTTCGCCAGACCCGTGATGATGGCCGCGTCGTCGGCGAACCTTCGGTCCCCGTGCAGCTCGATGAAGTCCGTGAAGAGCCGCCCGAGGTAGTCCGTCGTGTACGGCCGGTTGGGGTGCCGCGAGAGCTGCACCTTCTGGTGGGCGCTCAGGTTCTGGAAGACCTCGCGCGCGAGCAGCGCGGCCTTCTCTTCTAGACGCCGGAGTTCGCCCACGAAGCGGTCGTCGGTGCCCGCGAGCTTGCGGAGCTCCTTGATCCGGGTCACCAGATCGACGATCGGCTTCTCGAAGGCGAGAACGTGCACCATCGGGCGGCGCAACGATAGCCAATGCGCGCCCGCCGTCGAGGGGCGCCGCGGTGCGTAGTCGGCGTCGCAGCCGAACCCGCGCGGAATCACGCGCCGACCCGCCCGTCGGTGACGCCCGACGGCGCCGGCGGGACGCCCGTCTCAGCGCGTCTCGATGATGACCGGCACCTGAACGTTGGGCCGGACGCCCTTCACGTCGAAGACGCGGAAGGGCTTCTCCTTGCCCTTGAGCTGCGCGGGAGGCAGCTCCTCGTACTCGAACTTGTTCTTGAGGCGGGCGAGCGTCCCCTCGCTCACCAGGATTTGCCCGGCGCTCGCGACGCCGCACAGGCGCGCGCTCGTGTTCGCCGTGTCCCCGATCACGGTATAGGAGAGCGCCTTCGAGCTGCCGATGTAGCCGGCGACCAGGGCCCCCGTGTGGATCCCGATCCCCATCGCCAGCGGCGGGTGGCCATGCTCCGCGCGCGCGAGGTTGAAGCGTCCGAGCGCGCTCATCTGGTCGAGCGCGCAGCTGACCGCCCGGATGGGATCGTCCGGGTGCGCCACCGGAGCGCCCCAGAGCGCCATGATCCCGTCCCCCATGAACTTGTCCAGGGTCCCTTCGAACTTGAACAGGACCTCGACCATCTGCTCGAAGTACTCGTTGAGCATCTCGACGATGCTCTCCGGATCCGCACCCTCGCTCATGCGCGTGAAGCCGCGGATGTCGGAGTTGAACACGGTGCACTCCGCGACCATCTGGCCCCCCTTCTTCACCTCGAGCTCGCCGCTCAGGACGCGCTCGGCGATGTTGGGGGAGAGCAGCCGGCTGAACCGCTCGCGGTTGACGATCTCCTGCTCGATCTTGCGGGCCAGGATGTTGATCTCGATGAACATCGCGGCCTGACCGGCGATGCTGGTCACGATCTCGAGATCCTTGGGCTGGAACTGGGCCAGGGTCTCGCTGTCGAGCCAGAGCACGCCGAGGATCTCCTTGTCGTGCAGCAGCGGCGCCACGATGGCGCTGGAGATCCGGTTCAGGATCATGCTCTTGCCCTTCGACGCGGCAAAATCCATCGCCGCGTCGTGGGTCAGGACCGTCGCCCGCTCCGCGATCACGTGATTCATGATCGTGGTGGAGACGGTGATCGGCAACTCGGTGCCGTCGCGACGGAGGCTGGCCCGCGGCTCGAGCACGCCGGTGTCGTCGCGCAGGAAGATCACCCCCCGATCCGCGCGCACAAAGCGGAAGATGTTCTCCAGGATCTTGTCGAGCAGCCGCTGCAGATCGCGCTCCAGAGCGATCTCGCGCGACAGCTCGTAGGAGAGACGGAGCCGCTCGTAGTCGGCGGCGAGCTGGTGGGGGTTCTGGGCGATCTCGTCGTGCGGGAGGAATTTCTTGGTGGCCGCGATCTGAGTGCCGATCGCACGGGCCTGGTCGTTGACCGAGATCCGGGTGGCCCCGGTCGGCACCCGCGCCCCCGGCGATTCCGGCAAGACGGGCATCGCGGACGTGCCGCGCGGACCGGTCGCCGGGGTGCCGAGGGAGGCCGGCGGCCCGAGCGCCGCGACGGGTGACGCCTCGGCCATGCCGGTGGCGCTCACGGGGGCCGGCGCCGGGACGGGCTCGGCGGACTGCCAGCCGCCGGCGGCCGGACCAGCGGGGACGACCCCGGTGATGGGCGGGGGAAGCGGCTGTCCGGAGCCGTCGTCGAAGCGAGCGCGCGTGGACCCGAGCGCGATGTCGTCGCCGTGGCGCAGCGCCCGCTCCCCGGCCACCCGATCCCCGTTCACGTAGGTGCCGTTGAGGCTCCCGAGATCGCGGAGGACGAAGCCCTCGGTCCGCTGCTCGATCGTGCAGTGCTCCTTGGAGACGATCTTGTCGAGCAACTGGATGGTGTTGCTCGGGTGGCGGCCGAGCGAGTTGTGCACGCGCAGCTCCACCACCTGCTGACCTTCGGGGGTAGCGAGGAGCAGCCGGGCCATGATCCGAATCCCTACGCTAGCGTCGCGCCCGTGGCACGACAAGACTCGAGCCTGTCCGAGGGGAGCGAGCAGGAAACGCCGTTCTTCCGCGGCGGACGTGACCCCGGGGCCGGACGCCCTCGCGCGCGCCGCGCGCGCGGCGCGCGCGAGGCCCGATCTGGTATCGTGGGCCGGTGACGCCCTCCCTCCTGCTCGCCGTCGACCAGGGCACCACCGGGACGACCGCGCTCGTGACGGATCTGTCGGGGAAAGTGGTGGGGCGCGCGAGCCGCGAGCTGCCGCAGCATTTTCCTGAGCCGGGCTGGGTGGAGCACGACCCCGACGAGCTGTGGGAGACGGTGGTCGACGCCATCGCAGACGGGCTCCATTCGGCGGGTGTGGGGGGCGCCGCTGGCGGCCAGGGCGCCGCGATCGCCGCCATCGGGATCACCAACCAGCGGGAGACGACGCTGCTCTGGGATCGAAGCACCGGCCAGCCGGCGCGTCGAGCCATCGTCTGGCAGGATCGCCGCACCGCGGCCGCCTGCGCGGAGCTGCGCGCCCGCGGTCACGAGCCGGAGGTCCGCGCCGCGACCGGACTGGTCCTGGACCCGTATTTCTCTGGCACCAAGATCGCCTGGGCGCTCGCGGAGAGCCCGGCGCTCCGCCGCCGCGCCGAGGGCGGCGCGATCGCCTTCGGCACCGTGGACTCGTACCTGGTGCTGCGCCTCGCCGGCGGACCCGCTGCGGGAGCGCCGCACGTCACCGATGTCACCAACGCCTCGCGCACGCTGCTCCTCGACCTGAAACGCCGCGCTTTCAGCCCGCGCCTGTGCGCGCTCTTCGGCGTCCCGACGGCCATGCTGCCGCGGATCGTGCCCTCCGCGGGGATCGTCGCGCGAACGTCCCATTGCCCCGGCCTCCCCGACGGGGTGCCCATCGCGGGGATCGCGGGGGATCAGCACGCTGCGCTCTTCGGCCAGGCTTGCTTCGAGCCCGGCGATGCCAAGTGCACCTACGGCACCGGCGCCTTCGTGCTGGTCAACACGGGGCCGAGGCCGCTCTCGAGCCGCTGCGGGCTCGTCAGCACGGTCGCGTGGCAGATCGGCGACGAGGTCACCTACGCGTTGGAGGGCAGCGCCTTCGTGGCCGGCGCCGCGGTGCAGTGGCTCCGGGACGGGCTCGGCCTCATCGCGACGGCGGCGGAGGTGGAGGCGCTCGCGCGCCGCGTCGACTCGAGCGACGGGGTGGTGTTCGTCCCCGCGCTCACCGGCCTCGGGGCCCCGCACTGGGATCCGGCCGCTCGCGGCGTCATCGCCGGCATCACCCGCCGCACCAGCGCCGCGCACCTCGCACGGGCGACGCTGGAGGGCATCGCCCACGAGATCGACGACCTGCTCACCGCGATCGCCGGCGACCTCGGTGCGCCCGTGCAGACCCTGCGGGTCGATGGCGGCGCCGCGGCGAACGACCTCCTGCTGACGCTCCAGAGCGATCTGTCCGGCGTCCGGGTCGAGCGCCCGCGGGATCTCGAGTCCACCGCGCGCGGAGCCGCGATGCTGGCCGGGATCGGCGTCGGGCTGTTCACGAGCCCCGCCGACGCCGCCCGCATGCTGGAGGTCGAGCGGACTTTCCGGCCCGGCTGCTCCGACGCCGAGCGTGAGTCCCGCCGCGCGCGCTGGCGCGACGCCGTCGCGCGGACGCGCTCGGATCACGAGCCGGGCCCCGGGGAAGGCCCCCGCGCGGGCGGGAGCGGGGTCGCGGCGCCGGGCTAGAGCGGCCATCGGTTTGATTGCCGCGAAATACCAACGACCTAGAACCCCAATCCAGCAGCAGATCTCGCCGAAGGCGCCCTGGGAAACGCCCCCTCGTCCCTGGCAACCAGTGGTTCGAGGGGGGCGTCTTTCAGGGCGCCGGCGCAGCTGGCGAGCCGTTTGTCGCTCTAGGAGAGGCGGCGGGGGGTGGCGTATGATGCCCTCCCGCAGCGCGTCGCGGCCGGACGTTCCTGGCCGTCAACGATAGAGGGCGAGGCACGACCAAGATGGACGAAGCGCAAGTGATTGCAGAGCCGGCCGGCGAGGGGCAGGCGGTTCCGGTCGACTGGGAGGCGCTGGAGGATGCGTTCGAGAACAACGCCCCGGAGGTGCACAGCTACCTGCGCCTGAGCGACGGTGAGGTGCTGCGCGTGGTGGACGGCATCGCCGACCCGGAGATGCACTCGCGCATCGCGTCCGATCCCGCCTATCTCCGCATCGACCCGGTCAGCTCCCGGGAGCAGTACCGCTGGATGGAGCGCTTCATCCCGATGGTGGAGGATCCGCCGCTCCGCGACCGGCTGACCGCGGCGATCGACGGCAAGGGCGCCTTCCGCCGGTTCAAGGACGTCCTGATGGGGTTCGGCCCCGAGCGTGAGCGCTGGTTCGCCTTCCGCAGCGAGCGGCTGCGGGTGTTCATGGAGGCGTGGCTCACCGCGCATGCCCTGCACGCCGTGCCCCGCCCGGCCCGGCCCGCCGAAGATCAGAAGCCCACGGAGGCCGCCGCACTCACGGCGGAGCAGATCGCGAATCGACGAGCGCGCAGCTCCGAGTCGCTGCGGCGGCAACTGCGGGACGTGGCCGAGGCGCTCGGGGCCCGCGACCTCGAGAAGGTCCTCGCCTTCGCGGAGTTCGTGAAGGCGCGGCGCGCCGCCCGGGGCTTCGGACCTCGCGGAGAGGCGACGGACACCCCCGGCGACGCGGCGGCGCCGCCCGCGGACGAGCCCGCGGACGAGCCCGCGACCGGGGAGCCGGCGGACGGCTGATGGCCGGGAGCGGCTGGCGCGCCCTCGGTCTGCTCGCCGCGCTGGCGGCGAGTCTCCCGGCGGTGGCGACCGCCGAGCTGGTGATCGTCGACCGCACCGTCGTCCGCTTCGTCGCGTCGGAAACCGGCGGCGTTCGTGCTCCGCGCTTCATCTACGCGCGCGAGCTGGCGTTCGAGGCGCGCCTGGAAGCGCTCGGTGACCCCGACCACACGCCCGGGGTGGCCCCCCTCGCCCGGCACGTGCGCGCCGCACTCGAACGGCACGTGGCGGAAACCCTGCTGGCGAGCTCTCGGATCGACCCGCCGCCTTCCGAGACGGAGCTCGGCGCCGTCACGCGCGCGGCGCGAGCGATGCTCGCCGAACGAGCCGGGGGGCCCGCGGCCCTGCAGGCCGCCGCCGACGCCGAGCAGGTCGGCGAGCAGTTGCTACAGCGGATCGCGGCGCGCCAGGCGCGTGCCAGCCTCTACGTCGATCGTATGGTGGCGCCGATGCTCGAGCCCACGGAGGCCGAGCTCCGTGCCGCCCACCGACAGAGCCAGTATCGGTCGCTGGACTACGAGCGGGTGCGTCCCGCACTGGCACGCTGGGTGGTGAGCCGACGGCTGACGGCGGCCGTCGCCGCGCATTTCCAGGCGGCGCGGTCCCGCGTTGCGATCACGATCCTCGATCCCGCCGGGTGATCCCACCCCCGGGGTCATGGCCCTCGCGACCCGACCGGAGGTGGAGCGGATCTTCGTCGAGGCCGACGGCGCCTACGACGCCACTCGGGACCCCTCGCTCCACCCGTAGCGTCCCCCCGTCGGGCGCCACCCCGATCGAGCCCGGCGGCGGGGCGCGGCGCGACGCTGGCGCCCCAGGCCGCGAGCCGGCAGGATCCGCCCGGTGCCGCACGGGTGGTTGCTCACGTTGCCCACGGTAGCAGCCGCGCTGGCGGGGCTGCCGCTGGTACGCATGCTCTACCGCCGACGGCGCGTCCCCGGCGCGCTGCCGCTCGCGGCGGTCGCCTGCCTGGTGATCGTCTGGTGCCTCGCGTACTCGGCGGTGCTCGTCGTCCCGCAGGTCTCGACCAAGGTCGCGCTGCTAACGGTCGAGTACGTCGCCGTGTGCACCGTGCCGCCGCTCTGGCTGGTGATGGTGCTCGAGGTGGTGGCGGCGGGGCGGCGGTGGTACTCACGCCGCCTGGCCGCGGCTGCGCTCGGCACCCCGGCGTTCGTCGGCGTGGCCCTCACCGCGACGAACGAGGCGCACCGCCTGGTGTGGCGCGCCACCCGCCCGGTGGTGGTGGGCGACGCGGTCACGGTGGTGGTCGACCCGGGGTACGCCTTCTGGGGCATCATCGGCTTTGCCTATGCGTGCGTCGCCGTCGGCGCCGCGATCCTCGTGGGCACCGTGGTGATCGGCTCCCCGATGCTGCGGCGACAGGCGAGCCGCGTCATCGTGGGCTCGGTGATGCCGATCGGGGTCAACGCCCTGTTCCTCGCGCGGTTGACCCCGTTCGAGGACTACGATCCGACCGCCGTGGCCGCTATGATCGCGGTCGCCGTCTGGACCGACGGGCTGGTCACCGCACGCTTGCCCACCCTCGCCCCGCTGATCCGGGATCGGGTGTTCGGCGCCATGGGCGACGCGGTCATCGTGGTCGACGCCCAGGACCGGATCGTCGATCTGAACCCCGCTGCGTCCCGACTCCTGGGGGCCGCGAGCGCGACGCGGGACGTGCGGGTCGCAGCCCTGCTGCCACCCGACGCCTGGCGCCGCGCGCTGGCCGCCGTCCCCCACCCGTTCGAGCTCGAGCTGTCGGCCGCCGGCGAGCCGCGGACCTTCGAGGCGCGCGTGGAGCCCGTCTCCGGGAACCGGGGCGCGCTGCTGGGGCGACTGCTCCTTTTGCGCGAGGTGACCGCGTCCGTGCGCGCCAGAGACGCCCGGATCCGGCTGACGCGGATGGAAGCGTCAACCGCCATGGTGGCGGGGATCGCATACCGCATCGAGGCGCTGCTGCAGACCATCCGCGGCCACGCGCAGGCGGCGTCTCCCACAGACCCCACCGTGGCCAAACACCTGGCGGGCATCGTGGAGACGACCACGGTGGGCGACGCCCTGGTGGAGCAGATGCTCCGGTGCTCCCGCGACGTGCTCGTCGCCCACCGCCCACTCCACCTCGGATCGCTGGTCGGTCGCGTGGTGAGCGAGGAACGCGCCCATCTGTCCCCGGGCGTCACCGTGAGCTTCACGGCGGGCTCGAACCGGCTCGAAATCCTCGGCGACCAGCGGGGCCTCGAGGAGCTCGTCGCGACGCTGCTCCGCAACGCCCGCGAGGCCATCGAGCGCGAGGGCGCGATCACCGTCACGGTGGACCTGCACGACACCGTGTTCGGCGTGGAGGTGGAGGGCGGCGTGCGCCTCCCGCCGGGGCCCCACGTCCGCCTTGCGGTCCGCGACGACGGGGTCGGCATGGACCCGGCGACGGCGGCGCGCATGCTCGAGCCGTTCTTCACGACCAAGGGCCTCGGCCGCGGGCTGGAGCTGGCGGTCGCCCACGGCACCGTGCTCGGTCACCGCGGCGAGATCGCCGTCGACACCGCCCCCGGCAGCGGCACCACCGTCGCCGTCTACCTGCCCGCCATCTCGCCGCGCGGTCGAATCCGCGATGTCGGGGTCCCGCGCTCGAGCGCCGTGGGCGCGACGAGCCTGCCCGGAGCGCGCGTCCCCCGCTGAGCGCTCCGGGCCGGGTCGCCGCTCACCACTTGACGGTGACCGTGGGCGGCTGGACCTGCACCTCCACGTTGGCGACGTCGACGGTGACGGGGGCGGCCACCGAGCCGTGCTTGGCGGTCCTCAGCTCGACCGGCAGCGCCGCGACGTCGACGCGCGGCACCACCTGCTCGGCCCGGAGCGCGCGCACCACCTCCGGCGGACCGACGACGGTGACCATGACGCGATTGGGTTTGCATGAACCGCCGGTCACGCCGACCACCTCCACGGGGAGGCGCTCGAACTTGGCCTCGTGCGTCTGCCGCGCGATTCGCACGGTCACCGTCGTGCTGGTGATCTCGAGGAAGGTCACGCGCTGCGGAGGGGCGTCGATGGCGATGGGTCGTCGGTAGACCCCCTCCGTCAGACCGGTCACGTCGAAGGCGGCCAGGCGCACGTACTGCATCACCTCGACCATTCGCTTCGGTCCCCGCACGGTCACGGCGCTCGGGTCCACCGTGGGCTGCCCCGCCACCACGGTCCCCTCGGCGGGCTCCCCGGAGATGGCGGCCTGGAAGGGGGTGAGCCGGGTGATCACGTCCTGCCACTCGAGCTCGATGCGGGGAGGATCGAAGATGGTCACGGCGATGCCAGGCGGCAGCGAGAGCATGGAGGCGTCGAAGGTCACCGCCGGCCGCTCGCCGTCGCGCAGGTCCAGCTCGATCGGGGCAATGGGCTTGTCCCGCAGCAACTGCTCCAGCGCGCGCGCCGAACCGCGCAGCGTGACGTACACGTTGGGCGGGATCTGCGTCATCAGCTCGCGATTGGCCGACTCGGGCGGCTGACGGACGAAGATCCCGACCGGGAACGACCGATCGATCGCCTCCTCCACGCGGTTCAAGTAGATGAACAGCCCGACCGCGAAGACGAGCGAGATCGCCTTGAGCCCGGGGTTGTCCAGGACGGCGCGCATCAGGCGTGCGCCGAGCCAGGCGAGGGCAGCCTCCGGTCGTTTCACCGCTGCGTGCCTCCGCTGGGGGGCGCGTCCTCGTCCACGTCGAGCTTGCCGCTCGCGCGCGACGCCGGGGACGCGACGGGTTCCGTGCCCCGGTCCGGCGCGGCGGCGGCCACCCGGGGCGCCGCCGCGCTGGCGACCATGGCATCACCATCGCCCGTGGCGGACACCCGTGGACGAAGCGGTGCCGGCGGCGGCTGGCTCCGCGGCGGCGGCGGCTGGCTCCGCGTCGTCGCCC
The DNA here is from genome assembly GCA_964404725.1 of uncultured Polyangiaceae bacterium. Lineage (GTDB taxonomy): Bacteria > Myxococcota_A > Polyangia > Polyangiales > Polyangiaceae > JAFGBI01. The sequence continues at coordinate 25,206 of CAYOLF010000026.1, forward strand.
GCTCCTCGGGCGCCCGGGCGCCGAGTCCCGTGCCGGGATCCGCCTCGAAGCGCAGCGACTGCGTGGTCGACACGTCCTCCGACCGCTCTTCCTCCGCGCGTGGTGACGCTGTCGACAGGGGCGGCGGGACCGGCAACGCCGTGGGCTTGGGCTTGCGTCGCTGCTGCGGGTGGTAGATCGACTCGAGCGCAGAGCGCAGCGAGGGCCCGTTGAGCTCACCGACGTGGTTGCCGCTGAAGCAGTAGGAAATGGTCCCGCGCTCCTCGCTGACCACCACCACCACCGCGTCCGTCTCCTCGGTGATCCCCAGCGCGGCCCGGTGGCGGGAGCCAAGGTGCTGGGCGAGGACTCGCCCCTCGGGCATCGGGAAGAACACCCCGGCCTTGGCGATGCGGTGGTTGCGGATGATCACGGCGCCGTCGTGGAGCTTGTTCATCCCCTCGGGGACGAAGAGCGAAACCAACAGCTCGCTGGTGACGACCGCATCAATCTCCTTGCCCTTGTTCGCGCCGACGAACTCGTCGAGGTTCGCGTCCTGCTCGATGGCGATCAGGGCCCCGATGCGGTGACGGGCGAGGTCGGTCGCCGCTTCCACCACCTCGTCGAGCACCTGGGACGCCTTGGCCCGCACCTGGCCGGGGAGCCAGGCCCGGCTGCCGACGCGCTGCAGGCCGCGCCGGATGTCGCTCTGGAATACCACCACCACCACCAGGATGAGGCTCGAGATGAGCGAGCCCAGGATGCCGAGCACCATCCGGAGCTGGAGCTGCTGGGCCACGACGTACAGGCCGAAGACGGCCAGGAGCCCGAGCGCGATGTGCTGCGCGCGGGTCCCCTTGAAGAGGAGCAGGACGCGGTAGGCGACGTAGTAGACGATCAGGACGTCGAGACCGTCCCGGGCCATCTCGAGCCAGCCGCGCTGGGCGACGTAGGCGTTCAGTGCCTCAAGCATCGAACGCCCCCTCCGCCCCGGGGCGGGCCGCCCAGCCGGGACCGGGCAGCGTCGCCGCGCGAACGACGTCCAGCGCCTGCCGAACGGCGGCAACGTCGTGCACCCGGAGGACGCTCACGCCCCGATCGGCCCCGAGCAGGCAGGCCGCGATGGTTCCCCCAAGCCGGTCGTCCGGCGCGCTCCCGTCTACCGCGGAGATGAACGACTTGCGGCCCGGGCCCAGTACAACGCGCGCGCCCGTCGCCACGAGCTCCGGGAGCCGCCGGAGCAGCTCGAAGCTCTGGGCCGCGTTCTTGGCGAAGCCGAGCCCCGGGTCCAGCAGCACTCGGTCCTCGGGCAGCCCGGCGCGGGTCGCTCGCTCCCGCGCGCTCCTCCACTCCGCGATGACCTCGGCCGCGACGTCCCGGTAGCCCGCCCCTGGGTACTCCGAGAACCCGGCCATCGAGCCCAACGCCCCGCGGCTGTGCATGAGGATGAGCGCCGCCCCCCGGCGCGCCGTCACCGCCGCCAGGTCCGGGTCGGCCAGGCAGGACACATCGTTGATGACGTGAGCGCCGAGGTCGAGGGCGCGCTCGGCGACCCGTGGGCAGGTAGTGTCGACGCTGACCCAGGCCCCGAGGGAGAGCGAGAGCCGCAGGACGGGCTCAAGGCGGCGGATCTGCTCGTCCGCGTCCACGGGACTGGCGCCGGGGCGGGACGATTCGGCGCCGATGTCGATGATATCGGCCCCGGCTGTCAGCAATTCCCGCACGCGCGCCTCCGCCGCCGCGACGGTCGTGTAACGCCCGCCGTCGAAGAAAGAGTCCGGCGTTACGTTGAGAACCCCCATCAGCGCGGCTCCGCGCTCTCGTCTTGCTCGATCGATGGCGCCGATGACTCCGCCCACAGTCCTCACGCGTAGCTAGAACGCTGCGTTTTGACGCCCGAAGATGCCTTTTCGGCTCAGGGCGGCCGTCGCGTCGGCCGGGATTGCGTATTGCAGCGGACGAAACGGGTCGCTAGCGTCAACGACCGCGGCGCGCGCCGCCGCCGGCGAGATCCCAGATGCTGCGCACGCGGGTTCGGGCTGATCCGATCGCGGGGCTCGTGATGAGCCTCCTGTTCGCGGCGTTCCTGACGCTGGTCCAGGGCGGGGACCGCTTCGTGGAAGCCTGGACCCCGAGGTACGGCCAGGTCGCGGCCACCACCCTGCGGGTCCCCTACGGGCCCCGCCTGGTTCGGACCGGATCCCGGATGCGGCTCCAGTTCGAGGAGCGCCGGACGGTGGTTGCGCGCGGGACGGTGCTCCAAGCGGACAAGCCCAGCCACCAGGCAGCGTATCTGCTGGAGACGGAGCTGCGCGGGGGAGGTGCCATCGCCCGACTCGGGGCCGTCTTCGTGCTCCTCTTCGCGCTGACGCTCGCCCTGACGGCCTACCTCCGCCGGTTCGCCCAGAACCGGATGCGCCTGCTCCGAATGCAGGTCGGGCTGCTGATGGCGATGGGAATGCTGGCCGTCGCCGCCAAGGGGTTGATCCTCTTCACCGGGCTGCCCGCGTTGTGGATCCCGGTCGCCACGGTCCCGCTCCTGGTCGCGACCGCCTTCGACCGCCGGACCGCTTCCATCGTCGCCGTGGTGATGGCGTTCATCGTGGCGTCGCAGCTGCAGTTCGACCTGGTCTTCCTCTGCGTGCTCATCGCCCGGGGAATGGCGTCGACGCTGCTGTACGTGGGCCGCAAGGCCTCTCGGCAGGTGGTCGGGGCAGGGCTGTTGGCCGGCCTCTGCGCCGCGGCCATCGACGTCGCGATCGTGACGACCTTCGAGGGACGCTTCGACGTGGCCGCGGACCTCGCCCGGCCCCTCGAGTCCGAGCTCATCGCCTGCGTTGGAGGCGGGATTGGAGCCGGCTTCCTGGCCGCAGCGCTCCGAGCCCCCGCCGAGCGGTTGCTCGGCAACGTGCCGCGCGAGCGGCTCCTGGAGCTCCAGGATCTCTCGCAACCGCTGCTGCTGCGACTCGCTCGGGAGGCGCCCGGGACCTTCGAGCACTCGCGCTCGATGGCAAACCTCGCCGAACAGGCAGCGAGCGCGATCGGGGCGGACGCGCTCCTCACCCGGATCGGGGCGTACTACCACGACCTCGGCAAGGTGGCGCAGCCCAAGTACTTCGTCGAGAACCTGCTCCCGGACGAGGCGTCACCGCACGAGGAGCTCGAGCCGGAGATCAGCGCCGACGCGATCATGGCCCACGTGGTGATGGGCGCGAAGATGCTGCGCGAAGGCGGCATCCCGGAGCCGGTCGTCGAGTTCAGCTACACCCACCACGGCACCGGGCTCATCGAGTTCTTCTGGAACAAGTGCCAGCAGCAGGGGAACCCGCGCGGCCTCGTCCCGGCAGACTTCACCTACCCGGGAATGAAGCCGCAGACGAAGGAGACGGCCATTCTGATGCTGGTGGATTCCATCGAGGCCGCGTCACGGACGGTCGAGAAGCCCTCCCGCGCCCAGTTCTCCCAGGTGATCCAGCGCATCGTGTTCACCAAGCTCGAGCAGGGCCAACTCGACGACTGCGGCCTCGACCTGGCGGAGCTCCGGACCATCACGACCCGGATGACCGACACCCTGGTCAACATGTACCACCACCGGATCAAGTATCAGTGGCAGGTGCAGCGCGCCGAGGAGTTCGGCGTGCCTTCTCGGGCCGTCCGCGGCTCCTCGCCCGAGATCGAGGTCGGGAGCGCGCTGATAACGATACCCCCGGCGGCGCCCGCCCCGACCGAGCCCCCACCGGCCCGGGACTCCACCGTGTCGCGGATCGTCGAGACGCGCCGCGCCCCGGCGAACGCCGCCCGCGAGCCGGCCGCGGCCAGCGCGCCGCCGGTCGCGCCGACCGCTCCCGGCGAGACGGCGCGCCCCGAGCTGCCCCGGGTGGCGCCGAGGACGGACGGTGAGGCCGGACCAGAGACTCCCCGCGCCGAGCGGCTGCGCTGAGACGCTGGTGATCCGGGGTCGGAAGGTCCCCGGGTCCGGCGAGCCCTCCCCGGGTGGGCCGCCACCGGTGGGGGGTGACGGCGTCCCTCAGGCCATCGCCTTCTCGAGCCTTGCCTCGGCGTCCCGGACCACGTCGCCCCAGTCGGCGGGCACCGACGTCGTGAGCGCCACCACCTCCTCCGGAGTCGCGTCGGCGGTGATCGCCTCGCGCGCCTCGGCGGAGCCGGTCAACAGGTCGAACGCCGGGATCTCGGCTTCGAACTCGTAGGGGGTGACCGAGAAGGCGAAGTCATCCCGCGCCTGCTGCCGCGCCAGGGTGAGCAGGCGCAGGTAGGTCGCCACCGGGCGAAACAGCGCGACGTTGGTGACGTGCAGCATCACCCCGTGGCACGGCTGTCCCTGGTGCTTGTCGAACCATGGGCGGAAGCTCACCGGTCGCACCAGGGCGCCCGGAGTGCCGATCTCGTTCATGGAGGCGGCGAGCTGCGGCCCGTTCAGGAAGGGCGCGCCGACCACCCGGAACGGCACGGTCGTCCCTCGGCCCTCGGAGAGGTTCGTCCCCTCGACGAGGCAAGCCCCGGGGTAAACGAGCGCGGTTTCCAGGGTGGGCATGTTGGGCGACGGCATCACGAACGGCCGTCCCCAAGCCTCGGCGGTCCGGTGGCGCTCCCACCCCTGCACCGGCACCACTGACAGCGCGCCGTCGGGGCCGAGGGACAGCCCGTCGCGGACGAAGCAGTGGACGACGAGCTCCCCGAGCGTCAGCGAATGGCGGATGGGCACGGGCTCCAGGCCGACGAACGAAAGGTAGCTCTCACGCTGGGGCCGCCCCTCTGCGCTCCCCGGATCGCCCGAGATCGGGTTGGGGCGATCGAGGATGACCGTGTGCACCGCCGCCGCCTGGGCCGCCCGCGCGGAGAGCAACGCCGTCCAGACGTACGTGTAGTAGCGGCTCCCGACGTCGGCCAGATCGACGAGCAGCACGTCCATCGCCGCGAGCTGCTCGGGCGTCGGCGCCAGCGACGCCTTCGTCGTGCCGTAGAGGCTGACCAGGGGCGCCGCGACCTCGCGCGCCTCGTCGGTGCTGCCGACCACCGGCTCCTGCGCCTGCGCGACACCGCTGAGCCCGTGTTCGGGGGTGAACACCGTGACCGGGCTGACACCGAGCTCCTCGAGCACGGTGAGCGCAGTGCGCGCGCGGCGATCCACCGCGGCTGCGTGGGTGAGCACGCCCACCCGTTGGTTGCGGAGTCGCCGCCGCAAGGTCGACAGTTGGCTGTTGAAGAGCTGGTCGAGTCCGCAAAGCATGGGAGGGCTCCTCGCTAGCAGATTCGGGCGCGAGCGTCGCCTCGGCAGCTTCCATGCCAGATCCGCAACAGTTGCGGAGCCGGTCGGTCGGGGCTTATACTTCTTGCACAGTGCGCCGGGTCCTGGTGGTCGACGACGAGGAGAACCTCCGCGTGGTGCTGCGCACCCTGCTGCGCCGCCACGGCTACGAGGTGGAAACCGCTTCGAGCGGGGAGGAGGCGCTCGCGCTCGTCGACGGGTTCGGCCCCGACTACGTGCTCACCGACGTGCGCATGCCGAAGATGGGCGGCCTCGACCTCCTGGCGACGCTCCGCGCGAAGGGCAACGACGCCACCGTGATCGTGATGAGCGCCTACGGCAACCTCGATCTGGCCATCGAGGCGATGAAGGCGGGCGCCTACGACTACGTCCAGAAGCCCTTCAAGGCGGACGAGATCGTGCTGGCGCTCCGCAAGGCCGAGGAGCGCGAGTCCCTCCGCCGCGAGAACCGCGCGCTGCGCGAGGAGGTCCGCAAGGAGAACCGGTTCGAGGACATCCTGGCGAAGAGCGAGAAGATGCAGGAGATCTTCCGGACCATCGCCAAGGTCGCCGACTTCAAGACCACCGTCCTCATCACCGGGGAGAGCGGGGTCGGTAAGGAGCTGGTGGCGCGCGCCGTGCACCGCCGCAGCAGCCGTGGCGGGGGGCACTTCGTCGCCGTCAACTGCGGGGCGATCCCGGAGAACCTGCTCGAGAGCGAGCTGTTCGGCCACCGCAAGGGCGCCTTCACCGACGCCGTGCAGGATCGCCGGGGACTGTTTGAGGAGGCGAGCGGCGGCTCGCTGTTCCTCGACGAGATCGGCGAGCTGCCGCTGGGGCTGCAGGTCAAGCTGCTGCGGGTGCTCGAGGATGAGAAGATCCGGCGGCTCGGCGACTCGCGGGACATCCAGGTGGACGTCCGCATCGTGACCGCCACCCACCGCGACCTGACCGCGGAGGTCAAGGCAGGGCGGTTCCGCGAGGATCTCTTCTACCGCCTGAACGTGCTGCTGATCCACGTCCCGCCGCTGCGCGAACGGCGCGAGGACATCCCCCTGCTCATCGACCACTTCGTGGAGCGGAACAACGGCCGGCTCCGCACCGCGGTCCGTGGTCTCGACACGGAAGCGCGACGGCTGCTCTACGAGTACTCGTGGCCCGGCAACGTGCGCGAGCTCGAGAACACGATCGAGCGGGCGATGGTGCTCACGGAGGGCGACCTCGTCACCGCCACCGACCTGCCCGAGCGGGTGCGCGATGCGCGGGATCCGGTGCAGATGCAGCTCGCGAGCGGGGAGCTCAGCGTCAAGAAGACGACGCGCATCATCGAGGAGCTCCTCATCCGGCGCGCGCTGACCAAGACCAAGGGCAACCGCACGCGCGCCGCAGAGCTGCTCGAGATCAGCCACCGCGCGCTGCTCTACAAGCTCAAGGACTACCAGATCACCGACCTCTGACCGGCAGCGCGGGTCCCCGTCCGCCGCCGCGACCCCGGTGGCGCTCGATCGCCCCGGCGACGCGGGCAAGGCAGTCCGGGGGCCGTGACGCCGGTGGAGAGCCGGCCGGCGCGGGATTCCGCCCGGTCCCGCCGACGCCGCCCCTCGGGCGCGGCTGGAGGGAAGCGCCGGGGGGTGATTATGCCCGGGCTGAACCATTCCCCTCTGGACCGCCGTCGTCACAGGCCGGCGGGCACGGGGGTAAGCCGGAGGGGGTTTGTCGTTCCTCGGACGAGTGGGATAGGATGCGCCCCATGCGCACGGTATCTCTGTTGGGTTGCGTCGTCCTGATGAGCGCCTGCGGGCCGAGCATGAAGCCCGACAAGCCGAAGACGGTGGACGAGATCCTCGACGAGCAAGAGCAGATTGCCTACGAAGCCGAGCAGGACGGTGACCGCGGCTACGCCGGGGACGACGACGGCGAGCTCGAGATCGACGAGAAGGCCAAGTGGGACGAGCGCCAGTCCGAGATCGAGCTCAAGCGGGCGGCCCGCTCCGCCTCGACCTGCCACGGCAGCATCCCCGAGGAGAAGCGCAAGGCCCAGCCGAAGGGGGAGGCGACGGTCGAGCTCGTGTTCTCCTCGAGCGGGAGCGTGAAGTCTGCGACCATCTCGGCCCCGTTCGAGGGCACCGAGGTCGGCGCCTGCGCGCTCAGGGCGATGAAGGCCGTCATCGTCCCCAACTTCACCGGCCCCGATCACCCGGTGACCTGGAAGGTCGACCTGTCCGGCGAGGTCGAAGAGGCGGCGAAGAAGTAGCGCGCGCGCTGCGCGCCGACCGTCAGAGAAACCAGCAGCCGAGCACGACGAGCAACGACGCGAGCCCGACCGCGGTCATCGCGGCGATCTCCCACGGCCCGGTGCGCGGATCGGAGAAGCGCAGCTCGATCGACGCGAAGCGGACCGCCGCGCGTTGACGGGTGCCGCTCAGGGCCTGGTTGGCCGCGCGCAGCGCGGGGTCGAGGACGGGCTCACCGTCTGGCATCGCCCCCACCTCTAGCCGGATCGCGCGCACGCTGTCGAGGGGCGTTCGCCGCCACGCCGATCCGACCATTCGTTCAGGTGCGAATGGGTGCGAGGATCAGGGGCGGACGGGTGCGAAGATCGCGCGGCCGCGCGACTCCCACCACTCCCGATAGCGCTGCTGGGCGCGGACGCGCTCCTGGCGCGGCAGATCGTCGTAGTAGCCGAAGTACTCGCGGGTGGTCTGCTTGAGCTCCTCGCCCGCACGGTGGCGGATCTGCTGGTCTTCGTGCGTCAGCGCGTCGATCATCCACTCGACGCGGTGGCGGCCGGAGCTGCGCTCCCACCAGCGCTGCCAGGCCTCCGCGTCCCGGCCCAGATCGTGGAAGGCGAGCACCACCAGGGCCCGCCGCGCGGACTCGACCACCTCCGGCCTCCCGTCCGCCAGGAGCGCGATGAGGCCCGGGATGGCGCCAGCGTCGCGCAGGTTCCCCAGCGCGTCGAGCGCAGCAAGGCGGCTCGCGACCGCTCGCTGCGGGTCGCTCGCCATGGAGTGCAGCCGCGACCGAACCTCCACGCGGCACTCGGCGTCCTGATGGAGGAGCCGCGCGCCGGCGAGCGCGGCCTGGCGCACCGTCTCGTCCTCGTCATCGGCCCGGCGGGCGACGGCGCGCGCCGCATCCATTCCGCCGAGCTCGCCGAGCAGCCGCACGGTCCAGGCCCGCACCTTCGCGTCGGTGTCGGCGCTCCGCACCTCGAGGAAGGGGACCACCGCCCGACCGAAGCGGGCGAGCACCTCCAGGACCGGCCCGCACCGTGACGGCAGAACGCCCTCGCGCGCCACGGTGCGCGGGTCGGCCGTCATCGGGCCGGGGAGGGCCGCGACGAGCGCCGCCATGGCAGGCTCCCCGAGCGCCAGCAGCCGTTCCGACGCGCTCGTGTCGCCGCGGACGAGCCGCTCGATCAGGGCGTGGACCTCCGCCGGGATGCCATCCGCGCCCGAGTCCACGCGCCCCTCGATCGGGTCGGAGCCGAGCACCGGCATCGCCGCGTCGACCGGCGCGCGCGCCCCTCCGGTGGCCCGCTCGAACTCCCAGCCTCGGTCGAGCGCTTCGGCCTCGGCGGCGACCACGGGGGCGTCCCCGAGCAGCGCGCCGCCTTGCGGGGCGACGCCGCGGCGGGTGGGGTGACGCGCAGAGCCCGGCTGTGCGCCGCCGGAGGGGGGGGCGACGGGCTGCCGGGTCGAGGGCTCGATCCGCAAGGGAGCGACGGGCTCCGTCCAGCTCGCCCGCACCGCCGGCGGCGCCGCCGGGGTGAGCGCGTCGTGGATGTCTTGCCCGATGGCGGCCGAGGTTACCGCGGGCAGCGCGGCGGACGACGCCCGCTCGCCGGGGCCGAGCGCGGTGGCGAGGGCGCTGGCGCGGGTTTCGAGCGGGGGGAGGTCGGACCCGCGCGCGGACCGCGCGAGCGGCTGCCGCATCGACTCGAGCGCACCGGCCACCGCCACGGCGCGCCGCGCCGACCGCTTGCGCTTCAGGATCACGCGCTCCAGCGCCGCCGCCGTCAACGCGACGAACGCGATCACGTCGCCGACCGCGCCGAGCTCCACGCCCTCGTCGCCGTGGTCGCCCCAGAGCAAGAGCACGCACCGCTCGCGGATCACCACCGGCAGCACCAGCACGGACTTGCCCGACGGCCGACGGAGAGCCCGAGTGACGTCGGCATCGACGCCCTCGCCCGCGAGCGGCGCGAGCACCCAGGTGCCGGACTGCCGCGCCGTGGCGAAGACGCCAGCGCGATCGAGGGGGACGCTGACCCGCGTGATCTCCAGCCGATCCGCCCCGGGTCCCTGCGCGTCGCGTCCCTCGGCGACGTCGGCCTGCACGGTGAAGATCGCCGTGTACTCGAAGTACTGCGCACAGAAGTCGAAGCAAGCGCGCAGGATCTCGTCCCGGGTCGTGGCGGCCTGCAGGTCTTGCTCGGCCATCGCGACCGTGTAGGGCCCACGCCGCACGCGCGGGCGCACGGACCCCGGCTTCCGCGCGGCCAGCGAGACGTCGACGGGCGGCGGCGCGGGCGGCTCGGAGGCCGCGGACACGGCCGGCGCGCCGCTCAACCGGGTGAGCGGGATCGGCGTCGGAGGGTCGCCGTGCCGCGGGGGCGAGGTCGACTCGCTCTCGCCCGCGTCCGCGGGATAGCTGGCGACGGACGCCCCCTCGGCGGTCGGGGTCGCACCCCGCGGCGCCGCGACGGGCGTAGCGGCCCCGTCTGGCAGTGAGGGGCGCGCGACGAGATCCGGGGGCGGGCGGGCGGCGGCAACGCTGACGACCGGGACGGGGACGATGCCCCCGGGGTCGCGCGGCGTCGAAGCCCCCGCGCGCAGCGGTCCCGCGTCGAGCGCGGGACGGCCGCCGACGGGCAGGACGGGCTCCGGCAGGAAGGCCTTGGGGGGCAGCGTGTCTGGACGCGGCAGCGCCAGGGTACCGCTGGCCGGGCGGCGCTCGCCGCCTCGAGGGGCTTCGGAGGGCCCGGACGCGCTGCCCTCGAGACGGCCGAGCAGGCGCTCGAGGCGGCGATCCAGCGGTGACCCGTAGTCGCGCGCGATGGCCTCGCGAACGCGCACGAGCAGTGCCCCGAACTGTACGACGTTCACGCCCAGCGCGAACGCCAGGTCGTTCTCCACCTCCGCCGGGACCGGCTCGGCCACGGCGACCCAGAGCTCGCCGGGGCGTTCGCCGATGGGATAGATGCCGTGACGAATGGCGATCTCGCCGGGGACGAGGCGCAGCGTGCCGGGGCTGGGCCGAGGGAGCTGCCCCGCCGGCGCCGGCCCCATGCCGTTACACTGCGCGATCACCGCGGTGAGGCGCACCTCGCTGATGGATGCCGTCTCCAGCAGGTTGGTCGCCAGATCGCCGCCGTACAGCACCTGTCGCGCGAGGGCCTCTTCGACGTCGTGCATCGAGGCCACCTGCTGCTTGACGATTGCCGAGCTCAGCGTCGCCATCGGTTGCCACCTACCCGATCAGGGCCAAGCCAGGATATCAGCCGCGCCGGTCGAGCTCCGGCAAATCTCGGTTGCCAACGGCCGACCCAACGGCCGGGGCGGAGGGTCCGGCGCGCGCTGCCCAACGTCTCCGCGGCGCGCGGGACAGTTCCGACGGGCCGGGACCGGACGGGCCGGCCACCGCGGCCCCGCGCCGTCTCGGGCACGGCGCGCGCCCGTCTCGGCGGAACCGAAGGGCGGACCCGGCGCCGGGCTCAACGAACCAGGAAGGTCCCGAGGTCCGGTCGGATCTCGAGGTGGACGTGATCCGCGTGCGGGTCGTCGTAATGCGGCGTGAGCGCGTAGTGGAAGAGGCGCAGATCCGCGGCCTCGCAGACGATGCTGCGCAGCTCACGCCCCTTGCGGTGGTCGAGGCGTCGTGCCTGGACGCCACACGTCCGCGCGCCGAGGTGCGCCGTCCAGTGAACGCCCACGGAGAGCCACTCGCCGTCGGCGAACCGTACGGCCCCCAGATCGATGGCGAGCCCCGCGGGATGTCGCTTCTGTGGCGCGCGGGGGCTGGGCGGCGTCTCCGTCGGCGGACGGTACATGGTGAAGTGCACCAACTCGACCACGTCGTGGGCGGCGAGGACCCGCGCGAACTCGTCGAGCACCAGCGCGAGCCGCCCGTCCAGGATCTCGAACATGGAGTCGGCGCGACGCTCCGGCGGGAGCGAAGAGTGGATCCACACGCCGTGGAGCGGGCCCGTGAGCCGCACCGGCAGGCGAACCCCGGGCAGCGGCGGGCGGGCGGGCTCGAACGGGATCCGGCGCGCACGGAGCAGCTCCAGCGTCGCCCCGTCCGAGAGGTTCGCGTAACGCGAAGCGGGCGCAGCGCGCGCCTCCGCCTCGGGCGGCGCCTCGCGAAACGGAACGTCGGCGCGCGCCGCCGCCGCGAAGAGCGCGATGGCACCGGCGAGACAGGATCCCGCTGCGAGACGGAGGCGGCCCCGGAGCATGAGCCGAGCCTAGCAGCGACCGCCATTCGTACGAAAGAAACGGCGTCCCGACCGCGGTGGGGCGAGTTACGCCCGGACGCCCGCGGCGGTCCGCGCCACCATCCCCGCGACGAAGCCACCGCCTCCGCCCAGAAACACGGCCACGAAGGCGGCGGCGAGGCAGGCACCCAACGGGTCCGCGGCCGCGCTGAAGGTCGGCAGGTCGAGCGCGAAGACGGTGACCATGCCGCCGAGCGCGGCCGGGCGCAGCGAGAACCCACGTCGTGCGGCGAGCACCTCGATGGGGACGAGCGCCACCGCGAGCGCCGCCAGCGGGACCACGACGCCGACGCCGGGTGCGGACGATTGGCCGAGCACGTGAGGGACCAGGATCGTCTCGGCCAGCAGCGCGACGCCGGCGGCCGTCGCGAACGCGGCGTTGCGGAGCGCCGGGAGCGCCTCGCGCAGCGGGGCGACGGCGATCGTCATCACCGTGACCGGGGCGGCGACGATGGCGACCTCGGCGAGGAGGTTGCGGCTCGCCTCGAAGCGAGTCGCGCCGGCCACCAGCAGGATCAGCGCGAAGAGCAGCGGCATTCGCCACCGGCCGCGGACGTCCTCGCGAAAACCCAGCAGCTCGATGTCGTCGGCGCGGCGCCGGGACGCCGCCGCTGGCCGCGGGGACGTCGACTCACCTGGCCTCCGCCGGCCGGGGCGCCGCTCGCGCGGTTTTTCCTCGCCGCCCGCGGGTCGGCCGGTGTCGATGGTCACGGGGCGGGAAGGTGTGTCGCGTTCGCCGATGCGCAAGGGGGGGTGATGGCCGCCGACGGCTCGCGGAATCCTCCTGCCTCACTCTTCGGCAGGAGGAGCCGGGCATGGTGGGATCGCGTCGCGCGGGGGTCGAGCACGACCACGGTCACCCTCGAGCTCCGGACCAGAACGGGGGGCGACCACACCTTCGAGATCCCGAGCGACGCGACGGTGAGGGCGCTGACCGTCGACGCTACCCTCGCGGCGGTGGGCGTCGTGCTCGCGGCGCTCCACGCTGGCCTGGTGGGCGCGCCCGATCCGCTCGTCGCGGGCGCGGCCTCGCCCACCTCGCGTGGGCGGCCTGTCTCGCCTGGCTGCTCCTGCGGGTGGGACCGTTCGCCTGGACCGCGTTCACCCGCGACGGGGTGGTCGGGCCGCTCGTGCCGCCGAGGCCGGCCCGCGGGGGCGTGGCCGCGGGACCTGCGGCAAGCTACGCGGTCGTCCCCGACGCCGCGGAGGACGTCGCCGTCAGCCGCTCTCCTCGGTGAGCAGGCCGACGACGTGGGCGACGAGGGCGCGCTCGGTGGGGCTCACCGGCACGACCGCGGCGAGCACGGCGATGTAGGCGCCGATCGCCTCCTCCGGGAAGTCCCGAACCCTCCGCCGCGCGTCCACCACCTGTTCGGCGAGCTCCGCCGACATCGGTCGCCGCATGGCAGCGTAGATCTCGAGCACGCGGCGCACCCAGACGCCTTCGCGCTGCGCGACCGCCTCCCGGAGCGCAAAGTCGGCGACGATGATCGCGTCCCCGTCCCCGAGCTCGCCGCTGGGCGCGAGGCGCTCGGCGACGGTGAGCGCCTCCTCGACCAACGCCGTCACCTCCTCCGGACGCGACAGCGCGACCCGGGCCACGTCACGGAGGAGGCCTCCGAAGGCGCTCGAGGTGATGGTCGACGCATTGCCGCTCGGCTCCGGCGACACGGAGCCCGCCGGGGTCGGGGTCGTCACCACCAGCCGGAACGAGCGTTCGTCGCGGAACGCCCGCAGCTCGGTGTCGCCGACGCGGATCCACTCCCCACCGGAGAGGAGCGCCGGGCCCGCGAGCAGGCGGCCGTCGACGAAGGTCCCGTTGCGGCTGCCGAGATCCTCGAGCTTGATCGCCGACGGGAGCAGCAGGAGGCGAGCGTGTCGGCGCGAGACACCGATGTCGTCGCTCAGGATGATGTCGCAGGCTGGATCGCGACCGACGCTGGCCGCGCCGGAGGCCGAGCGGAAGTAGCCGCCCTTCCAGACGACGAAGAGGGTCCCGGAGGCGGCCATCATCGGTGGCACCAGGATACCACCTTGAACTTGGCGCGGCATCGGGCATCCTGCGCGGGGTGCCCGGCCCGACCGCGCGAGTGCTGTTCGTCTGCACCGGCAACTACTACCGGAGCCGCTTCGCCGAGGCTGTGTTCAACCACCTCGCCGCGACGCGGGGGCTCCCCTGGCGTGCGTTCTCCCGCGGGCTCGCCGTGCACCTGGCGAGCGGTGACCTGTCGCCGCACACGGCCCGCGCGCTGGCAGAGCGCGGCATCGACCGCAACGCGACGGGGCCGACGCGGGTGCCGCTCGCGCGCCGAGATCTGGAGTCCGCGCTGACCGTCGTTGCCATCGCGGAGTCCGAGCACCGGACGCTGCTCCAAGCGCAGTACCCGGACTGGGAGGACCGAGTGACGTACTGGGACGTCGAGGACGTCGAGGTCGACAGCCCCGAGCACGCGCTGCCCGAGCTCGAGCGCCGCGTGTCCGCGTTGCTCGAGGGCCTGGCGGGGGACTGACCGTCGCCACGGCGCCAGAAGCTCGCGCGGCGGCCGACCGACGACCACCACGCCCCGACGATTGGTCCGGCGGCGGCCGGTCGTGATATCGTCCTCGCCGGTGCCGCGCATGGCGGTACCGGCTCCGGACGATGCCCCTCGAGCTCGTGCAATCCCTGGCGACGGCGCTGTTCATCGGCGCCCTCGTGGGCACCGAGCGCAGCCACCACCAGCGCGACCGCTCCGAGGGCTTCGCCGGCCTCCGCACCTTCGTGCTGGTGGCCGAGCTCGGGGCCCTCTGCGCCTGGCTGTCCCGCGCTTTCTCGGCCCCGGGCGTGCTCGTGGTCGGCTTCGCCGGCGTCGCCCTGCTGAGCGGGCTCGCGTATCTCGTCGAGAGCCAGCGGAGCGACGGGGACGCCGGCACCACCACCGAGGTGGCGACCCTGGTCGTCTACGTCCTCGGCGCGATTGCGGTCTTTGACGCGCCGCTGCTGGCGGTGGCGCTGGCGATCGTGACGTCGGCGCTGCTGGCGCTCAAGGGTCGGCTCCACTCGGCCGTGGAGCGCATCAGCGAGGTCGAGCTGCTGGCGACGCTGCGCCTGCTCTTCGCCTCCTTCGTCGTGCTGCCGCTGCTGCCGAACCGCCCCGTCGACCCCTGGGGAGCGCTGAACCCCTTCAAGCTGTGGCTGTTGGTGGTCCTGATCTCCGCGCTGTCGATGGTCGGGTACGTCGCCGTGCGGATCTACGGCGCCGCGCGCGGGACCCTGCTCACCGGCTTCTTCGGCGGTCTGGTGTCATCGACGGCCGTGACGCTCACCTTCGCCAAGCAGAGCCGCGAGCCGGGCGCGCCGATCAGCGCCCTCGCCGGAGCAACCCTGGTGGCCTGGACGGTGATGTTCCTGCGGGTGATCGTCATCGTGGGCGGGCTGGCCGTGAGTGCCCTGCCGAGCGCGGCCCTGGCGCTCGGCACCATGGGCCTCGCCGCCGTCCTGGCCGGCCTCTTCGCGCTGCGCGGCTCGGGCGCCTGGAGCGCGGCCGGCGAGCGGGACCTCGGGCTCCGGAACCCGTTCCGCCTGCGCTCGGCGGTCAAGTTCGCGCTGCTCTTCGCCGTGGTGCTCGTCGTCTCGAAGCTGGCGCAGCAGTACGCCCCCGGGTCCGGCGTGTACTGGGTCAGCGCGCTCGCCGGCGCCACCAACGTCGACGCCGTGGCGCTCAGCCTGCTCGAGCTGGTTTCGCGCGGGGAGGCGACCACGCCGGTGGTCGTGCGCGGGATGGTGATCGCCGCGGTGGCGAACACGTGGGTGAAGCTCGCGCTCACCCTGACCCTCGGGGACCGGCGGCTCTTCCTCCGCCTGATCCCCCCCTCGGTCGCCATCTCGCTCGCGGGCGCCGCCGCCGCGCTCCTCTTGCCGTAACGCGGGCGGCGCCCCGGGGAAGGTCCGCCGCGTCGCGCGCGCGCACGGCACGCGCGCGACGCGACACCGAGGCGGGGACGCCCGGCCTATCGGACGTGGATGCTCGGGGCGGGCGGCTCCGCCATGCCGTCACCGATGTGGAAGCTGGTGTGCGGCGGCTGGTTGTAGGTCGCGTTCTGGGAGCTGACGTTGGCCCGGTACTGCGGATCGTGCATCAGGGTGCGGATCCGGCGGCCCGTGAGCTGGGTGGTGGTGTAGACCCGGAGCTCGCCGCCGCACGAGAAGACGACCTCCTCGCGCCAGTCTCCGAACAGATCCGCGCTGAGATTGGGCACCGACTTGGTGCCGTTGATGGACGAGCAGCCCGACGCCGTGAAGCCCTGCCCTTCCCGGTCGTACTGGGAGACGGTGTTGCCGTTGAGCAGCTCGCGGCTCTCGTCGCCGTCCCACCAGATGAGGAAGTTGCAGGCGCTCGGGTTGTTGCC
This sequence comes from uncultured Polyangiaceae bacterium, assembly GCA_964404725.1. Lineage (GTDB taxonomy): Bacteria > Myxococcota_A > Polyangia > Polyangiales > Polyangiaceae > JAFGBI01. Next base: position 41,342 of record CAYOLF010000026.1, read on the forward strand.
CACGTTGCGCCCGTCGGCGGCGCTGAAGAGGCCGGCGCTGTTGACCCACACCTCGCCCCCGGGGTTGTCCGGCGAGATGTCGTCGGCAGCGCCGCGACCGGGACCCTCGTCGCTGCTGTTGCCGGACTTCCAGATGATCTCGCAGGTGAGCGCGTCGCGAACGAAGTACGACGGGACTCCGGTCCCCTCCGTGGGCTGGAACACCTCGAGCCCAGGGCGAGAGGGGATGAGATCGGCAACGTGGAGCGCGTCGCCGTGCCCGTAGAAGTCGACGGCGCACAGGCCGCGACCGTCCGGGCCGATGGTCATCGGCCCCGGGATGATCTCCTGCCGGAGATCGCCGTCGGCGTCGGCGGCCATCAGCGAGTGGTTGCCCTTGCCGGCGTACTGGCCGTTGCCGCTCGTGGAGGAGTCGAAGGACCACTTCAACGTCAGCGCTCCGTCCCGATAGTCGTAGGCCCCGAAGGTGGTGCGCTCATAGTAGCCACGCTGCATCACCACGCTGGGGCGCCCGGTGTCGTCGAGGAAGGCCAGCGTGGCGTTGTAGCGGTCGGAGCGATTGCCGTAGTCGTCGCCCCAGTAGCCGCTGTCGTAGGGAGCGTGATACGCGACGGTCGCGAGCTCGGCCCCGTCGCGGCCGCTGAAGACCGTGAGGTACTCCGGGCCGCCGCCCAGGATGCGCCCCGCGGAGTTGCGGTAGTCCGCCCCGTCGTCGTCGCTGCCGGCGGGCCCGTCCGAGAGGTAGGCACCCGCGCCGTCGCGGGTGCCAGGGGCAGTCTTGACTGCGAGCTCCGCGCTGCCGTCGCCGTCGAGGTCGTAGACGACGAACGGCGTCGTGTGCTCGCTCTCGCGGATGTTGACGCCGAGATCGACCCGCCAGAGGAAGGTCCCGTCGAGCTCGTAGGCGGCGAACTTCGGCTGCCCGGTGACACCCTCCTGCGACGGATCGCGGGGGGTCTGCTCCTCCTTGACCACCAGCTCGTACTGCCCGTCGCCGTCGAGATCGCCGACCGAGGTGTCGCCGGCGTTGTAGCCGCTCGAGTTGGCGAGCGGGATGGCCACGTAGTCGTGACTCCAGGTGCTCGTCGCGCCGGCGCCCGCGCGGTCGTCGGCGGAGTCGCCCTGCTCCGCGCCGTCGATCACGGCCCGCACCGTGTAGGTCGCGGTGCCGGGGGCCCCCTCGTCGAGGAGGTTGGTCGAGTCGGTGAGCGGGGCCGCGTTCACGAGGTTGCCGTCGCGGTACACGTTGAACGCGATCCCGTCCGGCTCGTACCCGAGCCAACGCCAGCTCACGAAGTTGCCACTGCCGCTCCGAACGGCCACGACGCCGCGACAGAGGTCCTCCATCTGCACCTGCCCGGTGCCGAGCGCGGGGTTGACGCCGCAGACCGTCGCCGCGGTACCCCCCGTCTCGCCCATCGCGCCACCGGTCGCCGGCGCCCCGCCCGTGTCGCCCCCGCCACCCGTTCCCCCGGTCGTGCCGCCGGTCGCCGGCACCCCGCCGGTCGTCGGCAGGCCGCCCGTCGCCGGTACGCCGCCGGTCGGTGAGATCCCGCCGGTCGCGGGCGACCCGCCGGTCACGGCGACCCCGCCGGTCGCGGGAACGCCACCCGTCGCCGGCACCCCGCCCGTCGATGGCGCGCCACCGGTCGCCACAACGCCACCCGTCGCCGCGCCGCTCACGCCGCCGGTCGCCGGCGCCCCACCCGTCGCTGGCGCACCGCCCGTGACCCCGACGCCACCCGTCGCCGCGCCCCCGGTGCCGCCGCTCGCCGGGCCCCCACCGACGGCGCCCGTCGTAGCCCCGCCGGTGGCGTCGGCCCTGGTCCCATCTTCCTCGGAGCCGCAGCCCCAGCTGGCCGAGAGCAGCCCGAACCCCAAGAGCAGCGTGAATCGAGAGGCCGTCATCGTGCTGTTCACTCCCACGGTTCCGGGGCCAGCCAGGCTCCCCGTTTCCGACCCGGGACCCCGCAGTTCGCCAACGCTCAAAGAATAATGCGCGCCGCGCGCCGATCGATCAGCGCTTCCGCTGACATCCAAGGATGGGAGCCACAGCGAATTGCCGGCGATGTCGACCATCGGCAGCGTCGCCGAACGGGATGGCCGCGATGGGATCGGGAGCTGTCTTGAGACTGGCTTTCTGGTTTGGTTGGGGTCGGGGATGGGAGCGCGTGGAGACGGCGTGAGGGCGCGGGGCGCGCAGAGCGCAGCCACGTCCGACGCGACGTCGCGTGCGCTGCGCGGCGGTGGCGGCGCGGTGCTTGCGCGGTGTCGACCTCGCTACGGAAACCGGACGACCGGCGGTCGCCGCGCGCCCTACCGGCCGTCTGGGTAGGCGCATCCCGCGGGGAAGATGCGGGCACCCCGGCCTCGGGCAGCGCGGATCCCAGGGTCCGTGAGGCAGATCCCCGGGCGGGGGACGGCGGTTGGAGGGTGGGATCCGCGCGGTCAGAGGGTGGGATCCGCGCCGTCGGAGGGTGGGATCCGCGCCGTCGGGGCGTGGGATCCGCGCCGTCAGGGGGTGGGATCCGCTCGGCAGAGGCAGGGAGGCGCGCGGTCGGAGCGCCGCGCGGAGTACCCGGAGCTCCACGCGGCATGGTTTCGGCCATTTCTCGGGCAACCGGGCGCTCAGCCAGGGCTCCCGGCGACCGCGGGAACCGCCGCAGCCGGCCCGGCCGTTGCGACGGGGATCGGGACGGCCGGTTCGGGGAGGCGTCCAAGAGCACCGATCAGGTCGCCGATAGCCATGGAGGCCTGGAAAACGTCTCCCTGCAGGGCGAGGAGACGTTCTCCAGGCCTCCTCTGGCGAGATCTGCTCCCGGTTCGGTACCCCACGCCCTCACCCACCCAGCGGTGGCTGGGTGGGACCCGGAGGACGCGGGTCCCCAGGTCATTGATTTGTCGCAGCAATCAACCTGATTGCTGCTCTAGCCGGCGGTGCGTGGCTCCTCGTCCGGCGCCTCGGGCGCCGCCTCGGGCAGCGCTTCGAGTCGCGACGCCAGCGCCACCGGATCCGCGAGCATGGCCTCGCGCAGACCGCGCGCGGCGAGCCGCGCGCGCCGCGCGGTGTCGCTCGGTTGCCGCCGAGACGCCCGCAGTCGAGCTCGATGGAGTCGAACGGAGGACCGCGCATGGCAGCGTGACCCGTGAAGGCGCCCACGACCGTCGAGCGACCGCGGTCGAGTCGCGCGGTGTCGCGTGCAAGCCACGCTCCCAACCCGACGGGTACCGGTCGATGACGACTGCCTCGTGGTCCGCGCGGCGCGCTGATGGAGTCCCGTGGGATCCGGTGCTGGGGCTCCAGCGCGTTCGGGCAGATCGGCGTCGGTCCGCCGGATTCCACCACGCCGAGGCTCGTCGAGGGGCTCTGCTGGTAGCCGGGCACGCTCATCGGTCAGCTCCGTCCACGGCGAGGCACGCCGGCAGTCCTCCCCCTTGCTGGTCGACCCCAGCGTACCTGGCTGGCACTGCGGCAGCGCCGCGACACCGCCGGCGCCCCCGGCACCCGCCGCCCCCGGCAGACAGTCCACGACGTCGACGCCGGGCGCCCCGCCACACCTCCTTGTCAGAGCAGCGGAGGCTGCCCCGTTGGCCAGCCGCTCTCTTCGTAGGTGGAGACGTCGCCGAAGACGGCCTCCGTGACGCAGGGCATGATCGCGTCGCTGAAGTAGTGCCCGCCGACGAGGGTCCCCGCTCGCGATCGAACACGAGGGCGCGGCCGCTGGAGGTCCCGTTGAAGAAGCCGCTCAGGAGCGGACCGCAGCCCGCCTCAACCCCGTTGTACTGCCCCGAGGCGAGGCAGTCCGCGAGCGTCGGCGCCGCATCGCAGGCGATCGCGCGGTTCGCGGAGACGTCACGGGAGCTCGGGCAGGTCAGGACGCCGCCCTCCCATGCACAAGCGTCCGCGAGCGCGGCCCCCTGGCCTCCTGCGCCGCGGGCGCCAGCGGCGATGCCCGGGACGCCCCCGCTCGATGCACCCGCCGCAGCCGCCATCCCACCCGCCTCGACTCCGTCACCCCCTTTGCCCCCGGCACCGGACTGGCCCGCTGCCGCACCACCCGTCGGGTTCGCTGCGGGGGCCCGCGCACCGAGCGGTCGCTCGCCTGCTTCAGCGCGGTTCGCGACGGGAGCTCCGGGCACGAACGCGAGGGCGCTTGCCGGGCGGCGCTCCCCGGTGATCGATCACGGAGCGCCGCGCATTACTGGTGGATCGCTGGGCAGGAGGTGAGGTCGGTGAAGCTCGTGCAGCCGTGGCTGGTAATTGGCGTGTGGCTGCTCGCTGCCGGCGGGTGCGCGGGTGGTGAGGACGAGGCGGAGGAGCAGGGTTCTGGCGGCGCTGGCGGCGGCTGCGCTGCCGGGTGGCTCGAGTGCGACGGCGGCTGCGTCGATCCGCTGAGCGACGCCCAGCACTGCGGCCGCTGCGGCGCGCCCTGCGCCGCGGCGGCAACGTGCCAGGCCGGGATCTGCCGTTGCCAGTCCGGCTACCTCGACTGCGGCGGCGCCTGCGTGAACCCCCTTGGGGACGCGAGCCACTGCGGGAGCTGCGACATCGCCTGCGTCGCGCCCCAGGTCTGCTCGCAGGGCACCTGCACCGGCACCTGTGCGAGCGGAGAGTTCCAGTGCGGACAGAGCTGCGTCGATCTGCAGACCGACGAGCTGCACTGCGGGGGCTGCGACGCGCCCTGTGCGGCCGGGCACGACTGCGTCGGGGGCGCCTGCCATTGCCCCGCCGGGCGCACCGACTGCGCGGGCGTCTGCGTCGACCTGCTCACCGATCCCGCGAACTGCGGCCGCTGCGGGGCCGCCTGCCCGAGCGGCACCTGCTCGAGCGGCGCCTGCACGCCCACTGCGAGCGGGGGCGCAGGCGGCGCGCCCGGCGACGGCGGCCGCACGACCGGCGGGGCCGCACCGACGGGTGGCGACGCCACGGGCGGGATCGCGCCGACGGGCGGGATCCCCGCGACCGGCGGCGTCACGACCGGCGGCGCCGCGACGGGTGGCAGCGCCACCGGTGGAATCGTGCCGACGGGAGGCGGCGGCACCGGCACGGGCGGCGACGCCACCGGCGGCGGCCCGGGGAGCGGCGGCGCCGACGGCTGTCAGCCGTGCGGAAGCCACAAGTGGGCCTGCTGGCGGATGCCGAACCCGCCGGGCACAGGCCCCAACCCGCAAGCTTACACGTTGAGCGACGGCGTGGTGCACGACGAGCTCACCTGCCTCGACTGGGAAGAGAGCCCCTCCTCCACCTCCTTCACGGCCGCGGAGGCCCTGGCTCACTGCGAGGGCCTCACGCTCGGCGGCCACGACGACTGGCGCGCCCCCACGCGCGTCGAGATGGCATCCATCGTCGACTTCACGGCGAGTAGCTCCATCGATCCGACCTTCACCGCGGCCGGCGGCTTCCACAAGACCGGCTCGAACTGGATCCTCACCCTCCAGCAGCGCGGCGCCGGCACCTCGTGCGGCAACGGGGACTGCGCCTGGGCCTACAACATGAGCGACGGCATCGTGAGCAACGCCTACTCCGCGGCGACCGCCGCGCGCATCCGTTGCGTGCGGGGCAACGGGACGGGCGAGGGCTACGACGACCCGGCGGTCGCCCCCCCCGACCAGTACACGCTCCTGTCCGACGACGAGGCCCAGGACAACTACACCCGGCTCATCTGGCAGCGCGACGGCGACGCGACGGGGCTCGTCTCCTGGGAGGAGGCCGAGGCCTACTGCGACGGGCTCTCGCTCGGCGGCGCGGACACCTGGCGTCTGCCCACGATCCGCGAGCTGGCGACGCTGGTCGACGAGGCCCAGGTCGCGCCCGCCATCAACCGCGAGGTATTCCCCAACACCCATTACGGGGCGCGCAGCAACAACTGGTACTGGGCCTCGCACCGCGCCCGCGGCAGCAGCACGGCGTCGTGGGGCCTCAACTTCGACGACGGGTTCACCGGCGCCAACTCCGGCTCCGCGGCGTGGAACACCTTCGGGCCGTCGTACACGAAGTGCGTGCGGGACGAGTAGGACGCCGCGCGTGGCGGGGCCCACGCCGCCGCCGCTGCCCGTCCCCAGGGCGCTCACCTCCACCCACACCGTGACGGCCGGGCTACGCGCGAGGAGCGCTGGTGCGGGGGCCCAATCGGTTCATGATCGTAGGCGCGGGCCGTTCGTCACCGCAGCGGCCGACCCGCGCCCCTCCTCCATGAACCCCGCGCCCCCCGCCACTGCCCCCGTCTCCCCCCCAGCGCCCGTCTCCCCACCAGCGCCCGTCTCCCCACCAGCGCCCCCGCCGGCCCGGAGCCGCGGTTGCGGCTGTTCGCCGCTCGCCGTGGTCGCCGCGCTCCTCCTGGTCGGCGGCGTGGGCCTGGCGGGCCTCCTGTCCGTCGTCATCGCCGGCGTCCTGGTGCAGAAGAACGGGCTCGCAGCGCTCAAGGTGCCGCTCGTGCGCCGCGAGCTCGTCCCTGACGCCGATCGCGATCAGGTCGTCAAGCACGGCGATCAAGTCGCGGTCACCGTCCCCCTGGGGACGCTGGACCGGAAGCAGACCCTCACCGTCTCGCGGCTGCTCGCGCCACCCCCGCCGCCCACGGGGCACCGCCTGGGGACGGCGTACGACGTCACGCTGGGTGACCGGCACCGCTTCGACGACGGGCTCGAGATCCAGGTTTCCCTCGCCTCGCTCCCCGGCGTCGAGCCCCGGCGCCTAGTCGCGCTGACCTACGACGCCAAGAGCCAGCGCTGGACCGAGGCCCCCGCCCTGCTCGACCGCCGGTCGAACCAGCTCCGCATCTTCGCGACCCACCTCTCCGGCTTCGCGGCGAGCAGCGGCGGCGGCAGCAGCCCCGAGCAGCACCCGATGGCTCGGGTTTCGAGCGGGGCGCGGCCGGCCTTCTCGCCCGTGGGGAGCGTGGAGGAGGCGGAGTCGATCCTGTCCGGGGGCAACGCCTACGCCGCCAAGTCCGGGTGGGACTACGCGATGGAGCAGTTCGGCTTCGGCACCAACTTCTTCACGCTGGTGGAAGAGGTGGGGCAGGTCCAGGGGCTGTCGCGGCTGAACGAGCTCGCGGGCAACCTCGGCCTCGGCTTCGCGATGCTGCAGCTCGCCATCGACCTGGCCGAGGGCGAGGACGTCCGGGGCGTGATGAACGCCACCAAGAGCATCGGGTACTACCAGCTCGGCACCTGGGGAACGTCCGCGATGAAGATCGCGAGCGTTGGGGTGTTCGCCATCGACTACTCGCTCAACCGGTTCGCGAACGAGGCGATCGCGGGGCGCTATGCCATCTACGAGCGCGCCTACGCGGCCTACTACCGGGACCACCGGCGCACGGGCGCCGACTGGTACCGGAAGCTCAAGGGGATCCTGCAGGGGGCCCGGGATCCCGACGCCGCGGCGGCGGCGATGATGGGGGAGATCGACGCCTACACGGGCCAGTTCTGGCAGAACGACACCACGGTGGCCGAGTACCAGGAGCAGGTTTCGGGGCACGCCTGGACCGGCGGGGGCGGCCTCAACGAGCGCGTCAAGGCGCAGATCTCCAACAACGCCAAGGCGGATCTGGCCCCGGTGCTCGACAACATCCTGGCGCGGATCAAGCGCGAGCTCGCCTACGAGCAGGCCGGCAAGGTGCACGACACCATGAAGCAGATGGCGGCCGCGCTGAACCGCGTCTACACCATCCCCGTCACGGTGCGCGCGGACGACCCGGAGAAGTCGGTCAAGGGGCTCTCCGTCGTCATCCCCGTCAGCCGAGACCAGGACCTCTGGCGGGGTGAGACCGACGCGGACGGGAAGTGGACCATGCGCTGCACCGCCCTCGGCTACCTGATGTACGGGGCGCCGAGGAAGATCGTGCTCACGATCCCGAACGAGCGGGGCGAGCCCGAGCACATCGAGCAGGAGCTCAAGCTCACCGGCGTCCTCTTCGACCTCGAGGAGGCCGCGGGGACCTACGAGGGGCTCCTCACCGGGTCGCACGCCGCCGCCGGGATCGACGGCACGGTCCGCTTCGAGGGGCCGATCACCATCGTCGTCACCAAGGAGGGGGCGGCCACGGTCAGCTTCGAGATGCCGGTGAACTTCTCCGGCGGCGGGGGCCTGGTAGGCATCAAGGTCACCGCCAAGGGCACCGGGACGGGCACCGTCAAGAACGGGAAGCTCGCCGCCACCGCCAGCGTGTCCTCGCGATACACCCAGTCGTCGCGCCTGGGGCCGATCAACCAGAGCGGGACCTCCGCTGGCTCGGTCACCCTGGAGGGTACCCTCACCGCGACCGGACGCACCGCGCAGATCCGCGGCACCATGAAGTCCCCGCAGGGCGGGCCCGCCCTGCAGTTCACGGCTACCCGCAAGGAGCCGGCGCGCTAGCCCGCGCCCCGGGGCGCGGCCCACGCGACGACGCGGAGGCCTACGCGGAGCGGAGGGCCTGGTCGAGATCGGCGCAGAGATCCTCCGGGTCCTCGAGCCCCACGGAGAGCCGGAAGATCCCGTCGCCCGCGTACTGCTGGTACGCCTTCAATTGCGCCTCGTCGAGGTGGAACGAGTTGTTCTGCATCTCGTCGGTGGGCAGATAGAACACGAGGCTCCGGTGATGCCCCAGGGACACGGCGTAGTGGATCACCTCGAGACGATCGGCGAAACGCTGCGCGGTGGCGCGCCCATCCGACACCTGGAAGGTCAGCATCCCGGAGAAGTTCTGCATCTGCCGGCGGGCGAGCTCGTGCTGGGGGTGTGACGGGAGCCCCGGGTAGATGACCCGCGTGACCCGCGGGTGCTGCTCGAGGAACTCCGCCACCTTCATCGCGTTCTCGGCGTGCACCCGCATGCGGAGCGGCAGGGTCGCCATCCCGCGCATGGTGAGCCAGGCGTTGAACGGGCTCAGGATGCCGCCGAGGTGGATCCCGGCGTCCTGCGTGAGCGAGCGGATGGCCCCGCTCCGCCCGATGAGCGCGCCGCCCACGGCGTCGCCGTGGCCGCACAGGTACTTGGTGAGCGACTGCAGGACGAAGTCGGCGCCGAGCTCGAGGGGCCGGGTGGCGATGGGCGAGGCGAAGGTCGAGTCCACGGCGAGCTCCACCCCCGCCTGGTGTGTGAGGTCGGCGACGGCGCGGATGTCGGTGAGCTTGAGGATGGGGTTGGCCGGCGTCTCGGCGTAGACGAGCTTGGTCGTGGGGCGAAACGCCCGCGCGAGCGCCTCGGTGTCCGTCAGGTCCACCGCCTGCACCTCGATGCCGAGTCGGGGCAGGGTCTGCCGGACCAGCTCCGACACCCCAGCGTAGGCGACGTCGCTCACGATGAGGTGATCTCCCGCCCCGAGGCGGTGCAGCAGCAGCGCCGTCGCCGCCGCCATCCCGCTCGCGAACGCGACGGCGGCTTCGCCGCCCTCCAGATCGGCGAGCTTGAGCTCGAGCTGCCGCACGGTGGGGTTGCCCCACCGGCAGTAGACGAAGGGCGAATCCTCCCCCAGAGCGTTGGCAGAGAACTGCGCCCCGGCATCGGCGACGACGTAGGTCGTCGACATGGCGATGCTCGGCGCGGAGGCGTGCGTGATCGGGTCCGGCGCCTCGCCGGCGTGAATCGCGCGGGTCTGCGGACCGTAGTGCGCGTTCTTGTTCAGCATCTCGAGGGATCCTCCGCCTGCTTCGGCGGCCGGAAGCTACCAGATGCAGGGCCAATGGCCAGGGGATATCCTGGAGGGGTGGTCGGCCGGGGGGGAACCGCCGCGGCCGTCAGCCAGGAGGTCCGTCCGTGCCGCAGCCGCGCTCCTTCGTCTCCGCGCTCCTCGCCGCCCTGACCCTGACCCGCGCCGCCGGCGCGCTCGAGGTCTGGGTGGACGCCGCCAGCGGGAGCGACGAGTCCCCGGGCAGCGAGGGGGCACCATTCGCCACCCTCGGCCGCGCCTGCGCGGAGAGCACCGAGGACGCGTTGCTCGTCGTCCACCTCTTGCCCGGGACCTACCGCGAGCTCGTCCAGGTCGAGCGGGACGGCACCCACATCCTGGTGGACGAGGCCGATCGCGGCGAGGTCGTGCTCACGGGCTCGGAGCCGAGCGCGAGCCTCGTGTGGACCCAGGCCGACCCGGAGGGGCTGCCGGCCGCGGCCTCCGGGCAGGTGTGGTGGGCTGACCTCGCGACCTGGGAGGTCCCCCCGCAGATCGTCACGCAGGCGCTCCCGGATGGAACCCTCGTCCGGCTGCCCATGGCGCGCGAACCGAATTGGACGGTGACCACCGAATGGAGGTGGCACGAGCACTGGGAAACCGCGAGCGTTCCCCTCCGGTACTGGGACGACGAGGACCCGTCGAGCCAGATGTCGGCGCACTACCTGAGCTCCCCCTACCTCCAACAGTGGGGGGAGCTGACGGGCGCGCGGGTGTGGATCAAGGACGGCGTCAGCGGCCACGACACCTACTCCCGCGGCATCATCGGCCACTGGCTCGACGAGGGCACGCTCGAGGTGAGCCAGGAGTGCCACATCTCCGGAGGGGATGACGGCCTCGGCCCCGCCAGCAAGTTCGTGCTCGAGAACGCGGCGGCGCTGCTCGACGAGGAGGGCGAGTGGTTCTTCGACGCCGCGACCGCGCGGCTCTTCGTCTGGCCCGTGGGTAGCGGGGACCCCGGGGCGCTCGCGCTCGAGATCGCCCGCCGCAAGCGCGGCATCGCCACGGCGGCGAGCGATGTCCTGATCGACGGCCTCACGCTGCGCGGGTTCAACTACGATCAGGACTACTGGGGCGGCGGCACGCGCGACGCCGCCGTCTCGCTCCGCGGCGGGCAGGACCCGGTCACCACGAGCCTCGTGGTGCGGGGCTCCGTGATCGAGTATGCCGCGCGGGGCATCGATCTGGTCGCCGACTCGAGCGACGGGTTGGTCACCATCGACGGCGTCACCATCGCGGACACCACCATCCGGCACATCGACGGCCACGGCATCAACGTCCAGTCCTGGCCGGTCGAGGCGATCGGGGTGAGCGGCATCACCGTGGAGCGGTGCCTGCTCGAGGACGTCGGCTTCCGCAACCCCGAGGGGACCAACTCGATGACCGGCGCGAGCTTCAGCCGGGTGGCGAACCTGCGCTTCCTCGACAACGAGGTGCGCTACACGCCCCACAACTCGGTGGGCGTCAACTACGGCTGCGACGACGTCCTCATCAAGGGCAACCACATCCACCACTGCGGCCTCAACTCTGCCGACAACGGCTGCATCAAATTCTGGAACAACGACGACACCTTCGACCGCGACGCGCCCCGCTCGATCCTGGCGACCGAGAACCTGATCCACGACAGCATGGGCTGGGCCTACTCGTCCGAGGTGAACGACTGGTGGCAGACGACGGGGCTCAGCGGCTCGGGCTTTTACTGCGACTACTTCTGGGGGGCGACCTTCTACCGGAACCTGATCTACGCCGTGGGCGGGGTGGCGTTGTGGCCCAACACGCCATCCAACCTGAACTGGAGCATCAACAACACCGTGCTCGAGGCGCGCCACGGCGCCTCGTGCAGCCGCGAGAGCTCGACCGCGACGGGCCAAGGCGAGGCGCTGGTCATGAACAACCTGTTCATGAACTTCACCACCTGGGGGTTGCCTGAGGACCACTACTGGGGGCAGATCGAGTCGGGCCTGCTCTACTCGCTCACCGACGAGCGGCTCGCCTCGCACCACAACGCCTTTCACGACGTCTACTCCGATCTGCTCCACGTGGACGCGAGCAACAGCGGGAACAAGTACGTCACGGTGGCCGACGTCCGGGCCAGCACCCCGTACGAGGAGGGCTCGATCGACCTCGTGGGGGACGACGCCGCCATCGTGGTGGACTCCGCGAACCGGGACGTGACGCCTGCGCCCGGGAGCCCCGTGATCGACGCCGGCGGGGAGCTGCCGCCCGAGCTCGCCGCGCTCCACACCCGGCTCGGCCTGACCCTCGCCCCGGCGGTCGGAGCCGCGTACGACATCGGGGCCATCGAGGGCACGGAGCCGCCCTGGATCCGGGTCACCTCCCCGAACGGAGACGAGGTGCTCCCCGCCGGCGGCCAGACGACTGTCACCTGGGAGTCGGGCGCGTTCGTGGGCCCGGTGACCATCGAGCTGACCGGCGGCGCCGAGGATCCCGACGCCGTGGTGGTGCTGGTGGCGGTGACGACCAACGACGGGGCGGAGGTGGTGACGCTGCCAGACGCCCGGGGCGAGGATTACCGCGTCCGGATCTCGGAGGCGTCCGACGGGGATCCCGGCGACACCTCCGACGCCGGGTTCGAGCTCGGCGACGCCATCGTCGTGCTCTCCCCGCGCGGCGGGGAGGCGTGGCCCGTCGGGGAGACACGCGACGTCACCTGGTCCTCGAGTGGCGTCACCGAGGTGCGGGTCGAGCTCTCGCGGGACGCCGGCGCCACCTGGGATACGCTCGCCACCTCGGTTTCGGCCGAAGCGGCGACCTACGCCTATCCAGTGACGGGGCCGGCCTCAAGCGAGTGCCTGATCCGGCTCTCCGACGCCGACGACGGCGAGCCCGAGGGCTCGTCGCCGGGGGTCTTCTCGATCGTGGCGCCCGCGCGCGAGGACAACGAACGGGACGAGGACGGCGGCTGCGGCTGTCGGGTCGGGGCCCCTGGCGGGAGCGCGCCGACCGCAGCGTGGCTGCTGCTCGGCGCGCTCGCGGGGGCGGGCGGCGTCAGCCGGGCTCGAAGAAGATCGGGTAGACGACCGTGACCACGCCGTTCTCCGGAGCCGGGAAGCTCAGGGAGTAGAAGCTCGACACGACGCAGGACACGGTGCTGCTGTCCGGCAGATCCGAGTTGCCGTTGGCGGCGTTCGAGACGGCACCATCGCCGTTGATCACGAAGCGCACCGCCACCCGTCCCGTGAGGTTGGGGTTCTGGGCGAGCCCCTTCTCGTAGCACATGCGGAAGCGGCCGAAGTTCTGGCGCACGATGCGCTGGATCACCTCGGGCGGGAGGCGGCCGGAGACGGAGGTGGTGCCCGGGCGGAACACGGGGGACGCGGTCTTGTGCGCCCCGCCGAGGCGGCCATGGCCGTTGCCGATGCCCTGTCCGCAGCCGTCGCCGCGGCAGCCCGTCCCGTGGCCATAGGTGCCCACGTCGCCGAGGCCGATGCCCTCGCCGCGCCCGCCGCCGCCCTCGCCGATCCCCGTCAGGCCGAGGCCGCCGCTGCCGATGGACTCGCCGATCTCGTCGCCCCACATGTTGCCGAGCGCGCTCACCGGATCCGAGCCCACGGTGACGTCACCGCCCCAGGGGACCGTCGGAGCGTTGGGATCCCCGCCCATGGAGGCGTTGAGCATCCCGATCATGCCGAAGCTGCGGGCCTCGACCAGGGCCGCCGCCTTGGCGAGCTGCACGTCCTGGGGCCGGGCTTCGCCGGCGGCGCCCCAGCGCCCGCCGGTCTTGAGCGAGTTGGGCTTGCCCATCGATCCCTCCTCGAGCTTCGCGCGGGTGCCCTCGCCCCCTTCGGAGCCGGGTTCGTCGTCGGAGCGCACGGCCTCCTCGCGGGCCGTCTGCTCGCGCTCCGCGCTGGCGGCCAGGAGCTGCTGCACGAGCCGGAGCTGCGACTTGTTCAGGCCGTCCTCCATGGTAAGCCCGAGGCTGGGTACCGTGGCGGCCATGGTCGCGATCAGGCTCGCGAAGGCGGTGAAGCTCAGGCCGAACGAGGTCGCCAAGGCCGTGTCGAGGCGACGCATCAGGGAACGCGGGATCGGCTTGCCGGCGCGGGTGGCGGCCACCTGGATGGTGAACCCGCCCAGGGAGTAACGGAGCGTCGCCCCCTCGGGCAGGTCGATCTCGGTAGCGCCGGTGACCGCCGCCGAGGCGGTGCCTTCGGCGCGCAGCTCGTCGAGCGAGCGCTGCACCCCGCCGCGCTGCAGCGAGCCGGTGGCCTCGCGCGGGATCACGACCCGCGTGCCCGTGGGGCCCGGCACGACGACGGGCAGCCGCGTGGTGCCGATCCGTTCGGCGGGCAGCAGGTAGTCGACGCCCATGCCCTCCCGCACCTCCTCGCCGACGTGGAACGCCTGACCGGGACGGAGGTGGGAGACGTGGAGGACGTCCAGGCCCCAGAGGATCGTCACCTCGGTCGCCTCTCGATCGGGGAGCTCCACCTCGGCGGCAGCCACGGCGGGGCCACGCTGGACCATCGCGTAGGTGTAGGTGCCGGGCGCCGCGTCCTCCGCGACGGCGAACCTGGCGTCGTCCCGCGTGAGCGCCGCGGCGAACGGGTTGGGGAGCCCGACCGGGCCGCCCGCCGCGAACGGGTTCGGCGCCGCGACGCGGGGCACGGCGGCGACCGCGAACGGCGCGACCGAGTAGCCCGGCGCCGTGTCGGCGCGCGGCGCCGGGGCGGTCGGCGCGTCGGTGACCGGCGCCGCCTGCTCCAGGACGAGGGTGGTGTCGCCGATCTGGATTCGATCGCCGACGCCGATCCGGCACTTGGTGACGGCGACGCCGTTCACGCGGGTGCCGGCGGCATGCCCCAGGTCCACGAGGGTGATGGCCTCGGGCCCCGAAACCTCGATGACGGCGTGCATCCGCTCGCCCTCGGCGATCTCGAGATGGGCGCCCGGTCCCCGGCCGACCTTGACGACGTCGGTGCGGGTGGTGACGTGGTGCGATGGCAGGTCGTGACGGTAGACCGCGAACGATAGAGCAGTGCGGCTCATGGCTCCTCCTGGGGCGGGCGACGCGGCCGCGGCGGCTCGCCACGACCAGTGCGCTCGACGTGATTGCCGGATTAGAGGCCCGCGAGCGGCCGGGGTTCCCGGGCGCACCCATTTTTGTCCGCAGCCCGGGGTCGGCGTCGCCCGGAGCCCGAGGTGGAGTACCCTCTCCACCCGGAGGATCCCCGCATGAGCACCCCCGCCCCCTCGTCTGCCCGCCCCCTCGTGTGGGACGTACCGACACGCCTCGGTCACGCGCTCCTGCTCGTGGGAGTCCCCGGAGCGTTCCTCGTCGCCGTCACCCAGGAGCATGGCCCCTTCTTCCCGATCCACATGGTGATCGGGCTCACGGTGGGCCTGGTCGCCTCGCTCCGCCTGGCGTGGGGGTTCTTCGGGACGCGCTACGCGCGCTTCTCTGCGTTCGCGTGGCGCCCTGCCGCGCTGCTCGAGTACCTGCGGGGAACGTTCTCGGGGACCGCCCCGCGGTACGTGGGCCACAACCCGGCCACGAGCTACTTGGTACCCGTTATGCTGGCGCTAGCGCTCGGCATCGTCACGACCGGAATCGTGATGACGCTCGGCGGCGGAGAGGCCGCCGAGGGGATGCACAAGCTCATGGCGCTCACGCTGCTCGGCGTGTCGCTGGTGCACGTCGCCGGCGTGGTCTTGCACCAGGTCCGCCACCGTGACGATCTCGTGCGCAGCATGATCGACGGCAGGAAGGCCGTCGCCTCCCCGAACGCCGCCGCCGCGCCGGCGTGGGGCGCCGGCGTCGGCCTCGCGCTGCTCGTGGCCGCTGCCGTCGGCTGGCTGCTCGCGGGCTTCGACGCCGATAGCGGCCGCCTGGTGTTGCCCGGAACCGCCCAGCAACTCGGCGGCTCGGAGGCCGACGATCACGACGACGAACACGGCGACTCCCGAAGCGGCGAACGCCACCGCGACTGAAGCGCCATTTCGCGCCATGCCAGTGGCGCCCGTCCCCGACCTCAGCGATGATCGCGCCGCGTGTTCCTCATCCGGCGCATCCACGACGCCCTGCTGCCG
>CAYOLF010000026.1:57142-61106 GCA_964404725.1 uncultured Polyangiaceae bacterium
GCGATGATCGCGCCGCGTGTTCCTCATCCGGCGCATCCACGACGCCCTGCTGCCGACGAACCAGGCCGCCATCGCGGCGGTGCAGCGCCTGCTGCAGCTCCGCTTCGGTGGGGTGCGCCGCGAGGAGATCGACGGGCTGCCGGAGAAGCTGCGCAATCCGTTCCTGCAGCGGTTCAGCACGGTCCTCTACGTCGCCGAGCGCCCGCGGGTCGCGGAGGTGGACGGGTTCGCGATCGTGCTGCGCGAGCCGACCCTCGGCTTCTGCTACCTCGACTTCCTCGCCGTCGGTCCGGAGAGCCGCGGGGGCGTGGGGGCCGCGCTCTACGAGCGGGTCCGCGAGGACGCCCTCGCGTTCCGGGCGCGCGGGCTCTTCTTCGAGTGCCTCCCCGACGACCCGTCTCCGACGCTCGACGCCGCGGCGTTGCGCGAGAACCAGGCCCGGTTGCGCTTCTACGAGCGCTGGGGGGCACGCCCGATCGTGGGGACCGCCTACGAAATGCCGATCCGCCCCGGTGACACGGACCTGCCGCACCTGGTCTGCGACACCCTGGGCACGCCCGGCTCGCGGAGCCGCGCCCACGTCGAGCAGGTGGTGCGGGCGGTGCTGGAGCGCAAGTACCGACACCTCTGCCCCCCCGAGTACGTGGCGGCCGTGGTCGGATCCATCGTCGAGGATCCCGTGCGCCTCCGGCCCCCGCGCTACCTGCGGTCGGGCGGCACCGAGCAGGCCGGGATGCGGCCGGCGGGGACCCATACCTGGCGCCCCCGCTACCCGCTGGTGATCAACGAGAAGCACGACATTCACCACGTCCGCGAGCGCGGTTACGTGGAGTCTCCGGTGAGGGTCGGCGCCATCCGTGGCGCCCTCGACGAGGCGGGCGGCTTCCGCGTCATCCCCGCCCGACACTACGGGCTGGACGCGGTGACCAGCGTGCACGATCCGGCGTTCGTGCGCTACCTGCAGCGCGCCTGCGCCGCGGTGCCGGAAGGCAAGTCGCTCTACCCCTACGTCTTCCCGATCCGCAACCGGGCGCGCCCTCCCCAGGAGCTCTCCGTGCGCGCGGGGTACTACTGCATCGACACCTTCACGCCCCTCAACCGAAACGCCTTCCTGGCCGCGCGAGGCGCCGTCGATTGCGCGCTCACGGCCGCCGCGGCGGTCGCCAACGGGGAGCGCCTCGCCTACGCCCTGGTGCGCCCGCCGGGGCACCATGCCGAGCGCGCCGCCTACGGCGGCTTCTGCTACTTCAACAATGTCGCCATCGCGGCGCAGGCGCTGCGACGCGGCGGGCGCGTCGCGATCCTGGACGTCGATTACCACCACGGCAACGGCCAGCAGCAGATCTTCTACGATCGGGCCGACGTGCTCACGGTGAGCCTGCACGGCCACCCGAACTTCGCCTATCCGTACTTCTCGGGGTTCGAGGAGGAGCGCGGGGAGGGCGAGGGAGCGGGGCACAACCTCAACCTCCCGCTACCGGAGCGGCTGGACGGAGGCCGCTACCGGAAGGCCCTCCGCGTCGCGCTCGACCGGATCGTGGCCTTCGCGCCCGATTTTCTCGTCGTGGCCCTCGGGTTGGACACGGCGAAGGGCGATCCGACGGGCACCTGGTCGCTCATACCCAGTGACTTCGAGGCCAACGGTGAGCTCATCGGGGCCCTCGACCTGCCGACGCTGGTGGTGCAGGAGGGCGGGTACCGGACGCGCACCATCGGCGACTGCGCTAGCGGCTTCTTCGGGGGCCTGGCGCGCGCGATCCAGCTCACCTGAGCGGCGGGACCGGCGTGCCCTCGGAGCCGCCACGGCTCGACCCCGCCCGCGCCACGCGCCGCCCGTCTCGTTCCAGGAACGGGAGGCGCGTCCGTCACCCGCCGCCGAGCCCCCACCGGCGTTCCCCGGGGAACGCTTGCGGCGATCTAGGCCCCCGACTAGGGTGGCGCCGATGCGGAGGGGCGCGCGGCGACACTCCACTCTGGCGTGGGCGGTGATCGTGCTCGCGTGCGGTTGGTGCTCGCTCCTTTTGGCCCAGGTCCCCTCCGCGGCGGCACCGTCGACCTCGGCGGTGGGCTCCGCGAGCGCCAGCGCCAGCGCTGCCCCCGTAGCTTCCGCGGCCCCTGAGGCCGAGGCCGATCCCCGCACCCGGCGGCTCGAGGCCCTCCTGGCGGGCAACCTCGAGGTGGACGTCGATCCGCAGTCGCTCTTCGACGTCAGTCTGTCCGACTCGGCCGCCATCGCCGTGGAGGCAGCGCGGATCCGGGCCCTGCTGGGGGCCGTCGTGGAGTCGGCGGGGGCGCCGTCGGCGTCCGCTGCGCCGCGCCGGGTGCCGCCACGAGCGCCCCCCGCCGCCTCCGCCTCCGCCTCGGCGAGCCCGGTCGGGTCGGCCACCGCCCCCGTCGAGCCGGAGCCGGCGCGCTGGCGCGCGCGGCTCGAACTGGACCGCGCGCGCCTCGCCTTCTATTCGCTGCCCCGCGAGCAGCAGGAGAAGCTGCTAGGCGCTCACGCTGCCCGACGGGAGGCGGCGCGGCCGCGGGAAACCGAGGCGGAGCGCCGGACGCGCGAAGCAGAGGCCGAGCGCGAGCAGGCGCTGGAGGCGGCGCGCCTGGCTCGCACGGAGGCGGCGCGCCTCGTGAACGAGGAGATGGCCCGCCTCATCGGCCTGCGCTCGGCGGTGGCGACGGTCCGGGATCGCTTCGCCGAGGAGCAGGAACAGATCGAGGGTCGCCGCGACGTCGTCCTGGGATGGCAGCGGCGCGTCCGCGAAGCCAAGGGCGACGACCAGGCTCAGGCAGACGCCGTCTACGACGCCCTCCGACGCAGCCTGCGCGCCGCTCGCGAGGAGCTGGCGCTCGCACTGGACGACCTCCGAGCGACCACGTCACGAGTCCCCGAGCTGGGGCCCGATCCCCTGGTGGACGTGCCTCCCGACATAACGACCGGCGAGGCGACGGAGCTACGGCGCGAGGTGGAGCGGGCGATCGCGGCGGCCCGCTCCGACGAGCGGGCCCTGCGAGAAGAGCACGCTCGACGCCTGCTCGGCGAGGTCAACGATCTCAACAGCGAGCGGCTGGGGCTGCTGCCGTTCCTCACGCCCGCGCTCCGTCGCGGGATCACCGGGTTCTCGCCGGCCGGCTGGGATCAGGCCAAGGCGGAGGTGCGGCACCTCGGGCTGATCGCGCGGTACGATCGGCGGTTGGTCACGGAGTGGCTCCGCTCCCTGCGCGAGGGGGGCCCCACCGGGATCTCCCCCTGGTCAGCCACGGTGGTCGGCGTGCCGTGGCTGCTGCTGGTGGTGGCGTTCATCGTCTGGCGGCGCCGCGGCCCCCCATTTCTGGCGCTGCTAGAGGCCAAGCTCGCCGATGACGACCAGGCCGCGCGACGGGTGACGCCGAGCCCGCTGCGTCGCGCCGTCGCCTTCCTCGCACACGTCCGCCGTCCGCTCGAGTGGCTGACGCTCTTCCTGGTGACCTGGTGGCTGCTCCCCTCCGGGTTCCGAGCCCAGATGGAGACGCGGCTAATCGCCTCGATGATCGCCTGGATGCTGGGGGCCAGCGCCCTGGTCACCGTCGTCGACGCCCTGGCGGCCAGGTCCGCGCTCAGCCGCGGCGTGGAGAACGACCCGCAGGGCGCACTGCGACTCCGCTCCCTGCGCCTCGTCGCGCGCGTCTCGCTCGTCATCATCCTCGTCCTCGTGCTGACGACACGCCTGGTCGGTCAAGGCACCATCTACCGCTGGGTGATCTCCACCTGCTGGCTGGCGTCGCTCCCGATCTTCCTGATCCTGGTCCAGTGGTGGAAGAAGCCCGTCTTCGAGCGCGTGGACCGAGTGCGGAAGAAGACGCCGCTGCAGGCTTGGGTGCTCACCCACCAGACCGGGTGGAAGAGCTTTCTCGCCGCCATGGTCGGTGGCGTGCACCTCTTCGTGACCGGGCTCGTCAAGACGGTGCGCGGGTGGGTCGCCGGGTT
>CAYOLF010000026.1:61206-66141 GCA_964404725.1 uncultured Polyangiaceae bacterium
GCCTGCTGCGCCAGCTCTCCCAGGACGAGCCGCAGAACCTCTGGGTGGACTTCCGAGAGGCGACCGGGCTCGCCGAGCTCGAGGCGCGGATCGCCGGGGGTGAGGCGGCGCGCGGGCCCGCGTCCAAGGCGAGCCTCCCGCGGCTCGTCCTGCTCGACGAGGCGCAGACGCTGGTGCAGCCCGTGATCGGGGGGCTGGCACGCCTCGACTCGACGCTGGCCGCGGCGCGCGCGCGCTCGTCGGACCGCCTCTGGGTGCTGGCCTTCGACGCCGTGCTCTGGCCGCTCATCCAGCGCTCACGTGACGGGCGCCGGCTCTTCGACGAGGTCGTCGTCCTCACCCCGTGGACCGAGGATGAGGTGGGCGAGCTACTCTGGCAGCGGAGCGCCGCGGCCGGGTTCGAGCCGTGCTTCGCGGATCTCCTCGAGGATCTCCCGCCTGGTGCCGACGAGATCGATCGCCAGGAGGCCCTCGCCGCGCGCCGGACCGGGTACGTGCGGATGCTGTGGGATCACGTCGACGGCAACCCCGGCCTCGCCCTCGAGGCCTGGCGCGCCTCGCTCGTCGAGGACACCGACGGCGCGGTCCGGGTGCGTGCGCTGCGGGTCCCCGACGCGCGCCTGATCGACGGGCTCCCCGAGGCTGCGTTCTTCGTGCTGCGCGCCGTGCTCCAGCTCGCCCCGGCGACGGCCGCCGACGTCGCGGCCGCGACCCGGGTCACCGACCAGGACGTTCACGGCATCTTCCAGCTCGGGTTCGCCAACGGGTACCTCGAGGAGCGCGCGGGACGGGTCGACGTCACCTGGCGCTGGCGACACACGCTGCTCACCCTGCTCGCTCGGCGCCACCTGCTGGTGAACTCATGACGGGCACGGTGGAGAGTCGGCCGTCGCGTCGCCCCCTCCCGGGACTGGCCGCCGCCGCCGTGTTCCTGCTCGCCCCGGCGACGGCCCGCGCGCAGGACACCCCGGATTTCGGCCAGCTCGTCCAGTTTGTCCGCTGGGGCGGCGTCGCCCTCTCGATCCCGATCGTGGTGGGCGCCATGGTGCTCATCCGGCTGGTCGAGAGGCTCGGCGATCAGCTCGCCCACGAATTCCCCAACCGTCGACCGACCATCCAGAAGGCGCAGACGATCGCGCGCTTCTTCGTCTACGTGGTGATGGTGGGGGCGGTGCTGGGGCTGAGCATCCGCCTCGATCCGACCGCGCTGGCCGTGATCGGCGGGGCGCTCGCCTTCGCGATCGGCTTCGCGCTCCGCGATCTGGTGGCGTCCTTCATCGCGGGCGTCACCATCATGTTCGATCGTCCCTTCCAGGTCGGCGACCGCGTCGCCTACGGGGGCGAGTATGGCGACATCATCAAGATCGGACTCCGCAGCGTGCGCATGAACACGCTGGACCACAACATCATCACCATCCCCAACAACAAGGTCTTCACCGACGTCACCTCGAGCAGCAACTACGGGGCGCTCGAGATGCAGGTAGCGATGGATTTCCACGTCGGGGTGGACCAGGACGCCGAGCGAGCCATGGGGCTGGTGCGCGAGGCCTGCCTCACCAGTCCCTACGTGTACCTGTCGCAGCCCGTCCCCGTCGTCGCCAAACAGGTGATTCTGCACGACACCATTGCGCTCCAGATCAAGGCCCGACCCTACGTCTTCGACTGCAAGTACGAGAGCGCCTTCGTCTCGGACGTGCACCTGCGGGTGCTGGACGCCTTCCGCCAGCACGGCATCGCACCCCCGGCGATCCTGCACCGGGCCCTCCCCGCGGGATGACCACGCGGCCCCACGCGGCCCTGGCGCCGGCGCCGGGATGGCGCCCCGGCGCGGCGTCATAGAGCCCGGTGCCATGGAGCCCGGTGCGAGCGTGACGGTTCGCCCTTGACGCGTTCCGAGCCCGGTGGGCAGCATCGCGCTTCCGTGCCACTAGACGTGCCGCTCCCCGCGGGTCGCCCCCGGAGGCTCTGGGCCCGCCCGGTCACGTGGATCGGGATCGCGCTCGCCGCCGCGATCGGGATCGGCGCGTATGCCTGGACCGCGCGCGCACCGAGCGTGAACGTGGTGGTCGCGCGCCGAGGCCCGCTGGTGCAGCGGCTGGTGACGACCGGGAGGGTCATGGCGCCGGCCCGCATCGAGCTCGGGAGCACGGTGCTCGGCGCGGTGGTAGAGGTCCGCGTCCAGGACGGCGCGCGGGTCGCGGAGGGCGAGCTCCTGGTGCGCCTCGACGACACCATCGCGCGCGCTGAGGTCGCCCAGGCGAAGGCCGCGCTCGGCTCCGCCCACGCGCGGGTGGGCGTGGTCGGCCGCGTCACCAGCCGGCTCGCCGAGCGCACGGTGGAGGAGCGCGTTACGGGCTTCGACCGCGCCGAGCGGGAGTTCCAGCGGACCCGACAGCTCCACGCCGAGGGCGCGCTCCCGGACGCCGAGCTCGACGCCGCGCAGGCCACGCTCGACGTCGCCCGGAGCCAGCTCGCGGCCGCCCGCGCCTCGCTCCAGAGCACGAGCCCCGGCGGCGACGAGTACTCGGCGACGGCGGCGACCGCGACGGAGGCGCGGGCGGCGCTGGCGGTGGCGGAGGCCCGCCTCGCAGCGACCCGGGTCGAGGCGCCGACCGCCGGCGTGGTCCTCGAACGCAAGGTGGAGCCCGGCGACGTCGTGCAGCCGGGCGCGGGCCTGCTCACCCTGCTCGGGGACGGCGCGCCGCGGCTCTCCGTGGAGGCGGACGAGAAGTACCTCGGCGTGGTGTCGGTCGGGCAGGCCGCCACGGCCGTGGCCGACGCCGTGCCCGACCAGCCGTTCCCGGCGCGCCTGATCTACGTCGCACCCGCCGTCGACCCGGGTCGCGGCACCGTCGAGCTGCGCTTCGCGGTGCCGGAGCCGCCCCCGTTCTTGCGCCCCGAGCTGACGGTGAGCGTCAACCTCGACGTGGCCCGGCGGGAGGCCACGGTGACGCTCCCCCTGGCGGCGATCCGCGACGCCGCCGGTGCCGCGCCGTGGGCGCTGATCGTGGTCGGGGACCGCCTCGAACGGCGGCTGCTGCGCCTAGGGATCCGCGGCGACGAGCGGATCGAGGTCCTCGAGGGGACGAGCGAGGGCGAGCGCGTCGTGGTGGCCACGGGTCCGTTGCCCGCCGCGGGCGCGCGCGTGCGCCCGCACGAGGTGGAGGGCGGCGATGGGTGAACGGCGGCCGGACCGGTGGCGCGGCGGCTGCGGAGGGGCCCGTGCCGTTTGAGTGGTTCGTGGCGCTGCGCTTCCTCCGCGAGGGGCGGCTGCAGACGCTGCTCATCTTCGTGGGCGTCGGCGTCGGGGTGGCGGTCATGGTCTTCCTCACCGCGCTGATCGACGGGCTGCAGGCGAGCCTGGTGAAGACCACCCTCACGACGCAAGCGCACGTCGTGATCCGTCCGCCCGAGGAGGAGGCGCGCGTGCTCGCGCCGCCGGCGGGGGAGCTCTTGGCGCGCGTCGAGAAGCGCAACCAGCGCGACCGTACCCTCGATCAGTGGCCGCTGGTGCTGGCGGCCGCCACCCAGGTCCCTGGGGTCGAGGCGGCGACGGTCACGGTCGCCGGATCGGGCTTCGCCACTCGGGGCAACGCCAGTCGTTCGGTCGCGCTGCGGGGCGTCGACCCGGAGTCTTTCACGCAGGTCATCGCCATCGGTGACCGCATGCAGAGCGGGTCCTTCCGCGTCCTCGGCGACGAGACGGTGGTCGGCGCGGAGCTGGCGAAAGATCTCGGGATCCGGGTCGGCGACAAGATCCGCGTCAGCTCCAGCGACGGGCGCGCCGACGTCTTCGTGGTGGCCGGCGTCTTCGACCTCGGCAACAAGGACGTGAACCAGCGCTGGGTCTTCGTCTCCGTCCGCGCGGCGCAGACGCTGCTCGCGCTCGGGCGCGACGTGTCGACCATCGAGCTCCGCGTCGCCGAGCCGTTCCAGGCCGAGGCGATCGCGCAGGAGGTCGCCGCCCGGACGGGCATGGTGAGCGAGAGCTGGATGACGCTCAACCGGCAGCTCTTGGTCGCGCTCTCCTCACAGTCGAGCTCGAGCTACATGATCCAGTTCTTCGTCGTGCTGGCCGTCGCGCTCGGCATCGCCTCGGTGCTGGCGGTGAGCGTGGTGCAGAAGTCGCGCGAGATCGGGATCCTGCGGGCCACCGGCACCTCGACGCGGAGCATCCTCGGGATCTTCCTGGTCCAGGGGGGAATCGTCGGCGTCGTGGGCGCCGTCTCCGGCTGCCTGCTTGGCACCGCCCTCGCGCTCTTCTTCGCCGGCCTCGCCACCAGCCCGGACGGCTCGCCCACCTTCCCGGTCCGGCTGGACGCGGCGCTGATGCTGACCGCCTCCGCGATCGCGATCGCCGTCGGGCTGCTGGCGGCGGTGATCCCCGCGCGGCGGGCCGCGCAACTCGATCCAGCGACGGTGATCCGCGGTGGCTGAGGCGCCCTCGATACCCGTGCTTCGCGTCGAGGACGTGGTCAAGAACTATGGGACCACGGTGGTCACACCCGTGCTGCGCGGCGTGTCGTTCGACGTCCACGCCGGGGAGTTTGCCGCGCTCATCGGCCCCTCCGGCTCCGGCAAGAGCACGCTCCTGAACCTCATGGGCCTGCTCGATCGGCCGACCTCCGGCCGCCTGCTGCTCCAGGGCCAGGACACCACCCACCTCGACGACCACGCCATCACCCGCATGCGCGGCCGCAGCATCGGGTTCATCTTCCAGTTCCACCACCTCTTGCCAGCGTTCACCGCGGTGGAGAACGTCTTGCTCCCGATGTACTCGGCCTACGGCGAGCGGCTGCCGGCGCTGGTCCAGCGCGCCCGCGAGCTGGTCGCCCGGGTCGGGCTCGCGGACCGCGCCGACTACCTCGCGAGCAACCTCTCCGGCGGCCAGCAGCAGCGCGTCGCGATCGCGCGCGCCCTGGCCATGGATCCGCC
>CAYOLF010000027.1:0-65843 GCA_964404725.1 uncultured Polyangiaceae bacterium
TTCGGTGCTCCAGGTCGTTGATTTTTCGCAGCAATCAAGCTGATTGCTGCTCTAGGGATCGGCCGGCCCCCCGCCGCGGTGCGGCGGACGCCGCTCGGCGGCGCCGATCTCGATGGCGCCCGAGCCGAGATTGACCCTCGCGGCGCGGTTTCCGGGTAGCCAGACGCGCGCCGCCCCGAGCCGGAGCCGCAGCGCACGCTCGAGCGCGGTGCGCTGGGCGCGACCGAGCGGGACTCCGTCGAGGCTCACGCCGGACGCGGTGCCACGGTCCGGAGCCGCGAGCTGGTCGGCCAGGGCCACCAGATGGTCGACGATGTTCGGCGAAAGGCTCACGAGCAAGGGCACGAGGTCGCGCCGGACGCGGACCCGGAGGTAGCGCGGGTCCGCGTTCGAGGGGTCGTCCGCGAACGGGATCCCGTGCCGAGACAGGTGCGCTCGGATCGCCTCGCGCCGGGCGCGAATCAGCGGGCGCACGAGGTCCCCGGCGCGGGGCGGCAGCACGGCGAGCCCCCGCGGCCCCGACCCGCGCAGCAGCCGAATTAGCACGGTTTCCGCGCGATCGTCCGCGTGGTGGGCCGTGGCGACGACGGCGCCACCGAGCCGGCGTGCCGCTCCGCGCAGGGCCTCGAACCGCGCCGCCCGCGCCCGCGCCTGCAGGTTCGACCCGCGCGCCACGGCGACGCGGGTGGTGGCGAACGGCACCCCGTGGCTCGTGGCCAGCGACCGGGCCAGCTCGAGCTCGGACCGCGCCTCGGCCCGCAGTCCGTGGTCGACTCCATGCGCGAAAAGCTCGAGATCGAACGCCTTCCGCAATCGCGCGAGCACGTCGAGGAGGGCTTGCGAGTCCCCGCCCCCGGAGACGGCGACGAGCAGCCGCGCGCCGCCCTCGAACCCGCAGTCCTCGCGCAGCGCGCGGCGCGCGAGGGTGACGAGCGAGGGGGGGTGACTGCGGGGCATCGCGGGCGAAGCGCCGGCCTCAGTCGAGCTCGAAGGTCTTGCAGAAGCGGATCCGGCTCGACTCCTCGAGCGCCGCGGCGCGCGCCGGCTCGGGCGGGAAGCCGAGGCTGCAGCCTCCCGTGTGCTCCCGGTGGGCGCAGTGCTCGCAGGCGAAGCGGAGCGCAAAGCGGCCCGCCTCCCGGCGCAATCGTGCATCGACCTCGGTGTCCACGGCGGTCGATTGTACGGCCACCCTCGCGCCATTCGCCAGCGGGCGCGGTGCCGACGCGGCGCAATGGCGTCAGGGGAACGGCTGCGCCGGCTGGCCCCGCTGGAAGTAGAAACGGAAGCGGCCCTCGACGTAGCTGGTGCGCTCCGCCGGGATGCGACCGCTGGCATCCCGGTCTCGCGGGTCGGCGAACCAGACCCCAAATTGTGCCTCGGTGAGCCTGTCGTCGGCGTTCTTCTCGTTCAGGTCGCCGCTGAAGAGCGACAGGAACGTGATCGTGCTGGACGCCGCCCCCGCCTCGAGCTGGTCCGGATCTACCGAGAAGACCGTCCCGTTCTCGCGGTGGCAGGTGTTGTGCAGGTAGAGCGCCAGCGAGACGATCGGGGGATCCGCGCTGGCCTCGAGGGGCACCCCCGGCGGCGAAACCCCGGGCGGCATCCCGACCGAGATCGGCTGGCCGAGTAACTCCTCGCGGATGCGGGGAGCGTCCGACACGAGCACGGTGAGCCCGTCCGACAGCTCCTGAATGTTGTTCCCGCGCTGGACTCGGACGAGGATCTCCTGCTCGCGGTACGGGTTCGCGCCGAAGAAGGTCGGCTGCAGGTCGAAGGGGCCGTCCCAGCAGTCCTCGATGAACAGCTGATCGCTGCGCACCGATCCCTCGCCCTCCCCGACCGTGCACCCGCCGAGCCAGAGCGAGCAGGCCAGCAGGAGCGCCCATTGGTGCCGCACGGCCGCCATCGGGCGAATTCTGCCCGGAGCCGCGACGTCATTCCATCGTATATGGCGTGTCGTCGCCCCGAAATGACCAAGCCGGGAGCCCGGTGGGCGGCCGCCCGTGAGCCGAGCGGGCACAGGGCCGGACCGGACCGCGCTCGCCGACTCACTACGCCTGGAGCGGCGCGTGGATGCGGCCACCGCCCAGCACGCGGTCCCCCGCGTAGAGGACCGCGTACTGACCTGGCACGACCCGCGCCACGGGCCGAGAGAAGCGGAGCGTCATCCCCCCGGCCGCCGCGGGCTCCACGAGGGACGGCACTGGTTCGGCCCGGTAGCGCACGGTGACCTCGCAGGATGCGGGCAGCTCCACGTCGTCGTCGAGGACCACGTCCGTGAGCGAGGCGCCCATGGCCAAGAGGTGCTCCCGGGTCCCGAGCGTCACCCGACCGGAGATGGGATCGAGCCCGGTGACGTAGACGGGGGCTCCGAGCGCGACCCCGAGATTGCGCCGCTGGCCGATGGTGAAGGCGTGGACCCCGCGGTGACGGCCCACCTCGCGCCCGCTCGCGTCCACGAGCTCCCCGGGTCGAACGCGCTCCCCTCCGCGCGCCTCCACCAGCGCGACGTAGCGACCGTCCGGCACGAAGCAGAGCTCTTGGCTGTCGGCCCGCTCGGCCCCCGGCAGACCGAGGCGCCGCGCCTCCTCGCGCACCTCCGACTTGGTGAGCTCGCCGAGCGGCAGCAAGAGCCGGTCGAGAGCTTCGGCGCCGAGCGCATGGAGGAAGTAGCTCTGGTCCTTCTGGCGATCGAGCGCGCGAAACAGGCGAGGTCGCCCACCGACCCGCTGGATGCGCGCGTAATGTCCGGTGGCCACGGCATCGGCGCGGAGGCGACGCCGGAGCCGCTCCAGCGCGGCGAGCTTGATGCGCCGGTTGCAGCTCACGCAGGGGCTCGGGGTGATCCCGGCGAGGTAGGCGGCCACGAACGGGGTTACGATCTCGCGATCGAAATCCTCGCGCGCGTCGATGACGTGATGCGGCACGCCGAGGCGCTCCGTGACCCGCGCCGCGTCGTGGACCGGGCCCGGGGCGGCGGATCCCCCGGGCGCCGAGGCGGTGTCGGGCAAGCCCCAGAGGTGTAGGGTGACGCCGGTCACCTCGTGTCCGGCCTGCAAGAGCCGGGCGGCCGCGACCGAGGAGTCGACACCGCCGCTCATCGCGACGATCACGCGCATCGGCCGCAGTAGTGGGCCGGGAAGCGCCGCGGTCAAGCGGCGAGCACGCTAAACCACTCGACGCGGCGGTCAGCTTGACTGCATGGTCGTGCGCACGGCGCCCGATGCGCCCTCCACGGCCTTGGCAGCGAGCTCGATCGTCTCGGCGTAGCGGTAGATCCCGACCTGCAACGCGATGAGCGTCGCCGGGTCGCTCACGGCGGGGCCGGCCGTGGCCCGGTCGACCAGCGCCTCGCCGGCGTCGACCGCCTCCCCGAGGCGGGCGAGCAAGGCCGAGAACCTCCCGTCGGACCCGGCCGCCGCGGGTGCGGGCGACTCCGGCTCGACGGAGGCGCCTCCGAGCCCCGCAGGGGAGGAGAAGGGGAGGACCTCCAGCGAATCCATGCCGCTCGGTCGATCGCTCGGCGGCCGCGGTTGCGCGCGATCTCGGCCGACCTGAACGTTCCCCCAGCGCCGCCGCCTCCGCGGAGTTCCCGACCCCAACGCGCCGACGGACGGCTCGCGTCCGCCGTACGGCCGGATGGTGGCTGGGTTTCGAGCTGGCCGACCTGGAGCGGCGATCGGTTCGATGGCCGCGAAGGATCAACGACCTGGAGCGCCGAGCCAGCAGCCGAGCTCACCGATGGCGCCCCGAGAAACGCCCCCTCGCCACTGGCAACCACTGGTGCCAGGGGGGCGTGCGGCCGGGCGGGTTGGCAGACGGATCGATGCTCTAGCCCACGGTTCCGCGCAGGCGCCGAGTGAGCCGATCGATCGCGCGGGCGTGGAGCCGGCTCGCCCAGGATTTGCTTATGCCGAGATCGCGCGCGACGTCGTCGAACTGCTCCCCCTCCAGGTAATGGCGACGGACCAGCGCGGCCTCCTCCGCGGGCAGCTCGTCGAGCGCCGCGCGAACGAGGGCCAAGAGCTCCCGCCTTCCCGCACGCTCCTCGGGGTCCGGCGCGTCGTCCGCGGCCGTGACCTCGCCGTCTTCCCCGCTGGCGGGGCTGGTGAGGAGCCCGACGGCCATCGCCGTCGCCATCGCGGCCAGGTGGTCTCCGAGCCGCTGGTCCGCGTCGGCGGGGCCCGTCCCCGGCGGGGGCGCCACGGCGAGGTCTTCCAGCGCGGCCTCGCTCACCCGGGACGCCGCCTCGAGGCCGCGAATCCGCGCGTAGGCGCGGCGCGGCGCGTGGCCCATACGGCGCATCCCGTCGAGCACCGCGCCGCGAATTCGGTGCGCCGCGAACGCGCGGAACGGCACCCCGCGCTCGGGATCGTAGCGTCGTGCGGCGTCGAGGAGACCCATCCGGCCAACACCGACGAGATCGTCCAGCGACGCGGGCGTACCGATAGCGCGGTGCAGGTGCCGCGCGATGGCGTCCACGAGATCAAGGGCCCCCTCGACGAGGTCCAGAACCGCTTGCGAGTCCGTCGCGGTGCTCACGGCGGGACGAATCTACCGTCGCCGGGAGGTCCGAGTCACTGGATGCGTGTCGCTTCCGCCCGTGCCATATTCGGGCCATGGCGCGCTGGGGCACCGCCGCGGCCTACTTGCTCTTGACCCTGGCAATCCTGGGCGTCGGGGCGCTGTGGCCGTGGCGGTCGCCGCTGATCCATCCGGCCCCGTGGCTCGAGCTGGACCCTTGGACGAGCCATGCCTACTCCGGGTGTATCGGCCTGGCGTTCGGGGGGCTGGTCGTGGTCCTCACCCCCCCCCTCGTCACCCACTCGATCTGGGTGCGCGACCTGCACCGGGACCTGCGCCCGATCGCACGCGCGATGAGCCCCCTGGCCCTGTTGGCGGTGGGACCGGCGAGCGGGTTCGTAGAGGAGATCCTGTTTCGCGGCCTGCTGCAGCCAGCGGTGGGGCTGGGTCCCCAGGCGTTGATCTTCGGGGCGGTCCATTACCTACCGGGTCGCAGCCGCTGGGTTTGGGCGATCTGGGCCGCGCTGGTCGGGCTAATCCTCGGCACCATCTTCGAGCTCACCGGTTCCCTCGCCGGCCCCATCGTGGCGCACACGTTGATCAACTGGCTCAATCTCCGCTACCTCAGGCGACATGATCCGACACCGCCGCCACCTCGCCTCGGCGGTCTGCTCGGGCAGCGGAGCTGAGGGGACGAATCGCGCGCGGCGAGAGTTGAGCGGGGGCGAATAATTCACTATTAGTTCGGGGTCGTGGCGAGCGCTCCCCCGAGGGCCGGATCCGCTTCGGGGACTCCCGAGGAGAGGGCGCGTGTGCTGGTCGTGGATGACGAGAAATTCATCCGCGACATCCTCGCGGACTTCCTCGGCATGGAGGGGTACGTGGTGCGCACGGCCGAGGACGGGGTGAGCGCGCTGCGCGAGCTCCAGGCAACGCACTACGACTTGGTGATTAGCGATCTCAAGATGCCCAAGATGGGCGGGCTCGAGCTGCTCCGCGAGGTGTCGCGCACCAGCCCCGAGACGTTGACGGTGATCATGACCGGCTTCGGAACGGTCGAGACCGCCATCGACGCAATGAAGCGCGGCGCGTACGACTACATCCTCAAGCCGTTCAAGGTCGAGGAGATCGTCCACATCGTGCAGCGCGGCCTCGAGAAGCAGCGCCTGGCCGCGGAGAACCTGCGACTGCGCGAGGCGCTGTCGCTCTATCAGGTGTCGGAGGCGATCGCGGCCAGCCTGTCGCTGGAGCAGGTGGTCGCGACCATGGAGGCGAGCGCCCTCGCGGACGTGCACGCCGATCTCGTCTTCACCTGGCTCGACGACGCCGCCGGAGGGTTCCGTGAGCGCAGCCGGGCGGTGAGCACGGTGCTCCCCCCAGAGGCGACCCCCGGGCGCCTGAGCGCGGAGGCCATCGTCCCGCGCCTGGCGATGGGGGCACCCCTGGTGGTCCACGGTGTCCACGCCTCCGAGCTCTTCGCCGATCTGCCGAGCCGGCCGGTGTCGAGCGCGGCCGTCGTGCCGCTGCGCTCGCGCGAGCGCCTGCTCGGGTGGCTGGCCGTGGTGAGCTTGGCGGCCACGCGCCGCTTCGACGAGGGACAGCGAAAGCTGCTCAGCATCGTCGCCTCCCGCGGCGCCGCCGCGATCGAGAACGCCCGCCTCTACACCGACCTGCAAGACACGTTCCGGCAGACCATCCGGGGGCTTGCCACCACCATCGACAAGATG
The DNA here is from genome assembly GCA_964404725.1 of uncultured Polyangiaceae bacterium. Lineage (GTDB taxonomy): Bacteria > Myxococcota_A > Polyangia > Polyangiales > Polyangiaceae > JAFGBI01. The sequence goes on from CAYOLF010000027.1 coordinate 6,252, forward strand.
GATCGCTACACGGCTGGGCATTCGGAGCGCGTCGCCCGCTACGCCGTGGCGCTCGCCGGCTGGCTCGGGCTGAGCGAAGAGGCGATCGAGGTGGTACGCAACGCCTCGTTGATGCACGACATCGGCAAGGTCGGCTGCGTCATGAACCTCAACAAGCCCGGACGACTCACCCAGCAGGAGTACGAGACGTTCAAGAAGCACCCGACCTACGGGCGAGAGATCCTCGACCCGATCCGGTTCTTGGAGCCCGTCCTGCCCGGGGTCTACCTCCACCACGAACGCTGGGACGGCCGCGGCTACCCGCTCGGCATCTCGGGCGAGGAGATCCCGCTGCTCGCCCGGATCATCGCCGTCGCCGACACCTACGACGCCATGACCTCCGATCGCGCCTACCGCCTGGCGCTCCCGCACGAGGTCACGCTCGGGGAGATAGCGCGCTGCTCCGGGACCCAGTTCGACCCGGGCGTGGCCACCGCCTTCACCGATCACGTCGACGCGCTGCGCGACGAGCTGCGTGATACGGGCGTCGAGGTCCCCGAGTAGATGCCGCGTCGGCTCACCGGGGTCTGGCTCGGGCGCCGGCCCTACGGTGCCGTGCTCGAGCTGCAACGCAAGCTGCACGCGGCGCGGATTCGCGGCGAGGGCCAAGACGTCGCGCTCCTCGTCGAGCACGACCCCGTGATCACGCTGGGGCGCAGCGCGCGCGCGGAGCACCTGCTCACCTCCGCAGCGGGGCTCCACCAGGCAGGGATCGAAACCTTCGCCGTGGAGCGCGGCGGCGATGTCACGCTGCACGGCCCCGGGCAGCTCGTCGCGTATCCAATCGTCGACCTGGGACCAGACCGCCGCGACGTTCGGCGCTACGTGAACGACCTGATCGAGGTGATGCGGCGGACCGCCCTCGACCAGGGGGTGGCGACAGGGACGGTGCCGGGCCTGGTGGGGCTCTGGGTCGACCGCGCGAGGCCGACGGACTGGACCGGCGCGGACGCCGCCGCGGCGCCGGCCAAGATCGGGGCGCTGGGCGTGCGCATCGCCCGTTGGGTCACCCTCCACGGCTTCGCGCTGAACGTGAGCATCGATCTCGCGCTGTACGGACACATCGTGCCCTGCGGCGTCCGGGAGTACCCGGTGACTTCGCTCGCCGCCCTCACCGGTCGTGCGACCGCCCTGTCCGAGGTGGCGCGTGCGGCCCACGAACACCTGGCGGCACGCCTCGGCGCCGAGCCCTCCCCGGTGGTGGACGACTCGGCCTCGGCCCTGGATCCGACGGCGTCACCGCCGTGGTTCACCGCCTGACCGTCGCCGCGCGCGGCGGCCGAGCTCAGCTCCGTCGCACCGGATCGATGGCGGCCAGCACCGCGACCTGGATCTCGAGACGTCGGTCGGCTCCGATGGGCGAGCCGTCGAGCTCCTGGAGCTCGAACCGGTCCTGCACCTTGTCGTGGCTGGTGTGGACCTCGGAGCGGACGATCTGCACCCCGCGCGCGAAGAGCGCGTGCGACAGGGCGAGCAGCAGCCCTGCGCGGTCGACGGTCTGCACCTCGAGCGTCGTGAGCGTGCCGTCAGCGCTCTCGAGAAAGCGCACGTTGGCCTCGTAGGTACCGCCGGGCGGCCGCGATCCCGCTGCGGTCTGGGCCTCGGCGACCGGGATCTCGCCGCGGAGGAAGCGACCGAGCACGTCCTCCAACGATTGGAGGCGCTCCTGGCTCAGCGCCTCCACGCTCGCCGCTCGCAGATCCCGCACCCAGAACACGTCCACCGCCTCGAGGACCGCGTCGTCTCGGCGCCGCGTGTAGGCCTCCGCGTGCACAACGTCGAGTGACTCCATCACCAGCGCAGCGCTGATGACCGCGAGCAGGCCCGGCCGATCGTCCGCGACCACGCAGAGAGGCGCCGCGCCGAGATCGCGACCGGCGTGGAACCGCCCGACGCGCACGAGCGCGCCCTGCCGACCGAGCGCGAGCCCGGCGTGATCCCGGATGCCGCGCTCGGAGAAGACGTAGCGATAGCCCCGCGGCATCGAGGCGACGAAGGCTCGGATCTCTTCCGCGGTGAGTTCGGGGTCGGTCACGGGGTAGTGGGGAACGGGAAGGTGAAGGGCGGCAGGCTGCTCGGCAACGGCGGCAGCCCACTTGGCAGCGGCGGTAGCCCACTCGGCAGCGGCGGCAGGGCGCTCGGCAGCGGCGGCAGAACGCTCGGCAACGGCGGCAGCGTGAAGGTCGGTGGCCCACCGTCCGCGGGCGTCACGCCACCGGAGCCCGCGTCGCGCGTCGTGCCGGTGCGCCCCGCGGTGGTCGTCGTCGTCACGGGAGGTGACGTAGCGATGGACGTCGCCGCGGGGCCGTCCACGCCGGTCGCGCTCCCGCCGCCGCTCCCCGGGGCCGTTGCCGTTGCCGGCGCCGGCGGGGCCGGCAACGGCGGGACGTCGTCGTTCTCGCGCCGCAGTGCCACGACGGCGACGACGAGGGCGGCGGTCACGAGCAGCGCGAGCAGCAGCGCACCGACCGCGGGCAGGAGGCGCGGCGCGCGCCGGCGCCGGCCGACCTGCGCGGTCGGGTACGCCGCCGCGGGGACGCCGAGGGGTTGCGGTCCCAGCGCCTGGGCCGACGTGGCGATGCGCCGCTGGATCTCCTCACGGGGCACGTCCTGGGTACCGCCCTTGCCCCCTCCCGACGAACCGGCGTCCATGGCGGGCTCGTCCTCGGGTGGCAGCGTGGGCGGCACGCCGGGGGCCGACGCCGTGCCCGGGGGCGTCGGCGCGGGGACGGCGGAGAGAGCCGCTGGTGAATCGAAGGGCGTGGCCGCCACCGGAGGCGGCGCGATCCGGGGTGGGGCCGGCGCGACCGAGGCGGGCTCCGGGGTCGCCGCGAGGCGCCCCGCATGGCTCAGCTGCCCGGCGAACCGCGCGAGCTCGAGCCGCATCTCCGTCGCGTTCGCGAAACGCCGCTCGGGGTCGGCGTCGAGCGCCCGGTGGACCACGCCGGCGAGGCCCGGCGGCAGCTCAGGCTCGTGCTCGAGCAGCGGCTTGACCCGCCCGAGCGCGACCTGGGCGAGGATCTGGTTCACGTCGTCGCCGTACGCCGGCCGGAGCCCGCTCAGGAGCTCGTAGAGCATCGCGCCGAGCGAGTAGATGTCGGCACGATGATCGACGCGCTCGGCCGCGTAGAATTGCTCCGGGGCCATGTACTCCGGCGTCCCCATCACGACGCCCGGCCGCGTGAGCCCCCGCTGGAACTCGTGCGCCTGCCGGAGCTTCGCGATCCCGAAGTCGAGCAGCTTGAGCAACGGTCCGCCTCCGGTCGAGGTGACGAACACGTTGTCGGGCTTCAGATCGCGGTGCACCACGCCGAGCGCGTGCGCCGCCTCGAGCCCGGAGAGGATTTGAAGGCCGTAGTCCACCGCCTGATCCCGCGACAGCTTCAGCTGGCGATCCAGGACCTGCTGCAGGGTCTCGCCGACCAGGTGCTCCATGACGATGTACGGAGTGCCTTCCGTCGTCTGATCCACGTCGATGACGCGGGTGACGTGGGGGCTCTGGATGCTGGCGGAGACGCGAGCCTCCTGCAGAAAGCGCTCGGCCAGGCCGGTCCGTGACGTCAGCTCGGGGTGCAGGAACTTCAGCGCGACGGTCGAGCGGAGCACCTCGTGGCGGGCCTCGAACACCGACCCCATGCCACCGTCGCCGATGAGGCGCACGATGCGGTACTTGCCGCCGACCACCTGTCCCGGGCTGGGGCGCATCGCTCAGGGGGCAATAGACCACCAGCCTCGGCGGGCGGTCAACCGACGCCCTCTCTCGGCGGCCCCCACGGGAGGTCGGGCACCCCAGCGAGCTGGTTCGACCGCCGCGCGAGCACGAAACAAAGATCGCTGACACGGTTGAGGAACTCGACCAGCTCGCGACGCACCGGCTCCGTTCGTCCGACGGTGACCACGCGCCGCTCCGCTCGGCGACAGACGGTCCGCGCGAGGTGCAGCGCCGCGGCCCCCGCGGAGCCGCCCGGCAGCACGAAGCCACGGAGCGGCGCCAACTCTGCCTCGTGCACGTCGATGGTGCGCTCGACCCAGGCGACCTCCACCGGACCCACGGGCGTGGCGCCGAACGCCGACTTTCTCCCCGCGGGACAGGCGAGCTCAGCGGCGACGGAGTGCAGCGTCGACAGCACGGCAGCGACGGCCTCGTCCACCAGCGGGGGAAGCGCGCAGGCGCGCGCCCAGCCGAGCGCCGCAGCGAGCTCGTCCACGGCGCCGCAGGCCTCGACCCGGGGGTGGTCCTTGGGGACACGGGCCCCGCCGAGGAGCCCGGTCTGCCCGTCGTCGCCGACGCGAGTGTAGATCCTCATGGGACCAGGAGCCTAGGCCGAGAGGATCTCGCGGATCTCACCCTCGATCCGCGCCGGATCGACCTTCTTGGCGAGGGCGAGCTCCTGCACCAGCAGGCTCTTGGCCTGATCCAGCAGGCGCCGCTCACCGAACGAGAGATCCTTGTCGAACTTGAGCCGGTACATGTCCCGCAAGACCTTGGCGATCTCCGCCGGCGCGCCGCTCTTGAGCATCTCGGTGTAGGCCCGGAAGCGGCGGTTCCAGGGCTGCATGTCGACCGCCACCTCGGGCGCCCGCAGGATTTCGATGATCTCCTGCGCCTCACGCTTCTTCATCACCGGTCGCAGCCCCACCCGCTCGGCCGCCTCGACGGGGACCATCACCTTGAGGCCGGAGGCAAGGATCCGGAGGACGAAGCAGCTCGCGGTCTGCCCCCCGAATTCGCGAGGCTCGATGGCGGCGATCTCGCCGACTCCGTGGGCGGGGTGCACGGCCATGTCGCCCAGCTTGAAGGGTACGCCAGCCCCGGAGTCTCCCTCGACCCGCACGGTCATCTCGGCCTCCTCGCTCGTCGTCGCCGGCTCCGTGGCACAGCGGGGCCCGTCGAGCGATCCCGCCCATCTTGCAGCGATCGACCCGACGAGTGAGCCGAGCCCCCTTAGCACCGGTGGCCGGCCTCGGTCAAACGCCACGGTGGCGCCGCCACGGGATGAAGCCCTTGCATTCCGGCAGGATGCCGCGCCTCGGAGCTACTGGGGCGTCAGCGCCGAGGGCAGCCGCGCCGGGGGCGAGGGGAAGGGGAGCGCCGGGTCAGTCGTCGTCGTCGTCCATGGCCCCGTCGTCGTCACCGACGTCCGCGACGTGGGCGCGGCTGTTGTTGACGAGCTCCTTGAGCTCCTTGCCCACCTTGAAGAACGGTAGCCGCTTCGCCGGCACGGGCACCGGTTGACCCGTGCGCGGGTTACGCCCGTCGTAGGGCTTGTACGGTCGCACGGTGAAGCTACCAAATCCCCTGATTTCGATGCCTTCGCCCCGCTGGAGCGCCTCCGTCATCGCGTCGAACACGCAGTTGACGACCAGCTCCGCCCGCGCCTTGGTCAGCTCACCCCGTGCGGCGATCGCCTCGATGAGCTCACTCTTGGTCATCCCGTCCTCCACCCTGATGACCACTCATGTTTGCACGGCTAAGCCATGAACTGTCAACGCATTTCCGGCAGTGCGCGGCCGGCGCGCCGTTGGCCCGGTCCATCCGCCCGGGGTCGGGAGCGCGCCAGGCCCCGCGGTGACCATGCGGCAGGGGGCCCGAACCCAGCCCGCTGCCCAAGCCAAATTCACAGTGATTCGCGCGAAACTTCGTCCGTCGCGCCCAACCCAGGCCGCTCGCCCGGCCGCGCCACGGGTCGGAGCTCCAGGTAGTCGAAGACGGCGGCGGTACCCTCCGCCCGAACCTCGATAGCCGCCATTCCTGCCTCCAGCTCGGCCTCACCGAGCGAAAGGACCCAGCAGCTCCCCGATGCCTGCGAGGAGCGACCTTCTGCGGTGATCCCGGGCGCGGTCACGCTGACGGACCCCCGGACGGGGGCGGCCGCTGCCCAGCCAGCGGCGATCCGATACCGGCCGGATAGCGGAACGCGAAGCTCGAGGTGCGCCGTCACCGCCGGGCCGGTCGCCCGCAGGTGAACGCCCCGGCCGCCCGACGCGCAGGGCAGGAAGTCCGGGTGCGCCCAGCCGTCGCGCAGCGCGGCGAGCGGCCAGTAGCTCTCGGCCTCGTAGCGAAACACCTCCGGGGCGGGGATGGCCCGCGGGAGGACCCGCGGCGGCGCACCCGCGGCGGCGCCCATGTACGCGAAGGCGCGCGGTCGACCGAGCTCTTCCCAGAGCAGCCGGTCGTTGGCGTCCCCCCGCCAGCGCGCCACGACGACTCCGGCGGCGGCGGTGCGCACGCTCGGGTCGTGGGCGAGGTTGAAGCCGTGGTCCGTGTCGACGAAGACGAGCCCCCGCTCGACCCCTGCCGCCGCGAGGATCGCCGGCTCGAAGTAGGGGCGGCCTTGGTCCCGCTCGGCGAGCGCGCGGTGGTCGCTGCTGGTCACGAAGGCGAACCCGCCGAGGACGAGGGGAGCCCCGAACGCCGCGAGCCGCGCGGCGAACAGGCCCTGCGCCAGCAACACGTGCTCGAGCGGCAGCGCGTCCGCGTAGAGGCGCGCCCCACCCCCGGGGTAGCTTCCGTCGAAGTAGAAGGGCGCGTAGGCGACCACGATCGCCACTGCCCCGAGCACGGGCCAGACCAGGAGCCGCTGCCGCCGCGCCCCCATCGCGCCGAGGACGAGCAGCGGGGCGAGCAGCGGCAGGTTCCCCGCGTCGCGCAGGTGGATGAAGAGCCGAGCCCCGGTGACGCAGAGGGCCTGCCAGGGACCGTACCCGTCCGGGAGCATCGCCGCGACGAAGTCGCCGTGCTCGAAGCGACAACCCACGGAATCGCCGAACCCGTAGCGGAAGCACCCGGGGGGACCGTCGGCGAGGGCGTAGTAGCGCAACTGGCTGGAGGTCCACGGATCGCCTGTGACCGCCTGCTGGTGGGCGATCAGGAGGGCGAGCCCGGGTAGGCAGCCCAGCGCGAGCAGCGGCAGTCGCCGCGGGTGCGACGCGAGCACCGCGACGGCGAGCGCGAAGAACGTCGCGCCGGAAACCGGCCGCGTCGCAACGAGCCACCCGGCCGCGAGCCCGGCACCGAGCACGGCGCCGGGGGTGGCGCGGAGCACGCCGAGCAGGGTCAGGGAGGCGAGCAGCGCCGACCACCCGTGCGACATGGTGTCGGCCGTGTGGTAGCGCAGCGCCGCCGAGAGGGTGGACAGCGTCGCGGCGAGAAGGGCGATGTCGTCGCGACGGGCCGTAGCACGGCCGAGCCCGAAGGTCGCGACCACGAGCCCCGCCGCGATGAGGGGCCCCACGGCGAGCGGCGCTCCCGCCAGGAACCCGAGCGCGAGCAGGGCCGGGTATCCGGGCGGGAAGATCACGCCGAGCCGATCGCCGTCGGCTGGCGCGACGAGGAAGCGGCCACCGAACGACGCGAGCGGGCCCGGTGGCGCAAAGGTGAAGCCGCCGGCGGCGAAGGAGCGCGCCTCGAGCCAGTAGCTCGTCGCGTCGATGATGCGGGGTCCCCCGCGCAGAAAATGCACGGTGTAGCCGTGAGAGAGGGCAGCGGCGGTGAGCGCGAGGACGGCCACCCACGCCCCGGTCGGCAATGCGCCCAGAAGCCGGGCCGCGCGAGCGCGCCACCCGAGGATGCCCAGCGCGCCCGCGACGGCGAGCAGCGCGGCGAACGCCGCCACCGGCTCCGTGGGCCAACGTGGCAGCCCCAGCCAGTCGGTCACCGCCACCCGACGACCCAGAGGTGGTACGAGACGCGCTCCGCCGCGTCGGCGCGCACCGTGACGATCGCTCGATCGGCAGCCACCGCGGACGCCGGCACGTCCAGGCGTGGGTGCTGCCAGGCATCGCTGGGCGACACCTCGAGCGACCCTCGCCAGGCGTCCACCGTCACCTCCAGGCGCAGGGGTCGGGTAGGCGCGAGACGGAGCACGATAGAGAGTGCACGGCCCGCCCCCGGGGTCCGCACGGACAGGCGCTCGGTGGCGCCGGCGGGGATGAGCCGCCCGGCGTCCCAGAGTGGCTGCGCCGGACGCCCCGGGTGCGGCAGGAGCTTCATGTCGATGTGGCCCACACCCGGCAGCGACCAGCCGTAGTCGTGACGGCGCTCCGAGACGAGATCGGCGAAATCCACCTCGTCGAGCACGATCGCCGACGGCTCCAGGCCGACGGGTGAGGCGCTGCCCTCGAAGGCCGTGTAGTCCGGCCGGTAGAGCACCTTCGCCGCTCCCGCGCAGATGACGTTGCCGTGCACCTCGACCTCGCCGATCTGCCGCCCGAACCAGATGGGGAGCGTGTCCCACCAGGATGGGTAGAGCGCGAACAGGTCCGGCCGCTCATCGACGGGCATCCGCTCCAGCAGCTCGACGACCGCACCGAGCCCGTGGCGCTTGGCCCGCACGAACGGAAGGTCGCGATACCCGCCGAGCCCGATGAGGTCGAGCGCGGGCAGGTCCGCTGCGTAGGGGATGGCGCCCGCGTCGCCGACCGCCACCCGACGAGGGCGCGGCGTGAGCGCGTGGCGCAGGAGCAGCCCGACCCGCACATGCTGCTCCAGGATGTTGCGCGAGGCCCGTCCGAAGAACCAGACCTGCTCGCGGAAGCGAGGTGCCTCGCTCCACCCGAAGCGGCCGAGGGCGACTACCGCCGCGGCGAAACCGGCGAGGCGAAGGCGACGGGCACGCCGCCCCGCTCCGGCCGGCAGCGAGCCGAGCGCCCCCGCGCCCAGGGCGGCGGCGAGCAGGAGCCACGCGAGCGCCGGCATGGCGTACCGCTCGTTCTGCCAGCGCACCTGCCCGTTGAAGGCGACGATCGCGGCCCAGGCGGCCGCGCTCGTCCAGAGCAGGAGCGCGCTCCGCCGCGTCTGCCTGGGCACCAACGCCACGAGCGCGAGCAGCCACACCACGAGCCCGTGCCGGCCGTCGGCGGCGAGGTGGTAGTGGGTGATGCGCTCCACCTGGTATCTGAGGAAGAACGCCCAGGCCTCGAGGACCTCCGCCCTCCCCCGGAAGGGGTCGTGGGCCTCGAGCTTGGAGATCGCGCCGGCCGCAGCGGTGTCCCCCGTGAACGCCAGGTTCGCCGCCGCGTGCAGGATCACCACCAGCGCCCCCGGAGCGCCGACCAGCGCGAGCACCGCGGCCGCGCTCGGCCAGCGCCGGCGGCGGAGCGCGACGAAGGCCGCGCTCACCCCGAAGATCGCGACCGAGCTCGCAGCCTCGGGCCGAGTCGCCACCGCCAACCCGCCCGCGAGCCCGACGCCGAGCGCCCGGACAACGAGTGGCCGCTCCGTGCCCTCCGCCGCCGCCACGAGGTCGAACCACAGCGCGAGGGTCAGCCCCCAGGTACCCAGGAAGAACGCGGTCTCCATGCCGCTCCAGAGCGCCCAGTCGAGCGCGCCGGTGGCGAGGAGCAGCGGCGGGGCGAGGTAGGTCGTCCAGCGCGGCAGGGGCGTGAAGAGGCGGCGCACCGCCAGCAGCAGCCCCAGCACGGAGACGGCCGCGATGATGGCCGCCCAGACCATCAGGTGGAGGTCCACGAAGCCGAGGGCATACCCAAGCGCCAGCACGAACGGGTAGCTCAGGCTCGTCCCCCCCGAGCTGTAACCATTGCCCTCCGACCACTCGAAGGGATGACCGCGCGCCGCGGCCCGAGCGAAGTCGAAGTGGATGAAGGCGTCGTCGAGCGGCGCCGACCAGGGCCCGAGCGCGACCAGGTCGGGGAGCATCGGGTCGCCCCCGAGCGACGCGTAGAGCATGGTGATCTGCTGCCGCATCGAGCGGAAGAAGACGAGGGCGACCGCGAGCGTGCAGGCCGCGGCGTACAGGACGTAGAGGGCCGGCTCGTGCGAAACCCAACCCCGCCGCCGGCGGGCGGCGCGGGCGGCGCGACGCGGCGGCTCGACGCGCACGCGCGCGGCGGGGGGCACGGCGAGGAGAGGAGTCATCCAGGGCCGTCCGCCGTCTACCACGGGCGCGTGGCCGTCGCCGCGACGGAGCCGCGAGGCCGGCCGCGACGGAGCCGCGAGGCCGGCCGCGGGGCGGGAGCGCGGTCCAGCGCGGCCGCACCGACAACCGCGAGGGAGGGCCCGGGTGCTATCCTCGGCCCGTGCCCACGCTGCGACGGCGCGAGCGCCTGGTGACGTTCCTGCTCCTGCCGGCGGTGGTGGTGTCGGTGCTGGTGCTGCTCGGAGTCACCGTCCGCAACAGCCTCCAGCTCGAGGAGCTGCGGGAGCGCTCGATCGTCGAGGCCACCTACGTGCTCGCCAGCGACGCCGCCGCGCAGCTCGAGAAGAACCTCATCGATCAGGACAACGTCGTCCGGGAGACGATCGACGTCTCCGAGCGCGGCGACTTTGGCAGCGAGTGGCTCCCGGTTTCTGCCCAGCAGACGCCGACCGTGCGCGCGGTGCTCCTCGTCGATCTCACTGCGCCGAACCATGACGTGGTGGCGATGGTGTCGAGGGGGCGGCGGCAAGAGGACGAGGCGTTCCGCCGCCTGGTGGTCCAGGGGATGCTCCCCGACCTGGATCTCGCGGCGGCGCCACGGGAACAGCTCCGCCACCTGCACGCGACGTACCGCGGGCACGACTACCTGGTGAGCTACTGGCAGAAGACGGAGCGCGAGCGCCGCTACCTGGTGGTCGCCTGGCACTACGTGCCCCTGATCGTCCACGATCTGTTCGCGTCGCTGTACTCCCGGCGTGACCAGCAGAGCCGCATCAACGTCGTGGACGCCCAGGGGAGAATCATCTTCGGACCGCCGCTCGGTCGCGGGGGCGTCACCATCGGCAGGCCGTTCCAGACGACGCTCTACAAGTGGTGGCTGAACGCCACCATCCCCTCGGCGGGCGACATCGGCGCCGCGGTCGCCCGTCGGCGAGTGCTCGAGCTCGTGATGGTGGCGCTCTCGGTGGCCGTCGTGATCGCGGGTCTGATAGTGGTGTTCGTCGCCGCCCGACGCGCCCAGCGCTTGTCCGACCTGAAGAGCGATTTCGTCGCCAACGTCTCGCACGAGCTCAAGACCCCGCTCTCCGTGGTGCGCATGTTCGGTGAGATGCTGCAGAGCGGACGACTCGAGTCCGAGGACAAGCGGCGGCACTACGCCTCGGTCATCGTCACCGAGAGCGAGCGGCTCACCGGCCTCATCGAGAACCTCCTCGATTTCGCCCGCGCCGAACGGGGCCGGGCGTCTTACGCGATCACCAGCGGGAGGCTCGAGGCCGCCGTAGAGCGGGCGGTGGAGGCGTGCCGCGCGCGCGCCAAAGGGCGCCCCATCACGCTCACCGTCGACCCCGGGCTACCGGTCTTGTCCATCGACGAGCGGGCGATCGAGGTGGCCGTCGTCAACCTGATCGACAACGCGCTGAAGTACGCCCCCGGCGAGGATCCGATCGCCGTGGTGGTGCGCCGGGCCGGGCGCCGGGTCGAGGTCCGCGTCACCGATCGGGGCCCCGGGGTGCCCCCCGGCGAGCGCCGGCGGATCTTCGAGCGCTTCGTCCGCGGCCATGCCGCCGCCACCCAGGCCCGCGGCAGCGGGATCGGGCTGGCACTGGTCAAGCACATCGCCTTCGCGCACGGCGGCGCCGCGTGGGTGGAGTCGGCGACCCCCCGGGGCTCGACCTTCGTCCTCACGGTCCGGGGCCGGGCGGGGGGGCGCCCCGTCGTCGGGGTCAGCGCCGAGTCGTGACCGCCCGCTCCACCCTCGCCCCCGTCACTCCGGCACCTCGCCGTCGCTCGACGCCCCCTGCAGCTCCAGCAGCTCCTTGTCCGTGAGGAATACCGCCGAGGTGGGCGGAGCCCCGGGGCTCACGGGAGCGGGGGCGGGGGCGGCCACCGGAGCGGCGGGGACGGGGCCCGGGACCTCGATCTCCTCGCCCTCCCCCTCCTCACCCTCGCCGACCGCCGCCTCCCCGCTCCCTGCGGAGGCGGCCGCGGCAATCGCGGACGACTCTGGTGGCGGCTCGGGGAGCGGGATGCCGTCGAGCGCCGCGTCGTAGCGCTGCACGACGGCCGCGAAGGCCGCCCGCTCGTCGCTCGAGATGACGCGCAACGCGTCGAGGTTTAGCGACATCGGGTCGACGTACTTGCCGTTCTTCTTCACGCCGAAGTGCAGATGCGGCCCCGTCGAGCGCCCGGTGGAGCCGACGTAGCCGATGACCTGCATCCGGTCCACGTGATCGCCCACCTCGATCCCGGGCTCGAACCGGGAGAGGTGGAAGTAGAGCGTCTCGATCTGCCCGGGGTGCTCGATCCGGATCAGGTTGCCCGCGGGGCCGCCCCACCCGACGAAGGTGACGCGCCCGAACGACGAGGCGTGCACCGGCGTGCCCGTCGGCGCCCCGAAATCCGTGCCATTGTGGGGCATCCGCTTCTTCAACACCGGGTGCAGGCGGTTGGGGTTGAAGTGCGACGTCACCGGCGCCCCGGGCACGGGCCGGCGCCAGCCACCCTCGTACGGTGAGCGTCCCCTGGCGTCGTAGTAGCCCCGCTCCTTGGCGCCCTTGAAGTAGTAGTACCGCTGGCGCGGACGCTTCGGATCGCGCGGGACGATCTCGAGGGCCTCGACGCCGGCGTAGCGCGCGAACGCGCCGAGCACCGTCACCTCCTGGGCGATCACACGGAGGCGATCGCCGCCGCCCACCTCGTCGAGGTCGAGGTGTCCCGCCAGCGACTTGGCGAGCGTCTCGCGGAGCCCGGGCTCGAACCCGGCGATCGCAGCCGAGGCGTCGAGCGGGCCGTCGACGACGAACGCACCCTGGAAGGACTCGTAGGTGATCTTGAGATCGAGGCGGGCCGCACGGAGCAGCCCCTCGGCGTTCTCGCGCGCCTGGTAGACCTCCTCCGCGCTGACCACGTACTCGAAGGCCCGCAGGCGCCCCGAAGTCCGGTCCACCAGGGCGAGGAAGCTGTCTCCGCGCCCGCAGCGGTCCAGGTCGCGCACCCCCTCGTACGCCTTCACCAGCCGATACGCCTCAGCCCGCTGGATCCCGGCCTGCTGGACGGCGGTGAGGAACGCCTGCCGACCGATTTTGCCTCGAACCACACGGAGCCCCGGCTTCTCCCGGTCGTCCACCACGCGCCAGGGCCCCGGAAGGATGCGTCGCTCTCGCCGCCTCGTGGTCGGGGCGGCGGTCACGCTGGACGGCGCCGGAGCGGCGGACGGCGCCGGGGTGCTGGCCGCGACGGCAGCCGGCACCGACGGCAGGCGGCGATCGACGTGCATCGCGATCGTGACCAGCGAGGCGACGACCACCAGCCCGATCAGGGTGCCGACCACGGCGGTCATCGTGGGGGAGAGCGCGCCGGACCCGATGCCGGTCGCGGCCACCCCCGCCCCCCATGCAGGCCGGCCAAGGAGCGCGAGCTCGCGGTCGCGAGAGGAGAGCGGCGGCGCACCCGCGGGGTCCACCTCGTCGAGCCCGGTGAGCGCCGGCTCCGGGCGGACCGGGGCAGGCTCGTCCCCCAGCGCGGCCCGGGCTCGCTCGAGCAGCCGCGCGCGCATGTCGGCGCCGCGCGGTGAGGGCGACCGACCCTGGACGGCCTCGCCGGCGGTGGGGTCGGGCGACGGGGCGTGGGCCTCCGCGCCGCCCCCTCCGGTGGCCTCCTCGGCGGCGACCGGCGCTTGTGGGCTCGGCTGCGGGCGCTCGGGGAGGGGCTCGAGCTCACGGTCGGCGGCGAGCGGCGCGCCCCCCGACACCGGCCCGGTTCCTTCGCCGAAATCGGGCTCCGTCGATGCGGGTCGAACCTCGGGCTCCGTCGCGCCGCCTTCGAGGACGGCGGGGTCCACCACGCTGCCGACGAATCGGGGCCCGGTCGCGTCTCCAGACGCAGCCACGGTGGGGGGTTAGCAGCGCCCGCGGACGCGGGCAAGCCGGGCCCGGCCGAAGCGCCGGAGCGAATGGCCGTACGCGGCCCCGGGGAGCGCCGCCGGGCTTCCCCGCCCCGCGGCTTTCCCGCACACTCGGCGGTGAATGGACGACCACGTCCGGCAGCTGCTCCTCCTCGGGCGCGAGCATTTCGCGAAGGGCGAGTACGACGACGCCGAGGCGCTGCTCCGCCGGGTCGTCGATCGGACCGCTGGCTTCGCCGACGTGCACCACATGCTCGGCGTCATTGCCCACGGCCGCGGTGACTTCGGGGAGGCCGAGCGGCGGTTCGAGCGCGCGGTGCAGGTGAACCCCCACTACACCGAGGCCCAGCTCAACCTGATGGTCACCTACAACGACCTCGGCAAGTACGAGGAGGCCCGGCGCGTCCAGGCCACGATCCGCGTCAACGACATCGGCCAGCACGTCGCGCGCGACCCCTTCGTGCTCGGACGAATCGCGAACATGCACGCCGACGTCGCGCAGGCGTACCTCGACGCCGGGATGGTGCTCGAGGCGATCGCCGAGCTCGAGCAGGCGGTGAAGCTGAGCGACTTCGCCGATCTGCGCACCCGCCTCGGGGTGCTGTACCGCGACACCGGCGCGATCGATCGCGCTCACGAGCAGTTCGAGCGCGCCAAGGCGACCAACCCGCGCTACCTCCAGGCCCGGATCATGCTGGCCGTGCTCATGATGATCACCGGCGACCGCGACGCGGCCATCACCGAGCTGGAGGCGGCGGCGGCGATCGATCCCGACGATCGGAGCGTGAACCTCTACCTCCGAATCGCCCGCTCCCGCCGGCCGAGCGAGGTCGCGCCCCCCTGACGGACGCCGCGCCCGGCGCGGGAGCCCCGTCCGAAACGCCGGTCGTTGGCGCGCGTCGCTCAGTCGCCGCGCTTGGGGGTGGGGAGGGAGCGCAGACGCTCTCGGATCGGCAGGTGCTGCGTGCACCGCGCCTCGCACTCGCCGCAGTCCGTACAGGCGCTCACCGGGTCCCCGGTGAGGTTCCAGTGCCAACGGTAGCGGGCCTGCAACTCGGCGTCGTCACCGCCGAGGAGCCGGACGTTGAACACGTCGAGGAGGCGCGGGATCGGGATATCGGCTGGACAGGGCAGGCAGTACCCACAGCCCGTGCACACGTCGTCGAAGCTCCGCTCGACGTGCTCGCGCAGCGCCGCCGCGCGCTCCGCCGACACCTCCTCGACGGCGCCGGCGGCGGCCACCGCCTCGTCCACCTCGCGCTCGGAGGTGAACCCCACCAGCGTGACCGAGACGTCCGGGTCCGCGATCAGGAACCGCAGCGCGCCGGTGGTCGGCGAGGGATCGCTGGGCCGCGCGAGGAAGGCGAACCGGCCTGCGTTCCGCGGTATGAGGCCACCCGCCAGGGGGTTCATCGCCACCACCCCGAGCCCGCGAGCGCTCGCGGCGCGCACGGCCGCCGCGCGGTACGGGAAGTTGATCGCGTTGTACCCGAGCGTCACCCCGACAAAGGTGTCGGTGGCGAGCACAGCAGCGAGCTCGTCGCCGGGCATGTGTGAGGAGCAGACGAGGTGCCGCACCAGGCCATCCTGCTGCGCACGTCGGGCCGCGTCGATCGCACCCTTCGCGAGACGCGCCTCCCAATCCTCCCGGCTCATCAGGCACCAGACGTGGAAGAAGTCGATCCGATCGACACGCAGCCGCTCCAGCGAGCGCTCGAGTTCGGCGCGCAACCGGGCGCCGTCGCGTTGCGCCGACTTGGTGGACACGGAGAACGAGTCCCGTGGGAGGGTACCGAGCGCAGCCCCGACGATCCCCTCGCTTCGATCGTCGCAGTAGGCCGGAGCCGTGTCGAAGTAGTCGATACCCCGCGCGTGAGCGTAGCGCACGAGGTCGGCGTTTCGCTCCGTGTCCGTCGGGTTCGAGAAGCGCATGCCTCCGAAGCCGATCGCGCCGAGGCGAGCGCCGCTGGACCCAAATGGTTTTCTGAGCACGGTGAAGCGGATCTACAACGCGGTGACCCACGGGTGAAGCGGACCGCGCCGTCGCGTCCCGGAGTCGCGGCGGCTGGTGATTGCGCGCCGAGAAGCGGTATCCTGGTGCGCACATGACCGAAGATCGGAAGCCCTTGACCGCAGGGACGCTGGCGATGGACGCCGAGCCCGCGCCGGGGATCGCGACGGGCGAGCCCCGCAACGCACGATCGACGCCGGACCGGAACCAGACCGAAGACGACCCCGCGGGCTCGATCGGTGAGCGGATCTCAGAAGCGAGCCACGACGACGGTGACGTTGTCGAGCGCGCCCCGCGCCGTCACCGTGTCGATCACTGCCCGCGCTGCGGCCTCGGCTCCCGAAGCGTCACGGATCAGGCCCGGCAGCTCCTCGTCCGTCACGTGGGCCGCGACGCCGTCCGTGCAGAGCAGCAGCGTGTCGCCGGGCACGAGGTCCACCACGCCCACATCGACGGTGAGCTCCTTGTCCCGTTGCCCGCCGACGGTGTTGACCAGGACATGGCGGAGCTGCGAGCGCGCGGCCTGACCGGCGTCGAGCGCGTGCGCCGCCAGCAACTCCTGCGCGACCGTGTGATCCCGGGTCAGCCGCACGAGCTCCGAGCCGCGGATCAGGTGGGCTCGGCTGTCGCCGACGTGGAGCACGTAGGCCTGGGGCCAGACGACGTAGGCTGCCGTGAGGGTCGTCCCCATCCGCTCGTCGAGATCGAGCTCGACCGCCGTGCGATGCACCGCCTCGTCGGCACCGCGCACGCCCAGCTCCAGCGAGCGCAGCAGGTGGTCGCGGAGCGCGGCCCCGGAAGCGACCAACCAGGGGGAGAGCTCCAGGGCGAAGGCGGCCAGGGAACTGATGGCCACGGAGGAGGCCAGGCCGCCCCCCTGATAGCCCCCCATCCCGTCCGCGACTGCCAACAGCCAGCCCTGGGAGGCCTCCGAGCGCCGACCCGCGCGCGCCGCCGTGCTGCTCTGGACGACCACCAGGGCCCGCCTCAGCTCGGCGATCAGAAACTGGTCCTGGTTGGTCGCGCGGACACGGCCCCGATCGGTGCTGCCGAACAGATCGGCCTGAACATCCGGTCCCACCTCGCCGGCCGGACCCACTAGCCGCGGCTGGACCCCGCTGGGGACCGAGGCCGGGGCGCGCTCCTCCTCCGTACCGGCGTCGCGCGGAGGATCGAGGGCTGCCATTTGATTACACCTAGCCACTCCGGCGCCGCGCGCAATCGGAGCGACGGCGGGCCCGGCCAGGATCGCCCGAGCGCGGCGGGACCACGGGAGCGACGGCAGCGAAGACCTGGCGCAGGACCTCCGCGGTGGGCGTGCGCGCGCGGGCCACCTCGGCCGGGGGTCCCGCGGCGATCACAGCGCCTCCTCGATCGCCTCCTTCCGGTCCTAGCTCGACCACCCAGTCGGCGCCGGCAATGACGATCGGGTGGTGCTCGATCACGACGAGGGTGTCGCCACGGTCCACGAGGCGTCCCAGCACCGCTACCAGA
Source organism: uncultured Polyangiaceae bacterium (assembly GCA_964404725.1). Classification (GTDB taxonomy): domain Bacteria; phylum Myxococcota_A; class Polyangia; order Polyangiales; family Polyangiaceae; genus JAFGBI01. The sequence continues at coordinate 23,578 of CAYOLF010000027.1, forward strand.
CGGTGAACGTCTGTGAGGTGCAGCCCCGTCGTCGGCTCGTCGAGGACGTAGAGCGTGGGCTCGTGCCGGGCGGTGGCGGTGAGCTCCGCGGCGAGCTTCAGGCGCTGCGCCTCACCACCGGACAGCGAATGCGCACCCTGGCCCAGGGTGACGTAGCCCGCCCCGAGGTCGACGAGGGTCCGGAGTGGCGCCGCGATCCGGGGGTGATTCGCGAAGAGCTCCGCCGCCTCGGCGACGGTGAGGGCCAGCACCTCGCCGACGGACCGCCCCAGATAGCGAACGGCCAGGGTCCGCGGCTCGAAGCGGGCCCCAGCGCAGCTCGTGCACGGCGTGATGGCGTCGGGCAGGAAGCTCATCTCGTGGGTGAGGAAGCCCTGCCCCTCACAGGTCGGGCAGCGGCCGCCGCCGGTGGTGTTGAAGCTGAAGCGCGCCGCCCCGAACCCGGCCACCTGGGCGTCGGGCGTGGCGGCGAAGAGGCGCCGGATGTCGTCCCAGATCCCGAGGTAGGTGGCGGGGACCGAGCGCGGACTCCGGCCGATGGGGGATTGATCGACCGCGAGCGCGCGGCCTAGCGTCGCCCCCCCCTGGAGGGACCGAAACGGCCCCGGCTCCTCGGCGACCAGCCCGAGCGCGCGCCGAACCGCCGGGAGCAGCACCTGGCGCACGAGCGTGCTCTTGCCGGAGCCGCTCACGCCGGCCACCACCGTCAGTCGCCCGACCGGCAGGGCCACGCGCACGTCCTTGAGGTTGTGGGCCGTGACCCCCTCGAGCACGAGCCGCGGGTCGGTGGGACTCACGACTCGGGGGTAAGGCAGCACCGGCGGCGCGGCGAGGGCCCGCGCGGTCGGCGAGGCGGGGCTCGACAGCACGTCCCGGGCGGATCCCGCCGCGACCACCTCGCCCCCACCCCTGCCCCCGCCCGGGCCGAGATCGACGAGGTGATCGGCCGCGCGGATCACGTCGGCGTCGTGCTCGACCACCAGCACGGTGGAGCCGAGGTCGACGAGCCGCCGGAGGTTCTGCACCAGCCGCGCCGTGTCGCGCGGGTGCAGTCCGATGGTCGGCTCGTCCAGCACGTAGAGCGCGCCGGTGAGGCCGGCGCCGAGCTGCGCACCGAGCCGGAGGCGCTGCAGCTCTCCGCCAGAGAGGGTCCCGGCGGCGCGGTCAAGCCCGAGGTAGCCGAGCCCCACCTGCTCGAGGAACGCCAGGCGCCGCAAGAGCTCGGCCTGGATCGGCCGCGCCACCTCGCGGCGGGGGCCGGAGAAGCGCCACCCGCGCACCAGGCCGAGGACGGCCGAGACGGGACGAGCGGTGAGCTCAGGGTACGTCAGGCCCTGCACGCGCACGGCGCGCGGCACCGGCGCGAGGCGCGTTCCCCCGCAGTCCGGACAGGGCGTCGCCGGTGGACCCGGCGCGCGGCTGACGCGCTCCTTTCCGCGCCCCGCCGCCTCGCCGGCGGCGCGGCCCCGGCGGCGCTGGCGCCCCCGGGTGATCGGCGCTGGAGACACCAGACCGGTCCCCTCGCAGCGAGCGCAGCGCCCCTGCGCTGTGTTGAAGGAGAACCAGCGGGGATCCAACTCCGGAATGGCTCGCGCACAGACCGGACAGACACGCCGGGTCGACACCAGCAGCGAGGACTTGCCCGACCTCGAGACGCGCGCCGCGCCGTGACCCCAGACCAGCGCGCGCTCGAACAGCTCCCGGTCGAGCGTGCTCAGCCGCACGTCCGCGGCCATCACCAAATCGATCGAGTGCTCTCGCGTCCGCGTGAGCCGGGGGGGTTGGTCGGTCGACACCCGCTCGCCGTCGCAGATCGCGGCGCCGATCCCCGCTCGCGCGGCGGCGGTGAACAGATCGCGGTAGACGCCCTTGCGAGCGGCGACCGCTGGCGCCAAGAGGTCGCCGCGCCCCCCGACCGCGCGCACCTCCGCGAGCGCTTCCTCCGTCGTGCGGCCCTGGATCGGCGCTTCGTGGTCGGGGCAGTGAGCGATCCCGACCTTGGCGAAGAGCAGGCGCAGGTAGTGGGCGACCTCGGTCACGGTGGCCACCGTGGAGCGCGGCCCGGCACGCGAGGTGCGCTGCTCGAGCGCGATGGCCGGCGGCACCCCGCTCACGGAGTCCACGTCGGGCCGAGGTAGGCTGGGGAGGAACTGCCGGGCGTAGGGGGTCAGCGTCTCGAGGAATCGCCGCTGGCCCTCCGCGAATACGACGTCGAAGGCGAGCGTGCTCTTGCCCGAACCGCTCGGGCCGGTGACGACGGTCAGCGTGCCGTGGGGGATCGCCACGGACAGCTCCCGCAGGTTGTGTTCACGTGCACCCGTCACCTCGAGTGCGAGCGCAGTCCGGGGGGCGGCGCGCGCGGCGGGCGGGGCCCCGCCACGCGGTGGCGCGGCCCTCCGCTGGCCCGCGGCGGCCACGGCCGCGCGGCGCCGGGCCGCCTCGCGGAGCGCCGCTCCGGTCCGGGTCGCCGCGCGCGCCACGACCTGCGGTGGCCCGGCCGCGACCACCCGCCCCCCGTCGACGCCAGCGCCGGGACCGAGCTCCACGACGTGGTCGGCGGCGCCGATGACGTCGAGATCGTGATCGACCACGACGACGCTCGCGCCCGCCGCCACCAGCTCGCGAAGGGCGCCCATCACCCGGGCGACCTCGTCCGCGTGCAGCCCCGCGCTGGGTTCGTCGAGCACGAGGAGCGCGGCGGCGTTGCGCTCCCCGAGCGCACGCGCAAGCTTCAGCCGCTGGGCCTCCCCTCCGGACAGGGTCGAGAGCGGCTGCCCCAGGCGGAGGTAGCCGAGCCCAAGCCGCTCGACCGGCACGAGCGCGCGCTGGATCGCCGCGTCGTCGGCGAAGCGCTCGCGCACCTCCGACACGGTGGCCGCGAGCAGGTCCGCCACCGAACAGCCGCGATGCCGCACGGCGAGCACGTCGGGCTGGAAGCGCCGCCCCTGGCACTGAGGGCAGAGCAGGCGCACGTCGGCCAGGAACTGCATCTCGACGGTTTCGAAGCCCTCGCCCGCGCAGGCCGGGCAACGGCCGGCGGCGACGTTGAACGAGAAGCTCGCGGGGGAGAGCCCTCGGTCGATGGCCACCGGCTCGGCGGCGAAGCGTCGGCGGACGGCGTCCCACGCCTTGGTGTAGGTGGCGGCGTTCCCGCGGGAGGTGCGCCCGAGGGGCGCCTGATCCACGAGACTGACGCGCTCGATCGGCTCCGCTCCCTCGATGGCCGCGTGCTTCCCGGGCGGCTCCACGTCGGCGACGGAGAGGCGGCGAGCCAGTCCGCGGTACAGCACGTCGACGACGAGCGAGCTCTTGCCGGACCCGCTCGGTCCGGCAACGGCGACCACCGCCCCGAGGGGGATCTCGACGTCGACCTGGCGCAGGTTGTTGGCCGCGGCCCCGCGCACGACGAGCAGGCCGCGCGGCGCGGGGCGCCCGCGCGGGGGCTCGAGGCGCGCTCCCGCCAGAGCCCGGGCGGTCGCGCCGCCGGCGCGCACCGCGTCGTCGAGCGACCCGTCCACCACGATCCGCCCCCCCGCGGCGCCGGCCCCGGGCCCGAGCTCCACCACGCGGTCGGCCGCGCCGATGAGCCCGGGGTCGTGCTCGACGACCAACACCGTGTTGCCACGCGCCGCCAGCTCTCGGATCACCTCCGCGAGGGGCGCGACGTCGGCCGGGTGCAGGCCTACCGTCGGCTCGTCGAGCACGAAGAGGGCGTGATGCAGCGAGGTGCCGAGGGCGGCGGTGAGCGTGACCCGCTGTGCCTCACCGCCGGAGAGCGTCCGTGCTTGTCGGTCGAGCGTCAGGTAGCCGAGCCCCACGCGGTCCAGCATGGTCACCCGCGCGGCGAGCTCGTCGCGGGCATGGCGCCCCTGGACCGTACGCGTCGCGAGCTCGGCGAGTCGGGCCCGGGCCTCGCTGACCGGCAGGGCGTGCCAGGCCGCGACGTCGAGGCCCCCGACGCGATAGGCCAGCGCCGCGGGGCCGAGCCGCCTCCCGCCGCAGTCCTCGCAGGGCTCGTAGGCGCGATAGCGGGCGAGCAGCACCCGCACGTGCAGCTTGTAGGTGCGCGACTCGAGCCAGCGGAACCAGCCGAGCACCCCGGGGAAGCGCCCGGTGTCCCAGCTGCCGTCGCCCTCCAGCACCAGCCGCCGCTGCTCCGCGGAGAGATCGGCCCAGGACACGTCGCGTGGGATCCGGTGGCGCGCGCAGAGCTTGGCGAGCTCGCCGCGCTCCCAGGTGGTGCTCGGCGTCGACCAGGGCCGGATGGCCTTGTCGCGCAGGGAGCGCCCCGGGTCGGGGACCACCTTGTCGAGATCGATCCCGACGACGCGCCCGAAACCGCGGCAACGCGGGCAGGCGCCGAGGGGAGACTCGTAGGAGAACAGCCCCGGGCGGGGCTCGTCGAAGGCGCGGGCGCAGACGGGGCAGCCGAGCCCCTCGCGCAGCACGGTGGCACCCCGCTCCCCGCGCAGCCGGGCGATCCCGTCGCCCCGTCGCCACGCGGTCTCGATGGCGGCCGCCAGGCGGCGCCCGTCGGTCGCCGTGGCGCGCACCCGGTCGACAACCACGTCGACGTCCTCCGCCGCACCGAGCACCTCCGAGGGCGGGGTGCGATCGAGGTCCGCCAGGCCACCGCCACCATCGCCGGGGAGCCAGAGGCGTCGATACCCCTCGCGGACGAGGGCCTCGCGCACCTCGAGGTACGCCTCGAGCCCGGCGGCGCGGAGCGGGTAGCCCACGACCAATCGCTCCCCGGAGTGCGCGGCGATCGCGGCCGAGCCGGCCTGCTCCGGGTCGGCGTCCACCGCCTCGCACCCGTGCTCGGGACACCAGGGACGGGCCTCCCGGAGAAACAGCACGGCGAGGTAGGGCTCGACGTCCGCCATCGTCGCCACGGTCGACCGTGAGCTCTTCACCGGAGCGCGCCGGTCTACCGCGACGCCCGCGGGCACCGGCTCGAGCGAGTCCATGGGAGGGCGCTCGAGCCGCTCGAGGAACTGGCGCGCGTAGGGGCTGAAGCTCTCGACGAAGCGGCGTTGCCCCTCGGCGTAGAGCGTGTCCACGGCCAGGCTGCTCTTGCCGGATCCGGACACGCCGGTGATCGCGACGACCTGTCCCGCGTCGAGATCGAGATCGATCCCGGCGAGATTGTGGGTGCGCGCTCCGCGCAGGCTCGACCGCCGCATCGCCGGGCTCTCGGGGCGAGGTGTAGGGCCGATCCCGCGAAGCTGCCAGGGGGAAGCGGGCCGGGCGGGCCGCGATCGGACGGGCTACCCGGGCAGGACCCGCCACACTGACGCGACACGCCGCTCCGCGCTCTCGATCTCGCGGGTCGTGGTCACCTCGTAGCGGGCCTGCAGTTCCAGCCCTTCGTTCGGGAGGAACGCCCGGCCTCCGTCCCCGAGCAGGACGAGCTCGTGGTCCCGGGCGAGCGCGCGCAGCCACACCCCGATCCCGGGCGCGGTGCTTCGTTCGTAGCAGACGTCCCCGGCCAGGACGACGTCCACGTCCGGGCTCGTGCCGACGACGTCACCGAGCATCAGATCCACGTCGAGGGAGTTGGCCAGTGCGTTGACCGCGGCGGCGACGAGCGACGTCGGATCGATGTCGACGGCGGTGACGCCCGCCGCCCCGGCCAGGCGGGCCGCCAGCGCGACCAGTCCGCCGCCGGTCGCGAAGTCGAGAACGCGGCGCCCTGCGACGAGCTCGGGGTGATCGAGCAGGTGCCGGGCGACAGCCTGGCCGCCCACCCACGCGAACGCCCAGAAGGGCGGCGGGCGCTCGGTGGCGGCTGCCGCCTCGGTGGCCTCCCAGACGGCGACGAGCGACGGTGCGGTGCGGAGCAACAGCTCCGGGACGAGCGACGGCCGCTCCGCGACGGTGTGCTCGGTGACGAGCGACGCCGTGGCGACAGCCTCCCGAACTACCTGCAACGGGCAGCGCGACTCGAGCGGGCGCACGCGCCGCATGGTGGCACGATTGCTCGCGCCGAAGCCACCCACGTTGAGCGCGCCGCGGGGGCCGTTGCGCGGCGCGGCGGCGGCGCCATACTGGGCGCCCCGGCGCAGCCGGTGCCATGGCGGACAAGGCGAAGGCGAAGGCGAAGGCGAAGAGCGACGATCACGTGGTCGCGCGCAACAAGCGCGCGCGCTTCGAGTACGACCTCGGCGAGACGTACGAGGCAGGGATCGCGCTCATCGGCAGCGAGGCGCGCGCGCTGCGCGACCGCGCGGCGGACCTGACCGACAGCTGGGTCGAGATCGACGGCCGGGGCGAGGCATGGCTCAAGGGGATGCGCATCCCCGAGCTCCGACACGCGGCCTTCGGGCATGAGGAGAAGCGGCCCCGCAAGCTCTTGCTCCACGAGCGCGAGATCGCCGAGCTCGCGACCGCGATCGCCCGGGAAGGCATGACGGCGGTCGCGACCCGCTGCTACTTCAAGGGGGGGAGGCTGAAGGTCGAGGTGGCGGTCGCGCGCGGGCGCAAACTGCACGACAAGCGGCGAGCGCTGCGCGAGCGGGAGGCCGCGCGCGAGGCGGAGGCGGCGATGCGCCGGGAGCGGCAGCGGTGACGGAGTCCGGGTACCTGACGAGGCTCTCGCTCCCGAACGGCGGCGAGGCGGGCGTCGTGGAGACGGACGGCGCCCGGGCCGTGCTCGTCAGCAGCGCGCCGTTCCCGCCCGGCGCGACGCTGCTCGGCGAGAGCGACGACGGGCTCGGCGCCTACGCCCTCAAGGTGCGGGGCTGCCGCCGCGAGCCGCCACCCACCGAGATGGGGGCGGCCCCGCAGGAAGCCGCGCCGCCGCGCTTTCGGGTGGAGGGGCGATGGGTGAACCTGTCGCGACCGCAGCGGGAGCGGCTGCTCGGGGGCTCGTGAGCGTACCGGGCGTAGCGGCCCCCTGTCGGCGGCGAGGATCGAGCACCCACCCGGCGTCGAGCCCGACCCAGGCGCCACCGAGGTCGCGCGCGGCGCCGCCCTGATCGACAAGGGGCAACGGACGCAGGACCAACCCGGCGCCGAGCCCGAGCTCCACGGACCCGAGCCGCCCCGTCTCGAGCTCGAGCGCGACCCGTCCCGCGGCGCGCGAGGTCCAGGTCGAGAGCTGCCCGTCGATCCCGTCGACGGCCTGCACCCGCGGCAGCTGCGCCGTGACGGCACCGATCTCCGCGCCGACGCCGATCCGAGCGCGCTCGGCGACCCGCGCTTGCCACCCCGGCGTCACTGTGAGCTCCGCCCACTCTACCGGGGGCCTACCGTCGAGCATCACGGCCGGGCCGGAGAGCAGTCCCAGTCCGACCCCGAGCGTGGCGCCGTCGGCGAGGCGCAGGCTGCCCTCCAAGCGAGGCCCGGCGAGCAGAAGATCCGCGCTCCCCACGCTCGCGGCGCGCAGGCTTCCCACGATCGCCGCGCGCACGGGCGGCGGCGCCATAGCGGCCACGCGGCGCGCCTCCTGCTCGACGCGCGCTTGCTCGGCGAGCCGCAGCGCCTCCCGCCGCCGCGCCACGGCCACCTCGCGTCCGAGCGCTGCCGCGACCAGCGCGATGCGGCGTGCCCGGAGCTGCTCGCTGGTGGCGACGTCGAAGGCGACCTCCCGCATGCCCAACCGACGACCGAGCTCCCACAGCTCGACACGGACGCTCCCCTCGTCCTCGCCGATCAGGCGCACGAACAGGGAGCGGGACTCCGGCGGCGGCTCGTCACCCGGCGCCGGCGGCACCTCGAGGTCAGAGAGCTCGATCGCGACGAGGCGCCGCGTCAGCGTCGGGTCGACGAGACGGCTGGCGCGCCGATCGATTTCGACGACGACGTCCACGGCGCCCGGGTCCGTCGCGCCGGACGGGGTCGTCAGCGTCAAGCCCAGGACCAGCGCCGCCAGCGCGCCGAGCCGGGCGCCGCCGACCATGCTCGCGAGCCGCCGGAGGACGCGGCGCGCCGCGAGCTCAGGGCGAGTCGGCCGGGGCGGGCGCGCTAGCGGCGCCGTCGGACCGACCCGGCGCGGCCGCGGCTTCGACGCCACGGGGCCCGTCGGCGCGGGTGGGCTCCCCTGGCGGCTCCGGCGGCACCGGGGCCGCTGCCACCTCGGCGCGCAGGGTCTCGAGCCGGCTCCCGGCAGGGTACTGCTTCTCATACTGGGCCATCAGCTCGCGCGCCCGCTGCACGTCACCCTCGCCGAGGGCCGCTTCGATCTGGCGAGCTAGCGCATCTTCGGCGAAATCGCCGTCGGGAGACAAGGCTCGGTACGCGGAGAAAGCGGCGGCCGCGCCCTTCGCGTCGCCCGCCCGGTCGAGCAGGTTGCCGAGGGTGAGCGCCGCCAGGGGCGCGTTCGGATCACCCGGGAAACGGTCGACGATGCGCCGGAGGGCGGCGATGGCGAGCGCGTTCTCGTGGGAGAACCGCGCAATGTCCACCATGGCCATGGCCTCGTCGGCCGAAGTGCCCTCGAGCACTGCGTCGAACCCGCCTTGCCGCTCGATGGCCTCCCGGGCCCGCTGGTACTCGTCTTCGCGCCAGAGCTCGTGCCACTCGGCCGCCGCCACGTCCGGCGCAGCGGGAGGCACCAGCTCCGGAGCCGCGAGCCCGGCCGGCTCGACGCGCGGCGGGGCATCGACCGCGCGCGGACGAGGGCTCTTGCGCTTGCCGCGCGGGGCGCGCGCGTCGGTGCGATCTTCATCGGCGGAGGGGGAGGCGATCGGGAGCGGGACCGTCGCCCGGTCGGCCGCTCCTGTCGGCTCGTGTGCGAGCATCACCGACGGGGTCGGGTCCGTCGCGAGGCGAGCCCCCACATAGGCGCCTCCCCCGAAGAGCGCCGCACCCGCCAGCGGCAGGGCGACGGCCCAGACCGGCAGGCCCCCGCGGACGGCCCCGCTGCGACGCCCGCGAAGATCCCCCTCTAGCCGGGACCAGACCCGCTCGACCCGCGCTGGGGTCGCGACGTCGCGCAGCGCCTCGCGCCGGAACTCGGGGAGACTGAAGCGCGCGGTCATGCCGGCTCCTCCACGTAGGGCGCCACGAAATGGTCCGCCAGGAACCGCTGGGCACGGGTGATTCGGCGCTTGGCCGTGGCGAGGGAGCATCCGGCGAGGTCGGCCACCTCCTCGAGGCGATGCCGCTCGACGTGACGGAGAGTCCAGGCGATGCGGTCGTCCGGGTTCATGGTCCGGAGCAGCGCGTACACCTGGGCAAGTAGCGCCCTCACCTCGGGGTCCGCCTCCGGCGAGGCGATGGAATCGAGCTCCACCGGGTCCGGAGTGGTGAAGCCGACGGTGCTGAGGAACCGACGGCGCCGCAACCGGCTGCGCACCAGCCGCACCACGATGGAGCCGAGCCACGACTTGAAGGCGCCCGTCTCGCGGAGCTCACCGAGCCGGAGCTGCGCCCGCAGGAAGGCGTCGTGCACGACGTCCTCGACGTCGGAGACGCTTCCCTGGATGCGGACTGCGAGGTTCATGGCGAAGGCGGCGTGGCGCCGGTAGAGGGCTTCGAACGCCCGCATGTCTCCGTCGCGGGCCAGCGCGACGAGCTGAACGTCATCGAGCCCGACGAGGGTCCCAGGGCGGGATCCCCCGGTGGGCTCGCCGACGACTCGACGCACGAGCCGCAACCGCGGATTGGCGGACCCAAGGGCCATCGCGCTTCGTTCCTTCGACGCAGCCTGACCGATTTTCGGCTCACGGGCGACCGCGGGCGTCCCAGGGCCCCCGCCCACTCACAAAGAGCCGAAATGCTTTGGGTATCCCACGAGCGCCAAGAGTTTTTTCGACCTCGTGAGCCGGTTTGGTACGGTCGCGCATCCGAAAGGTGTTCCGAGCCAGCTCAGGATCCGGCTCGGCAGGAGGATTTCAAATGAGCATCAAGAACATTCTGGCGCTGGCACTGGTGGCTCCCCTCTTCATCGCCTGCGGCAAGAAGGAAGCCGAGGAGCCGGCGGAGCCCGCCAAGGCCGAGGAGGCCGCCGAGGCCACCGAGGAGACCAGCGAGGAGGCCGACGAGGCCGTCGCTGACGAAGAGGCGGGCGACGAGGAAGGCACCGAGGAAGCGGCCGCCGAGGAGTGATCCCCAGCGCGATGCGCGGCCGCCGCCCCGTGCGGTGCTGTCGCGTCGCCAAAGCCGAGGACCGGGGTCAGCAGGTGCTGGCTCCGGTCTTCGTGCGTCTGGAGCCGCGATCGCTGCTCAATCTGACCCCCACCGGCGCATCCGGCCGGGGGCTCCGGCCCCCGGGGGCTCCCGGTAGGTCTGGAGCTGGGGTGGCCCGACGCGGGACGGGGCGGGCAACGACGGCTCAGTTGACCGCGTCCGGCAGCTCGAGGACCAGGCGCGTGCGCCCGACCAGGAGCTCGTCGCCATGGGCGAGCTCTTGCTCGCCCCGGATCCGGACGAAAACGCCGGTCCGGGACGCCAGGTCCGTGAGGACGACCGAGCCGGCCTGCTCCTCCACGGCGCAGTGCTGCGCCGACACCAGGGGATCTTCGGGAAAGACGAGGTCCCCGACGGCGGAGCCAATCTGAAGCGTGCTTCCCCGGGCGACCACGCAGGCGCCCGCCGCCCCGCCCTCGAACACCTGCACGATGCGGAACGAGGAGGGCCACTTGGGGGAGGAGTAGAAGTACGTGGGGGCCGGATCCGGCCCGTCGTCGGCGACGGGGTTCTTCTCCACCGTCAGGAGCTGGTCGCCGACGACGAACTGATCGCCGAGCTCGAGCTCGACGGGGGAGCGAATGCGGAGGAACACCCCGTTTCCCCCCTCGAGATCCTCGAGGAAGACGCGCCCGTCCCGCCAAGTGAGCCGGGCCTCGGCGGGGTGGCAGAAGCGCTCGCCGTCGAGCGCTATCTCACCGGTGCTGCCGAGAACGGCCTCGTCGCCGCGCGGCTCGTAGCGCTCCGGACCGCCCCAGAGGCTGCGCAACACCAGGAGGCGAAAGCGAAGGGGCTGGACCGGAGCCTGCGACGCCGGCACCGCCGCGGAGGCGGGAGGTGGAGCCGGGGGCGCGTCGACGACGACCTCCGCCTTCTTCTTCGCGAGCTTCTTGATGTCGACGTTGGGCGGCTCGACGAAGAGCGCGATGCCGCCCACCTCACGCCCCGCGATGATGGCGTCGAACCGCCCCTCGCGGAGCCACAGGCACATCTCCAGGTGCTGGCCCTTCATGAGCCCGCGCACGTGCTCGGCCACGTCGGGTCGGTGGATCTCCGAGTCGTAGTTGCGCTTGTGGCTCTTGATGACCCGACCGCCGTCGGCGAACAGGTGCGTCATGATGTGCGGCGCGTCGAGCCCCGAGTCCTCGGTCTGCACGTGGAAGACCTGCTCGTGGTACTTGATGTTGTTGTTGAAGCCCATCTGCGCGCGCCGAAAGGTCGGACGGCGTATCTCGGCCTCCAGCCGCCCGAGCTCGGCGGGGTCGAAGCGCGTGATGGCAGCGTCGAGCGCGGCGTGATCGCCGGGTACGCCCTCCATGCGCTCGAAAGCCATCTGCGCCACCGGCGCGCGCGGATCGATGCGCAATGCCTCGGCGAGCAACTGCTGCCCTTCGTGATCGTTCGGCCCCGCCGCCGCCCAGGCGGCGAGCAGGGTCACAGCGTCGTCCGGATGGCCCTTGTCGACGAGCCACCGGGCGATGCGAGCGGCCTGCGCCCGGAGCTCAGCACCCTCGGTCATCGCGTCGAGTTTCCGGGGGGGGGTCCCCGAACGCAAGGTCGCTTTCACCCGCGATCGCCGCGACGGGGTCGGGAACGGGCCGGCCCGCGACCCAGGTCGCGACCCGGCGGGCAGGCGGCGCCCACCTACAGGGCGCGCGAGGGGCCGGGTGCGCGGGGGCCTCGACCCCCGCCGCGGATCGCGCTCCCTACAGGCACTCGTCCGGGCAGGTGAACACGTCGGTCAGGTCGCAGCGCCCGTTGCCGCAGCTGCTCGTCGTGCCGCAATCTTCGGGGCAGTCGGCGGACGACTCGGCGGGGCCGCACCAGCCGTCGCCGCAGACGTTCGCCGACCAGCAGTCGATGAGACAGCCCAGGGGGCTCTCGCCGGCATCGCACCGGCCGTCGCCGCAGACGTACCCGCAGTCCTCGGGGCACCAGCCGGGCTCGTCGCCCTGACACCAGCCGTCACCGCACCAGGTGCCGCAGTCCTCGGGGCACCAACTGGGCTCGTCGTCCATGCACCAGCCGTCACCGCACCAGGTGCCGCAGTCCTCGGGGCACCACCCGGACTCCTCCGGATAGCAGAACCCGTCCCCGCACGACGAGCCGCAGTCGTCGTAGCACCAGCCGGACTCGTCGTTGGAGCAGTGGCTGTCACCGCACCAGCCCCCACAGTCGAAGGCGCACGACCAGAGGGTTTCGTTGGCCCCACACCAGCCGTCGCCGCACCAGCTCTCGCAGTCCGAGGTGCACCACCCGGGCTCGTCCGACGAGCAGATCCCGTCTCCGCACCAGCCTCCGCAGTCGAGGCTGCACGACCACTGGTCCTCGTACCCTCCACACCAGCCGTCACCGCACCACCCGCAGTCGTAGGGACAAGACCAGGCGTCTTCGTAGGCCCCGCACCAGCCGTCGCCACACCAGCCCCCGCAGTCGTAACTGCACGACCACTGATCCTCGTAGGGCCCGCACCAACCGTCACCGCACCACCCGCAGTCGTTGGGGCACCAGCTGGGCTCGTCGGCGGAGCACAGCCCGTCGCCGCACCAGCCCCCACAGTCGTAGCTGCACGACCACTGGTCCTCGTAGGCCCCACACCAGCCGTCACCGCACCACCCGCAGTCGTAGCTGCAGCTGTAGAAGTCCTCGTTGGCCCCGCACCAGCCGTCGCCGCACCACCCGCAGTCGTAGCTGCAGCTGTAGGCGTCCTCGCCCGCGCTGCACCACCCGTCGCCGCACCAGGTGCCGCAGTCTTCGGTGCACCAGGGGAGCTCGTCGGCGCTGCAGAACGCGTCGCCGCACCAGCCCCCGCAGTCGGCCGCGCAGGTCGTCTGCTCGGGCGGCGAACAGAAGAGGTCACCACACCAGCCCCCACAGTCGGGGAGGCAGGAGAACTCGTCCTCGGCGCAAATCCCGTCGCCGCAGGTGCCGTCGCAGTCCGTCGGACACCAGGGTAACTCGTCCCGGTCGCAGCGTCCGTTCCCGCAATACTCCCCGCAGTCGGCCCAGCAGGTGTCGGCCGATTCGCCGCGCACGCAGAACCCGTCCCCGCACGTCAGCCAGCAGTCGTCGGGGCAGGTGACCGGCTCTTCACCCGCGCACCAGCCGTCCCCGCAGGCGGTCCCGCAGTCCACCAGGCAGCGTGTCGACTCGCCATCGCTGCAGCGGCCGTCGCCGCAGATGGCCCCGCAGTCGCGCGAGCAGCTCGTGGCCTCCTCGCCCTGGCACCAGCCGTCGCCGCAAATCGGGCCGCAGTCCTGGGAGCACCAGGACCGCTCCTCCGGGGTGCACTCCCAGTCGCCACACCAGCCCCCGCCGCAGTCGATGGCGCAAGCCCCGAACTCGGGGATCGCACACCACCCGTCCCCGCACCAGCCGCAGTCCTCCTGGCACCAGCCCGCTTCGGGACCGGTGCACCACTGGTCGCCGCACCAGCTGCACTCCTCGCACCAGCCTTCCTCGCCGGGCGCGCACCAGCCGTCCCCGCAGAGGATCCCGCAATCGCTCGGGCAGGAGTCGACCTCGTCGCCCTCGCAGTAGTAGTCGCCGCAGACCGCGCCGCAGTCGCGGCACCACCCCTGCTCGGTGGGATCACAGCGCCCGTCGCCGCAGGGGACGACGCCGCAGTCGCTGCACCACCCCGCCTCGCCCGTGGAGCAATGGCCGTCGCCGCAGACCGCGCCGCAGTCGGCCGGACACCAGCCCACCTCGTCCGTTCCGCAGGTGCCGTCGCCGCAGGTGCCCCGGCAATCGGGGGTGCAGCTGCCCACCTCGTCGGCGGCGCAGATCCCATCGCCACAGACCGGCACCGGGCAGTCGCCGGGGCACGTCGCCCCCTCCCCCGGGCCGCAGATCCCGTCGCCGCAACCGGCGGCCTCGCAGTCGCTCGGGCAGGTCGCGCGCTCTTCGCCCTCGCAGCGACCATCGCCGCACTTCGGCCCGCAGTCGGCCGGGCAGGTCGCCCTGGTCTCCGCCCCATGGCACCCGCCGTCGCCGCACACGGCGCAGTCCTCGGGGCAGCTAGCGGCTCGCTCGGTTTCGGCGCAGGCGCCGTCGCCGCACGCGACGCCACAGTCCTGCGGGCAGGACAGGCTGTCCTCGTCCTTGGCGCACACTCCGTTGCCGCACGCCGCCGCGCAGTCCACGCAGGCGCTGCCGATCTCGCCCGTGCCGCTCTCGTCGTCCGCGCAGATCCCATCACCGCAGAACCCGCAGTCCGCCTGGCAGTTGCGGTGATCCTCCTCGCCGGCGCAGACCCCGTCACCGCAGACCGTGGCGGCGATCCCGCAATCAAAGGGGCAGGTCGCCATCGACTCGCCGTCGGCGCAGACCCCGTCGCCGCAGGTCGCCGGGCAGTCGGCGGGGCAGGTCACGGCGGTCTCGTCCACGACGCAGACGCCATCGCCGCAGAAGCAGTCCTCCGGGCAGCCCCCGACGTCCTCGGGGACGACGCACTCGCCGTCGCCACAGGCCCCCGGACCGACGTCGTTGGGGTCGACGTCGAGGGTCGCCCTCCCGCAGGCCAGCACCGCCAACGCCGCTCCCACCCGGAGCCAACGACCGGCCAGCAAGGAGATCGCGCGCTGCATGGGTGTCCTCCCGTGCGTCGGCGCGGCGCGTCGCGAGCCAGGCGCAACGCGCGAACGGGGTGCGCCGTCTTCGCCCTGGATTATCCCCCGCGGGAGCGATCCGTGCCAAGACTACGGCCGGTTCCGCGATCCGTCGCCGCTCCGGGCTGAGCGCCTGCTCAGCACCCGGGCCGGAGCGCTCCCGTTTCGATGGGCAACCGGGCACGCGCCGCGCCGCGTGACCTCGGGGCCGCCCTCAGGTCGCGTACCGGTTGTCCTCGAGCAGGATCACGTTGGTGCGCGACCGCGACTCGCCCGCGCTCGTGACGTAGACGGCCGGCTTGTCGACGACGGGGCAGACCTTCTCGCAGGCGCCGCAGCCGATGCAGAGGGTGGGGTCCACGTGGGGCCGCTGGAGCTTCACCGTGGTCATCGGCGGCGGCGACCCGCCGGGTCCGTGCGCCGAGAGGCGCTTGGGCACCTCGACCGGCTCGAGCCAGATTGCCTTGGGAGAGGTGGGGCAGAATTCCTCGCAGACGATGCACGGCGTCGCCATGGCCCAGGGCAGGCATCGCCCCAGGTCGTACATGGCCGTGCCGATGCGCACTGGCGGCTGCCCGAGGCCGAGCTTCTGCCGCTCGTCGATCCGCTGGATCGCGCCGGTCGGACAGACCTGCCCGCAGAGCACGCAGGAGTGCTCGCAGTAACCGATGCGGGGGATCAGGATCGGGGTCCATAGCCCCTCGATCCCCGCCTCGAGGAGGGCCGGGTGCAGGGCGTTGTTCGGACAGACCTTCATGCACTCCCCGCAGCGGATGCAGCGCTCCAGGAAGTCGCGCTCCTCGACCGCGCCCGGGGGGCGGATGACCTTCTCGCTGTACGCCTGGTCGGGCCAGTTGGCGATGCGCAGAGCCGGCACCGCCACGGCGCCGGCTGCCGCCGACGCCACCACGGTCCGGCGATCGAGATCCGGCGTCGCCCGCGTCCCGCCGCGGGAGGGGAGCCACCGAAACCGGATTACCCCCTCGGGACAGGCGGCCTCGCAGTTGAAGCAGAGGTGGCACTCGTGGCGCTGGTGCTTGACCCCCCCCTGCGGGCCATCCGCCCCTTGGCAGTGGAGCAGGCAGGCGCCGCAGTCGGTGCACCGCTCATGGTTCTTCTCCATCCCGAGCAGCGCGAACCGGGACAGCGTGCCGAGGCCCGCACCGAGCGGGCAGAGCGCACGGCACCAGAATCGGGGGACGACCCGGTTCATGAACAGGATGGCGACGAACAGGGCGACGAGGAGCCACGCCTGGTGGAAGTGGGCCTGGTCTGCGGTCCACACGGTCCGGGCGAGCAGATCCTGAGCGGCATCACTGGTGGACTGGAGCGCCGGGACGTTGGTGGTGGCCGCCACCTGCGCCAGGGCCAGGGCCGAGTACTGCAGGGCCGGCAGCACCCCGAGCCCGATGCCGCGGACCGCGAAGCAGATCGGATCGAAGAGACCGCCCAGGGCGCTCCCGAACAGGGCGGCGCCAAGCGAAGCCCAGAGAACGTAGTACTTGCCCCGCTGCCACCACCTCGTCTGGTTCGACTCGACGCGCCGCCGCCGACCCAGGTCGTGGTGCGGGAAGAGCCACGCCGTGAGCTGGTGCAGCGTGCCGAACGGGCAGATCCAACCGCAGAAGGCGCGCCCGACGATCAACGTAAGGGCGACGATGACCAGTGACCAGGCGAGCCCCCGGTAGATCGTGTGGGTGCCGAGCAGGGTGAGGGCGGCGGCGAAGGGGTCCAGCAGCAGGAACCCCTCCACCGGCCAGGGCAACCGCACGGGCGACTCGGCACCGGCGGCGAAGGTGCCGCGGAACGTGGTCTGCGCCAGCAGGAAGAGGAAGAGGAGCAGGCTGGTGGCCTGCACCCCGCGGCGGGACCAGACCAGCCACCGGACGCGGCGGCGCACCGGGACGCGGGCGGGGGCCGCGGGCCGACGCCGGAGCCACGCGAGGGGGCGCCCACGGGGGCTGTCGGGGCTTGGCGTGGATTGGGCCAGGTTACACCTCCACCCGGGGGACAGCCTCCCAGCGATCGTCGCCGAGCCCCCGCTCCCGTCCGAGCGCGAGGTATCCAATGCGCTCGGGGCGCTCACCGATCAGGGTCGCGCCGTAGGCGTCGACGGCCACCGGATCGGTGCTCGCGATGACCTGGTGCAGATCCCGCGCGTCGTCGACGTTGCCGCCCTGGGGACCGTTTCGCAACAGCACACGCGTGGCATCGAGCACGGTGAGGGTCGGCCTGAGGAAGGTCGCGAGGTCGGCGATGGAAACGTCGATGTCCTGATGGAGGCGGTTCCTCCGCCCGCCCAGGATCCCGTACCAGTTCTTCATCGCGCCCGTGTACCGCGCGAGGTTGTGGTGCTTGGCCACGGGGACGTTGATGACCCGGTCCGCGCTCACGAGCGGCATGAAGACCGGCCACTCCTGGAGGATTTCTCCCCCCAGGTGCATCGACCGGAACCGGTGCTCGACGGGGAGCACGACCGTCGCTCCGACCGCATGCGCGGCGCTCCAGATCCCGGAGCGCTGGAAGCACCGCTGCGCCTCGTTGCAGGAGACGTCCGACACCACGACGGTCTTCGCGCCGGCCTCGAACGCGAGCCGGACGACCTCCGCCACCACCGCCGGGTTGGTGTTGGCCGCGTGCACCGGGAGGCGGTCCCACCCGATGTTCGGCTTCACCGCCACCACGTCACCCCGCGTGACGAAGCGCCCCATGCCCCCGAGCGCGGCGATAGCGCGGCGGGTGAGCTCGGCGGGGTCCCGCGAGCTCTTGGCGATGGCGAGGGTCGGTCGCCCGGCGTCCCCACGCACGCCGAAGTCGCGGACCTGCCGTTCGCCCGCGGCCGGACCCAACGTCGCGCCACCGCGATCGTGGGCGAGCCGGTAGGTGACCGCCGCAACTCCGAGCGCCGCCCCGCTGGCCGCGACCCGCTGCAGCAGCTCTCTCCGCGTGGGCCGGTCGGTCATGACCAGAAATCTAACGATAGGTGATATGTTATCGCCCCGCCACCACCCGGGCGGCGGGCCGTGAGGATACACCAACTCGTCGTAAAGAATGGGAATTCGACGCAAGGGAGGGGTTTCGGCCCTGACCGGACGGGCGTCTGGAGCGGGGATCGGCTCGATTGCCGCGTAGGATCAGCAAAATTGAGCACCGTTCTGGGCGGAGAGCCCGCCGAGGGCGCCCTGGAAGACGCCCCCTCGCCCGGATGAGCGTGCTTTTCGAGGTGCCGACGCCGTGGGCGAGTCGATCGGTGCTCCCGAGCGGGCCGCTTGATTAACGCTGGCTCTGGGGGCAAGCTCTCGCCCCCTCCGGTAGCCCCGCTGGCGGAGCCGAGGCAGCGCCATGAAGCAAGGCATCCACCCGACCTACCACGTCGTCACCGTCTCTTGTGCGTGCGGCAACACCTTCGTGACTCGCTCCACCGCGCGCGAGCTCTCGGTCGATGTTTGCTCACAGTGTCACCCGTTCTTCACCGGCAAGCAGCGTCTCGTTGACGCCGCCGGTCGCATCGACCGGTTCCGGAAGAAGTACGCGCGCGTCGCCAAGGCCTGAGGGCGCGGCGTGACGGCACGGCGCCCGCGCCACGCCGCGGCCGCCACCCTGGCTCCGCCCCCACGGACGGGTCGGCGGATCGTTGCTCTGACGTCCAGGCCCGTCCCCTCCGGTCGCCCCCATGATCCCCATCGAGAAGCTCGACGGATTCGCGCGGCGACTCGAGGAGATCGAGCAGCTCCTCTGCGGGGCGGACGTGCTGGCGGATCCGCGTCGGATGCGGGATCTGAACCGCGAGCGCGGGCGCCTCTCCGATCTCGTCGTCGCCTACCGCGAATGGCAGGGCGTCGAAAAACAGATCGACGAGGACCGCGAGGCGCTCGCCGACCCCGAGCTCGGCGAGCTCGCCGCCGAGGAGCTGCCCGAGCTCGAGACACGACGCAGCGAGCTGGAGCGTCGCCTCCGGCTCCTGCTCTTGCCCACCGACCCCCACGACGAGCGAAACACGGTGCTGGAGATCCGGGCGGGCACCGGGGGCGAGGAGGCGGCGCTCTTCGCCGCCGATCTGCTCCGGATGTACTCGCGGTTCGCGGAGCGCCAGGGGTGGCGCGTGGAGCTCATGAGCTCGAGCGAGGCGGCCGCGGGGGGCCTGAAGGAGGCCATCGTGCTGGTGACGGGGCGCCGCGTGTACTCGAGCCTGCGCCACGAGAGCGGCGTGCATCGGGTGCAGCGGGTTCCAGCGACGGAGGCCCAGGGGCGCATCCACACCTCCACGGCGACGGTGGCGGTGCTGCCCGAGGCGGACGAGGTCGACGTCGTGCTCGAGGACAAGGATCTGCGCTTCGACATCGCCGCCGCCGGTGGGCCCGGTGGCCAGGGAGTGAACACCACCAACAGCGCGGTGCAGGTGACGCACCTGCCGACGGGGATGATGGTCAAGTGTCAGGACGAGCGGAGCCAGATCAAGAACAAGGCGCGCGCGCTCAAGATCCTGCGCAGCCGCCTGCTCGATCTGGAGCAGCAGCGGCAGGCCGACGCCATCCGTGACGAGCGGCGCGGGATGGTCAAGGCCGGCGATCGCTCCGAGAAGATCCGCACCTACAACTTCCCGCAGAACCGCCTAACCGACCACCGTCTCGGGTTGACGCTGTACAAGCTGGATCGGGTGGTCGACGGCGAGCTCGACGAGCTGGTGAGCGCGCTCGTGGCCTGGCACGAGGCGGCGCGCCTGGCGTCGCTCACGCCGGAGGGCTGACCCAACGGACCGCCATGGTGTGGTCGCGCGGATCCCCCGCGGGTTCGGGGGCGAGCGCGGGTCCTCCGACGGCGGGGCGCGAACGGCGCGACGCGGCTGCACGGTCGGTCCGGGGGCTGGCGGACTGGAGCGCGCCGCCGAGGCGGGCCAGCGTACGAGCCTTGGTTCGGCGCGGACCTTCGGCGATGATTGGGGCAGAGTGCCCCCGAGAGCCCCCCGCGCCACCCGGTCCGAGGTCGACCTCGACGGCCTCCTCTGCGCGCTCGTGCTGGTCCCCACGAGCTTCGCTCGCAACCGCTTCTTCGGCCTGTACGAACAGGCCGCGGCGCGCCGCGTGCGCCGCCGTGCCGCGCGCGTCCGCGGCGTAGTGCGGCAGCTCTCGGGGCAGGGCCGCGTCCACGCCGAGGTGCTCGGCCAGCAGGTCCTCGCCGACGGTCACGTGATCCTGCGCTACCGCATCGAGGAGCTCTCCTTCGTGCGGACGATGGCGCTCTCGGCGCTCGAGGCCGCCGCGCTCCGGATGGCGCTCTTCCGGGCGGGGGTGGGGACCGTCGACGCGGAGGATCGGGAGGCCGTCGAGGCGGCGCTCCGCCGGCTCGGCGGTGACGTCGAGCTCGGGACGCCCCCTTGAGCGGGTCGAGTCCCCCGGGGAGCGTCCCCCGATCGCCGGGATCGGCGCGGGATGCCGGCGCGGCGCGGCCGGGACCGCCGTCCGTCGCGACGGCGCGCGAGAGCCTTGTGGAGGCGACGGTGGGCGACGTATACGGGGCGGACATGCGGCGCTGGAGCTCCCCATGGTCCCGTACCCGGCGACGGCGGCTCGTCGCGGCGTTCCCGGTCCTGGTGCTCGCCTGCGGCGGCGGAGCGCCCCCGCCCGCCGCGCCGGACGCCGCGGCCGACGACGCCGAAGCCTCTGCGAAGCGCGAGGCCGGTCAGGGGTCCTCGGCGGCGGCGGCCAGCTACTGCGCCGACGACGGCTGCTTCGACTGCGGCGACGGGCTCTGCATGCAGGGTTGGTACTGCGATCTCGGGGTCCGCGGCGGGCCTGCGTGCAGCTTCGTGCCCGAGTGTGAGGCCCAGTCGGGCTGCACTTGCGTCACCTCCGCGCTCGGCGGCAGCTGCCGCTGCGAGGAGCGCGGCGGCGGCGCCTACGTGACCTGCGACTGACGGGCCGCCGTGGCGCGACCGCGACGCCCCCCCTCGGCGCGAGCGACTCGCGCGCGCCGGCCGCGGCCTCACGGCCGCTGAGCCAGCATGATGATCCGCGGGGAGTAAGCCCCGAGGAACACGTTGGGCGTCGTCAGGTCCCCGCTCGCCTCGACCACGCGGAAGCCGACATCGTGCAGGAGCTTGCCGAGCTCGTGCATCGAGTAGAGGCGGATCGTGTAGTAGCACTCCTTCTGGCGCCCATCATCGAGGATGAGCGACCGCTTCACGCGCAGCCGGCTGGTGATGAAGTCGACCGACGCGTCATCCATGCAGACGCAACCGTCGCCCTCGAACCAGACCTGGGAGGGGCTGTGGCGCGCGACGAAGTCGCGGTTCGGCACGTCGATGAGGAGCGAGCCGCCCGGGCGCAGGGCACGGAACATCCGCTGCGCCACCGCGAAGTTCTTCTCTTCCTCGAAGTAGCCGTAGCTCGTGTTCCAGGAGTAGATCCCGTCGAACGTCTCCTCGAAGGACATCTCGCGGACATCGCCCTGGACGAAGTTGATCTTCTGGCGGCGCTCCTCGGCCACGTCATGGGCGAGGGCCAGCTGATAGAGCGACAGATCGAACCCCACGACGCCGTAGCCACGACGCGCGAGCTCGACCGCATGACGACCCGGTCCGCAGCAGAGGTCGAGGATGACGCCGCTGGCGGCCACGCCCAGCGACTCCTCGATGAAGTTCACCTCCTTGAACAGCTGGTCGTCCGTGAGGCGACAGTCGGCACGCCCGAAGTCCTCGAGAAAGAGCTCCTCCCACCAGGGGCGCCGCAGGGGCTTCTTGTTGTCCGCCTCGTCCCGGAGCTCGCGCGGCGCCGGTGGGGGCGGACGGCGCGGGGGCGGCGGCGGCTTCGGCACCGACCCCTCGGTCGCCGGCTCCGGCAGCAGCTCGACCGACTGTCGTTCGGTGGACGGCACCTCGTCCAGGTCGAGCTCTTCGAGCGGCGGCGGTGGGGCGTCCGCGAGCGTGTCCGCGTCGCGCCGGTCCCGCTTCGGTCGCGGAACGGCGACCGGGCGAGTGACCGACGGCGTCGCGGGCACGGGCGCCTCTGGAGCGACCGCGGCACGGGGCGGCCCCGGCGCGAGCTCGGCCGGGGGCGAAAGTCCCGGTGACGGTGCCGCCACGGGCGGCACTGGCGGTGAGGGCTCCGCCGCGGCGGACGAGCCGCTCTCCGCCGTCAGGGCCTCCGGGGCGATGATGATGGACGGCAGCTCCCCCGACGGACGCGGGGGTGAGGCGGGCACGGCTCCGTCCGCGGCGGTGGCGCGCGCCGGTGCTCCGGCGGCCACGGGGGCGCGTCCCCCGGCCGGAGCAGCCGGCGATCCCGCAGGCGTGGACGCAGCCGCCGCCGGAGCCGGGGGCGGAGGAGGGGGCGGTGGCGCTGGCGCAGGGCGGGGCACGGCGACGGCCGGAGCCTCCGAGTCCCGGGTGAACGCGGCGGCGGGCTCTGATGGCGGCGCCGGCCGCGCCGGCTCTCCGACGGCGCCGGGGTCCAGGGCCCGCGCGGGCGCGGATTCCGCCGGGACCGGCGGCAGATACTCGCCGACGGCGATGATGCGCATCGCGCGCAAGGACGCGGGGGCCGGTGGATCCGAGTCGGAGGTGACGATCGGCGGCGGGCGCGCCGACGGGTAGCTCACCGCAGTCGGTGGGTCGGACCGCGGGCGCGGCGCCGACACGACGGCCGCGGCGCTCGACACGGAGGCCCCAGCCGGCGTGCGCGCTGGGGCTCGATCGCTACCGGCCTCCTGGGGTCGGGGGGATGCCGGAGCGATCGGGGACGCACGCGACGCCACCGGCAAGACCGCCGACGGCGTCGATGCCGGGGGAGAAGTCGACGTAGAGCGCGTCCCGACCGGAGGCGTCGCCGACGGCCGCGGCTGGGCCGGCACCGGCGAGGCGGTATTCCCGGTCACCTGCGGGCTCGCGGACGGCGCCGCAGAAGCAACCGGGGGCGCCGCGGGTGCGGGGGCATTGACCGACGGTGCCTTGACCAACGGTGCCGGTGCAGACGGTCGCGGCGCCCCCGGGGACGGGCGCGGGGGCGCGGGCTGCGCGACCGCCGCTTCGAAGCGACCCGCCACGGCCGCCACCAGCGCGTCCACCCCGGGGGACTCCGCGGTGCGGGCCTCCGGCGTCGCGCGGGGGCGCTGCGGCTTCGGCGGGGGACTCAGCGCGCTCGCGTCCGACCGCCGCGACCGGGGCTTCGGCGGGGGGTTGAGGCGCCGCGCACCGGACGCCGCCTCCCCCTCGCCGAAGCTCGGTTCGGCGGCGGATGGATCGGTGTCGCTCGGGAGATCGGGGATGCTCGGCGGCGCCTCGTCGTCCAGCGACGCGAGCTCGGTCGGGGTTTCCGCACCCAAGGTCGGTTCGTCGGTGCTCATGATGGAATAAGCAGGGACTCTCCGTACCGGACCGTCCGACCCGGGACCCCGAACCCCACCGCTCGCTCGCAGAGGATCACGACGGTCGACCCGAGGTGGAACACCCCGATCTCGTCGCCTCGCGCGACCGGCCGCAGCGGGTCGAGCGGGGTCAGACCCGGGGCCGCCTCTCCGCCTCCCAGCACCTCGATGCCGATCCGGCCGACGTTCATCGCGCCCACCATCACCACCACGACCTCACCAAAGTCTCGCGTTTCGATGCCGATGGCAACCCGGCTGTTGCGACAAAAGAGGCGTGGAACCCGCTCCGAGAGCGCGTTGACCGGAAAGAGGTCGCCTGGGATCCCGGTCACGCGCGTGACCTCGCCGTCGACCGGCGAGTGGACCCGGTGATAGTCACGGGGAGAGAGGTAGACGACCGCGAACACGCCGCCGCGGAGGCGCGCCGCGGCCTGGGCGTCCCCGGTCAGATCCGCGACAGAGTACTCATTCCCCTTGACGCTGAGCTTCCCCTCGCTGATCACGCCGGCCGCGTCGAGCCGACCGTCCGCAGGACTCACCACCCCGTCCGGCGCCACCGGGCGCGCCCCGGCCCGCAGTCGACGCGTGAAGAACGCGTCGAGCGTCGGGTACGGCTGCTCGCTGGGCTCTGCCTGCGCGAGGTCCACCCCCCAGAGCGCACAGTAACCGCCGACCGACAGGCGAGCGAGGGGCGACGGGAGCCGGGCCCTTCCCACCCTCCCGACCAGACGACTGAGTGCCACCCGCGGCACTATCGCCAGCAAGGGTGCCGCGAATTCGGTTGCTCGTCGCACGGAAATTGCTGATCAGCGGCCGACCTCCGGCAATTGTACGCTGCGGGTCCCGATCGGGTCAATCGCGGCGCACGCCGCGAGCCGCGATGCAGAGAGCGCGCCACGGCTCGGACGCGGGGACGAAGGCCCCGTCCTTCGACGCGGAGGGCGCCGAAGGTAGGTCTTCCTCCGCGCGCTCGGCGCTGTCGGCGGGTCCCGCGAAGCGCGGCTGGCCCAGACACGCGACGTCCTCCAGCAGCGGGTCGACCGCCACGGACACCGCGCGCGCTCGCTCGGCGACCGCCCCGTCGTTCGCCTCCTGAAAGAATCTTCCGCGGAGAGCGAACCACCCGCCGTGAACCGAATCGACGTCCTCGACGTCGCCGAGCAGCGCTGCGGCCCGCTCATCGCGTCCCTGCGCCAGCTCCGCCCTGGCGACGCGCCAACGCAGGCCCGGTTCCGCCGGGTGCGCGGCGAACGCCGGTGCGAGCTGTACGCCCGCGGCAGCGTGGTGGCCACGCCGCGAGAGCAGCTCCGCCAGGCGCACGCGCCGGACCAGATCGCGCACCTCGAGCACGCTCTTGACGGTCAACGTGGGTCGCGGCTCCGTCGCCACGGGCGACGCCGCCTGCTCTCGCAAGGCGGTCTGCCAGCGCGCGCGCCACACCGAGAAATCGTAGCCCGTGACGCTGCGCAACGCCGGATCGGCGTCGTCGACGCCGAGGCCGCGAAGATCCGCGAGGAGGAGACGTAGCGCTGGCGGACCCTGCTCCGAGCGCAGGTAACCGACGAAGCTCGTGACCTCCGAATAGGCCGTCGCAGCGACCTCCGGGGTGGGCAGCAGCGCGATGGAGTGGCCGAGCGCGTCGATCCCGACGGCCTGCCCGGACAGGAGCGCCGCGCGTGCGACCGCATCGTGATCAGTGTCGTCATCGAAGGGCCGCGGGGAACGCCAGCGGGTCTCGTGCTGCTTGGCCGTCCCCTCCTGGAGCCAGAGCGGCGCGCGGTCCCGCGTCGCCCGGGTGACGAAGAGGTGGACGAGCTCGTGCGCGAGCGTGTCCTCCCACGGGTACCCGCGCGGTGTGGCCCGCGGTGATACCAGGATGATGCGTCCCCACCGCGCCACGCCGACCGTCCCGGTCGTCTCCGCCGCCTCCACCGGCAGCCCGGTGAGCGCCGAGAGGGAGAACAGGTCCTGCACGAGCTCGACCCGCAGGGGCTGCGGGAACCTGACATCGAACTCGCGCTCGAGGTAATCGCGCGCCCGGACCGCGCCGTCGACCAGGAACGGGACCAGCGCGCGGTCGCGCGCGTCCTGCAGCCGGATCCAGACGCCGAGTCGCCGATCCTCGACCACGAGCGCGCCGGCCGTGGCTTCGGCGCAGCCGCGCGCGACCGCGCGCAGGGCCTCGAGCTCTGGCATCCCGTCGAGCGTCGCGGCCGCGTCGAGCGTGACCGAGGCCGTCAGGCAGTCGCCCCGGTAGAGGGCCAGGCGGGCGCGCTCGATCGTCGCCGACGCAGTCGCGCCGTCCACCTCGGCGAGCAGACGCGCGGCACGCTCGAGGTCGAGCTCGGTCGTCGCGTCGAACGCCTCGCGGAGCGGGGTCGCGCGGCCGTTCGCCACGGTCAGCAGCGCGGCGCCCAGACAAGCGAGCGCCGTCCCGGCGCCGCGGCGACGCGCCGTCGAACCCGCCGCGCGCAACCCGCGCGGACACCCCGGCGGTGGGCGGCGCTTGCCGGTCCGCGGGGTCATCGCAGCAGACCCTCCGCGTAGCGCCGGACGGCGGGGGCGAGGCGGCCACTCCGCTCGCTGGCCAACCCCTCCACAACACGGCGGCGGAAGTCCTGAGAACGATCCTCCTCCTCACCCGGGACCTCGCCACCCGTACCGCGAGCGGAACGACCGGTCTGCTGGTCCCGTCCCGGCTTCGCCTCGGTCGTCTTGCCCGGTGAGGACTGCTCGAGCAGGCGCTGGGCGTCCCGCTCCATCTCCAGCGCCTCGCGACCACGTCCAGCCTCGAGGCGCTGCGCCGCCTGTCGCATCAACGCCTCGGCCTGCTCCAGACGCCCGATGAGCTCCTCGGGCAGGGAGCTCTGTCCGTTGCGGCCACGGCCCGCGATGTTCCCCGCGCGGTTGGCGTGGCCCCGCTCCGGCTCCGCGGCCTGCTGAAGCCCGGTGCGCGCGCGCTCGTCGGCAAGCCGCCGGACTCGCTGAAGCTCCAGCTCCGCCCAGGCGAGGTGCTCGGCGACGGGCCGACGCGCTCTATCGAGCACGCCGGGGTCCAGGGCACTTGCCGTAGGGTCGAGCGGCCCGCGCTGACGGCGGGCCTCGTCGAGGGCGGCGAGCGCCTCACGCCCGCGCTGCACCGCCTCGCCGAGCGCGAGGCGCTCGAGGGACTGCGCCATGGAGAACGCCTGCTCCCGCGCGCGAGCCGCCGCCGAGCGGCTCGACCCGGGCTCGTCGCCCACGGCGGGCAGCTCCGCCGCCGCGCGCGCGACGGCCGCCGCGCGCCGGCGCGCCTCCTGCTCGAGGGACGCCACGTCCCCGGCGCGCTCGGCATCGGAGAGCGTCCGCTCGACCACACCGACGTGAGACGCGTGCTCCTGGATCAAGCGCTCGAGGTCCTGGGCGAGCTCGTCGAAGCGCTGATCGGCCTGCGATGCCTCGCCGGAGTCGATCGCCGGACCGCCGCTCGACTCGATCCCGCCCGAATGCCGGCTCGAGAACGAGGGGTGCGGGCGACGCAGCCGAGCCGCAAGGTGCCGTGCCGCGAGCTCGGCGCCGCGCAGGTCGTCGCTGCGGCGCGCCCGTCCCATCCGGTCGAGTCCCCCCTCCGCGACCCCGCCGAGATCCCTGCCGAGCGGGCCCAGCCGGACGAGCTCCGCGATCCCCGTGCCGAGCGCCGGCGCCGCGGCGTCGAAGCGGTCGAGCCCGGCGGTCCACTGCTCGGTCTGGCTCGCCTGGCGCGCCCCGGCCGCCGCCTCCTCGGCGACCTCCGCCAGGCGCGCGCTGACGTCCCGGGCATCGCGCAGGGCGAGGCGCCCGTGCGCCACGTCGAGCGCCAGGACGACGTCCTCGGTCGCGCGCACGGTGGAGGTTCCGCGGCCGATCTGGGTGAGCGCGCGAGCTTGCCCGCGAACGAAGGCGGCGAGCCCGTCGGGAAGGGGGAGCGCATCGTCGGCGGCCTCCAGCGCCGAGACGACGATCGCGGCCGCACGCCCCCTGCGCTCGGCCTCCGCCGGCGTGCCCGCACCCCCGTCGAGCTGCCAACCCAGCAGATCCACCACGCCCTCAACCGCGGCCTCGAGCGCCCGGAGGCGGTTGGCCTCCGGCTGCCCGATCGGCGGCGCGATGATGGTCAGGGCGGGGCTGCGCCCCCAGCGCGTCGACTCCGAGGGCTGATTGTCCCGGGCCTCTATGGTCACCAGGGTCGGCAAGAACCCCCGACGTAGGAACGGATCGGTCGCCGAGAGCACGTACCCCCCAGCGTGCCGCCGCGTCTCGCCGTCGAGGCGTGCGAGGACACGCCGATCCTCTCGGCTGCCCGCGCGGAGCACCAGATCCACCTGCCGCAGCCCGTGGTCGTCGGCCGCCGCGTAGCGGAGCTCGAGGTGACCGCCCATCGTGGCCGGCTCCAGCGTGCGCGGAGCACCGTCCAGCAGCACCGTCGGCGGCTCGTCCGCGACCGCCTCGACCGCTAGCCCGTCGGGCTCGACCACCAGGACCTCGCCGAAGCGGGCGGCAACCCGGAGCTCGACGTCGCGGTCCAGCGTCCAGCGGGCAACCATGCCCCCATCCCCGTCGCCCACGAAGGGAACCTCGCTGCGCCCGTCGGTGAGCAGTAGCTGCCGCCCCGAGCGTCGGGAGGTGCCGCGCACGCTCACCTCGGCCCCCTGGGCCTCCCGCGCCCGAGTGCCGGGCAGGATCCAGCGGTCCTCGCGGCGGAGGTAGCCCGGCGGGTGCGCCACCACCGTCACCTCGTCGAGCCACACCAGCGGCAGCGGGGCGCGTCCCCGTCGGGCGAGGAGCACGTCGAGCCCCTCGATGATGCGCATGGGGCCGACAACGAACGCGGCAAGCGCCACGCCGGCGCCCACGACCGCCACCCAGCGGTGCCGCCGCGCTCGCGCCGCCGCCCCCGCCTCCACCACCGTCGGTGGTGCCCGGTCGAGGAGTCGCTCGAGGTGGGCCCGCGCGAGGGTCGCGGAGGTCTCGAGCGTCCCCGCCTCCGCGCGCTCGACCAGCGTGAGCGCACGCTGGGACCGTCCGGCGAGGTCGGCGTCCACCGGACCGAGCAGCAGAGCCAGGACGCGCCGCGGATCGCGCAGGGCACGTCGTCGGCGTGCGACACGCCACAGGAGCAGGGCCAGCGCGCCGGTCACCAGCAGGGCCGCTCCCAACCGGGTGGCCGTGGTCCCCACCCGCGCCGCGTGGGCCGCGACGAAGAGGGCGGCCACCACGACCGCCAGCCCCGCGTGCCGCGCCGGCGCAGCGACTTGCCGACGCCAGGCGGCGACCAGCGGTCCGAGGCGGGCGGGCGGGAGCACGAGGGGGAGCATAGCGCCGCCCCCCCCACCCGACACGGGCCCGGGCTCGCGCTAGAATCCGCCTCGCATGGAGTTCGCGCGCCTCAAGCGCCTCCTCCTGGCGCTGCCGGATTTCGAGTACCGGAGGGGGTGGCTCCGCACGGAGCTCGACCGCATGGGCGTGGACCGCGCCGCCACGGTCCTCGACCAGCTCTGCGAGGAGAGCGAGCGGGGGGAGGCGACCGCCCGGGAGGCCCTCCTCTCGGTGGCGATGGTGTTCGCCACGCTCGGCGAGTCTGAGCTCGTCGCCGCACTGCGGGAGGAGGCCGCGGCGCGACACCTGCTGAGCCTGGACCGCCTACTCCGTCACGTCCCGCGGCAAGGCGACGACGACGAAGATCCCGGGACGGCGCCGGTCCCGGACTACCGGGCGGGACGCGAGCTGACGCTGGGGGAGCGCCGGAGCCTGGCACGCCGCCCGAGCCGGCGCGCCTTCGACGCCCTGCTCCGCGATCCGCACCCGCTGGTGATCCGCCTGCTGCTGGACAACCCCGCTCTCACCGAGGACGACGTGGTGCGTATGATCGCTCGACGCCCCGCGCGCGTCGCGGTCCTGCAGGAGATCGCCGCCAAGGGCCGCTGGCTCTGCCGACCTCGCGTCCGGCTGGCGCTGCTGCAGAACCCCGGCTCGCCGCCCACCATCGTCATGCCGCTGCTCGGGCTCTGCACGCGGCCGGAGCTGCGCCGCGTCGCGCAGGCGACCCACGTGTCGCCCGTAATCCGCGCGACGGCCAACGAGCTGCTCGGCTTCCGACCGCCGTTCGACGAGCCCGACCCGGACGACGTCAAGCTGCAGTGACACCGGCAGGCGCCGGCGGCGGTCACTCCTCGTCGTCTTCGAGCGACCAGCCGAGCATCGCCGTGGTGGACAGCTCCACGGCGCAGTGCTCGCAGAGCGGCGGCTCCTCGTAGCGGACCTCGTCGCCACGCGTCCAAACGAACAGCCCGGAGCCCCCGGGAGCGCCGGAGAAGGTTTCGCCGCAGGCGTCACAGACGTACGACCTGTCCTCGCCGGACGCCTCGGCGCGACCGTCGGCGGCGGTGGCCCCGAGCGCGGAGCTGACGAGGGTGTGGGTCGCGGCCATGCTGGGAGGGCAGTATAGCCGCCGCAGCCCCCCTCGCCACGGCGAGCGAGCGGGGGAGGGTCGCGCGGGCCACTTTGCCGGAGCCCGGCACGCCGTCGGCTCCCGCGCCGCCGGGCCCGGATCACGGTTCCGGCCCGTCCCCGCTGGTTCCGGAGGGCTAGCCGCGCGGCGCTCCGTCCGCGAGCCCGCAGGCGTCGGCGAGGATCTCGGCCACGTCGCGTGGGCGCACACGGCCGTCCGCGCTCACCGAGGCGAGCCCATCGCCGAGCAGGGTCATGCAGAAGGGGCAGGAGCTGGCGACGACGTCGGCGCCGGTGGCGACCAACTCGGCGGCGCGCCGGTGGCTCACGCGGTCCCCGGTCTGCTCCTCGAGGAAGGCCTGGGCGCCTCCCCCACCGCAGCAGAGGGCGCGGCGGCCCTGCGACCCGGGGACCTCCACCGCCCTGAGCCCGGGCACCTGGGCGAGCACGTCGCGCGGAGCGGTGACGTCACCGGCGTAGCGAGCCAGGTAGCACGCGTCGTGGACGACGACGCTGCCCCGGACGGCCCGGCGCGGCGCGAGGCGACGCTCGGCGAGCAGCTCCGCCAGGAGCTCCGAGGTATGCACGACCGGGTAGCGAGCGCCGAGGTCCGGGTACTCGTGCCGCAGCGTGTGGAGGCAGTGCGGGCAGCCGGTCACGATGCGCCGCACGCCGCCGCCGGCGGCGTAGCGGGCGAGGGTGGCCCGGTTCTGCTCGGCGAGCGTCAGGAACAGGGCCTCGTGGCCGGCGCGCCGCGCCAGATCCCCCGTGCAGCGCTCCTCGGCGCCGAGGACGGCGAAGTCGACGCCCGCGGCCCCGAGCAGCGCCGCCGTGGCGCGCGCGATCCGCCGTGCACGCGGATCGAACGCCGCCGCGCAGCCGACCCAGAACAGCACCTCCGCGCCCGGCCGCTCGGCGAACGTCTTGACGGCGAGGCCCTCCGCCCACGCCAGACGCTCGACCGCCGGGCGCCCGTACGGATTGCCGGTCCGCTCGAGCGCCGCGAGCGGTCGCCCGAGCTCGCGAGGGAAATCCTCGCCACGCACGGTGAGCAGGTGGCGCCGCAGGCCGACGATCTTGTCGACGACCTCGATCGAAACCGGGCACTCCTCCTCGCAAGCGCGACAGGTCGTGCACGCCCAGACGGCGTCGGCGGAGATCACCTTGGGGACCAGATCCACGGCGTCACCAGCGGGCGCCCCGCGTGGGGGTCGAGCGCGGAGGTGATCCCGTAAGGCGACGATCACCGCCTTGGGACTGAGCTCCTTGCCCGTCAGCGCCGCGGGGCAACGCGCGGTGCAGCGCCCGCACTCGGTGCAGGCGAAGAGATCCAGCCGCGCCTTCGGCGCGAGGTGCTCGATCCGCGCAATCCCGAGCGGCGCCCGGTGCGGGTCCGTGAGCTCCGCCGCCCGGTCGACCAGCTCCCCGAGCGCCTCCGAGCTCGGCGCGAGCAAGCGAAGGCGCCCGGGCGGGCCGAGCTCGCCGAAGAAGACGTTGGGGGCCGCGGTAAGGACGTGGAAATGCTTGCCGTGGGGCAAGTAGACGAGCAAGGCGAGGACGAAGAGGACGTGGGCCCAGTAGCCGCCGTGGCCGAGCGCCCGGAGCGCGCCGGCGGGCAGCGGGACAAGGCAGGCTGCGACCAGGCTGCCGATGGGATCGGGGAACCAGCGCGGCGTCGGCGGGGGCGGCGAAGCCCCGAGGTGGACCAGGAGCACGTCAGTCGCCGGGGTGGCGGGGCCCCCGGCGCCAGTCCGGGCGGCGAGCGCGAGCGCGGCCCCGTCGTAGAGCGCGTCCGCCACCATCATGGCGGCGATGAGACCGAGCACGAACAGCCCCTCGCCGTTGAGCGTCAGTCGCGCGGCCCGACGCACCAGCCGGAGGTGCGCGTACACGGCGACCCCCGCGAGTACGGCGATGATCGCGACGTCCTTGAGCCAGCCGTACGCCGCGCCGAGCGGCAGCCAGCCGCCAAGCGGAGCGGGACCGAGGACGACGAGACAGAAGCCGGGGTCGAACCCGCGGCCCCAGAGCACGAGGGTGCGTAACAGCAGCACCAGGAACCCGCCTGAGATCGCGAGGTGAGCGAGCCCCGGACCGAGCTCCCGAAGCAGGCGACGCTGCGCGATCGCCTGCGCCGCGAGGCGGCCGAGGCGGCGCCCCGCCCGGTCGAAGGAGAAGGCCGGCGACCCGCCGCCGCGCACCCCGCCGAGCGCCCCGAGCCGCAAACGCAGGCCCCAACCGAAGAGCCCGAAGCCCAGGGTGAGCGCCACGCTCATGGCGATCGGGCTCATGCGGGCCCTGGTTAGCAGCCGGTCACGCCCGCGCGCAATCGCGGCCCCGCGCCACCAACGGGCGCGACCGGCGACGGCGCCCAGCGACCCAGTCTAGAGGCAGCCCTGGGAGCGGAGCGCGAGCAGCGCCAGGAGCCAGACGACCAGGGCGATCCCGACTGCGAGGGGCCAGACGACGCGGCGCGGCGACGCCGACGGCGCTTCGTCCGGAGCCATGACGTCGGGCGAGGCCTCCACCAACGAGGGCGGCGGGGCCAGGCTCGGCCTGACCTTGCGCACGGTCGGGTCCGCCGCCTCCGCGCCGAGCACGGTGAGGATCAGCTGCCCGCGCGCCTGCCCCGGCTCCGGCGCCGGCCCGCCGTGCTCCGGGATGCGAAGGGCGATGACGCTCCGGGACGGCGCGATCCGGGTCGTGGCCGGCAGCGTGAGCTGCACGACCTCCGTGGGCGCCCCGCGTTCGCGGATGCTGACCGCTCCCGAACCCCCGCAGACGTCGCAGCCGCCCCCGTCACAGTGGGCGCAGACCAGGTTCCGGGGCAGCTCGACCTCGATCGTCTCGCCACGCTCCAGCCAGCGGATCGCGACGCGCACCTTGTGCTTTACGTCCGGTCCTCGCGGGGAACCGTCCGCCGTCGTGATGCGCCCGAGCACGCTCGCCACTGGTCCGACTGGTGAGGCTAGCGCGGAACGCGGCGCGCGCCTCCTGGATTCGTGAACTCCCGGCCCCGACCGGACGCTCCCAGCCCCCTTGCCGTACACGGCGGTCAGAGGTCGAAGACGACGCGGCGCTCGGCCTCGGCCCGCGGCAGCTCGAGCTCGGCCGCGTAGGTCTTGGGACCCAGGCGCGCCCCCAACGTGACTGTGATCGGCGGCGTGGCCGACGCGAGCGACTCGAGGCGCACCCGCACCGCGTAGCTCCCACGCGGCAGCGCTGAGCCCTCCTCCAGGATGACGTTCTCGAGGTTCTGGCCAGCGCATTCCTGGTCGCGACCCGGGCAGTCCTGCTCCTTGACGAGGCCGACGGAGGTGGGACGCCCCACCTCCGCGAGCTCGCCGTCGGGACCAGTGACGAGCAGGTCGACGTCCACGGCCGCCCCCTCCCACGCGATCACGAACTGCACGGACCCCGTGGGCAACCCACAGCCCTCGTCGATGAGCCCGTTGCAGTTGTCGTCCCGCGCATCGAAGCAACGCTCCGCGCCCGTCGGGACGCAGCCGATCCCGAGCACCACCCCCGGCTCGGGACGCACGCCACCCGTCGTCTCCGGCGACGCCGGTGCCGCGGGCGACGCCGGCGCCGCGCCGCACCCCGCGAGGGCCACGACCCCGAGCACCAGCGCCGCCCCAGGGTCCGCGCCGCCCCACCTGGCACCCCGGGTCCCTGACGCCCGCCATCGCCGAGCGGGCGCCGACGTCTCGGGGACGAGGACGCCGGTCCGCGCCCGGCGCCCCACCCCGCTCACTTCTTGTCGTCCTCCTTGAAGCTCTTCACCCCCGCGGCGACCTTGGGGTTCATCAGCTCGTGGTAGGCCCGGCTAGCGAGCGTGCCGGTTTCGCCCTCGGCGTCACGCAGGGCGAGGAGCACGCCCTGCTCCTTCATGAACTTGAGGGTCCGGATCGCCCCCTCCCGGAGCTCCTTGTCCTGCCCGCGCGCCATCTCGGCCAGGCGGTAGCGCAGCACCACGCGGGTGAAGGAGTGCGGCCCGTTGTCGAAGTGCAGGTTGTCGAACTGCGCCTCCAGCTGGGCCCGCGCCCACTCCTGCGGGGTCTGGGCGATCTCGACGTGCGAGACGGCCACCGCGTTGTCCACCCAGCGGAAGATCCGCCCCTTCTCCAGGTCCTCGATCGACCAGTAGCCGAAGGTCCGATAGTAGAGCTCCTGGAGCTCGTCGAGCGCCGGCTTGCGGACCGCCTCCTCCATGGTGCCGTACATGGCGACCGCCCTTGCCGCGGTCTGCGGCGTCCCGCCCAGGATGAGCGCCAGGCCCGCGTCGTTGACCATCGCCGGGTCCTTCATCATCTCGAAGAGCTTCTCTTGCACGCTGGCGTCGAGGCCCGCCTTGCCGATGGCGCGGGCCACCTGGTGCCGCGTCTTCAGCTCCGAGTCGGGCACCAGGAGCTCAAGCAGCGCGGGCGCGGTGCCGGGCACGGGGCGCTGGATCAGCGTCTCCAGCAGGCAGCCGCGGACGAACTGGTCGTTCTTCTGGGGCTTGTCCGCCTTCTTGATGGTTTCGGCGACCTTGACCATGTCGTCGGGCGTCGCCACCCAGGCGAGGGCCGCGCAGGCCGCCTCGCGGCTCTGCTCGTTCTCCTTCGGCTCCAGGATGTAATCCATGAGTGGCTTGAAGGCCTTCGGATCACCCCACTCGCTCATGCCGTCGGCGGCGCCGACGCCGACCGCGCGCAGCGTCATGCCGAGGATGGCGAGGCCGCCCTGCAGGAGGCTCTCCATCGTCACGTCGATCTCCTGGGGCCGCCGCTTGAGGGCCCTCTCGAAGACGCCCCAGGTCGGCTGGTCCTTGAGCTTGCCGGCGTAGCGCATGGCGCTCTGCGCGATCACCCACTCCTCGGGCATGGGCGGCTGCTGGCCCTCCTTGGGGAGCGGGGCGTCCGGGTTGGCCCACTTGCGCAGGGCATCGATGTCCTTGGTCGACTGCATCGCCGCCAGCGCGCGCAGGCCATTGGCATGCGGGGACGGAAGCTCGTGGACCCAGAAGATGACGGCGTCCTCGGCCTGCTCCCGGATCTGCTCCAGCTTGTCCGGGTGCAGGAACGCCAGGTCCGCGATCATGCGCGCGGCGACGACGCGCTCGTTGTCGTCGCGCTTGAGCAGCATCTCGTAGTCGGTGTCGTCGCTGTAGATCTTCAGCGGGTCCATGCGGAGCCGCTTGGCGAGGGTCGGCACCGCCCGGATGTCGCCGATGTTCGCCAGCGCGAACGCCGTGCGCGTCTGCCAGTGGATGTGGGGCTTCTTCTCCAGGTACCCCGCCAGCGAGTCCCCGCCCCGCGGGTCGTTCAGGCCGAAGGTCCCGGCGTCGCGGGCGCCCTCGACGAGGTCCAGGATCTGCTTGGTCTGGAACCAGGCGCGATCGGGGTCGGTCGCGTCGACGGTTTCGAGCGCGAGGACCAGGCCCTTGGTGCCGACGCCGTCGCGCAGCGCCAAGAGGTAGAGCTTTCGGCTCTCCTTGTCCGCGCCGCGGAGCATCTTGAGCAGCGGCTCGCGCGCCCGCTCGTCGCCAATCTGACCCAGCCCGGGCGCCGCCTGCCGCGAGATCTCCTTGTCTTCGTCCTCCAGCAGACCGATGAGCACGTCCGTGTACTTGGGGTCGGCGTGCCGGGAAAGCACGGTGGCGACGAGCTGTCGCACCGCCGCGCTCTCGTCCTTGGCGAACCCCGCGAGCTGGTCGAGGGAGACGAGGTTGACGATCTTGTTGGGATCGAACGCGACCATGCCGTCGAGGCGCTGCACCTTCGAGAGATGACCGATCCGATAGAGCGTCATGATCTGGTCGATCGCCGACCCCTCGCCGAGCTCCACCAGTGCCCAGGCGATCTGCGGCTTGTCGGCGGGCCCCGCCTCCTTGAGCGCCGCCAGGAGCGCCGGTTTGGCCTTCTCGCCGAGGGGGAGCCCGTACTCGGCCAGCGCGGTGGCGGCCTGGGCGCGGATGGGCTCTTCGACGTGCTTGAGGGCCGCGATGCAGAGATCGACCCCCTCCGGGTCCTTGGCCCAGGCGAGCTGCTTGAGGGCCTCCATCCTGAGCTCGTTGCTGCGATCGGAGGCGGCCCACCGGCGCCACTCGATGATCTGCTGGTCCGCGGGCATCACGAAGATGCTCTTCTCGATCTCCACGGCCTGCTCGACGCCGATGCGCTTCTCTTCCGCCTTGAAGCCCACGAACAGGAACGCGACCAGCCCGCCCACCGCGAGCAACCCCACGATGATGGCGACGGGGCCGATGGCGCCGCGCTTGAAATTGGCGGTCCCCACGTCGTCGAGCGCCGCGGCGCTGCGGCCGCCACCCGGCGGATCCGGCGGGAGATCCCCGTCGTCAGGGGGGAACTTGGCGCCCAGCACGCGGTGGGTAGGGTCCATGGCCTGCGACAGGGTCGGCTGAGTCGGTTCGCGCATGACAGTTCTCCAGCGCCGGGCGGGGGACCGAGCCTCGAGGCGCCCGACATGGCTCGGGTCCGGCGAGCCTCGATTCCACCGGGAGCGGCCCGACCTTATCCCAAGCCGCGACGATTGGCGACGAATAGGGAGCCGATGTGGGCGGCCAGCTGCTAGCTTGCCCGCGCGCAAGCGTGGCCGAATGGTCGCGCTTCGGCTAAAAAAATCCCGTGCCCGCGGATTCGCCACCGTCTCCTGTCGAGCGCCCACGCGGTGCGACCTTCGGTCGCCCCTTGCTCGTGGCACTCGTGGTCACCGCGGCGACCACGGCGGCGTCGCGCGGCCTGCCCCTGGACTACCAGGCGCTCGGGGTGGCCGCGGTCTTCCTGGGGTCCACGTACCTCCTCGTGGTGCGCGGCGACAACACCCAGGCGATCCGCCGTCACGGTCTGTCCCTTGGGGGCCTGGTCGAGCCGGAGCCGCTCGACGGGCGCCGCCTGCTCCGCTCGGGTGCTGCGGCCGCGGGGTGGGCGGCGCTGACCGCGGCGGTGGCGTTCCCCGCGTTCTGGGCCGGGTACCTGCTGTGGTGGCAGCCGCGCGGAGCGTTCGCGCCCGCAGGGCACCCCGGGCTGGCTAGCGAGGCCCTCGGCCAGGTCCTCGTCATCGCGCTGCCCGAGGAGGCCTTCTACCGCGGCTACCTGCAGACCTCGCTGGACGCGGCGGCGCCGCCGCGTCGGCGCTGGCTCGGCGCCCGGGTCGGGTGGGCGATCCCGCTGACGAGCCTGATCTTCGCGCTGGGCCACTTCGCGACCGAGCTGTCTCCGGCGCGATTGGCCGTGTTCTTCCCCTCCCTGGTGTTCGGCTGGCTTCGCGCCCGCACGGGCGGCATCGGCGCCGCCATCGCCTTCCACGCGGCGTGCAACCTCTTCTCCGTCTTCCTCGCCCGCGCCTACGGCCTGCTGCCCTGAACGGGCAGCGCCTCCGCTCGGCCCGCGCTATCCCTTCGACCCAGCCATGATCCCCAGCGTCGTCCTCCGTGAAGCGATCGAGCGGGCCCTCCTCGAGGACCTCGCCGGCGGTGATCTCACCACCGAGGCCACGGTCGACGAGGACACGCGCGCGCTGGGGCGCGCCGTCGCGCAAGCGCCGCTCGTCGCCTGTGGGGCGGACGTCTTCGCGGCGGTCTTCGTCACCCTCGATCCGAGCCTGCGCGTGGAGCGGCTGGTGGACGACGGCGCCGAGGTAGCGGCCGGCACGGGCCTCTGGGTGGTGGAGGGCGCCGCGCGCTCGATCCTGCTCGGTGAGCGCACCGCGCTCAACTTCGTGCAGCGGCTCTCGGGGATCGCGACCCAGACGCGGCGCTACGTGGCCGCCCTCCCGCCGGGCTCGCGGACGCGCATCACCGACACCCGCAAGACGACGCCGGGGCTGCGCGCGCTCGAGCGCTACGCGGTCCGCTGCGGCGGCGCGCACAACCATCGTGACGCGCTCGGCGCCGGCGTGCTGATCAAGGACAATCACATCGAGGCGGCGGGCGGCGTCACGGCGGCCGTCGAGCGCGCCCGGGCGCGCGCCCCCCACACGGCCCGCATCGAGGTCGAGGTCGAGTCCCTGGCGATGCTCGACGTGGCGCTCGCGGCGGGAGCGGACGTCGTGATGCTCGACAACTTCGCCCCCGACGCGCTCCGCGCGGGCGTGGAGCGGGCGCGGGGCCGGGCCCTGGTCGAGGTGTCGGGCCGCGTCACGCTCGAACGTATCGCCGAGCTCGGAGCACTGGGTGTGGACGTGGTGAGCGTTGGTGCGCTCACCCACTCGGTGCCGGCGAGCGACATCGCGCTCGACGTGACTCGCGTCGGCGAGTGACCGGTCCCGAGGAGGGGAACGCCGGTGCAGCCCTCCCGCTTCGACGCCGGTCGCTTCGCCGACCTCGCCGCCCGGCGCGGCCTGGAGCTCGGGCTGCCACTCGAGGTGCTCGACCGCACGACCTCGACCATGGACGCGGCCTTCGGGACCGCACGCTCGGGCGCCCCCCACGGGGCCGTGGTGGTCGCCGAGGCGCAATCGGCCGGACGGGGGCAGCACGGGCGGGCCTGGGCGTCGTCACCTGGACTGGACCTTACCTTCTCGCTGCTGCTCTTTCCGCGCCTCTCGGACCCGGACGTCCCGCTGGTCGCGCTCGCCGCGGGGCTGGCCGTGCGCGAAGCGGTGGCCGCCCGGGTCGCCGAGGCGACGACCGTGAAGTGGCCGAACGACGTCCTGGTGGAGGGGCGCAAGATCGCCGGGGTGCTGGTCGAGCGCCGACCGAGCGGCGCGACGCCGGCCGTGGTCGTCGGCGTGGGCCTCAACGTCGAGACGCGGAGCTTCCCGCCCGACCTCGCGGGGACAGCCACGTCCCTGGCCCTGGCCGGGGCGACGGCGCGGGCGCGCGAGCTGTGGCTCGTCGACTTCCTCGCCGCGTTCGCCCCTCGCCTCGCCGCGCTCGAGCGGGGCGCCGCCGTCGAGATCGTGCAGGAGCTGGCCGCCCACGACGCCCTGCGCGACCTCGCGCTCTCCGTCGGCGCGGTCCACGGTCGTGGAGCGGGCATCGCGCCGACGGGGGCGCTGCTCGTCCGCACGGCTGACGGCCGCACCGTCGTGGTGAGCGCCGGCACCGTCGAGCTCGTCGCGAAGGTCGGCGCGCCCTGAGGCGCGACGCCCGCGGCGCGGTCAGGCCGCCCGCGGCAACTCCGGGACGCGCTCGTGCTCGCCGGGATCCGCCAGCGCGACGGCGAGCAGGCGGCGGCCGCGAAAGAGCCGGCTCATCACCGTGCCCACGGGCACGCCGAGCGCCTCGGCGGCGTCGCGGTAAGAGCGCTCTCCCAGATCGACCAGGCGAACCACACTCGAGAAGGATTCGGGCAGGGCGGCGAGCGCCCGCTCCAGTCGCGGCGTGAGCGAGGCCATTGCCGGGGCCGCGTCCGACCGCGTCCAAGCGCAAGGGTCGGCGGCCAGAACGTCGAGGGCGCGCCGCTCACGCCGCTGGCGGCGGCAGCGGGAGACGAAGACGCTGTAGAGCACCTGCTGGAGCCAGGCCTTGAGGTTGGTGCCAGGTGCGAAGGTGGCCTCGAAGCGGAGCGCGCGCTCGACCGTGTCGTGGACCAGATCCTCGGCGACGCGGGGGTCGCGCGCGAGCCGGATGGCGCGCGCGCGCAGCAGGGGTAGCTCGCCCACGATCCCGCGCCTCAGCCCGCCGTCGGGCTCAGCGGGCCGCCGGCGCGGGAGCGCGCTCGCGGCGGCAGGGATGTCGAGGCAAGGGCGATTGAGGGACGGCGTCGCGGCCGCAACGGTCAGCATCGGTGAAGCACCTCCGGCAACCCGCAATGGCAAGCGACGTGCCAGACCGATCCCGGCGGATCCCCGCGGGATCGTGACCGATCCCGCGTCAGCGGAGACACGCGCGGCGTGTCAATCTGGCATCGGCCGTGGGCCGGCTGCCACGGCGGCAAGCGCCCCGGGGAGCTCGTCGGCGACCTCCCGGGCGAGCATTCCACGGTCGGCGCCCGCCCGAGCGGCCCAGCGATCGGCGGCGAGACCATGGAGGTAGGCGGCCGCGATGGCCGCGTCCCGGAGCGGCAGGTGGCAGGCGAGCGCCGCCGCAACCCCCGTGAGCACGTCGCCGGCGCCGCCCGTCGCGAGGGCGGGGTTGCCGGTCGGGTTGAGGGCGAGGAGCGCTCCGGGGGCGCCCACCACCGTGCGCGGCCCCTTGAGCAGGACCGTGGCGCCGGTGCGCTCCACCGCGCGGGCGACGGCGCCGAGGCGATCGGCCTCGACCCGGGCCGCGGTGATCCCGAGCAGCCGCCCGAGCTCGCCGGGGTGCGGCGTGAGCAGCCGCGGCCCCGGCGCCCCCACCATCGCGGCCGGGTCGCGGGCGAGGAGGGTGAGGGCGTCGGCATCGATCACGAGGGGCCCCGCGAAGGACCGGGCGAGGGCGACGACGAGGCAGGCCGCGGCCTCGCCCAGCCCCAGCCCGGGGCCGACGGCGACGGCCTGCGCCGTCGCCGTCACGGTCGCCAGCGAGCGCTCGAGATCGGCCGCGTCCACGCGCGCGGTCATCGCCTCGAGGACGCGGAGATCCAGCGCAGCGGCCACCTCCGGCGCGGCGGCGATCGTCACCAACCCGGCACCGGCGCGCGCCGCGCCTCGAGCCGCGAGCAGCGCGGCGCCGATGGTCCCCGGCGCACCGGCGAAGAGGACCACGCGGCCGGCCACGCCCTTGTGGGCGCCCGGTGGGCGCCGGCCGAGGCGGGCCGCGACGTCGGCAAGCTCGACGAGCTCCGCGGCGGCGCCAACCGCGCTCGAGAGCGACGACGGGACGCCGATGTCGGCGACGACGAGCTCCCCGACGCGATCGAGCGCCGCCGTCGCGAAGAGGCCGGGCTTGGGGTGGGCGAAGGTGATCGTCAGCGCCGCGCGCACGGCGACGCCGCGCGTCGCGCCCGTGTCGGCGTCGATCCCGGAGGGCAGGTCGAGGGCGACGACGGGGACCGGCGCCGCCTCCAGGGCGGCGACCAGCGCCGCGCTCGGCCCCGACAGGTCGCGGTCGAGCCCGGTGCCGAAGAGGGCGTCAACCGCCAGGTCGGCCTCGGCGAGCGCGGCCCGCACCGCCTCGGGGCTGACGCCCTCGACGAGCGCGCCGCCGGTGCCCACGAGCGCCGCGCAAGCGAGCGCGGCGTCCCCCGCGAGATCGGCGCGGGCGCCCGCGAGCAGCAGGGTCGGGCACGCGCCGCGCAGCGCCAGGTGGCGCGCGACGACGCAGCCGTCGCCGCCGTTGTTGCCCCGGCCCGCGACGACGACGACGCGGGAGCCGCGGAGCCCCGCGGGCCGCCGCCGCCCCAGCCAGCGCTCGATCGCGTCGACCGCGCCGCGGCCGGCGTTCTCCATCAGGACGACGCCGGGCACGGCGCAGCGCTCGACG
The DNA here is from genome assembly GCA_964404725.1 of uncultured Polyangiaceae bacterium. GTDB lineage: Bacteria > Myxococcota_A > Polyangia > Polyangiales > Polyangiaceae > JAFGBI01. The sequence continues at coordinate 64,501 of CAYOLF010000027.1, forward strand.
GCGTGTCGATCCAGCGCCCGGATCCGGGCCCGGTCCAGCACCGGGATCACGGCGCCCCCCCCTCGAGCACGACGACCGCCGCCGCGACGCCCGCGTCGTGGGTGATGGAGAGGTGGCAGCGCCGCACGCCGAGCTGCGCGGCGTGCGCAGCCGCCGGGCCCGCCAGGTGGAGCGACGGCGCACCGAGCTCACCGCGACGTACCTCGAGGTCGTGCCAGAACACGTCGCGCGGCGCGCCCAGCGCCTTGGACGCCGCTTCCTTGGCGGCGAACCGCCCCGCGAGCGCGGCGCCGCGGTCGGCGGTGCGGCGCGCGAGATCGTGGCGCTCGCGCGGCGTGAGGATCCGCTCCCAGAAGCGCTCGCCGTACCGTTCCAGGGCGCGGTCCATGCGGGTGATCGAGGCGACGTCGATGCCGATCCCGACGATCATGAGGGCAACCATTCCACCGCTCCCGGGCGATGTCACCCGGTGGCTCCGCGGCCGCGGGATCGCGGCCGCGGCCGTCGCGCGGGGCGCGCCCTCAGTCGCCGCAGCGCCGCCCGATGCCGCGATCGATCGCCTCACGGAACCCGTCGATGGCGCGCTCGAGCCCCACCAACAGCGCGTCGGCGATCAGCGCGTGGCCGATGTTCAGCTCCACGATCTCCGGCAGCGTCGCGATCTCGAGCACGTGGTACCGGGTGAGGCCGTGCCCGGCGGCGACCTCGAGCCCTAGCTCCTCGGCGCGTTCGGCGGCCGCCGCCAGGCGCCCCAGCTCGCGGGCGCGCTCGCGCGGCGTCGCGTTGCAGTACTCTCCGGTGTGGAGCTCCACCTGCTCGGCACCGAGGTCACGGCTCGCGGCGACCGCCCCGAGCTCGGGGCCAATGAAGAGGCTGAGCTTGATCCGCTCACGCTGGCACATGACGGCGACGCGCTCGATCGCGGCGCGCGTGCCGACGACGTCGAGCCCACCTTCGGTGGTCCGCTCCTCGCGGCGCTCCGGCACCAGGGTGATGACGTCGGGGTGGACCCGCGCGGCGATGCCGATCATCTCCTCCGTCGCCGCCATCTCGAGGTTGAGCAGCGTGCCCACCGAGACCCGCAGCCGGTCGAGATCCGCGTCGCGGATGTGCCGCCGGTCCTCCCGGAGGTGGCAGGTGATCCCGTCCGCTCCCGCGAGCTCGGCGAGCTCGGCGGCGAGCACGGGGTCGGGGTAGGCGGTGCCGCGCGCGTTGCGCAGGGTAGCGACGTGGTCGATGTTGACGTGCAGGCGGATCACGGGGCGCTCCGGGTGGGGTTTCGCGAAATACTCCGCTCGGCCGGCGGACGCACCCCACGCCGGCGCCGAACGGCCGGCAGCCGG
>CAYOLF010000028.1:0-34990 GCA_964404725.1 uncultured Polyangiaceae bacterium
CGATGACCGGCGGTTCGACGCTGGAAGGCCCCCCGGAGATGGGGTCAGCCGACGTCTCGGGGCGCCCGCGCGGCGGCGACGCCGAGGTGCCGTTGCACCACGTCGAGGAAGCGCTCGCTAACGAAGCGGTGCGGCACGATCGGCAGGGGGTAGTCCACCCCGAGTCGCAGCCCCGCGGCCGCGAGCGCCGCGGCGGGCGCCTCCCAGGGTTGGTGCACCAGCCGCGCGGGGAGGCCCCGGAGCTCCGGCAGCCAGCGCCGCACGTAATCCCCCTCGGGATCGAAGCGCTCGCCCTGGAGCACGGGGTTGAATACCCGGTAGTACGGCTGCGCGTCGGAGCCGCAGCCCGCCGACCACTGCCAGCCCGCGTTGTTGTTGGCGGGATCCGCGTCCGTGAGGTGGGCGAGGTAATGGGCCTCGCCCCGGCGAAAATCCAACAGCAGGTGCTTGGTGAGGAAGCTCGCTGCGATCATCCGCGCGCGGTTGTGAACGAAGCCCTCGCCGAGGAGCTGACGCGCAGCGGCGTCGACCACGGGGTAGCCGGTCTTCCCCTCGACCCAGGCGCGCCAGGCCGCCTCGTCGCGACGCCAGGGGAACCCGGCCCAGGCGGGGCGGAACGGCTGCTCGAGCAGGTCGGGTCGATCCCAGAGCGTGGAGTGAGCGAACTCGCGCCAGACGAGCTCGTTCTGGAAGGCCGCAGCGCCGTCGCCGGGCCGGGCGACCCGCTCCACGGCGCCCCACAGCTCCCGCGCCGAGAGCGTGCCCATCGCCAGATCGGCCGAGAGCCGGCTCGTCCCCGGCAGGTCCATCCGGTCGCGGCGCTCGGCATAGTCGCGGAGCCCGGCGCGCAGGAAGCGTCGCAGCCGCTCCTTCGCGGCGCGCTCGCCACCCGGCAGGAGCGCGGGGTTGCGCTGGATCCCGAGCGCCGCGAGCGTGGGCAGCGGCATCGTGCCCGCGCCGACCCCCGCCGGGAGCGGGGGCAGCGCGCGCGGCGCCCGCTGCGGCCGCTCGATCTCCGCCGCGCGGTGCCAGGCGCGGGCGAAGGCGGTAAACACCGAGTAGGGCGCGCCGGCCCCGCTACGGAGCGTCCCGGGCGGGACCAGCGTCTCGCCCGCGAAGAGCTCGAGCCTCGCGCCGAGCGCCGCCTCCAGCCGGCGCTCGCGCTCGCGCCCGACGGGCTCGGTCACCCGGTGCGCCACGACGCGATCGACGCCCCAGGCGCGCACCAGCCGCGGGAGGACCTCCGTCGCCGGCCCCGCGACGACGAGCAGCCGCGACCCCCGCGTCGCGAGGTCTGCCTCGAGAGCGCCCAGCGAGTCGAGCAGGACCTGCGTGCGGTGCGCCCGGGCCCGCGCCGGCGCCGGCCCCAGCGAGCTCGGCTCCAGCACGAACAGCGGGACCACCTCGCCGCCGCGGGCGGCGGCGCCGAGCGGCGCGTGATCCGACAGCCGCAGATCGTGCTCGCGGAACCAGACGAGGGTGCGCGCCATCGTCACGGGAGCCGAAGCTCGACCCCGAGCACGCCGTAGTGGAGCCAGGTGAAGGAGTAGACCTCGTCGACGTCGGAGCCGCCCTCGACCGTGCGGTAGCCAGCGCGCAGGGTCACCCCGTCGCGCACGGCCCAGGTCCCGGCGAGCAGCACGTCCTCCGCTCGACCCTGGGGCGCCGCCAGCGCGTCGGCGTCGAGGAGCAGCCCGAACGCGCCGCCCCCCGGCCGCCAGGCGAGGTGGAGGTTGAGGAGCGGGACGAACCCAGTGTTCTTCTTGCGGCTCGTCTCGGCCCCGTGCAGGGCGACCTCCGCGTCGCGGATCTTGCCGGTGAGCCCCAGGCCGAAGTCGATCACCTCGCGATGGACCAGGTCGTAGCGGTAGGTGAGGCGATACGAGTCGAAGCGGTACACGCCAAGCACCGAGCTACCGGCGGCGAAGGTCTCCCCGTCGAAGCGCACTTCGCGGTCGAGCGTCCCCCGAGCGAGGACGGTGAGGGGCGCGTACAGGGCGGTGACGAGGTGCCGTTCGGCGAAGCGATAGCCGACGCGCGCGCGGAACACGGGGGCAGGTCGGGTCGACAGGTCGTCCACCAGCGACAGGGTGGTGCCCCCGTCCCCCGGGATGCGCACGGTGTTGGTCGACGCGGCCGCCACGCCGCCCTCGAGGTCCGCCTCCACTCCGTCGGCGAGCGCAGGGCCCGTGGAGCCAAGCAGCCCCGTGGCGCTGGCGACCAAGACTCGGAGTGAGGATCGAATCGGGTGGGTCATGTTCGTTCTCCGCTCGAAGCCGCGCCAGCGCCCCTGCCGAGCGCGGCGGCGAGCGCGCCCGAGAGGGAGGGGTGCTCGAACGCGTACCCGCTGCCCTGGGCGACCACCGGCAGGACGCGCTGCGAGGCCGTCAGCAGCTCCGCCAGGTCGCCGAAGGCCGCGCGCAGCGCCAGGGAGGGCACCGGGAGGAGCGCGGGCCGGTGCAGGGCGCCGGCGAGCGCCCGCGTGAAGTCCGCGTTGGTGACGGGCGCGGGCCCGACAGCGTTCATCGGGCCGCGGAGGGATCCCGTCCGCGCGGCGTGGAGCCAGAGCCCGGCGACATCGTCGACGTGGACCCACGACATCCACTGCCGCCCGCCCCCGAGGCGACCGCCGAGCCCGAGCCGGAAGGGGGTGAGCATCGCGGCGAGGGCGCCGCCCCCGGACGCCAGCACGACGCCGATGCGGACACAGACGACGCGGATCCCGAGCTCTACGGCGGCCGCGGCGGCCGCCTCCCACTCCGCGCAGATCTCAGCCAAGAAGCCGTCGCCGGGCGCGGCGCGCTCGTCGAGCACCTCGTCGCCCCGGTCCCCGTAGTAGCCGACCGCGGAGGCCGACACGAGCACGGCCGGTCGGCGGTCGAGCGCACCGAGCCCCTCGACGAGGCGCCGGGTGCCGATAACCCGGCTGTCTCGGATGCGCCGGCGACGCTCCGCGGTCCAGCGGCCCGCCGCGATCGGCTCCCCCGCGAGGTGGAGGACCGCGTCGGCGCCCGCGAGCGCCTCCGCCGGCGCCGGCTCGGCCTCGGGATCCCACCGTCGCGCGACGACGCCGGGCAGCGCCGCCGCTGCTCGCTCGGGCGAGCGAGTGAGGACGATCGGCGCCGCAAGCCGGCGAACGAGCGCCCTGCCGACGAGCCCGGTGGCTCCGGTGATCACCACGCGCATGGGATCCGCCTCTTTCATCGCACTCCGGTCGACTCGATCGCCCCACCTCGGCCGGGCGGGTGCCCCGTCGCCGATCGATCCCCCCCGCGCCACGGCGGCTACTGGAACCAGGCGTCTCGCTTGAGGATGAGCCCCGCGGAGATCCGCCCCGACTCGTAGATGGTCGGCAGCCCGCTGCCGGGGTGGGTGCCGCCGCCGACGAGGTAGAGACGGTCGACCTCCTCGAAGGCGTTGTGGGGCCGGAAGAGCAGCATCTGATCGAACGAATGCGCGAGGTTGAAGACCGCCCCCCGGTACACGTGGACGTCCCGCTCGAATTGCTGCGGCGTGATCCGCCGCTCGACCACGATGTGCTTGGAAAGATCGGTGAAGCCGCCGCGCTCCTCCGCGTAGCGGATGGCCAGATCCCGGTACCGGTCCTGCTCGCGCTCCCAGTCGATGTGGCTCCGGTTGTTGGCGACCGGAACCAGAAGGTAGATGGTCGAGTGCCCCTCGGGCGCCAGGGTCGGGTCGGTGACGCTCGCGTTCTGGACGTAGACGGATGGATCGTCGGAGAGGATGAGCCGCTCCGAAATGTCGTCCACGTTGCGCTTGTAATCCCGCGCGAACAGGATGCTGTGGTGCGGGAGCGAGTCGTACTTCCGGTCGACCCCCAGGTAGAGCATGAAGGTGGAGCAGGAGAGCCCCTTGCGCTCGAGCCGGTCCGGGGCCCACTTGCGGACCGTGCCCGGGGGCATCAGCCGCTCCATCGCGTAGCCGAAGTCGGCGTTCAGCACGGTGTGGTCCGCGCGGATCTCCTCGCCGTTCGCCAGGCGCACGCCCCGCGCCTCGCCGTTCTGGACCAGGACCTGCTCCACCGGGGTCGACAGGCGGATGGTGCCCCCGTGCTCCTCCACGATCCGGGCCATCGCGGCGCTGATCTGGTTGAGCCCGCCGATGGGGTGGTGGATCCCGCCGGAGTGCTCCATGAAGGCGATCATGCTGAAGAGCGCCGGGCACTTCCACGGCGACATGCCCAGGTACTTGGCCTGGAAGGTGAACGCGAGGCGCAGTTCCTCCGCGTCGAAGTAGCTGGCGAGGTGCGCGTAGAGGTTCCGGTGGACGTCCAGGTACGGGAGCGCCCGGAGGAGCGTCGGCCGGACCAGGTGGGCCGGAGTGCTGTAGGGGAGCTTCAGGCAGGGCACGAGGTGCTCGAGCTTCTTCGCCTCGTAGGCGAGGAAGCGGTCGTAGCCCGCGGTGTTGCCGGGGAAGACGCGCGCGATCTGCTCGCGCATCGCGTTCTGGTCGCGCGTGGGGAAAAACTCCCGCCCGTCGGCGAAGACGAGCCGGTAGAGCGGGTCGAGGGAGACGATGTCGAGGTAGTCCTCCACGCGCCGACCGGCCAGCTCGAAGACCTCCTCCAGCAGGTACTTCATCATGAGGAAGGTCGGGCCGAGGTCGAAGCGGTAGTCGCCCGCGACGAGGGCGGCGTTGCGCCCACCCACCCGGTCCTCCTTTTCGAGCACGGTCACGTCGCAGCCGTGGCGCGCGAGGATCATGGCCGACGTCAGCCCGCCTGGGCCCGCACCGACCACCACCACCTTGGTTCTAGCCATCTGGTTCTCCCTCGAGGTCACGCTCGCGGCAGCGAGCGGCTGAGCATCATGCCGGCATTCTGGCCCGAGAGGATCACCATGCAGGTGCCGCCGCCCGGGTTGGTGCTACCGCCAGCGAAGTAGAGGTTCCCGTAGAGCTCGCTCTGCTGTGGCGCCTTGAGGCTGTAGTTCTTGCGCCAGTGGTTGACGACCCCGTAGATGGCGCCGCGGTTCGAGTAATAGAGCCGCTCGATGTCCTCGGGGACCAGCATGTCCTGTACGACGACGTGGCTCCGCAGGCCCACGAGCCCCATGCGCTCGAGCTTGTCGATGACGCGGTCGCGCAGATCCTCGTAATCCTGGCGCGTGAACGGCGGGTCTTGCACGCAGGGGATGTGCGGCAGCGCCTTGATGATGGAGTGCCCCGGCGGCGCGAGCGCTGGCTCGGTCTTGGTGGGGCAGACCAGGTAGATGTGCGGATCCTCGGGCAGCTCGTGGCGCCGGTGGATGGTGTGGCAGAACTTCTCTGCGTCCGCCGAGTAGAAGAAATTGTGGTGAAGCAGCTGCGGGTAGTCGTGCTTGATGCCGAGGTGGAGCACCAGCCCCGACGCCGCGGGCTCGAAGCGCCGCCGGTAGCTGGGCAGCAGGGAGCGCGCCTCGGGGAGCAGCCGCTCGTAGGTGGGGATGACCTCCATGTTGGAGACGACCGCGTCGGCGACCAGCTGGCTCCCATCGTGGAGCGTCACCCCCGTGACCCGCTGCCCCTCGCTGTCGATGGCGGTGACCTCCGCCCCCAGCCGCACCATGATCCCGAGCTCATCCATGAGGCGGGCGTAGGCGCGTGCGAGGTTATACATCCCCCCCTCGACGTACCAGAGCCCGTAGCCGAGCTGCGAGTAGGCGAGCAGGTTCATCATCCCCGGTGAGTCGTAGGGGGAAGAGCCGACGTACTTGCTGAAGAAGGCGAGCATGTCCCGGAGGTGCGGCTCGGTGACGTGGCGGGTCACACCCTGGTACATGGTGCTGACGAAGGCCCGGTTCGCGAGCTCACCGACCTCGCTGCGCCGCAAGATCTCGGTGACGGTCTGCGACGCCGGCTCCAGGTACGCGCGCTCGGAGAACCGCCAGAGGCGGCGGGAGTGCTCGAGGAAGGAGAAGTAGCCGTCCGCGCCGGCTCCGAGCCGCTCGAGCTCCCGTTCCATCAACCGGAGATCGGAGCAGAGGTCGAGGCGGGTGCCGTCCGGGAAGAACCCCCGCCACTGCGGGTCGAGCGCCCGCAGGGTGACGTAGTCCTCCATCCTCACGCCGGCGCGATCGAAGACGCGGCGGAAGAGGTGAGGCAGGATGATGATCGAGGGCCCGAGATCGAAGCTGAACCCCTCCCTGACGAGCACGTTCAGCTTGCCGCCGACCCGCTCGTTCTTCTCGACCACCTCGACGTCGAAGCCCTCGGTGGCGAGGGTGATCGCCGCGGCGATTCCCCCCAACCCGGAACCGATGACGATCACCTTCTGGCCTCGCCGGGTCCTCATATGGCTGGGCTCCGTCTAGCAGCAGTCCCGAGCGGCGTCATCGGCTGGACGCTGACCCCCCCCCACCGCGAGCCGGGGGAGGCTCCGTCGAGGCCGACGGCACCCCCCGGGGGGGTCACCGGTCCCCGTCGCCGCGCCGCCAGAGGGACCGGGCGGCGCCGAGCCACTGCCCGGCGATGGCCCCGGCCTTGTCGAGCGTCGATGCCCCGGAATAGGACGCGAGCATCAGGCTCTTGACGATCTCGTAGTTGACGGGGCGGAAGGGGAACCAGTTCATTTCGGTGCTGGCAGCGCCGTCGTTGAGCATCACGGCCTTGGTCCGGGAGAAGGCCCGGAGCCCCTCGGGCCCGTGGTAGCGCCCCCAGCCGCTCTCCCGCTCACCCCCGAACGGGAGGTGCGGGTTGGCGATGTTCTTGAGCACGTCGTTGACGGCGCAGCTGCCCACGACCAGCGCGCGCACCACCCGCTCGGCGCGCTCCCGGTCGCGCGTCCACACGCTGGCGTTGAGCCCGTAGCGGGTCGCGTTGGCGAGCTCGATCGCCTCGGCCTCGGTGCGAAACGGCATGATCGGGAGCACCGGCCCGAAGGTTTCCTCGGTCATCACCCGCATGGCGTGAGTGACGTCCCGCAAGACCAGCGGTCCGAGGCGGTTACCGACCCGCTCTCGCGGCGTGGTGAGCCGAGCGCCCTGCTGGAGCGCGTCGTCGAGCTGCGCCTCGACCCAGTCGCCCTGGGCGGGTCGGATCAGCGGACCGAGCTCGACGGCGCGACCGCTGCCGACCCGCAGCTTCAGCGTCGCCTCGGTCACCGCTGCCACGAACCGCTCGTAGATCGCCGCCTCGACGTAGACTCGCTCGACCGAGACACAGGCCTGGCCGGCGTTGACGAAGGCCCCGTAGACGGCGCCGTTCACGGCGCGCTCGAACGGCGCGTCGGCGAACACGAGCATCGGGTCCTTGCCGCCGAGCTCGAGCTCGAGCGGGACCAGGTGCTCGGCGGCGGCGGCCACGATCTTCTTGCCGGTCGGCACGCTCCCCGTGAAGAAGAGCTTGTCCGGCCGCGCGGCGACCAGCGCCTCGCCCACCGCGGGCCCGCCTTGCACGACCTGTACCAGCCCGGGCGGCAGCCCCGCGCGGTCGCAGAGCTCGGCGATGAGGGCGCCGACGGTGGGCACCAGCTCCGACGGCTTGAGCACCACCGCGTTACCGGCCGCGAGCGCGGTGACCAGCGGCAGCATCGCGAGCTGCAGCGGGTAGTTCCAAGGGGCGATGACGCCGACCACGCCCAGCGGCTCGTAGTCGACACGGAACTCGCTCCGCGGCGCGAGGCGGTGCCCGGGGCGGGGCTCGGAGGCGAGGGCCGCCTCGGCGTGCGCTTCGAGGTAGGCGATGGTGTCGAGGGTGGTCAGCACGTCGCCCGTCAGCGCCTCGAGATCGGGCTTGCCGGTCGCGGCGGTGATCCGGGCCACCACCGCGTCCAAGTCACTCGCGATGACGGCGCGCAGGCTCCCGAGCCGGCGCAAGCGCTCGGTGAGGGGGGTCCTTCCCCACCCCTCCGCGGCGCGCCGGCCCTGCTCCACGGCCGCTCGCACCGCCTCCGGGCTCGCGCTCGGGAAGTCGCCGAGGGGCGCCCCGTCGATCGGTGAGGTCGCGTGAAGATCACCACCCGCCATCTGCCCGCTGTCTCCCGGCCCCGTCATAGCATGCGCGCGGACCACCCGGGACGTCCCCTCCCCCTGGCTCGGAGCCGCTGGGGACAGCGGGGGTCATCGACTAGGATGCGCGCCCATGAGCAGCGTGATGGGGCAGCTCTTCCTCGCCTACTCCCGGCGGCGCCTGCGCCGGATCGCGCGGTGGATGGCCGATCCGGCGTCGGAGCAGGCGGCGCTGCTCGCGCACCTGACGCGCCGGGCGGCGGGGACGCGGTTCGGTCGGGACCACGACCTCGGCTCGGTGCGGTCGGTGGCGGACTACCAGGCGCGCGTCCCGCTGCGGAAGTTCCACGAGCTCGAGCCGTACTGGGCGCGGCTCCACGCCGGGGAGCACGACGTGCTCTGGCCAGGGCGGATCCGGCTCTTCGCCGTGACCTCGGGGAGCACCGGCCAGCCCAAGTACGTGCCCGTGTCCGACGAGGGCCTGCGGGGCTTCCTCCTCGCCGGGCGGGACATCCTCTCGCACTACATCGTCAACACGGGGGACGCGGACCACTTCCTCGGCAAGTTCCTCTATCTCGGCGGGAGTCGGGAGCCCCGGCCGGGGCCGCACGGCTCGGTGAACGGCGATCTGAGCGGCATCGTCGCAGAGCAGACACCGTGGGCGTACCGGCCCTTCCGGCTGCCGACCCCCCGCGTTCACCTAGTGCCGGACTGGGAGGCGAAGCTCGACGCCGTGGCCGACGAGGCCTGGAACGCGGACGTGCGCGGGGTGAGCGGGATCCCGTCGTGGTTGGTCGCGCTGTTCGAGCGCGTGCTGGAGCGGCGCCGCGCGGCCGGCCTGGCGGCGACGTGCATCGCCGACGCCTGGCCGAACCTCAGCCTGGTCGTCCACGGGGGGGTGAGCTTCGAGCCCTACCGAGAGCTGTTCCGGCAGCTCATCGGCCGGCCCTTCTACGGCCTCGAGGTCTACCTCGGCTCCGAGGGGTTCCTCGCCATCCAGGACCAGGCGAGGAGCCGCGACCTCTTGCTCCGCATGGACGCGGGGATCTTCCACGAGTTCGTCCCGGTCGAGGCGCTCGGCGCCGAGCGCCCGCCGCGCCACTGGGCGGGAACGGTGGAGACTGGGGTGGAGTACGCGATCGCCGTGACCACGGCCAGCGGCCTCTGGAGCTCGTTCATCGGCGACACGGTGCGCTTCGAGTCGCTACGGCCCCACCGGCTCCGCTTCGCCGGGAGGACCGAGCAGTTCCTGAGCGCGTTCGGCGAGCACCTGCGCGACGTGGACGTGGAGGACGCCGTGGTGATCGCCTGCGAGCGGACGGGGGCGCGGATCGCGGAGTTCCACGTGGCGCCGATCTACCCGAGCGCCGACTCCCGGAGACGCGGCCACCAGTGGTTCGTCGAGTGGGACCGCCCGCCCGCCGACCACGATGCCTTCGTCCGGGAGCTAGACGCGGCCCTGCAACGCCGCAACGTGGACTACGAGGAGCACCGCCGGAACGACGCGGATCTGCCCCTGCCCGAGCTGCTGCCGGTCCCCCCGGGGACCTTCTACGCGGCCATGCGGCGGCTCGGACGGGTCGGGGGGCAGTACAAGGTCCCCCACGTCCAGAACGACCGCCGCTTCGCGGAGGTGCTGCTCGGCGTGCTGGACCCCGGGCCACCCGGCGAGGAGGCCGCGCCGCGAGTGGAACGCCGGTAGCTGGCCCGTGGGGCCCGAACGAGCGATCATCCCGACCGATGCCGCACGTCTCCTACCTCTTCCTGGCCGTGGCCATCGTCTCCGAAGTCATCGCCACCACCGCGCTCAAGGCCACGGAGGGCTTCACGCGGGCCTGGCCGACGCTGCTCAGCGTCTCCGGCTACGGCGTGGCCTTCTACTGCCTCTCGCGGGCGATGGAGCATGTCCCCGTCGGCGTCACCTACGCCGTCTGGGCCGGGGCGGGCCTGGTGCTGATCACCCTGCTCGCCTGGGCCATCTACGGCCAGCGCCCCGACCTGGCCGCAGTGGTGGGCATGGCCTGCATCGGCGTCGGGATCGCCGTGATGGGCCTCCTCAGCACGTCCTTCGCCCATTGACCCCGGTGACCCGCCGCGACGCTCCCGCGCCCCCGAAGCCCGGATCCGCTCGCGCCCGGCCGGGGGAAAAATCGCGCGGGCCAGGCGTTGACAGCCCCGTCAGCCGTGGATAACGTGCCCTTACGTAACGATTGGGCGAGGGCGATGGCGATGGCACGACGAGCAGCAGCCGTGGCGTTGGTGGCAGCAGCGCTGGGGCTCTCGGCGGGAGCCGGGGCGGAGCCGGCGGGCGCCATCGAGGTCAACGTGGACAGCCTGAAGGACGACCAGGGCGAGGTCGTCTGCGCGCTGTACGATCGTCCCGAGACGTTCCCGAGCGAGTCGGAGGTGCGCGCCGGACGTTTCGCGCCGATCGCTGACCGGAAGGCGGTCTGTCGCTTCGGGGGCGTCCCGGCAGGGCGCTACGCGGTGGCGGTCTTCCACGACGAGGACGGGGACCGGCGAATGCGCAAGGTCCTCGGGGTCCCGCGGGAGGGCTACGGCTTCTCCAACGGCGCCAAGGCCGGGAGCTTCGGGCCGCCCAAGTTCGCTGCGGCCGCCTTCGACTTCGACGGCAAGGGCAAGCGCGTTCCCGTCAGCATCACTTACCCGTGAGCGGGCTCGGCTCGCCGAGCCGAACCGGCTAGCCCGGGGGAAGAAGAGCAGGGTGTCCGATTGAACGGCGGGAGGCCGCCAGCGCCGCAGGAGCGCAAGCCGTACCACCAAGAGGAGCAGACCATGGCCAACATCGCAGTCATCTACTACTCGACGACGGGGACGAACCACGCCATCGCGCAAGCGGTGGGCGAAGGAGCGAAGGCGGCGGGAGCGGACGTGCGCGTGCGCTTGGTGGCCGAGACGCTGCCGCCCGAGGTGGTAGCGAAGAACCCCGCCTGGCAGGCGTTCGTGGAGAAGACCAAGGACTTCCCGAAGGCGTCGCTCGACGACCTCGACTGGGCGGACGGCGTGGTGTTCGGCACCCCGACCCGCTTCGGGAACGTGTCGGCGCAGCTCAAGGGCTTCATCGACTCGGCCGGAGGCCTCTGGTTCAATGGCAAGCTCGCCAACAAGGTCTACTCGGGCTTCACCTCGGCCCAGAACGTGCACGGCGGCAACGAGGCGACCCTGCTCGCCCTCTACCAGACGATCCACCATTTCGGCGGTGTCATCGCGTCGCCCGGGTACACCGATCCGGTCGTCTTCGCGAGCGGGGGCAACCCCTACGGGGTGAGCCACGCGACCGGACAGGACGGCGCGCCGCCGACCGAGCAGGTGCTCGCGACCGGGCGGTACCTTGGTCGCCGAGTGGCGGAGCTGGCCGCCAAGCTCCGCGGTTAGCCCCGGCGGGGGCGCCTCGAGTTATGCCGGGGCACAGCGGGCGGATCCCCACTATCCTCGGGCCATGAGCGAGCCGCCCAGCGCGTCGGGAACGGGGACGATCGAGGTCGAGTGCGTGGAGCTCCGGCACGACCGGGGCGAGCTGGTCTGTGCCTTGTACGACCGGGCGGAGACGTTTCCGCGAGAGAAGGGCGTGCGGGCGGGCGCCTACGCCAAGATCGAGGCGCGGCGGGCCGTCTGTCGCTTCGACGGGTTGCCGCCGGGGCGCTACGCGGTGGCGGCGTTCCACGACGAGGACGGCGATCGCAAGCTCAAGACGGTGCTCGGGATCCCCCGGGAGGGCTACGGGTTCTCCAACGACGCGCTTCCCGGGACCTTTGGCCCCCCCAAGTTCGCCGCCGCGGCCTTCGAATTCGATGGCACGCTGACCCGCGTGACGGTGCGCATCCATTACCCGTGACGGGCGGCGCGGCGACGGCGCCGCTCCTCCCCATCCCAGAGCGAGGGCGACCATGACCGAAGCCAGCCACCCCCTGTACGACGTCCCCCTGGTGACCCTGGAGGGCGGCGCGACGACCCTCGGCGCGTACCGGGGCCAGGTGCTCTTGATCGTCAACGTCGCCAGCCGCTGCGGCTTCACGCCCCAGTACGAGGGGCTGGAGGCGCTGCAGCGCCGCTACGGACCGCGAGGGTTCACCGTGCTCGGCTTCCCCTGCAACCAGTTCGCCGGCCAGGAGCCGGGCGACGCGGCCGAGATCCGGGAGTTCTGCTCCCTGAAGTACGACGTCACCTTCCCCATGTTCGCCAAGATCGACGTCAACGGGGACCAGACCCACCCGCTCTACCGCGAGCTCAAGGCGCGCGCGGCCGGCCTCCTCGGCACCGAGGCCATCAAGTGGAACTTCACCAAGTTCCTGGTCAGCGCAGACGCCCGGAGCGTGGAGCGCTTCGCCCCCAGCGCGGCGCCGGAGTCGATCGCCGGTCGGATCGAGGAGCTGCTCGGGCCGGCTTGATCGGCGCGCCAATCCCGCGCTTGACGCTCGGCGCGAGCGGGCCGAAAAGGGCGCGGCGATGCGCCTGGAGAGCCGAGCGGGGATGCTGTTGGTGCTGGCGGGAGCGGTCGCGCTCTCGCTGGTGCTCAACTCCCCCTACCTCTTCTCCGGCTACCAGGCGGACGACCTCATCTTCTTGACCATGAGGCAGCGCGAGCCGCTGCCCTTCACGCGGTGGACGGGATTCTGGGCCGCGCCGTTCTCGGCCGTCGACGGCTTCCAGGCGCTCTGGTGGGCGGCGCCCGGCGCGAACGGCGCGTTCTTCCGCCCGCTGCCGAGCCTGATCATCGAGGCCGGGATGGAGGTCTTCGGCGCCAACGCCCTGCCGCTGCACCTGCTCGGGATCGTGCTGCACGGGGGCGTCGCCGCGTCGATCACCGCGGTCCTCGTGCGCCTCGGCGGTGAACGCCGCCTCGCGCTCCTCGCCGGACTCTGCTTCCTCGCTTGCGAAGACCACAGCATGGGCGTCGGCTGGATCGCGACCATCACCGACCTCGTCTGCACGCTCTTCGTGAACCTGGCGTTGATCGCGCACCTGCGCTACCGCACCGGCGGGGGCTGGCCGCACCTGGTGGCCTCGCTCGGCTGTCTGGTCGCGGCGCTCGCCTCGAAGGAGAGCGCCGCCCTGGCACCAGTCGCCATCGCGCTCGCGGAGGTCCTGCTGCCGCCCCCGCTCCCGGCGACCGCCGCCGTCCGCTGGCGACCCCTGGCGCTGGTCCGCGCCGGGCTCGCGCGCGCGCGCTGGTGGGCGCCGTCGGCGCTGCTGATGGTCACCTACCTGGTCTGGTATCGGGCCGCCGGGTTCGGCGTCAGCGGCCTGATGTACCTGAACCCGATGACGCAGCCGCTCGCCTACGCGAAGAACCTCCTCGTCGGGCTGCCGGTGATGGTGCTCGCCGCGGTGACGCCCGTGCCGCCGAGCCTGGTGATGTTCCTGCCCGAAGTGGGGCCCGGGCTCGCCGTCGCCGGGCTGGTCGTGCTGATCGTACTCGCGCTGGCGCTGCGCCCGGTGGCGCGCGAGCCGCTGGTCGTCTGGTGCACGGCGCTCTTCTTCGTCGCGCTGCTGCCCCAGCTCGCCACGCTCCCGTCCGAGCGGCTGCTCTACCTCCCGATGGTGTTCGGCAGCTACGTCCTCGCGCGCCTGCTCGCCACGCTGCCGTGGGTGGGGCGCCTCGTCCTCTCGGCGCCACCCCCGCGCGCCCCCTGGTTCACGCGCCTGACCGCGGCCGGCGTCGGGGTGAGCGCCTTGCTATTCGGGCTGCTCCTCTCGGCGGCCTACCCCCCGATGTTCCGCCAGAGCCTCGACGCCCCCGCCGAGGAGGTCCGCACGGCGGTCCCGGTGGTGCGCGACGCCGCGCCCGAGCGGGTGGTGTTCCTCAACACCTCGGGCTCGTTCCTGACCTTCTACGTCGCGGACGTCCTCACCCACGCCCTGGGCCAGCGGATCCCGGTCACGCTGCTCTCGAGCGCGAACGTCTCCTTCGAGCTCGAGCGCGTGGACGCGCGCACGTTGATCCTGCGGACCGGTGAGCGCGGCTGGATCAGCCACGTCTTCGCCAACCTGGTCCGCACCGAGGCAATAGTCGAGGCCGGCAGCCGCTGGCCGCGGCCCGGCGTCACTGCGCACGTCGAGTCGGTCACCGAGGACCGGCTCGACGTGCTGTCCGCGCGCTTCACCTTCGACGAGCCGCTGGACGGGAAGCGGGTGCTGCTCCTCGAGTGGACGGGCGAGCGTTTCGCGCCGCTCGACTTCGCCGCGCTCCGCGACGGCGAGCGGCGCGCGCTCGCCCGGCCCAAGTCCCTCTGGGCGCAGATGGCGGGCGAGTAGGCCCGGGGGCGACCCGTCGCCCGAGGTCTGCTCACTCCCAGCCGGTCCAGAGCCCCTTGGCCCAGTCCGCGTCGCCCGCGAAGGCGCCGAGGTCGGACTCGAAAACGCTGGCACTGGGGTTCTCTGCCATGCAGTCGTCGGCCGTGAAGCCCGGGTCATCTTCGGAGTTGCCGGCGCCGTCCAGGAACCACGCCGCGTCGTCAACGCCGCCGTCGTCGTCCACGTCGGCGGTGCCCGCGGGCTCGTCTTCGGCCAGCATGTCGGCAACGATGATCGAGTTCCTGATCGAGATGCCCGACGGATCATCGCGGAGGTCCACGCCGATGGGAAAGCCCACCGCGACCAGCTGGTCGATCTCCCCGGTGATCCCGCGCCGGAGCACCATGGCGGCGAGGGAGGCCTCGTTCGAGCAGAGGGTCGCGTTCTGGAGCGTCACCTCGGTCGTCCACTCCCCGGCCTTGTCCGCGGTGCCGTCCCACTCCAGGCCGTTGGGGTCGCTGGAGCTCTGGGCGCCGTGCTGGCCGAAGGCGTAGCGGATGGTCCCGACGTAGCCGTCGTCGGTGTCGAACATGTCGTCGCCGCCATCGACGCAGACGAGGTGATCGGCGTCCACGGTGCCGCCGAACCACTCGAAGCAGTCGTCGAGCGTCGCCTTCACCATGACGTGGCTGATCGTCGTCCCGCGCCCGACGCCGGCGATGGTGAGCCCGTTGATCTCGTTGCCGTTGCCGAGATCGATGCCCGAGTACTCGACGCGAACATACCTCAGGGTACCGCTGTCGTCGTCCTCGTCCGTGCCGCCGAAGAGGTGCTTCGGATCCTCGGGCAGGCCCTCCACGGCGACGTCGTCACCGAGGGACACCGGCGCCCTCCCGAGCAGGACCAAACCACCCCAGGAGCCCGCCTCCTCCTCATCCCGGGCGGTGAAGAGGATTGGCGCGTCCGCCGAACCGCTGGCCTCGATCCGACCGCCGCGGGTCACGATCAGCGTCGCCTTGGTCGGTCCGTCGCCCTCGATGCGCGTGCAGGGCGGGATCGTCAGCACGTCACCGTCGTCCACGTAGACGTTGCCCTCGAGGACGTAGACCTTGGTGGGGTCGAGCTCGCCGCTCCACGAGGTCCCGGCCTCGACCACCTCCTCCTCGCGCCCGTCGCGGGAGAGATCGCAGGTGTCGACCGGCTCCTCGACGCCACCTTCGCCGCCGGTCGCGGCCGGCGCTCCGCCCTCGTCGGTGCCGCCGGTGCCACCGGTGTCCCCGACCTCACCGCCCTCGCCACCTTCGCCGTCCTCGCCGGCGCCGCCCGTGTTGTCGGCGGTCAGGGTGTCGTCGTCGTTCTCGCAAGCCGAAAGGCCGAGCGCCAGCGCCGCACCGGCGGTGAGCGCCATCAATTGAGTCATCCTTCGCATGGTTCTGTAACCTCCTGGTGCGGGTGGTATGATTCCTCTGGGCGCGCTCCGCGTGGCGCGTGGGCAACGACTTGGTGAACCCCTCGGTTCAATACGAGTACGCGGCCCCGACGAACACGACCGTCCCGTCGCGGTACGCCTGGCGAGTATTTCCCTCGCGTAGCCGCCGCCCCTGGGTGACCCGGGTCGGTGTGTCGAGCAGGTCCTCCACGCCAGCCTTCAGCGTCAGGTGCTCGCCGATCGCCTGGGACGCGGTGACGTCGATCAGGTGTTGCGGCTGCTGGTACGCGTCGTCGATGCCGAGCGCGCCGACCTCGACGATGCTCGGCCCCGCGACGTTGTAGGACACCCGGGCCCGCGTCCCCCCGTCCTCGTCGTCGTAGTCGAGCGCAAGGTTCACGACCCAGGGGGCCTGGTTGACCAGGGGGCGGTCGAGGTTGGTCATGGTGCCGCGCCCCGTCTGCTCGAGCTCGATCCGGGAGCGGGCGAGCGTGAGGTTGGCGACGACGGATAAATCGTCCAGCGCCGTCGCCAGGAAGTCGAGCTCCTTCCGGGACTCGAGCTCGAGGCCGAACACCCAGGCGCCCGGGGTGTTCTGATAGGTGTTGAGGACGGAGCCGCTCCCGGTCGCGGGCCGGAGGACGGGCTCGATCGGATCGGTGAAGCGCTTGTAGAAGACACTCACCGCGACCACCTCGCGCAACGAGGGGAAATGCTCGAAGCGGAGGTCGAGGTTGGTGATCCGGGTGAGATCGAGGTCGCCGTTGCCCGTGGTCGTTCGCCCGAGGTAGTAGTCGTTGAAGGCGAAAGGCGCGAGCTCGCGGAGCTGGGGCCGGGCGAGGGTACGGGTGACGGAGGCCCGTGCCTTGCTCCGGCTGGCCAACGAGTAGATGAGCGAGGCGCTCGGCAGGAGGTCCGTCGCCTCCACCCGGGCGTCGGCGAAGTTGCCGGGGACGAACTCCTTGACGCGGATGGTCTGCAGGGTCTTCTCGACGCGCTCGCCCGCGACGAGGCGCAGCCCCGGCGCGATCCCCACGTCCGTCATCAGGTAGCCCGCGAAGACGTTGAGGTCCGAGCGGTACTGGTCGGAGGCGAAGGTGCGCTCCTCGAAGCGGAGATCGCCGGAGGCGACCGCCTCCGGCGCGAAGGTCTGGTCCGGGCAGTCCGGACCGAACGGGTCCAGGGTGCACCCGAGGCTGACGCCGGGTCGGGGGAAGAAATTGAACCGGCGGGCCTCGAAGTCCCGCTGGCGCAGGCTGAAGAGGCCGCCTGCCTTGAGCTTCACCGTGCGCCGGAGATCGAGCGGCTGCGTGAAATCGAGGGTGCCGGCCACCCCGTCCTCGACCAGGTCCGAGAAGAAGTGGCGCCCGGTGTCGGCGTCGACGTTGACGCGGTAGACGAGGTCGTCGAGGTCGCGGCGTGTGTAGCCGACGTCCCGGGTGTCGGGCTCGTCGCGGGTGGCACGCGACAGGAGGGCAGACCAGTCGAGCCTCGCCCGGTTCAGCGCGTCGAGCTCGTGCCGCCCGGAGAGCTTGCCGACGTCGAGGCCGCGGCTCGCGTACTGCAGGCGAGCGCCCACCACCTCGCTATCGAGCTCGGCGGAGTGGCCGGCGAAGACACGGGTGGTGTCGTCGGCGAGCTGGCTGTGCAAGAGCACGAGCTTGAGCTCGTGGTCCGTCTCGGGCGCGTAGGCGACGCTGCCGAAGGCCCCCCACCGGACCGACTCCTCGCCCTCCTCGACGTCGTAGTCGACCAGCTCGTCGTACCCGCGCGGGTCGGTCGGATCCGGGTTGAACTCGCGCACGACGCCGATCCGACGCGCGTACGAGTGCCCGTAGCCGAGCGAGCCCACGGCGCCGAGGCGTTGCTCCCCGGGCAGCTTCCAGCCGTTGCCGAGCACCAGGCCGAAGCCGTGGTTCGGGGGCGAGACAGCGTCGGTCTGCCAGCGCATCGAGGAGTTGAGCAGGCTGCCGTAGCGCTGGACCTCCGCGCGCTCGAGGCGCGTCCCGTCCGGCCCATTCGCCCCGGGGGTGAGCGGGAAGCCGTCGGGCACGGCGTCCGGGAGCTGTCGGAGGCCGGAGTCGAACCCGAGCCAATCGGTCCGACTGCCGGCGTGATCGAGGCGCTCGCGGAAGGTCGCGCGGGAGTTGTAGCCCCCGCTCACGCTCGCGCTGGCGACCAGCTCGTCGGGGATGCTCCGGGACTGGATCTGGACGGAGCCCCCCGCGAAGTCGCCCGGCAGATCCGGCGTGAAGGACTTGGCGATAGTGATGTTGTCGAGCACCTCGACCGGGAACAGGTCCAGCGGGACGGCCGCACGATCGGGCTCCGGGCTCGGGAGCGGGGCCATGTCGAGGAGCGAGTTGGTGTATCGCTCACCGAGCCCGCGCACGTACACGAAGCGCCCGCCGACCACGTTGGCGCCGACGACCCGCCGAGCCGCCTCGGCGGCGTTGCTGTCCGGGGTCTTGGCGATCTCCGCGCGCCCGATGATGTCGCCCATGGCGGCCGCGCGCTGGCGGGCGAGCAGCTGTCCCTCCAGGCGATCCTTCTCCACCTTGGCGACGATCTCCGTCTCCTGGACCTGGCCCTCGAGGGGCAGCAGGCGGGCGTCAGCGTCTCGGACCTCCCCGGCGACAACGACCAGCCCGGTGGTCCGGGCCGGCTGGTGCGTCCCCTCGAAGTACCGGAGCTCATAATTGCCCGGCGGCAGCTCCAGCCGGAAGCGGCCCTCGAAGTCGGTGAGGGTCGCGTAGGGGGTCCCCGGGACGCTGACCCGAGCCTCGATCAGGGGCTCCCCGGTCTTGGCGTCGCGGAGCGTGCCCGCGACGGCGCCCAGGTTCTGGGCCGGTCGGGCCGCGAGATCGACCTCCGGCGTCGCCTGGCCCCCCGACGGTTCACCGAGGTCTTCGGTGTCCCCGAAGGACAGCTCGCCGCCCTCGAGATCGTCGTCGCTGACGGGCGTGTCCGCGTCGTCCGACTGCGCCAGCGCCACGGGTGCGCAGGCGAAACAGGCGATGGTCAGCCGAGCGAGGTGACGAAGCGAAGTGCGCATGAGTTCTCCTCTGGACCCGCGGGCGCCGGGCAGACCACCCCCCTCGCCACGCGGTCAGGTCGGCGCGACGCTGGACGTCCATTCCCCGAGCGCGGGGGCGGTCGGGCGATTTCACGATCTTCGTGGTGAGCATCGCGATCGAGCGCGCGCCGCCCTGCCGGGCGAGATCCATCGCCGCCACGACCTTCCCGTAATCGACCGCGTCGTGCGCATCGACATAGAGCACCTGCTGGCGCCGGGCCGCGAGCATGCGCGGCAGCCGGGTCCGGAGCTCCTCCGGCGCGAGCACGGTCGCGTTGATGCGGATGATGCCCGCGGCGTCCACGGTCATCACCAGCGGCTGGTCGTCGCTGGGCGGCGGGGGCTGCTCCTGATCGTCCGGCTTGGGGAGGTTGAGCCAGAACGTCTTGGTCATCATCGGCGTCACGATCATGAAGATGATCAGCACGACCAGCGTGACGTCGACCAGGGGCGTCACGTTCATCACCGGCCCCGGACGCCGGGCGTCGCCGCCGCCGACCGCCATGCCCATGGCTCAGCTCCCCTCCGCGCCGGGCGCGTCGCGTTCGAGCACCTTGAGCTGTACGCCGCGGAAGCCGACGTTGCGGAGCAGGGCGAAGTGACCGCGGACCCGCTCGTAGGGGACGGCCGAGTCCGTCTTGAGCATGAGCTGGCGCTCGGGGTCTGCCTGGTGGAGCCGTCGCAACACCCCCTCCAGGTCCGCGGGCTGTACCCGCTCCTTCTCCACGACGATCGAGTCGCCGGCGACCGTGACCTCGATTGGGTTCAGGTCTTTGGGTCGCTGGTCCACGGCCTGCACCTTCGGCAGCTCCACCTGTTCGCCCTCGCTGATGGCAGGGGCGAGCACCATGAAGATGATGAGCAGCACGAGAGTCACGTCCACCAGGGGCGTGACGTTCATGTCCGGCTCAGGCAGCCCTCTTGCCCCAGTCCTTGGCTTCCGGCTCGTCATACTCGTTCTCCAGCTCGTCGAGGAGCTCCCCGGCCGAGCGCTCGAGGGCGACCTCGACCGCGTTGGCGCGGGCCATGAAGTGGTTGTAGGCAAGCACCGTCGGGATGGCGACGAACAGGCCGAAGGCGGTCTCGATCAGCGCCTCGGCGATGCCGGCGGACACCGCCCCGAGCCCGCCGCCGCCCGACGCGGCGATCCCCTTGAAGGCGCTGATGATGCCGAGCACGGTGCCGAGCAGCCCCACGAATGGCGCGGTCGAGCCGATCGAGGCCAGGACCGACAGCCCACGCCGCAGGTCGTGCGCGATCCGCTCGCGCTGCCGCGCCGCCTCGTTTCGGGCCAGCTCCACCGGGCTGAGCCCGCCGGGCCCCTGCTCGACGGCCTTCTGGTAGCGCCGCACGACGGCGCCGAACAGCGACGCGAGGGGGCTCTGCGCGTGGCGCTGGGCGAGGGCCGGCACCTCGTCGAGCCGCCAATGCTCGAGCAGCTCGTGCGCCTTCTCCGCGAAGCGGCGGGACTCCTTGGCGGCGCGGCGGAACGCGACCAGCCGCTCGACGGTGATGGCCAGCGCGACCATCCCGTACAGGCCGAGGAAGGCGAAGACGACGAGGCCGAGGGCGCTCATCGACCCGAGGATGTGACCGATATCGAAACTCATGGGGGTACTCCTTCTGGACTCAGCCCGTGTCCAGGCCGAACTTGAACCGGTGCGTCCGGGTGAGCGGCACGGCCATGCCGCTGGCGTCGCGGGCCGGCGTGAAGCGCCACTGTCGCAGGGCCGCGGCGATCACCGGCCAGAAGCCAGGGGGCCCGCTCACGAGCTTGGCGCCGACGACCGCGCCGCCCTCGTCGATCTTGTAGCGGACCACGCACACCCCCTCGATCCCCTGCGCCTTGAGCGCGTCCGGATAGCTCGGCATGGGCTGAGAGAGCGGCTTCGGTGGGGTCATCCCCTCCACGAGGGTGACCGCCTTCGGCTTCGGCGGCGCGGGCGGCGGCTTGGCGACGGTCCGCTCGGGTTCCTGCTTGACCGCCGGCTCCGCCGCCGCGGTCCCCGTCCTCCCACGGCCTCCGGTCGCAGCGTAGGGGTCGGCGACGCCTCCCGGGCCACCACCGGGCGCGGCCTCGACCTCGCGCGGGCGCTCCTTCGGGATCTCGGTGGGGACGCGGAGCGCGGCGAGCCGCGGCCCCGCGGCCCGAACGGCCTCGGCGTCGGCGGGCTCCGCTTCGGGCTCCTCCGGCGCGTCGGGCTCGTCCCGGGGCACCTCCTCCTCCAGCGAGACGATGGTCGGCTCGGCTTCGGCCTCCACGAGGACCGCCGAGGCGCTCGAAACGACGAGGGCGGAAGACACGGCCATCGCAACAAGCCCAAGCGCGCCGCCGCAGAGCAGCCGTCTGCGGCGCAGGGGGTCGGTATCGGTGATCCAGGACTCCAGGTCCATCGGCTGGAGTCGAGCCTGCTCGGCCCGGGTGACGACCCGGTGGCGTCCGCGAAAAATGCCGGGATCGCCCGGTGACGCTTTGGTGATGGCCCGGTGGTGATACCGGGTCTGTGGAACCCGGCTGCGGGCGTCATGCCCCAGACCGTTCTCCGAATCGTCACCGGGGCTCCACGCGAGGGTGCCAGCATTACTCCGCCTGAATGGCGCGCATCCTGGTCATCGACGATGAGCTGGAGACGCTGACGCTGCTCGACGAGCGCCTGAGGGCGGGCGGACACGACGTGGCGACCGCGCGCCGGGCCGCGGATGGGCTCCGGCTGGCCCGGGAGCTGAGCCCCGATCTGGTGATCCTGGAGCTCTACCTGCCCGACCTCGGCGGGACCGAGGTCTGTCGCGTGCTAAGGAGCGACGCGATGACACGCCAGCCGCGGATCGTCATCGTGAGCGCGCGCGGCGAGGAGATCGACCGGGTGGTCGGCTTCGAGCTCGGTGCCGACGACTTCGTGGTCAAGCCCTTCAGCGTCCGCGAGCTGATGCTCCGCGTCCGCGCGGTGCTGCGGCGCGGCGGCGAGCCTCCGGCGCCGCGGCTCATCGAGGTCGGCCTGCTGCGGGTCGATCGGGAGGCGCACCGGGTCTGGGTCGCCGACGTCGAGACCCGGCTCACGCTGCTCGAACTCCGCCTCCTGCTGACGCTGCACGACCGGCGCGGTCGGGTGCAGTCGCGCGACGCGCTGATCGACGCCGTCTGGGGGGTCGGCTCCCCCACGACCGGGCGCACGGTGGACTCGCACGTGAAGCGGCTGCGCGAGAAGCTCGGCGTCGCCGGGGACTACGTCGAAACCGTCCGCAAGGTCGGCTACCGCTTCGCGGAGCCGTCGCCCACGCCGGTGCGCGAAGGCGCGACAGCACGAGCGCTCGACGATCCGCGGGTCGCTTCCGCGTGACCCGGGCGGGCTGCGACGGGCTGCGGCGGGCGAAGCGGCCCCGCGCAGCCGCGCCCGTCAGCCCCGCCGACGCCGCAGCAGCGCCACGCCGCCGAGCAGCCCGAGGAGCGCCGCCCACGCCGAGGCAGAACCGCCCGGGGTCCCGATCGCCGCGCAAGCGCAGGCGGCGTCGTCCGCGGACTCGTCGTCCGCGCGGCTTCCGTTGGCGCCGGTCCCCGTCGAGGTGGAGACGCTGGTGACGCCGGAGGTGAGATCCCCGCCGGTCGCCGCGCCCGCGCAGTCGCCGGCGACGCATTGCTGACCCACGAGGCAGGCGTCACCGCAGGCGCCGCAGTGGAGGACGTTGGTCGAGAGATCCACGCAGGACGCCCCGCAGGGCGTCTGTCCCTCCGCGCAGCTCGTCTGGCACCGGCCGGCGGAGCAGACCTGTCCGGCGTCGCAGGCAGCGCCGCAGGCGCCGCAGTGGGCCGCGTCTGCCGCGACGTCCACGCAGACGCCGTCGCAGGCGACGAGGGGCGCCGTGCAGGTGAACGTCACCACGCCCGTTTCCGTGCTGCTCGCGGGCCCGGTACCGGTGCCGGTGTCGGTGACCGCGCCCGTGCCGGTGCCGGTGCCCGTGCCCGTGTCGGTGGGCGTGTCGACGGCGGTTGAGGTCGCTGCCCCCGTGCCGGTGCCCGTGTCGGAGCCGGTGCCCGTGTCGGAGCCAGTCCCCGTGGCGGAGCCCGTCTCCGTGCTCGCGGTGGCGGTGGCGGTCGCCGAGCTGCTCGAGCCGGTGTCCGTGCCGCTGTGGGTCGTCACCTCGGGCTGCTCGGGGAGCGGCTCCCCCGGCTCCGCGTCGTACTCCAGGGCGCCGATGTCGGGCGCCGTCCCCGCCGGGACGATGCGGTTGAGAAAATCACGAGTGAAGGGGGTCGCCCTGCCGCCGTCGATCGCGGCACTGCCGGCGACCAGCTCGAAGTCCGCAGCGGTGATGCCGTCGATGTTCACGACGCCGGGGTCGTCGCTGGTGATGAGGTTGTTGGCCTGGTTGATCCGCTCGTCGACCGTGGCCAAAAAGCTGTTGGCACCGGCGAGGATCACCAGGTTGTTCTCGAAGTTGACGGCGCCCGGCTGAAGCTGCCCCGCGCCCTGGTTCTCGCCGTAGATCATGAAGATAGCGGGCGTCTGTGACTCGGGGTGGTGGACGATGGTGTTGTTGACCCAGGAGACGTTGGAGAGCGTGGTTTCGTTGACCTGCAGGAGCCCGATCCAGCTACTGTCGATGGATACGTTGTAATAGAAGTCCGAGTCTCGGAAGGTGCCGAAGCCGGAAACCTCGAAGAAGCCGCAGTTGTTGTAGGAGAAGTTGTGGTGGATGCGAACGTTGGCGACCTCGCCGTCGCGCGGGACCGTCACCTCGGTCGCGCCGCCGTCGCAGTTGCCGCCGACCCACTCCGCGGTGTCCTTGCAGTTGAAGAACGTGTTGTAGGCCACCTCGTTGTTTGACCCGTTGATGAAGATGCCCTCCGCGCCACCGACGATGTTGGCGTAGACGCTGGTGTCGGTGGAGTCGACGGCCATGTTCAGGTCGTGGATGACGTTGCCCTGGACCAGGCTGTTCTCGCCCATCAGCATGATGCCGATGTCGCAGTCCGTGATCTCGCAGTTCAGTAGCTGGCTGTCGCCCCCCATGGTGACGCACACGCCCTGGATGAGGTTTTCCATCGTCCCGTCGCCGCGCGAGCCCTCGAGGTGCAACCCGTCGACGGTGATGGCACCCTGGAAGCTCGAGACGACGCTCCCGCTCTCGACGATGAACGCCGGCAGCGGCAGGTTCGAATCCCCGTAGTTGGTGAAGAGGGTCCGGCCGCCGCCGCCCCCCGGCGCGCCGAAACCGCCGCCGGTGGCCACCGCCTCACGGAAGACGCTGCCGCGCGCGTAGTAGACCTCCGTGCAGCCCGAGGGGATCGCGTCCTGCGAGCGCACCGGCGAGGCCTCCGCCAGCCCGTCGTTGGCGTCGTCGCCACCCTCGCTATCGACGTAGCAGGGCTCGGCCCGCGCCTCCGCCGTCACCGCGCCACAGACCAGCACCGCCGCCCCGACCGCCCAGCTCTTCTTGGTTGCCACCGCTTGCTCCTTGCCCCGCCGACCGCGCTCCCAGAATCCCGCAGATCACGGGCCGCGGCAAGGCGCGTCCGTGTGGAAACGACCCCTTGCTCCGCGGGGTGGCCGCGACGCAGCGCCCCTCGCGGCCGCGCGCCTCGCGTGATTCTTAGTTTCTGCATGGTTCTCATTTTCTCGATCCCGAACCGCACCACGAGTATCGGACTTTTCCGTTGCCGGTGCGCCGGGACGCCGCGGACAGGGCGTCGCGACGCCGCGGACGACCGGTGCGAGGGGGGCCCACGGTGCGCCGGCCAAGCGACCTGCAGCGGGACGCCGCGCGCCAGGCGCGGCGGGTTCACCCCGACACCACCGCGACCGCGACCGTGCCGGGCGATGATTGTCTAGAGAATCTCACCGAGTCGCAACGCTACCGTCACAGGGAAGGAGGCAAATGGGCGGCGAAAGCGCGACGGCCGCGCAGCGCTCGCGTGGCGAAAGCTCGACGCGCTCCGCGAGGCGCCGCGACACCGGCTCGCCCCTCATCATTTCCAGGGAGATGCGTCCATCATGATCACCATTCCAAGGAGAGCGTCGCGCTTCACCGCAGCGGTCCTCCTCACGCCCGCTCTGGCCCTGGCGCAGGCGCCCGCGGCGGAAGCGGAGGGGGGGGCCGGCGCGGTCACGGAGGCCGGCGACGCACCCGCGGAGGCAACGGACCCCTCCCCCGCCGAGTCCCTCGGCGCCCCGCGCGCGGCCGCTCCGGACGCGGAGGGCGCGCCGCCGGCGCCGGTCGCCGCGGCCGCGCCCCAGGTAGCGCCCGCCCCGACCGCGGTGACGACAGCGGCGACCGTCGCCCCGGATCCGGCGGCGGCGCCCGCGCACCCCGAGGCGCTCGCGGTCGGGAAGCAGGGGCTGTTCCAGCCGAGCCTGCTGCTCCAGTTCTGGGGCCTGGTGACGAGCGAGGGAGTGCCCGACGGCCCCGACACGACCTTGGGCTACCGGATCCGCCGCGCCGAGATCCAGGTCGAGGGGGAGATCTTGCCGGAGCGGATCGGCTACGCCGTCAAGATCGACCCGGCGAAGACGCTGAAGTTCGGCGAGGCCTCGGTGCCGGTCGACAATCAGAGCCCACCCCCGGCGGACGGTGAAGACCCCGAGCAGGTCGAGGTGTGGACCCCGCCGAAGGACACGTCGATCCTGCAGGACTTCTCCCTCCGCTTCCTGAGCGACGTGGGCGACCTGTGGCTCGGGCAGTTCCGGCCCCCCATCGGGCTCGAGAGCACCAGCTCCTCCTCCAAGCTCCCCTTGCCGGAGCGGGCGCTCGCGACGCGCGTCTTCGCCGACCGGCGCGACCTCGGCGTCAAGGTCGAGAAGCAGTTCGAGCGGTTCGGCTACTCGGTGGGGCTGTTCAGCGGCTCGGGCCTGAACGTGCCCGACGCCAACCTGCAGAAGGATCTGGTCGGGCGGGTCACCGTCACCCCGATCGAGGGCCTCGACCTGGGGCTCGCCGGCTACGCCGGCCTCGGCGAGCGCGACGACCCGGGCACCAAGGACATCGTCGAAGCCGACGCGCGCCTCGAGCTCGCGGGGGCCCTTGTCCAGGGTGAGTACTTCTCGCGCTGGGTTGGCGCGGAGGGCGACCGAGTGCGCAGCGAGGGCGGCTACGCCCTCGTGGGCTACACCTTCGCCGAGCGGTACCAGCCCGTGGGGCGGCTCGGATTCGTCGACCTGGACGCCGACGAACCCGAGACGATCACCCGCGTGTACGAGCTCGGCTTCAACTACCTACTGCTGAAACACGAGGCCAAGCTCCAGCTCGCCTGGGCGATGTTCGGGACCGACGAGGATCCGGACGTCCGGCGGCACGAGGGGATCCTCGCGGCCCAGATCGCCTTCTGACCGGCGCGGGGGCCACAGCCCCGCGGCGCGGGCGACGGTGCGGATCCGCGAGGGCGGGGGGGTGCTAGAGCAGCAATCAGGTTGATTGCTGCGACAAATCAATGACCTAGAGCACCGAACCGGGAGCAGATCTCGCCAGAGGAGGCCTGGAGAACGTCTCCTCGCCCTGCACGGAGACGTTCTCCAGGCCTCCGTGGCTATCGGCAACCTGATCGGTGCTCTAGGCTCCGCGCCGGCCATGACCGCCCCCTCCCGTCCTGGGCTTCTCGGCATGATCGGCGATACGCCGCTGGTGCCGCTCGACCGGGTCAACCCGAACCCGAAGGTGAAGCTTTTCGCCAAGCTCGAGGGCAAGAACCCCGGGGGCTCGATCAAGGATCGCATCGCGCTCGCCATGATCGAGGCGGCGGAGGCGAGCGGCGAGCTCCGGCCCGGCAAGACCATCCTCGAGGCCACCTCCGGGAACACCGGGATCGGGCTCGCCATGGTGGCCGCCGTGAAGGGCTACCCGATCCTGCTCGTGATGAGCGAGGGGGTGAGCCTGGAGCGGCGGCGGATCCTGGCCGCCTTCGGCGCCGAGTTCCTGCTCACGCCGGCGAGCGAGGGGACCGACGGGGCCATCGAGCGCGCCTACGAGCTCGGCGCGGCCGAGCCCGACCGCTTCTTCCTCGCGGACCAGTTCAACAACGCTCAGAACCCCCTCGCCCACTACCACGGGACCGGCCGCGAAATCTGGGAGCAGACGGGCGGCACCGTGACCCATCTGGTGGTCGCCATCGGCACCACGGGGACCCTGATGGGCTGCTCCCGCCGGCTGCGCGAGCACAAGGCGGACGTGCGGATCGTCGCCGTCGAGCCCTACCTCGGCCACAAGATCCAGGGGCTGAAGAACCTGAAGGAGGCCTACGTCCCAGGGATCTACGCGGCGGCCGCCCACGACGAGAAGCGCAGCATCGACGACGAGGCAGCTTACGAGATGGCGCGGCGCCTGGCCCGCGAGGAGGGCCTGCTGGTGGGCATGAGCGCCGGCGCCAACGTCGCCGTCGCCTGCGAGGTCGCGCGCGAGCTCGAGTCGGGCGTGGTGGTGACCGTCCTCTGCGACGGCGGCGAGCGGTACCTCAGCACCCCACTGTTCCAGGTGAAGGAGCCGGAGGAGGTCCCGGCGCGGCTGACCTTCCTCGACTCGCTCACGCGCCGCTACGAGCCGTTCGTCCCGCTCGCCAAGGACGGCCCCGTCACCATGTACTCCTGCGGCCCCACCGTCCACCAGCGGCCGCACCTCGGGCTGCTCCGGCGCATGGTGGCCGCGGATCTCGTGCGGCGCGCGCTCGAGAGCGAGGGGCACGCCGTGCGCCACGTCGTCAGCGTCACCGACCTGGACGACAGCACCATCGCCGCGGCGGAGGCGGCGGGCACCTCCTTGGCCGAGCTCTGCGCCCGCCACGAGGCGGAGTTCCTCGAGGACGTGGCCGCCCTCGGCGTCATCCCCGCGGAAACCTACGCGCGCGCCTCGGAGGCAATCGAGGACATGATCGCGCTCACCCGCGAGCTGGTGCGCAAGGGCGCGGCCTACGAGAAGCTGAAGAACGTCTACTTCGACATCGGCAGCGTGCCCTCCTACGGGGAGCTTTCGGGCAAGGACCTAGGCAAGATCCGCCTCGGCGCTACCGTCGACCTCGAGCGCTACGAGAAGGACGATCCGCGCGATTTTACCCTGCTCCGGCGCTCCACGCTCCAGGAGATGAAGAAGGGCCTCTGCTTCAAGACCGAGTGGGGCCACGTGCGCCCGAGCTGGCACGTCGAGTGCCTCGCGCTGGCCCGCAAGCACCTGGGGGATCGCTTCGACATCCACACGGCCTCCGTGGATCTCACCTTCCCGCACAACGAGAACGAGATCGCCCAGAGCCGGGCGCTGACCGGCGACAAGCCCGCGCGCTTCTGGCTCCACAGCGAGCTCTTGCGCGTCGGCGGCAAGAAGATGACCTACGACGAGGCGACGCGCGTGACCTTGCCGGATCTGTTCGCGCGCGGCTACACCGGCCGCGAGCTCCGCTTCTTCCTGGCGCAAACCCATTACCGCCAGCCGATCCACCTGGAGGAGGAGCGCCTGCAGGCCGCGCGCGCGACGCTGCGCCGCCTGGACGAGTTCGTACGGCGGCTGCGCTCCACGCCGCCCCGCGCGGACTGCGTGGAGGAGACGAGCAGCTGGATCGCCCGCGCCACCGAGGGCTTTCGCGAGGCCGTCCTCCTCGATCTCAACGTCCCGGCGGCGCTGGGGGCCTTGTTCGGGCTGGTCCGCCAGGGCAACTACCTGCTCGGCCACGGCGGCGTCTGCCGGGAGCACGGCGCGGCGATGCTGGAGGCGCTCGCCCGCATGGACCGGATCCTCGGCGTGCTCGACCTCGACGCGCCCGCGCCGCTGCCCGACGCGGAGGTGGAGGCGCTCCGCGCCGCTCGGGACGCGGCCCGCACCCGCCGCGATTTCGTCGAGGCCGACCGGCTCCGCGACGAGCTCCTGCACCGGGGCTGGTCGGTGACCGACGGCCCGTCCGGAACGACGGTGACGCGCCGCGACCGCTGACGCGGGCGGGCCGCCGGGGGCGGACCTCGACTCAAACGATCGACGACCGCGGGTCGCTGCGGCGTGGGTCGTCGGTGAGCACGGCCGCCCGGAGCTCGACGAAGGTGCGAGCGGCGAGGACATGGCGCTGGACCGAACCGCGGCTCAGGGTGCGGGCGACGTCGGCGAGGATCTCGAGCTGCACCTGATCGTCGGCCCCGGGGGTCAGCACCAGCACGATGATGCGGCAGGGGTCGCCGTCCACGGCGTCGAACTCGACGCCCGGCTCGCAGGTGGCGACCCCGACGATCGGGCCGGAGATGTCGTCGAGGCGCGCGTGCGGCACGGCGACGCCCTTCTCGAGCCCCGTCGACATCAGGCGCTCCCGCTCGAGCACCGCCGCCTCGACCCGCACCGGATCGAGGTCGTGGGCCTCGGCGACGGCGATCGAGAGGGCCCGGATCACCTCCTCCTTGGTGTCGGCGACCAGCCCCGGGAGGAACGCGCGCGAGACGACGAAATCGAGGCACCGTCGCGGCTTCTTGCTGCTGACGAGCCACCCGAGGATAGGGCCCGTCAGGACCGAGGTGACGAGCGCCATCACCACCAGCGCGACGAAGAGCCGCTCGCCGATGATCCCGAGACGGAGGGCGACCAGGCCGAGAATGATGCCCATGGTCCCGCTCGACATCAGCGCCACCCCGATCGCCCAGGACTGGCGCGGCGCGATGCCGCTCAGCCGCGCCCCCAGCATGCCGCCCGCGACCTTGCCGACGACGGCCACCGCGAGCACCACCGCCACCAACGCAGGGTCGAAGTGCGCGAGCAGGTCGACTCGGAGCCCGACGGTGGCGAAGAAGAGCGGCGCGAAGACGAAGGAAACGAACTGATCGAGGGTGGCGCGCGTGCGCTCGCGCAGGTGCCGCGAGTCGCCGATAGCGATGCCGAACACGAAGGCGCCGAAGACGGCGTGGACCCCGAGCCACTCGGTGAGGGCGGCCGCGAGCAGGCCCAAGGTCGCCGTGAAGCCGAGGACCCCACCGGGCCAGCTCGCGAAGGCGTGCAGGCGCGGCAGGAGGAAGTCGAGCGCCCAGCGGACGACCGTGAGCATCAGGACGAAGAACGCCACCGTCCCCAGCAGCGTGGCCACGAGGGGGGTCCGGGCGTGGCCCGCGTCGGTCATCCCGATCACCACGGCGAAGACGAGCCAGCCGACCGTATCGTTCAGGATCGCGGCCGGCACGACCACCATGCCGAGATCACTGCGGAACAGATCGAGGTCGAGCAGGGTCCGGACGATGACGGGCAGGGCGGAGATCGCGAGCGCGGTCGCCAGGAACAGGGAGAACACCAGCGGATCCGCCCCCGGCTCGGCGCCGAGGACCCGGGGCGCCACCCAGGCGAGCCCGAAGCCGACGGAGTAGGGGAGCAGCAGCCCCGAGAGGCTGACGGCCGCCGCCGAGCGGCCTTGCCGCCAAGCGGCCGACAGATCCACCTCCATGCCCGCCACCAGCATGAACAGGACGAGGGCGATGTTGGTGATGCCGCTCAGCACGAGCGCCGCGGGTCCGCTCGCCGGGAAGAGGTACCCGGCGACGCCCGGCGCCAGGGCGCCGAGGACGGTCGGGCCGAGCAGGATCCCGGCGATGATCTCCCCGAGCACCGCCGGCTGATGCCAGCGCCGCGCCAGCTCCCCGCAGAGCCGCGCGCTGCCGAGCAGCACGGCGACCGTGAGCAGGATCTGGGTGACCTCGGTGCCGGAGAGCTGGACCATCGAATGGTGTGGGCGGAAACCGACCCCGCGAGCCGGCCGCGGCGACGATAACCGATCCGCGGGGCCACCGCGACGCGAGGGCGCGCGCCGGGCCGACGCAGCCGCGTCACAGCCGGGCGAGCAGGGGCGCGAGGTGACCGCCGAGGGCGCTCGGGTCCGGAGCGCGCGGGACCGTGACCACGGGCAAGCCCGGCGACCGACGCACGATAGCGGCGGCGTTCGCGCCGGTCGTCGCGTCACGCTCGGCGGGGGCCGAGAGGACCAGGCCCGCGACGGGCAGGGCGAGCCCACCGAGCACGCGCAGCACGAGGAGCGCCTGGTTGATGGCGCCGAGGCGATCGGCGGCGACAACGAGCACGCGGGCGTCGAGGGCGCGCGTCAGATCGGTGAGGTCCTGGTCCCAGGTGAGCGGCGTCAGCAGTCCCCCCGCGCCCTCGACCAGCGTGAGCTCGGCGCCGGCAGCGAGCGCGCGCACGCGCCGCACTAGCTCCTCGAGATCGAGGCGCAGGCCGGCGCGATCGGCGGCCTCCGCGGGGGCGATGGGGTCCGGGAGCCGCACCAGCGCGTGCGCCGGCTCGCGCTGACCCGTCGCGACCGCGAGCCGCACCCCGTCCTCGGCGGCCGTGGGCTCCCCGGGGCAGCCCGACTCGATCGGCTTGACCGCGAGCACCCGGACGCCACGAGCGCGGAGCGCGAGCGCGAGCGCGCAGCCGACGAAGGTCTTGCCGACCCCCGTGTCGGTGCCGGTAATCACGAGCATCGAGGGCATGGGCCTCGGGCAGCCATCGCACGGGGGACGCGGTCGTTCAAGCCCGCGCCGCCCGGACGCCCTCAGAAGCGCGCCTCGAGGCCCCCCTCTACCAGGTGCTGCGTGAACCGCCGGTCGTCGTAGTCGAAGGCGTGCTCCGGATCGTCGGGGTCGTGAGCGACGTTCGAGCGGCTGACGAGCAACGCGTAGTCGGCGGAGAGGGCCAGGTGGTCGCCCCGATCGAGCGACACCTCGACGTGAGCGCCGCCGCGCCCGCGGAGGTCTCGCCGGGTCTTGCGGCTGGCGGCCCAGAGCTGGCGCGCCCCAGGGCCGGCGGCGAGGATCCCGCTCGCGTCGAGGTACGCTCGCCCCTCCACGCCGCCGGAGAGCCCGAACGACCAGCGAGGACCCGGCGACCAGGTGACGTCCACCAGGCCCCCGGGCGCCCAGTGGGAGAGCGGGATCCGGTAGAGCGCCCCCTCGCAGGAGGAGCCGACCGCGCCCACGCCGCTGAGCAGGACGTCGCAGGCGGGGAAGTCGACAGCGGTGAGCGTGCGCACGACGGTCCCCGCCTGGACGGCGCGCAGCCGGGCCCCGAAGGATAGCGCCCAGTCCCCGAGGGTCACCAGCTCGAGCAGGGCAACGTCCTCGCGGGCGCCCGTGAGCGCGTCGTCGTCGTCGAAGCCGTGGACGGCGCGCGCGCCGAGGTCGAGCCGCGTCCGCGTCGCGGCACCCGTCCGGAGCTCCACCCGGACGCCGCCGCCGTTCTCCCAGACGAACGGCGTGACCGCCTCGAGCCCATCGAGCATCAGGGTCGACAGCGCCGTGAGCCGGAATCGCAGGCGCCTCGACCGCGCCAGGTACAGGTGCGCGGCCACCTGGTGCGCCTGGAGGCTGAGCTCGCGCACGCTCGGCTCAAGCAGAACGAAGGAGCTCGGCGAGTACTCGCCGCGGAGCGCCACGCGCCGACCGAGCCGCCCGGTGATGCCGAGGGTGCCGTATGCCGAGAGCAGGGCGCTGCCGTCGGGCAGGGCAGAAGACGACAGGCCGCTCGTCTCGCTCGACCCGGACTGGGCGGGGTTCGAGTCGAAGGCGGCGCCGAGGTAGAGCGCCCCGGAGGCCCCGGACGGCGGGAGCGGGTCGAGCGCGGCCAGCGTCGCGCGCGCCCAGCTCGCCGCATCGCCGTCGAGCCCCAGGCGCAGGGCGCGCTCGAGATCGCGCCGCGCCGCCTCGGGCTGGCGAGCCGCGAGCGCGATCTCCGCGCGCTTGGCGTACAGATCGGGGTCCGCGGGCGAAAGGGCGATCGCCACGTCGATGTGCCCGCGCGCCGCGGCAAGATCGCCGAGCGCGAGCTGGGCGGCCGCGAGCCCGAAGCGCACGTCCGTGAGGTCGCGCGCCGACAGCGCATCCGGCTGGGCAAGGAGTGGAGCGAGGAGCGCCACGGCCCGCGTGGGGTCCCCGCCCTTCAGCGCTGCGGCCGCGGCGCTGAGCTCGGCCGCGAGCTCGCTCGCCGCCGCCACGCGGTCGAGACGGGCGAGCTCCGCCTCTAGCTCCGCCCGCTGAGCCTCGACCTCGGCGTCACCAGGGCCCGCCGCGGCGAGGTGGCGACGGGCGTCGTCGGGCCTTCCGTCGCGGAGCGCCGCCAGGCCGGCGTCGAGCCAGGCGAGCGCGGCCGCCGCCGGATCGAGCCGCGCGCTCCGGACGAACGCCGCCTCCGCCTCCGCGAAGCGTCTGAGCTCGAAGGAGCAGGACGCCAGGTTGAACTCCAGCGCCGCCTGCTCGACGTCGGTCGGGGCGAGGGCGAGCGCGAGCGCGAACTCCGCCGCCGCGGCCGCGAACTCCCGCTGCCCGAAGAGGGCGGTGGCCCGGCGCGCGTGCTCCGCCAGCTCCGCGCGCGGATCCACCTCCGCCGGCGGCGGCTCCTCCGCGACCAGCGGCGGCTCCTCCGCGACCGGCAGCGCCTCCTCGGCGCGGCCGCCGGCGGCGACGAGCGTCACCACCGCGGCTACGGCCCTCGCTGCCGTCCGCCCTCGCCGTCGCCCGAAACCCGAACGCGGAGCGCCGATCAGCGCGGACCTCCTGCTTCCACCCCGGGGCGCTCTCGGCGCTGCTCGGCGCCCTCCCCGGCCTGGCGCGCTCGCTCGCGCTGCTGCTCGTGCTCACGACGGGCAGCGGCAGCGGCGTCCTCCCCCGCGCGCTCGCCGTTGGTCCTGGCCTCGCCCACGCGAGCTCCGGTCCCGTCGCCGGTTCGGGTGCCGGCAGCGTCACGAAGTGATCCACCGACGGGATCGCGCGCGCTCGCCGTGCCAGCAGCGTCGCTCGAGCCCACGCTCATGCGGACGCGCCCGAGCGCGAGCGGGGGCTCAACCTCGGCGGCCGCGCTCGGGGCGGGCTCCGCGGCCGGCTCCGCCAGGGTTTCCGGCCCCGGCTCGGCGACGAGCGCGCCCTCGGGAGCGGCGGCGCGCGCGGCGCCGGGACGCGGCCCGCCCACACGCGGAGACGCCAGATCGGACGGCGGCGCCACGGCAGCCGGCTCCGCGGGCGGCTCGATCTCGACCGGCGCCGCGCCGCGCGCCGTCCCCGCGGCGGGCACGGCGCGCTCGCCCACACCGTCCGGCGCGGATACCGCGGGCTTCGGGGTCGGCGCGGAGCGGGACGCCTCCCAGATCCCGGCGCCCGCCAGCGCCCCGGTCGGGATCAGCACCGCGGCCACCATCCACAGAGTGCGCCGCGCAGCCCAGCGCCGAGCCGGAACGAGCTGGCGCACGGGCGAGGGCTCCGCCTCGAGGCGGGCCCACAGCCGCTCCTCGAAGGCCCCGTCCGGCGGCGAGACACGCAGCCCCCGCAGGCGCTCGGCGATCTCGGCTTCGGTCGGGGGGATCATGCGGCGGGCCTTCCTGAACTGTTGGACGGAGTCGGGGCCGAAGGGGTTCCCGGTTCCGGGCGCACGCTGACGCCCCCCTCCTCGGCGGCGAGCGCAGCGGCGAGCTTGGCGCGCGCGCGAGAGAGCCGAGAGCGGACGGTCCCGATGGGCACGCCCTCGACGGTCGCAACCTGCTCGTACGACATCCCCTCGATGTCGCACAGCACCACCGGGACCCTGAACTCGGGCGGGAGGGCGCGCACCGCCCGCCACAGGCGCTCGACCTCCTGCTTCTGAGCGGCGAGCTCCTCCTGGCTCTCCGCCTCCTCCATCTCCATCTGCTCGTCCAGCTCCTGCTCCCGCGCGCGCGCCGTCCCCTGGCGCCCACGCCGGGAGTCGATGAACACCGAGCGCGCGAGGGTGTAGAGCCAGGTCGAGAGCGAGGCCCGCCCCTCGAAGCCGCCGATGGAACGAAACGCCTTCAGGAGCACCTCCTGGGCGAGATCGTCGGCGTCGGCCCAGTTGCCCGCGAAGGAGAAGGCGAAGCGGCGCACGCTGTCGAGGTGCGGGCGCACGAGCTCCTGGAAGGCAGCCCGGTCACCGCGCCGAGCCCGCTCGACGAGATCGTGGTCACGGGCAGGGAACAAGCGCATGTTCGACGAGGCCGGCGAGCCTGGAGTTCCCCGACGCAATCCCGAGCATATCGGAGGCGGCCTGGCGCGGCCAACGAGCCGCGCGATTTCCGTGGGTTATGGTTCAAAACTGGGGCGAGGAGCGCGCCGACGAACGGAGCCCGCGGAACTCGAAGCCCGGGCACTTCGTCGGACGGGCAGCTCACGACGCCGTGGGCCGAGACACAAGGAGCTAGCAATGCGCAAGACAACGATGACGATGACCACCCTGACGATGGCCGTCTGCCTCGGCGTGCTCGGCACGGCACAGGCAGCGCCCGATGCAGCCGACGCGGCGAGCGCCGACCGAACGCAGGACCGCACGGCTGTGGCCGAAGCCACCAAG
>CAYOLF010000028.1:35090-65051 GCA_964404725.1 uncultured Polyangiaceae bacterium
CAAGACCCAGGACGGCGACGCGGTCAAGGCCCAGCAGGGCGACGCGGTCAAGGCCCAGGGCACAGGCGAGGTGAAGGCCCAGCAGGGCGACGCGGTGATGAACGGCGATGCTGCGGCCGCCAAGAAGGCTGCCAAGGCCGAGAAGAAGGCAGTCAAGGCGGAGAAGAAGGCCGCCAAGGCCGAGGCCAAGGCCCAGAAGCTCCAGAAGATGGCGCAGGCGAACCCCGATGGTGCCGCCAAGAAGGCCGCCAAGGCCGAGGCCAAGGCCCAGGCCGCTGCAGCCGCGGCGAAGCAGGCCAGGGGCCTGGCCATCGCGGAGGCGGTGAAGCAGGAGAGGGGCCCGGGAGCGGCCGACGCGGCGAAGCAGGCCAAGGCCGAGGGTGCCGAGAAGGGCCAGCGCCCGGAGGAGAACGAGGCGCTGCGTCAGGCGGCCCGCGCGGACGCAGCGGGCGACGGCGAGCGCGGTGAGAGTAAGGCCGCCGGTGAACGGCCCGAGCGCGAGCCGAGCCAGGCTCGCAGCGGAGCGATGAAGGAGCAGCGTGACCAGCGGCGTGACGCGGCCGCCGGGGCCCGTAGCAGTCGCGCGGAAGGCGCGGCCGGGTCGGAGGGCGCGGTGGGCGCCGAGGGCGCGGCTGGCAGCGACGCCGCTTCGCGCGCGGGGACGGGTCGCTGATCCCTGCTCCACGACCCTGCCGGTCATGGCCTCGCTCCGTGCTTCGTCGCCGCGCCCTCGGGCGTGGCGGTGGGGCGCGGAGCGGCGCCGTCTCCGGCGAACGTCTTACCGTGTGCCCCCCTCCCACACGGAGTGGGGTCGGCCCCGTGCGTGTCCTGTCCCCGGCGCACGCGGGCCGACCCCACGCTTCTTCTTGCATGCGAGGCTGGCAGGCTGCTGGGGACCATTCGATCGGGGACTGGAGCTGACGAGGGGGAGAGCTGAGCCGCGCGGCGACCTGGGGACGAGCGCGGCTCCGAAAGGGTTCTCGCGGCGCTGATGGACACCATCAGGTCGCGTCTCTGATCAGTCGAATCGCATCAAGAAAGGGAGGAAGGGCAGCATGACGCTTCGTATCCGACACACCATCGCCACACTGGGCTCGCTCGCCATGGCGGTGCTCCTCGTCCAATGCGGCAAGAAGGACGACGGCGACACCTACGACGTGACCCCCGGCGGGACCGGCGGCGAGGTCGCGGGGGCTGCCGGCGAGAGCGAGAGCACCGGCGGCGTGCGCACCGGCGGCACGGCGGGGACCGGCGCCACCGGCACCAGCGACGCCGGTACGGCCGGAGAGAGCGAGAGCGCCGGCGGCGAGAGCACCGCGGGGACCGGCAACACGGACACCGGCGGCGCGAGCAGCGCGGGGACCGCCGGTGAGAGCTCGAGCGCCGGCGCGGGCAACGCCGAGGTGGGTGGAGCGGCCGGTGAGCAAGCGGGGGCGGGAGCCCCCGGCTCGGGTGGCACACCGACCGGCGGCGCACCGACGGGCGGCACCACCACTGGCGGCGCGGGGGGCGAGGGCGGCTCCGGCGATACCCCGCCGGTGGATTGCGGCGCGATCGGAGAAGCCTGCTGCGAGGGCGACGTCTGCACCGCCGCGCTCACCGTGTGCACGGCCAGCGACGTCTGCGCAGCTTGCGGGACGGCGGGCAGGATCTGCTGTGCAGACGCCACCTGCGCCGAGGCAGGCACCACCTGCGGCGAGTCGAACACCTGCGAAGCCTGCGGCACCGCAGGGGCCCAATGCTGCCCCGGCATCGGGTGCGGCGACGGGTCCTGCTGCGTGGGCGGGCTCTGCATCGCCGAGGACGGCTCCTGCGGCGATGGCCTCGGCACCTGCGTGGACGGCTCCTGCTCCGCCTGCGGAGGCGACGGCGAGGACTGCTGCGACGGGAGCTGCGAGGGCGGCCTGCTGTGCGCCGACGGGACCTGCAGCGCTTGCGGCGCGAGCGGGGAGATCTGCTGCGCCGGCGACGCCTGCGACTCGGGGCTCGTCTGCCAGGACGGCGCCTGCACGGACTGCGGCGCGCTCGGCGAAACTTGCTGTGGCGGCGGCCTCTGCGACGGGTCCGGGGTCGCCTGCAGCAGCGGCGACGTCTGCGTCGCCTGCGGGGAGCCCGGCGAGGCCTGCTGCGACGACGGCGCCTGCACGGCCGGGTCGACTTGCACCGGCGGGGTCTGCGTCCTCTGCGGCGGTGGCGGCCAGCAGTGTTGCCCGGGAGACGCTTGCACGGACGCGGGCTGCTGCGTCGGCGCCATCTGCATCAGCGAGGACCAGTCCTGCGGCGAGGACCTCGGGACCTGCACCGACGGCGCCTGCTCGGGCTGCGGCGCGGCGGGCCAGCCCTGCTGCGACGGGAGCTGCGCGGAGGGCCTCGTCTGCAACGACGGCGTCTGTGGCTCCTGCGGCGATGCCGGTGAGCCCTGCTGCGCGGACGGCGTCTGCGATGCCGACCTCACCTGCGACCTCCGAGACACGAACACCTGCGTCGTCTGCGGGGCCGCCGGCGAGCCCTGCTGCGCCGAGGACGGCGCGCAGGTCTGCGATGAGGGCCTCGACTGCAGCATGTCCGGCGGCTTCGTCTGCACCGCCTGCGGCGACGCGGATGGCGCGGACTGCTGCGATCCGCCCGCAGACGCGTGCAGCGTCGGCGTCTGCATCCAGGGGACGTCCTCCGCCACCTGCCAGGCCGACTGCGGCGACGTGGATCAGCCCTGCTGCAGCGCTGGCGGCGCCGGGTTGGGCGGCCTGTGCGCGGACGGCCTGAGCTGCACGGGAACCGGGACCGACCGCACCTGCCAGCCGGAGTAGAGCCGGAGCGGAACCATCACGCTCGCCGTCGAGCCCCGGCGGCGAGCGTGACGACTGCTGGCGCCGGGCTTCGTCGAGCCCGGCGCCGCCGTCGATCGACCCACGGCCCTCGCCGTCGCGGCGACCCAGAGGAGGGACGCTGCCGCGACGGCACGGACGTGGTCCTGGTGTCGTCCCTGGGGCCCGACGCCTACTCCTCGCAGGTGCGTTCACCGGCGGCCTGCGCGCAGGCAAGCCCCTCGCGGCAGAGGCCGGCGGCGCCCGTACCGCTGCCGGAGCAGCACGGCTGCCCCAGATCGCCGCAGTCGGTCCGACAGACGGCGCTCGACGGCCCCTCGACACACACGCCCACCTCACACGGCGACGTGGGTGGCTCGCAGCAGAGCGCGCCGTCGTCGGTGCCACAGGCGATGCAGGTTCCCTCGTCGCAGGCCAAACCGTCGTCACAGGTGCGACCCGAGCAGCAGGCCTCGTCGACGCCGCCGCACACCGTGACGCCGTTGCCACCCTCGCCGCCGGCGTTCGTTGTCCCGTGACCCTCGCGGCCGGCCCCGGCGGCGCCGTCGGGGCGCGCACCACCGTTGGAGGCGCCGGCCGCGGTGGCTCCAACGTTCTCGCCAGCTCTCCCCCCGATCGCGCCCGAGCTCTCTCCGCCGCGGCTCGGATCCGCGCCCCCGCGGCCCGGGGCTGCGCCGCCGATGGCCGGATCCGCTCCGCCACGGCTCTGACTCGCTCCGCCGCTGCTGGAGCCCGCTCCGCCACGGCTCTGACTCGCTCCGCCGCTGCTGGAGCCCGCTCCGCCGCTGCCCGGGCCCGCCCCGCCGGCGGTGCCGACTTCGTCGGCACCTTCCGAGCCGGGTGCGGCACCGTCACCGGAACGTGACACCGCGCCGCCCGCGGGGACCTCGCCCTGACCGCTGGCCGAGCCGCCTCCAATGCCGTCCTGGCCGGCCGCCGTGCCGCCCGAGTTGCTGCGACCGGGGCTCCCACCGCTCGCTCCGCCCGTAGTCGCGGTGCCAGCGGCGCTGTCCACGCCACCCGCATCGATCGGGTCGCCGCAGCTCATGACGAGGAGCGCAGCGCAGAGGGATCCCACGGTCTTGATGGTTTCTCGTGTACGAAGGGGTTTCATCGAGCGGTTCTCCTGGTGGTGCGATGTTCGGACCGTCCCGTGGACGGGTGGTGGCGATCGCCTTCGATCGCGGTCGAACGCGCGGCGCGACGAGCCCCTCGCTGGCGGTGTCCGGGGTCGCCCGCGGCGTTCACCTTCACCGCCACGACCGCAACCGTCATCGTCTCGTCCCCGTAACTTCGCCCCGGGAGTCGGGGGCGGTGCGTCAGACGAGGTGAATGAAGGGAAGGTTCCCACCGTTCACCAGGTGCCTGCGCACCTGCGCGCGGCTCGGCCACCCTGCCCCGGCGGCGCGCGGCAGGCGTTCCGCGATCGGCGACGTCATGGACCGGATCGCCGGCCTCCGGGACACCCCGGGCAACCCCGTGACCGCCGCGGTCCCGGCTCGGCCCGGGGCGCGACCGCGAGCCACCCGCGACCCCTCGCCCGGAGGCTCAGTACTGGGCGAAGAATCCCCAGATGCCGGCGGCCGCGAAGGACGGCCAGTTGTGCCCGTCCTGGTGCACGCACCAGTGCACCGGGCGCCCCGCCGCGCAGCCCTCGTAGGCCACGCAGGGGCTCGGCTCCACCGCCACCGTCGTCGCCCCGCACGCGTTCGCCGCCACGTACGAGTCGCGCGCATCCTCCCCCATCGCGAAGTCCACTGTCTCGTCGTTGTCACCGTGCGTGATCCACGCCGCCACCGCGGGCGTGCACGCGGCCCCGGGACCGCCGAACGGCGGCCCCCCCGCCACCGGCGCCACCGCCCGGAGTACGCTCGCCCGCGAGCACCCGAGGCGGTTGGTGAAGAACCCGCCGAAGCTGTGCCCCGTGCTGAAAACCCGCGAAGCGTCGACGCAGTACTCCGCGCTCAGCGTCTCCAGCAGCGCGTCGAAGTAGGCAACGTCTGGGCCCGTGTCGGACAGGTCCCACGCCGCCTGCCCACTGTCGTTCGGCAGCCCGTCGGGGTACGCGAAGATGGCGCCCCCACCCGACTCGTTCTCGATCCGGAAGTACATCCGCGCCATCGCCCCGTCGCCCCCCAGACCGTGCCAGGCGAACACCAGCGGCAGCGGCGTGCTCGCGTCGTAGCTCTCCGGCACCGAGAGCACGAACGTGCGCTCCGTCCCCCCCACGCTCAGCGTCCGCTCCTGCACGCCCGTCGCCGCGCCCGTCACCCCACAGCCCGACGACGGCTCGCCACCCGTCCCCGCGCCGCCCGTCGCGGGCTCGCCGCCCGTCGCGGGCTCGCCGCCCGTCCCGACACCCCCAGTCCCGACACCCCCAGTCCCGACTCCACCGGTCCCAACTCCCCCAGTCCCGACTCCCCCGGTCCCGACTCCACCCGTCGCGACTCCACCCGTCGCGACTCCACCCGTCGCGACTCCACCCGTCACGACTCCGCCCGTCACGACCCCCCCCGTCGCAGCACCGCCTGTGGTGATACCACCCGTCGCGGCTCCTCCCGTCGCGGTCCCGCCAACCGCGTTCTCGTCCGATTCGGTGTTCGTGTCGGTGGAGCAGGCGGCCATCGTCGCGGCCATCCCGAACGCCCAGAGGTGATGCCGACTCATGACGATCATTCTGCGGCGAGACCCCGATGGTGCCCACATTCATGTGCAACCGAAGGTGACGAAACAGTGACCCCGAGGGTCACGATGACCGCGCAGCCATCCCGCCGTGGTCGCCGCAATTTTGCGGCTTCGGTGTCAGGCGCTCCAGACGCCAGCGATCTTTCGCCCGCAATCCGGGCACTTGCCGTTGGCGACGGCCAGGGTGGCGACCTCGTAACCATCACGCTCGACGAGCACCCGGCGGCAGCCGGGGCAGCGCGTCACCGAGGCGTCCCGTTCGC
Source organism: uncultured Polyangiaceae bacterium (assembly GCA_964404725.1). Classification (GTDB taxonomy): domain Bacteria; phylum Myxococcota_A; class Polyangia; order Polyangiales; family Polyangiaceae; genus JAFGBI01. Next base: position 40,864 of record CAYOLF010000028.1, read on the forward strand.
CGCGCGCGTTGCCGAGATAGACGAAGGAGAGCCCCGCCTCGCGCGCGATCCGCGCCGCGTCGCGCAGCGTGGCGAGCGGTGTCGGCGGCACGTGCTCGAGCTTGTACTTGGGCACGAAGCGCAGCAGGTGCAGCGGCACCTCGGGCCCGAGCCGCTCGGCGACGAAGGCCGCCAGGCGCGCGAGCGCCGACGGCGCGTCCGAGTAGCCCGGCACCACGAGGTACGATACCTCGAGCCACACGCCCGCCGCCTTGAGCTCCACCAGGGTCTCCAGGACGGGCGCGAGCTTGCCGGCGTTGAGCGTCCGGTACCCCTCCTCGTCGAAGCCCTTCAGATCGACGTTGGCAGCGTCGAGCACCGCCGCCAGCTCGTCGCGAGCCTCCCGGAGCAGATAGCCGTTGGTCACCGCGACGTTCTTGATCCCGGCTGCGCGCGCCGCCCGCGCCGTGTCGAGCGTGTACTCGTAGAAGCTCGTCGGCTCCGCGTAGGTGTACGCGATCGACCGCGACCCGCTCGCCCGGGCCGCGGCGACGACGGCCTCTGGCTCCAGCGTGAGTCGCGCGATGTCGGCGGGCCCGAGCGAGAGCGAGCCGCGTGACGGGAGGCGGATCGGCGGCGCCTCCACGGTCTTGAGCTCCTCGGGCTTTCGCTGCGAGATCTCCCAGTTCTGGCAGTTCAAGCACCGAAAGCTGCAACCGGTGGCGGCGAGCGAGAACGCCGCGGTCCCCGGGAGGAAATGGTAGAGCGGCTTCTTCTCGATCGGGTCGACGTGGAGCGCCACCGGGTTCGCGTAGGCCAGGGTCCAGAGCTTGCCGTCCCGGTGCACCCGGTTGCGGCACCGCCCGCGATCGCCGGGCTCGAGCAGGCACTCGTTGGGGCAGACCCGGCACTGCACGTTGCGGCCGAGGACGCGGTAGTGCAGCGCCTCCCGGGCCCAGCCGCGCTCGAGCCAGGCGTCCCACAGCGCCCCCGTCGGCGCGTCGCCGCGGAACACCTCCGCCGCCGCCTGGCGACGCGCCGAGGACAGGCCGTGGGCGAGTGACCCCACGCCGAGGGCCCCCAGCGCCCCCGCGACGCCGTACCTGACCGCCGCGCGCCGCCCGATCCGCCGCGGCTCGGTCACTCGGTGGGCTCCCGGATGGCGAGGCGCGCGCGCCGGACGCGCTGGCCGTTCTTGATCACGCCCCAGCGGCGGAGGGCGAAATAGACCACCGTCACCGCGTGGACGCCGAAGAACACGAGCAGCGGGACGTCGGAAATTCGATGCACGGTCAGCGCTAGCTGCGGCCCCACGATCCGGTCCAGCCCATACTGACCGGAGAGCGCGTAGCCGGTGACGATGAACAGCGACACCAGCGCGAGCAGCACCCAGCCGCTCGCGCGCGCGAGCTTAAGGAGCGCGCGGTTCACGGTGACGCTGCGCGACGCCATGGATCTCGGCGAAGGATACCCCGGCGGGGGCGCGGGCGCCGCCTGGCGCGGGCCAGGCCCGCAACCCAAGGACGGCGGCGGATCGTGCCCGCGCCAGGGTTCCTTTCGGCGGGGGAGGCGAACCCTCCCCCGCATCGGCCGCGACCCGCGGCCTCCCCCTCCTCGCCGCTTGATGAGCGGCGGGCGCCTCCGGCGCGGCTCAGCGATCCCGCTCGCGGCAAACCTGCAGCATCGCGAGGAAGAGGTCGCCCTGCTCGCGCGCGTCGTCGAGGGCGACGTGGAGGTGGCGCTTGGTGGAGAACCAGGTGCGTGGCATGTTCCGCTTGACCGCTTCGCGGTAGCCGCAGCCCATCAGGGACATGGCGAGCGTCTTGACGTCGAGCGCCGAGTGCGAGAACGGGCTCCGTCCCGCGAAGCGGATCAGGTACCAGTAGACGAAGAGGAAATCGTACCCGGCCGGGTACGCGACGAAGACGGGCGATCCGGGCAGCGACTCGACCCACGCCGCGTACTCCGGCATCACCACCTCGGCGGGGCGTGGGTCGCGACGGCAGGCGTCGTAGGCCCCTTTCTGGGTCCGCCACCAGGCCATCGTCTTCGGGTCGGGGGCTGCCCCCGGGAGCTCGAGGAGGTTCGCGGAGTACTCCCCGTGGAGCGTGCCGTCCGCGCCGAGTGCCACCGAACCGAGGCTCAGCATCGAGTTCGGCCCCGGAATGGGGCCGTCGCTCTCGACGTCGGTGCTGACGTAGATCTCCGGGGGCATCGGGATGCTCTTGGCGGCGCCGCGGCGCCGCTCGGGGGCGACTCTAACCTGCCCGACGCCCCGCCGTCGCGGCCGGCGACCCCGTGGACGCGGCGAGGAGCCCTACGGCGAGCCTGCCCCGTGGATCTCGGCCATCCAGGCGGCGAGCGCGGCCGAGAGCGCGGCGGGCTCGTCGCTGGCGATGGCGTGCGAGCTCCCCTCGAAGCGCGGCGCCTGGAGCACGACCTCGGCGCCGTCATCGAGGGTAAGGGCGAGGGCCTCGGCGCCGCGCTCGGTCACCGCGACGACGCCGGGCAGCCGAGCGAGCACGCCCGGGAGCGCCGGGGCGAAGACGTGCAGGTCGTAGCGGGCCCGGGTGACGAGCGTGGGGACCGACCGCAGGTTATCGACGAAGAGCCCCGGCAGGACGGAGGCGTCGGCGTGCGCGTCGAGGTCGCGCACCTCCGCGGTCCAGAAGGCGTCGAGGACGTCGCGGTTGAGCGGCGTGAAGTAGGCGTCCCAGGCCTCGAGCGGGCCGGCTGCCGCCGCAAGGGAGCCGTCGCTCGCCGCCGCCTGGTCCACGAAGCGGTAGGCGCCCGGCGCGCGGTCGCCGAGCGCGGCGACCAGCTCGGCCTCGGAGACCCCGAGCACCAGCGCCGCGGCCCCCAGATCACCCCCGACCGAGCCGGCCGCACCCAGCAGCCCGTCGAGCCAGCCGAGCGGCGCGCGGTGGTCGAACTGGCTCCGACCGGCCGCGACCAGGAAGGCCTCGACGTTGGCGAAGGGCTCGCACGGCGGCTCCCGCTCGGCGCAGCGCACGAAGGGGATCCCCGTCTCGGCGGCAATGGCGTCGAGCACCGACCCCTCCGCCTCGAGCAGATCGCCGGTCACCTCGTCCTGGAGCGCCCCGGCGATGATCGGCTGCAGGAGGAGCTGCCCGCGAACGCGCGAGCCGAGGTCCCATCCCCGCAGGGGGGCGGCGTCCCCTTCGCCCAGGGGCGCGGCGAGCGCCTCAGCGAGCACGGCCGACGCGAACGGGCCGGACCGACCCGGCCGCTCACCAGCGCCCAGCAGCAGGTCGACTAGCACGGCGGTCCGCGCGCCGCCGTAGCTCTCGGCGACGAGGACCACGTCACACGCGGAGAGCGCCGGGTGGTCGGAGAGGAAGGCGAGCAGCACGTGCAGGACGTCCGCCGCATCGCGAAAGACGTTGCTGCTCGCCGGCCCGAGGCCCGCCGCCCGCTCCTCCGCGACGCTCGGATCCGTCGCCAGGGCGTAGGAGTAGCCGGTGTTGCGCGCGTCGACGTAGAGGACGTGCCCGAGGTCGGTGAAGGGCGTGGCGTGGGGGCCGAGCAGGAGCCCTGCCTCCGCGCGCCCGATCAGTCCGCTCGTCGCCGTGTCCATGGCGAGCAGCAGAACCGCCGCGCCAGGCCCACCCCCGGTGACGACCAGGAGCGGGGCCGTATCGGTGTCGCTCAGCGCGGGCTGGTAGTCATAGAAGAGCCGCGCCGGGGGGCTGGTGAGGGTCGCGTCGCCGAGGGAGTAGTCGTCCGCCGCGATCTCGACGAAGCCCACCTCGGCCACGGCCACCGCGGGCGGGGCCGCGACCTCAGGCGACGAGCCGCAGGCGAGGAGCGGCAGGGCCCAGCCAGCGCCGAGGGCGCTCCACCAGCCGCGGGCGGTCGCGGGGCACAAGGGGCACGGGCGGGGCGCGGTCACCCTGGGAGTATACGACCGCGCCACGCGCGCGGGCGCCGCTCCGCGAGCCTGCCCCTCGTCAACTTCCTGCGTCGCTTCCTCCAGCGCGTCGCGCCGCCCTGAGGGGTCCCCCAATCGCTCGAGTTGGGGTCAGTTCACGTTGGCCGGATTGGACAGTGCGAGCTTGGTGGCCTGGACGACCTCGCTGAGGAAGCGCGGGTTGTGCACGCCGAGGCTACCGTCGTAGTCGAGCAGCATGTGGTTCCACGCCGCCTTGGCCAAGGTGCCGTCGGCGCGGAACAGCTGGGTGCCGGCGGTGCCGGGGACCGTGCCGTCGTCAATCTTGATACCGCGCTGCTCGGCACGAATCACGGTGGTCGTGACGACCGTGGTCCCGTCCGCGGCCGTGAACGTGATCGCGCTGTTGGTCGTGATGTCGAAGGTGATGGTGCGACCGAGGGTCACGGTCACGGCAGTGACCGGGTTGGTCACCGTGTCGACCAGGACGGTGGCGTCGTTGTTGGTGGCGGACGACCAGAGGCTCGTCGTCGGGTCTTGCGCTCGGACGTAGAAGGCAGCGGCGTTCATGCGGTGGAGCGTCGCGCCAGTGATCGCATCGAGCACCGACGCGAGCGCCTCGGCGTTCGCGACCTGGAGATTCGACCCCTCGAACGCGCCGTGGCAGTTGGCGCAGACGGACATGTCGGCCCCGAAGTCGTGGTTGGTTCCCGACAGTTCGTAGCTGAACTCGGCCGGCGGATCGGTGAGCTGCAGGTGGCAGCTCGAGCAGGTGTCGTCGATATACGAGTGGGCCCCGCGGACCCCCGGCGTGACGAAGTAGGCGTTCTCACCCATCAGGACGTCGCCCTGCGACGAGTGGTGGGGAGCGCCGACGCTGGCAACGGTGACGAGGTCGTTGCGCGCGCCGTTGCGCGTGTTGTGACAGGTGATGCAGAGCGCGCCGTTGCCGACCGAGGTTGCCCGGAACCCACCGGGCAAGTCCCCGGTGCTGCCGCTCACGCGCACCGTCGCGGTGTTGGCGTCACCCGAGACGGTGCCTTGCCCGTGCGGGTCGTGACACGCGGCGCAGGTGATCGGCTGGACCTCGCCCTCGGTCATGCCGAGAGCAGCCATGTCCGCGTCGGACGCCTCCGTCGTGGTGCCCAGGGCGTAGAGGTTGTGGCGCAGATCATCACCCTGCTCGATCCAGGCCACGAAGCCCTGTGCCGAATGGCAACGTCCGCAATGGTTCGCGCCACCGTCGACGCGGTGCTCGATCGAGGCCTCCTCGATGGCTAGGTCCGTGTCCGCGTGGAGCGATCCCTGCCACTGCTGGTAGCGGCCGTGGCGCAGCGGCTCACCGTGGCAGGTGCCGCAGACCTCGGCCGCGTAGCTGATGCGCCGCCGCGGGTCCTCGGTCCCATTGCTCGTCGCGTGGCCCGCCGTGTTCGGACCATGGCAGTTCTCGCACTGGACGTTCCCGCGCGCCGCCGTCTTCGAGTAGGAGACGAACATGGCCGCGTAGTTGCCGGGGGCGCCGGCGGGAACGGTCCAGTCCTCCTCGTCGGCCACGTCGTCGAACCCTTCGTTGTCGGCCGTGGCGCGCGCGTTGTACCCGACAGTGTGGCAGGAGGCGCAGGCCGCGGACCAGTGGTGGCTCGGGTTATCGATGTTCTGGGAGAAGATCTCGGCGTGGCCGCTCGCGCGCCAGGCGCTGAATTGCTCGGGGGCGATGTCGCCGGAGTGGCAAGAGCGGCAGGCGCTCGACTCGGGGCGGCCGTCGACGCCCACGCCATCGATGGCACCGACCCACTTGCCGGCCGAGATCGTCATCGTGCTCCCGCTGACCGTCTCCGTGATCGTGTAGGTTCCCTGACCGGGCGGCGAGAAGATCGGCCACCGTGTGCCGGCATCGACGAGCGTCGGTCCTCCGGTACCGGAAACCGTCCAGGCGTAGCTCGTGGCCTCGCGCGCCTGGAGCAAGACGGGGACCCCGACCGGCACGGATCGCAAGCCGGTGCTGACGTCGATCCCGATGTCGGCGTCGATCTGCACGGTGTCGGTGTAGGCGCCACTGCTCGTGGTGGCGGTGACCTCGAAGAGGGCGACCGCAGCTTCCTCGATGGCGAAGGGGTTGACTCCCATCACCATGAAGCGGTCGGGGGCTGCCACCGCGGCCACCACGGCGGCCTTGTACTCGGCGAGCAACGCCAAGGTGACGGTCGGCGTCGCCGTGGCAGCGCCGGTGATCGCGAGCTCGAGCCCCGAGAGCTGCTGCCAAGAGAAGGTGGTGCCGGTGCTGCCGTCGTAGGCGGTGGCGGTGGCGCTCAGCGTCACGGCGTCACCAGGCAGACCCGCCGCGTCGTTTCCCGCGCTGACGACCACGGCCTCCACCGGAAGCAGCGACAGGCTCAGCGTGGTGGCGACACCCGCGACGACGCGCAGCTCAGCCGCCGTCGTCGTGTATCCCGTTGCCGACACGGTCACGAGGTAGGTACCGATCGGCAGGTCCGCGACGTCGAACCCTCCGCTGGCGTCCGTGGTCAGGGCCTCGACCACGGCGGGATCGAACACCACCGTGGCGCCGGGGAGCGGTGCGCCCCCGCCCGTGACGGTGCCGGTCACGTCGGCCGTGCTGAGGCCGGGCTCGCCCCGGTCTCCCTGTGGCCCCGACGGACCCATCGGCCCCGCGGTACCCGCGCCGCCTTGGGGTCCGGGTGATCCAGCGACCCCGCCGTTACCGCCGTTGCCTCCGCCACCAAGGTTCCCGGCGTTCCCGGCGTTCCCGGCGTTCCCGGCGTTCCCGGCGTCACCGGCGTCACCGCCGTCACCGCCGCTTCCACCGGTCCCGCCAGTCCAGGTGGTTCCGGCAGCACCGGCGACTTCGTCAAGGCCGGCCGCCCCTGCGGGTCCGCGGGCGCCGTCCTTGCCTTTGCCACACGCGACCATCGCCGCCGCGAGGGTCAGCGTCGCGATAGCCCTGATCAGCCGCGCTCCGAGCCTCATCTTCTGCCTCCGCCCAGCCCTTCTGGTGTGGCGTCGTGTGCACACGCCTCGCGGTCCTTCAGCTCGCAGACTAGCGGGAGCGAGGGACGACGAAACGCGTGGTTGAGCCCCGTGGCTGGCGACTCGGCTGCCCAGAAAATACGGGCGACCCTGGTGCGAATTACGGTACGTAGGGTGAGGGTCGTGGGTGCGGATTCGCCGTTCTCGCGTGACCCGCCAGTCAGCGGAGGGGCGCCGCCGACGGCTCTGGGGAACGATCGGGCTCGGCATCATCGACGGGCAACTGCACCCGAACGCTCGTCCCCTCGCCTGGGGTCGACTCGATCACGAACTGGCCGCGGAGGAGGGCCGCCCGTTCACGCATGCCGGTGAGCCCGAATCCATGAGAGTCCGTCGGTGGCTCGCTCGCTGGACCGCTCATGCCCACGCCGTCATCCTCGACCAGCAACGTGAGCGACCCTCGCCTTCGGTAGACGAGGACGCTCGCCCGAGATGCCTTCGCGTGTCGCACGACGTTGGTCAACGCCTCCTGCGCGAGGCGATACACGGCGACCTCGACCTTCGGATCGACGCGCTCCGGGACGCCGGGTTCGTGGACGAAGTCGCAATCGATGGTGAGCCCGCTCCGCTCCGTGACGTGGGAGATATAGCGACGGAGCGCCGTGTCGAGCCCGAAGTCGTCGAGCACCTGGGGACGCAGGTCCCACGCGAGGTGATAGAGGCGGTCGATGACACCGCGGATCGACGTCTCCAGTCGCGCGGCGAACTCGTCGACGGGGGCGCCGCTGCGTGCGGCGCCGCGCACGTCGAGCAGCAGCGCCGAGAGGCCCTGCCCTAGATCGTCGTGCAACTCGCGGGCGACGCGACGGCGCTCTTCTTCTTGCGACGCCATCACGCGCTCGAGCAGGGCGCGCTCCAGCGCCGTCGCGCGCGCGCGGGCGGCCTCGGCGTCGGCCTGCGCCTGGCGCTGCGCGACGGCGGCCGCCGCGACCTTGACCGCCGCCTCCAAGAACGCGCGCTGGTGCGGTCCGAGCCGACCCTCGGGGGCCACATAGAAGCTGACGACGCCGACGGCGCGCCCGTCCGCCACCAGGGGGAACGTCGCGTGCGCGTGGGGACCCCGCTGGGCGTGACCGTCGTCGAGGGATTGGGTCTGCGAGTCCGGCTTCTGCTCACAGTCACGGAAGATCGGCAGCATGGCCGCCGCGGCCTCTCCGCAGTGGCAATGCCCGAGCGGCACGTGTGCACACCGTTGCCAGACCGTCTCGTCGAGCCCTCGCGTCCCGACGAGGCGGAGCGCGTCGTCTTCACGGAGAAACGCGGCGGCGCCGCAGGTAACGTTCATCCAGGACAGCCCCAGCGTGAGATCGACCAGCGTCTCGATGGCGGCCTCCGGCGACTTCGCGTCCTGGAGGTGCCGGAGCAGGTCTTCGAGGGCCTTGTGGTGCTCCAGGCTCTGGGAGAGCTGGGCTCGGGCGCGGACATCATCGGTGATGTCCCGCGCGACGTGGAAGAACAAGGCCCGTCCCTGGGCGTCGGTGACGCGGGTGGGGAAGACGGCGGAGTAGCTCCAGCGATCGGTCGGAGCGTCGTGAAACTCCCGTTCGACGGCGGTGCCGCGGGCGACGGCGTCCTCCAGGGGACAGCCCGGATACGGGTGATCGGTGCCGTGGATGACGCGCGGACAGTACTGGCCGAGGATCTCGCAATCACCCCTGTGATCGCAGACGGCGCGGTTGTGCGCCACGATTCGGTGGTCGGCGTCGATGAGCATCGCGTAGAACGGTAGGGCGTCCATCACCTGCACCCAGAACGCGAGGCATTCTTCCGTGGGGCCCGCGGTCGGCGGCGTCGCGGCGCCAGCGGTGGGGGGTGGGTGGTGCGCGATCATTGGTAGATCCTATCATCGCACGGCCGGCGCGCTCGAGGCGGGGACCGCCGAGGCCCGGAGTCGGTGACCGATGGCACATCGAAATCTCCGGCTGGCCCAGACGCGGCGGGGACCATGGGTTGGCGGCGGCTCGCCGCGCCCGTGGTGCCCGTTGACACGCATGGTAGTCTCCGGTGGCGCCTCGGATCACGCCGAGGCCGCCCGGGATGGCACGATGACGGCTTCGATCACGATCCACATCACCGATGACCATGGGGTTTTTCGGGCGGGTTTGCGCGCCTTCATCGAGCAGGAAGCCGACCTGAAGGTGGTGAGCGAGGCATCCTCGGGCGAGGACACCCTGGAGGCGGTGGAGCGGTCCCATCCCAGCGTGGTCTTGCTCGACATCAACATGCCCGGGCTCCCGGCCGCCACGGTCACGCGGCGCCTCCTGGAGCTGAACCCCCGGCTCGCCATCCTGGTCCTCACCATCCACGACGAGGAGCACTACATGCGCGAGTTCCTCCGCCACGGTGCCATGGGCTTCATGGTCAAGACCTCGACCGGGTCCGAGCTCATCCGCGCGATCCGCAAGGTGGCGAGCGGCGAGATGTACGTCGATCCGGTGATGTCGCGCCATCTGGTCGCGAACTACATCGGACGGACCCCGCACGCGCGCGACGGCGCCGACGCGCTCACGGGCCGGGAGCGGGAGGTCTGCTCGTTCCTCGTCGCTGGCTACACGAACGCCGAGGTGGCCGAAGCGCTCAGCATCTCCAAGCGGACGGTCGAGACGCATCGGGCCGCGATCATGGCCAAGATCGGGCTGCGAAGCCGCGCCGAGCTAGTGCAGTTCGCCATCGAGAACGGCCTCTGGGCGGTCCCGGAGCGGCGCCGGTGAGCGTTCCCGGGCCGCGCCGGAGCCGCCTGTTGGCCGGCCACCCCGGTCCGTACAGTCCCGCCCCCGAGCTCGGCAGGAAGTCCGGTCAGGCGGCTAGTCGATCATCCCGTTCACGTGCAGCGTCCGGTCGATGATCTGGAGCGAGGCGTCGACCACGGCCCCGTGGCAGCGGTCGCACTGCGGCAGATCGGGGTGATTGGGGCCCGGCGGCGGGGTTGGGTGGCAGTCCTGACAGCCGAGGCGCGAGGTGCTCGTCCACGCCGGCGAACCCGCGGGGTCGCCCAGCGGCCCATGGCACCAGCTCCCGGAGCAGGTCAGCGTCGTCGGGTCCCATACGGGCGCCATGCCGTTGGCGGCGGCGACTCCCGAGAACGCGACCTCGGCGAGACCCCAGTCGTCGACGTGGCCGAGATCCTCCGCCGTGGACGGGACCCGGTGGCATTCACCGCAGGTCACCGGCCGCCCGTAGCGGCCGCCGGAGAGGTGGACTTGATGAGCACCCACACTCGCATCGGTCGCCAGCATCGCGCCGCTCAGTGAAGTGGGGGGTGCCGCGTTCGTGGCCGAGCCGTGGCACGAGCCACAAGTGTAGGGAGTTACGTCGATGGTTCCGTCCACGTGTAGCTCGGGGAAACGGAAGCTCAGCGCGCCGTCGATCACGTCACCGTGGCACTGTGCGCAGTCGGCCACCGGCGGGTGGGGGAAGGGTGGCGGCAGGCCGTGGCAGCTGCCGCAGGCCGCCATCGAGTCCCGCGGCGTCGTCCACGTCGGCGTCGCCGTCCCGTGGCAGTAGGTGCCCGCGCAGGTGAGCGCCGTCGCCGACCAGAGCGGGTCGGAGCCGATCCGGCTCGCGAGCGCCCCGAAGGTGATCTCAGCGGGGAGCGCGGTGTCCCGGTGCCCGGGTGCGTCGAGAGCGGTCGGCGTCAGGTGACACTCGCCACAGGCGAACGCGCCGTGGGTCGGGGACGCGACGAGGTGAGCGGCGTGGGCGCCGACTCCGCGCTCTCTGGTGGCGACCGATCCCGAGAGCGAGGGCGGCGGGGCACCGAAGGGACCGCTTCCGTGGCAGCCCGAGCAGGGGACCTCTCCGAGCTGGAGCGTGCCATCGACGTGGAGCTCGGGGCCGGCGAATCCACCCTCGAGGTTCATCACGTCACCGTGACAGCGACCGCAGGTCGGATCTTGCGGGTGCGGGAGAGGCGGCGGCGTCCCGTGACAGCTGCCGCACGCGTCGGTGGAGCTCCGGGGTGCGGTCCACTCCGGCTGCGCCGCGCCATGGCAGTAGGTGCCGCTGCAGGTCAGGGTCGCCGAGGAGAAGGTCGGCGTGGCGCCGCCCACCCGCGCCGCCGCGCCGAAGCTCACCTCGGCCTGGGGCGTGGCGTCCCGATGACCGTCATCGTCCAGGGCGGCCGGCACGACATGGCAAACGCCGCAGGCGATCGCGCCGTGCGTCGTTCCGGCGACGAGGTGCTCCGTGTGGGCACCGACGCCACGAGAGGTGACCAGCGAGGAGCCGTCGAGGTCCGGTGGTGGGGCGCCATCGCTGCCCGATCCATGGCAGCCGGAGCAGCCGATGTCGCCGATGTCGACCGTCCCGTCCACGTGCCGCTCCGGCGCGATGAAAACGCCATCGGCGTCGATTACCGCCCCGTGGCAGCCGTCGCATCGATCGCGCGCGGGGTGGGGCGCGGGCGGCGGAGTCCCGTGGCAACTGCCGCAGGCCGCGTCGGAGTCGCGGGGCGCGGTCCAGTCGGGCGTCGCCTCGCCGTGACAGTAGGAGCCGGCGCAGCTGCGGGCGTTCGCATCGTACGCAGGGCGGCTCCCGTTCGCGCGGGACAGCTCGCCGAACACGAGATCGGCTGGTCGCTCGTCGTCGACGTGGCCCGGATCGTCCACCGTGGCCGGAACCGCGTGGCATTCGTCGCAGGGCACCGCGCCGTGGGTCGTGCTCGCCTGGAGGTGGACGTCGTGCGCGCCGACGCCGGGCGCCGTGGCGAGCAGGTTGCCGGCGAGATCCCGCGGAGGAGCCCCGGTGTCATCGGAGCCGTGGCAGGCGCCACACTCGAGCGCTCCGACGTCGATCTCGCCGTCGACGTGCCGGTTGGCGTTCAGGAAGGTCCCGTCGGCGCGCACCACGGAGCCGTGGCAGTCCGCGCACTCCTCCGGGGTGCTCCTCGGGTGGGGCGCGGCCGGTGGCAGCCCGTGGCAAGTGCCGCAGGCCTCGTCGCCGTCACGGGGCGCGCGCCACTCCGGCGCGGCGTCGCCGTGACAGTAGCTGTCCGCGCACGTGCCACGATCAGCGTCGTAGACGGCGCTGCGTTCCCCGTGGATGGCGCGGCCCGCCAGGATCACCTCTGCCGGCAGCGCCGAGTCGAGGTGTCCGGCGGCGAAAGTCGTCTCGGGGACTTGGTGGCAGTCGCCGCAAGCGACCGGGGCGGCGCGGCCGTCGCCGGTGAGGTGGATCTGGTGGGCGCCGACACCGGGCGCCGACACCGCCGTCGCGCCGTCGACGTTGCGGGGCGGGGCCGCCTGCGCGAGCGCGCTACCCTCGCGCGCAGCGGACCCGTGACAAGCGGTGCAGTCGTTCGCCGCCGAGGTCAGGGCGTCATCGCGCACCTCGACGCAGGCGGGCGCGACGCCGAGCCCCACCGCCAGGAGCATGAGCCGCCCGGGGAAGCGTCGCTCATTCATGGCAGTACCTGCAGGTGGTTTGGTCCATCGACTGCCCCGCCCGCCAGCGTCGCGGGTGGGGGCTGCCACCGGTGGCCCCTGACCGATGGCACTGGATGCAGTTGGTCATCGGGCCCTGGTCGTGGCACCCGGCGCAGGAGAGCAGGTCGCGGCGGGCGGACCTTCCGTGGAAATCACGGGACTGTGGGTCGCGGCCGACCCATCCATCCGGATGGGAGCTGGCTGCCCCCACCCGCCCCGCGCTGACGCCCCGTTCGACGTGGCACGCATCACAGCTCGCGGGCGCGTGGCAATCGGTGCAGGTCGTGGTCCGCAAGCGGGCGTCGACGGCGTGGCGCGAAAGGTAGTCGGCGCGGTGGGGCAGCGCGCGGAGCACCTCCTCGGGTCGCCGCTCGTCGATCCGGAGCGAGGCGGTCGTGTCGTGGCACTCGAGGCAGGTCGACTCGGCGTGACATTGGTTGCAGACGGCCGGCGACCTTGCGGCGGCCGGTCCGTGCCGCGTGAGCCAGGCGAGATCGTGGCGCATGAAGGAGCGGGGCAGCGTCTGCGCGAGATCGCTGGACGGATGACACCCGGTGCAGGTGGCACGGTCGAAGTCCGACTGGTGGCAGTCGAGGCAGAGCGACATCGGGGGCAGGACGGCCGCGGCCGGGCGAGCGCTGACGGTCCCCGCGTGGCACTGCATGCACTGACCGTGGATCTCCGGTCGTTCGAGGTGAGGCGCGTGGGCGAAGCGGACCATCCCGTACCCGGGGAGCGGCGGCAGCGCGGCGGCGGCGCGCACGCGCGGCGAGTCGCCGTGGCATGGCGCACAGATCAGCGGGCTCGGCGGCGGAAGATCCCCGGTCTTCGCGTCCGGTGAACCGTGGCAGCTCCGGCAATCCAGGCAAGCGGGCGCGCCCGGCTCACCGCACGCGATCTCCGCCAGGTGCTGGACGTGCGGGAAGCGGGGCGGCGGCGGCCGATCGCAGGCGGCCAAGGCCGCCGCGCCGAGCGCCCCCATCGTGAGCCAGGTGAGCGGAGAGCCCTGCCTCATGGCGCCTCGACGCGGTCGAGCCAGTAGGCGACCCGCATCAGGCCCGCGACGGCGCTCACGGCGTAGGGTGTCTGCGAGTACGTGGCCCCGAAGAGGACGCGCAGCGGCGGCGTGGGAGCGACCTCCACGGTCAACGCCTCCACCGACGAGAAGGCAACCGAGGCGATCGCCCGATCGTAGAAGTACGCGTCGTGTTCGCCGGTGACCACGATGGGCGCCAGCAGCGCGTAGCGCACGGCGAGGCGCGTCGAGTGATAGCCGTTCTCCGGCTCGACGACGCGACCGTACTCGACGTCGAGCGTGAGGCGATCCGTCGTCTCCGGCTGGGCTCGAGCGCCGACGCGGGTTCGGGCGCCGATGTCCCCGAGCCCGAGGAGGGCGGCGTACTGCGCCGCGCGAAGGCGAAGGCGGGAGCTCACCTGGTACCGGACCTCGGCGCCGATCTCGTCGAAGGCGCCGGTCTGGAACACCGCGAGCACCGACTGCCGGCCGAGCAGCAGGCTGGGCGTCAGGTGTCGCAGCTCGCCCATCACCGCCAACCGGCGCATGGGGTAGACGTCCACGGCGGCGGAGCCCTCCGTCAACGCGGCGCGATCGGGGTCGACGAAGCCCTGGGCGGTGACTTCGACGGCGGTGGTCGGAACGACCTGCAGATCGGCGGCGAGCTCGCGACGTTCCAGTCCGCTCGCGAGGTGCTGCTCGTGGAAGGCGACCCCCACGGATCCGAGCGACGGGTGAGCGTAGCCGAGCGCCGCACCGCCCAGGAAGTCACCGCTCCGTCCCGGATCTGGCAAGGCGTCGGGCGATTCGAGCAGAGTGTCGAGCGTCGAGCCGAGCTGATAGTACGCGGGGCGCGCGGACCAACGCGGCCGAACGGTGAGGCCGCCGTAGCCCACGGCGCTGAACCCCGAATCGGCGCGGACGCCGATCTCGGCGCCGTCGAACCGCGCGAATCGAGCGGCCCCCCGGGTTTGCACCTGGCGGCCGAGGCGGAGGCGGGTCGGGCCGAAGCGGGCGGTGACATTGGCGACGGGGACGTCCCCGTCGGGGTCGCGCGTGAGGGAGTCGCCCACGAGGGTGGCCGCGCCCCAGGCCTGGAGCTCGAAGTCGATCGCGTCCACGGCCCAGGGCGCGTTCAGGCGATGGCCGCGAAGGGTGAGGTACTCGTGGACCGGAGCCAGGGGCGTGGGATCGATCAAGGAGCCCCCGGGTCCGGGCAGCAGGGCGCGCTCGAACAGCTGCAGGTATGTCTCCGAGCGCGCCTCGAGATCGAAGGCGTCGCGCGATCCGGCCGGCTCGCGCGATGTCGGCGCCGAGGGGGCCTCCGCGGCGGCCGCGCGAGTCGTGAGCAGGGTGGCGCCGAGGCCTGTGATTGCAGCCGCGCTCGCGGGCCAGCACCCGCGCCTCCACGCGCGACGCGCCACCCCACCCGCGAGCGTCACTCGGTCACCGAGGTCGCGTCCTCGATGAGCACCGGATACCGGTACCCGGAGCCGAAATCACGGTCGACGGCCACCTCGCCCTCGTAGAGGACCGTCTGCCCCGGCTCGGGCCGCTCGGTGGTGGTCAGCGTCAGATCGTGCGTCCCTTGCCCGGCGGCGCCGCTGCCGTCGCGAACGTGGACGAACGTTCGACCGAGCACGCCCGGCACCGCCTTAACCACCACGCCGCAGACGCGCACCCGCTTGCCCCTGAGCTCGACCTTCTGGGCGTACACCTCGGCGATCGACCTACCGTTCGGGCCCGGCGCGCAGGCGACCTCACCCACCTTCACGTCGTCACCGCCGGCCACCGGCGACCGGTGTGGGTCCGAGCCGCCCTCCGACGGCGGTGGCACCGCGCCGGAGGCCCCGGTCGGTTGGTTGGGATTCCGTCCGTGGGGGCTCTGGCCGGGCATGCCGGCCCCCGACCCTGCGCTCGCCTCGAGCGATCCGAAGTAGATCTCGTCGAATTGGCGGCCCAGGGTCGAGCTCGTGAACCCCCGCATCAGCTGAGGATCATGGACGGTCACGGTGGCCCCGACCGCGACGTCGGCCTTCGGCACCGCGGCCCATACCTCGGCGCCACCCTCGCGGGTGAGCCTCAGGTACGAGTATTGGGTCACGTCGATCTTCTCGGCGACCTTGCCTTGCACGACCTGCGCGATAGGTGGGGAGCCTCGCGCGGCGGCGGCGGCCACCTCGCTCGCGGAGGTGGGGTCCGTTGGGGTCGCGGCGTCGTGGCCCTGACGGCCGTAGGCGAGCGCCCCGAGGGCCGCCGTCGCGATCACGATGGCGAGAACGAGCCCTCGCTGATTGAGGAGTGCCTTCATCGATAGAACCTTTCGCTTGGCTTCTCGGGGACCGCCCAGACCGAGGCTCGCCGCTCGGGGGTCGCTGGCGGCAGCGGCCACCCGACGGACGGCGACCCCTCCAGGCTACGCGACGGTCGGAGCCGGACCATCCGAGTCCGCGCGGAAGTGACCCGCTCCCGATCCGGGAAAAACCCGGAGGCGCCGCGGCGGCGGCCACGAACCAGGCCCGTTCGCACCTCCGCCGAGCTAGCGGAAGCTGTGGCACGCGGTGCAGGTTCGTGCCGCGGGGAAGTGGTCGGGCATGTCGTCGTGGCACTTCAGGCATGCGTCGCGGTCAGGCAAGCGCGAGGAGTGCGTCGCGTGGCAACTCGCGCACTGACGGTGCTCGGCGTGCACGTGGAGGCCGGGGGCCACCGTGTGGCAGCTGCGGCAGGTCGTCGTGCTTCCGGCTGCGTGTGGCGAGTGGCAGGACTTGCACTGCGCGTGCTGGGGGCTGCGTCCCGCGCTGCTCGCCGCGTGAGTCGGGTGGCAGCCTGCGCAGCCGCTCCACCCGTCGTGCGTGGGCTCGTGGGGGTCGTGGCAGCTCGAGCAGCGATGCTTCGAGCCGCCAAGGCTGGCGGTCTGCGCGGGATGGCAGCTGGCGCAGTTGCGCGGGGTCGCCGCGTCGTGCTTCTCGTGGCAGCTGAGGCAATCGCGGTGCTCGGGTTGGGCCCACGTCGCGACACCGGACGAATAGGCCCGGTGGCAGGCGGCACACCCGGGGCCGCCACGGTCCGACTGGTGCACGTCATGGCAGGACGTGCAGGCCGCGTGCTCGCCGCGGCTCTGGTTGATCCCCTGATGGCAGCCCCGGCAGTCCACGGTGGGGGGGGCCGAAGTGCCGTGGGCCTGGTGGCAGCTGCCGCAGTCCTGCTGGTGGTCGCCGAGGTCGCCCGCCCGATGGCACGTGGAGCAGATGGCCGTCGACGCCGAGAAGGCGTGCGGCTGATGGCAGCTTGCGCACCGCTGATGCTTCACCGCCGGAGCGCGCTCGGCGAGCTCGGCCTCCGGCCGATGGCAGCGGGCACAGCTCGTCGCCGCCGTCCCCGCGGCATGCGGGGCATGGCAATCCGTGCAGGTCCGGTGGGCCCCTTGCTGGACGGCCGACGAGGCCTGGACCGCCGTCAACACCGGGGTGTGGCAGCCGGAGCAGTTGGACGAGCCTTTCCGCTCCGCATGCGGCGTGTGGCAGGTCGCGCAGTCTTCGTGCCCGTGGCGCTGATGGGCGCCGTGGCAGTTCTTGCAGGCATCGAAGACCGGGGTCTCGGAGTGCGGAGCGTGGCAGTGAAGGCAATCGTGGTGCGCGTCCGGCTCGAAGACGGTGGCCTTCTTCGCCTCCTCGGTATGGCATTCACCGCAGCGCGATGCCTCGACCGTGAAGCGATGATCCCGGTGGCAATCGGCGCAGGTCTCGTGCTTCGCCGAGGTCGCGGCCGGGGTCGCGGTGGGGCTCCGCTCGGTGTGACACCCGGCACAGAGGTCGACGAGCTCCGCGCGCTCGCCGTGGGGAGCGTGGCAGGTCGAGCAGTCCGCGTGCGCGGCGTAGTCCGGCGCGGTCGCGCGCTTGCGGGCGATGTTGGCGTGACAGCGCGCGCAGTCGAGGCCGCCAACCCGCTCGGAGGGTGCCTCCCCGTGCGGGAGGTGGCAGAGGCCACAGGCCCCGATCTCGCCATGCACCATGGCCGGGGTCACCGATGCCTCGTGGGTGGCCTCGTAGGCGACCGCCGTGGTCGGTCGATGGTGACAGCGCGTGCACACCGGGTCGGTGAGCGACGGAGCCGTACGACTGCGGGCGACGAAGGCGTGACAGCTGGTGCAGCTGGCGCCGTCGGTCGGGCTCGGGAAGAGCTCGACGTCCTCGTGGCACGCCCGGCAGGCGTCCTGCTTCACGCTCTCGACGTGGGTCGCTGCGCCGTGACACTCGGTGCAGGCGAGGTCTGCCTCGAGGACGTGGGTCGTGTGACCGCCGAGCTCGGCGAAGAGCCTGCGATCGTGCTCCTCCCCGGAGTGGCACTCCTTGCATCGCTCAGTCAGTACTTGACCGTGGGGCACCGCCCCCCCGGCGCCCCGCAGCTTGACGGTGAGCCACCGCCGGACACCCGCACCGAAGTCGGCTCGATGACAGGTGCTGCAGGCGAGCTCACCGTGGACCTTCGACCGCAGGTGCTGGCTCGCGTCGGCGTGGCATTCGCGGCAGAAGTCGGGGTTTCCCGTCACGAACCGCCGGGTTCGTAGGACGGCCGTACCCCCCAACGCGGCGAGGACCGTGACCACACCGAGGACGACGACGACGACGCCAATCGCCCTCCGACGTGTCGGCCGTGCCATTCGCCCTGCACTGCTCAATCGGTCGTCCTCGGTTCCGGTGAGCCGTCGGCGTTCCTCATGCCGTACGCCAGCACGCTGGGGGAGTGCGGCGGGGAAGCACCAGATAGCCGACGATCCGACGCTACCATGCCGCCGCGCCGACGCTGTGCTGCAATACCCGGTCTGACCTGCCGTCGGTATCGGTAGTTAATACCGGGCAGGAGCGTAGTCGGTCGGTAAGTGCGGGTCTGTCAGCTCGCGGTTCATTGCGTATGTTGGGCGCGGGACCGTCGGGTAACGTGGGGATCAGTGGTGGCCGCCTCGGAGGCGCTCGTCGGTCGCAGGGGCTCCCTGGGCGTGCCCCAGGCGTTGGGCGAAGGGTCGCGTTCGGCGGCAACGGGGGTGATCGTCGCGCTCGCTCTGATCGCTCTGGGGTGCAGCGCGCCGGACCCCGTCGTCGGGCCTCGCCCGTCGGAGGTCGCCGTCACGCCTCAGGAACGGGACATCCCGCCCGATCGGGACGTCATCGCCGCCACGGTGACGGAATCCGTGCACGCCGAGCTCGATTGCTCGGACTGCCACGTTCCCGGGCCGGGCCAGATCCTCCCCGAGGGCAAGGTAGCGGCGAGTCGATGCACGCAATGCCACGACGAGGAGGGCGCGGCGTTCGCGAGGAGCGTCCACGGGAGCGTCGCCAACCAGGACAACCGCGTCGCCCCGACCTGCGCGACGTGCCACGGCGACCACGACATCTTCCCGGCCGATGACCCGCGCTCGTTCGTCTCCAAGCGGCGACTGCCGGAGGCCTGCGGGCGTTGCCACCAGAACTCCGCAGTGGCGGCCGCGCTCGGAATCAGGGATCCCCTCGCCGCGCAGCACTACCTGGACAGCATTCACGGGCGCGCGTTGGTCACGAAGGGCCTCCTGGCGGCCCCTTCCTGCGTCGACTGCCACGGCGCCGAGCACGACATCCTCGCCAAGAACGAGCCACGCTCGACCGTCAGTCGTGCTCGCGTCGCGGACACCTGCGGGCAGTGCCACGCGGGGGTAGCCGAGGCGTTCGCCAAGGGCGTCCACGCCGAGCGACTCCGCGACGACGACGGCAGCGCCCCGGTCTGCACCAGCTGTCACTCGGCGCACGAGATCGAAGCGCCCACCGATCAGTTTCGCCTCGAGGCGGACGCGATGTGCGGCAAGTGCCACGCGGCACGGCTCGAGGGCTACCTCTTCACGTATCACGGGCGCGCGCACCACCTCGGTTCGGCAAAGGTGGCGGCCTGCCATGACTGCCACGGGCAGCACGACATCCGGCGCATCGCGGATCCCGCCTCGACGATGTCGGTGGAGCGTCGCGTCGAGACCTGCCGCGAGTGCCACCCGGGGGCGCCGGCGAACTTCGTCAGCTTCTCGGCGCACGCCAACCACCTCGATCGCGAGCACTACCCGCTGCTCTTCTGGGCGTTCGTCGTCATGACGTCGCTGATCGTGGGGACGTTCGCGGTCTGGGGGCTGCATACCTTGCTCTGGATGCTGCGCACGTTCGTGCACTATCTCCGCGACCCGCGGGCCTTCCGTGCCGAGAAGCGGCACGTTCGCACCGAGCAGGCGGGGAAGGTCTACGTCCGGTTCTTGCCCATCGACCGCTTCACGCACCTGCTGGTGATCGTGAGCTTCGTGCTCCTGGTGGCCACGGGCATGCCGCTCAAGTTCCACCAGACGGCCTGGGCGCGCGCGGTGTTCGATCTGCTCGGGGGACCGGCGGTGGCCGCCGGAATCCATCGCTTCGGCGCCATCCTGAGCGGGCTCTACCTCCTGATCCACGTCTCCACGATGGTGAGTCGGGTCAGGCGGAAGGCTGCGCTCTTCCATGACACCGAGGGGCGTTTCCGCCTTCGGCGGCTACTTGGCCACGTCTTCGGCCCTGACTCGCCGCTGCCGAACCTCGACGATCTGCGGGACGTCCGGAGCCACCTGGCCTGGTTCGTCGGTCGTGGGCCCCAGCCAAGGTTCGACCGCTTCACCTACTGGGAGAAATTCGACTATTTCGCCGAGCTCTGGGGGAGCGCGTTCATTGGCGTCTCGGGGCTGGTGATGTGGTTCCCTGGCGCCTTCGCCACGGTGTTCCCCGGCTGGATTGTCAACCTCGCGCAGGTCGTCCACAGCCAAGAGGCTCTCCTCGCCGCGGGGTTCATCCTCACCTTCCACTTCTTCAACAGCCATTTCCGGCTGGAGAAATTCCCGATGGACACGGTGATCTTCTCCGGGCGCATCACGGAGGCGGAGCTCCAGCACGAACGCGGGCGCCAGTACGATCGGTTGGTCGCCGAGGGAAGGCTCGAGGAGCTCAAGGTGGCGGACGAATGGGTGAGCTGGCGCTGGCTCTTCCAGAGCTTCGGCACCGTGGCCGTGGTGACCGGTGGCCTCCTCGCGATCGGGATCTTCTACGCGATCTTGCGGTACGGTCTGCACTGAGTGCGCCTTCCGGGCCGAACTGGGCGCCGATTCCAGCCGGACTCGGGCACCGATCCCGTGCTTGCCGAGGCGCCTCCCCGAATCCCCACACTCCGCCAAGGCTGCGCGCGGCGTGGGGGTCGAAGGGTCGTGCGGTCGCTGTTCGCGGGAGTCGTCGCCGACGACGCTGGCCACCCGAGCGCCTACGGGTGGGTCGGTCCGCGCGGCCCCGTGTTCGAGACGTCGATCGTGATCGGCCGCCCGCTGAGCTGAGCCCGCGCCCGGGAGAGCCAGAGGGCTCGGTTCGGCTACGGAACCAGCACCACCTCGCCAACGTTGCTCCGGCTCTCGAGCGAACCGAGCGACGAGAACTTGGGGCTCCGCAGCCACTCGCGCAGGACGACGGCGACGCCGTCGCCCCCGGTGAGCCGTCGTGAGGGTGGCTCAAGCGCCGCTTCGGCGTGAGCGCCATGCCTGGAACATGCGCCAGAGCAGCCAGACGCCGAGTGCCATGGCGGCGAGCCAGGTGAGGAACGCGACGCCGCGCACGAGGTTCGCGATGGCGTCGCAGTGGTTCAGCACGCGAAAGCGGGTGAAGAGCGCGGACCAGTCGTGGATGGGGTGGTCGCTGAAGCCGACCAGGCCCAGCTGCTCGCGACTCGCGTCGGCCATGTAGGTGGCCATCTCGAACAGGGCGAAGGCCTCCCAGGCAAAGCCGACGGACAGCCCGAAGAAGTCCCGCTGCCAGATGAGGAGGTAGAAGGCGGCGACGAGCGGCACCGCTACCTGGAAGAGGCTGCCGCCGAGCAGGTGCAAGGTCGTGCCGAAGGGCATCAACACCAGGTGGCCGAGCTCGTGGAAGCCCAGGGTCAGGCCCGAGAACCAGGAGGCGTAGAAGGGATCGAGGAGGTGCCGGAGGCCGGCGTAGGCGAGGTAGAGGAGCAGCACCGCTCGGGCCCAGGGCGAGCGCTCGGCACACCAATCCTCCGCGTCATCACGGAGGGAGCGGGCGACCTCGACGGCGTTCTCGAGCCACTCCATCGAGCCCTCAGGGCGACGCCACGTGGCCGCCGCGGATGCGCGCCACCACCTTCGCGCGGTGTCGGCCGATTCCGGGGCCGTCGGCCAGCCACCCGAGCCAGCGCCTCGGGGTGTCCGAGCTCCGTCCGTACTTCAAGGTCGTTCGCACCACCGGCATCCCACGGCTCATCTCCCGCAACAGGTCGGCACGGCGGCGATGCCGGGGGCAAAGGCATCCCACCGTTCTGGCTCTCCGGCCAGCTTACCTGATCTCCCCCGAGGATCGATGCCGAGCTTTCGGCCATGGTGGCTCGAGCTTCGGACGTGTCACGTGCGGAGCTGGGGCCGCTTCTGGGTAATGGTGGTAGCAGGTGCGAGCGCCTGCGGACTTGCTCGCGGGGGCACTCTCCATCGTGGAGCCGAAGGGGAGGGCCATGGCCCGGGCGATCGCGCGCAGCCGGAGGTGGGCCGCGGACGAGCGGCCCGTCGCCCGAAGCCCGACGGCGCGACGGGCAAGGGACCGGGGACCAGCGCGAGCGAGGCCCATGCCGGGACGCTCCGCGCCTTCCTCCCTGCGCGGAAATATCCACGCCGAGGGGGAGGGGCTGCTCCCCTTCGATGTGGCGGTATTTCTGCCAATATAAATCGAACTCTCCCTCCGAGAAGAAAGCGCACTTCACATACCCAGAGGTGAACGCAGATGCCGTGGGCACGACGCTTCGAACGCACTTCGCTGATTGCAGGGCTCCTCCTGGTGGCATCTGCTGCCTGTAGTTCCAATGACGATACAGAGGCTGAATCCAGCAGCGGCGGTGCACCGAACACTGGTGGGATGGGGACTGGCGGGACGGCGCCACTGGGAACAGGGAGTGCGGGCACCGGCGGCGTCGGCAACGCCACGGGCTCTGGCGGCGAGGGGAATTCCGGCGAAGGAGATGCTGGCGAGGGGAATGGTGGCAGTGGCAACGCTCCTGCGACCGGTGGGGCCGGCCTTGGCGGTTCGGGTGGCGGCGGGAACCAGCCGGCTACCGGCGGGTTTGGCCTTGGTGGTACGGGCGGCGACGGGAACGCACCGGGCACGGGGGGCGACGGGAACGCACCGGGCACGGGGGGCGACGGGAACGCACCGGGCACGGGTGGCAGCGGGAACGCAGCGGGCACGGGTGGCAGCGGGAACGCAGCGGGCACGGGCGGCGCGGCGGAAACAGGCGGGGCTGGCGGTGCCGGCGGCGTGACGGGCACCGGTGGCACGGGCAACGAGGCCGGCACGGGGGGCGGCGGCAACGAGGGCGGCAGTTCGACCGGTCACGTCAGGGACCCGAGTCTTCCCACCTACCCCTTCTCGGATCCGGGAGCCAAGTATCCATTCCCGCAGATGGTGAAGTACCCGCATGGGGTGCAGTCCGCAAACGTTGACTACGAATTCGTCGCCAGCTGGTACGAGAATTGGAAATCGCGCTACCTGAAGGACTGCAACGGCGCCATCCTGCCGAGCACCGACAACAGCTCCACCGCCAAGGTCGAGGCTGAGGGGTTTGGGATGCTCGCCGCGGCGTACATGGCCGACAAGGCGACGGTCGATGGCTTGTACGCATTCTACCAGAGCAAGGTCCAGGCTTCGTCGTGTGGACTGATGGCTTGGTTGTCTAATTGCGGCGGGATCCAAGACGGTGGAGCGGCGACCGATGGCGACATCGACGTGGCATCTGGGCTCATCGTGGCCCACTGGCAGTGGCCCGACGACGGCTACGACGAGAAGGCACGCGGGGTCATCGGCAATCTGAGCCGAGTGCTGGTGGACTGCTCTGGCAACCTGAAGGCGGTGCGTCCCGGGTGCGGTTGGGGTGGCTGCGACGAGACCGACATCTCCTACTACTCGCCGGCCTTCTTCCGGTATTTTGCCCAGATTTCCGGGGATGACGTCTGGAACAAGCTGGCGGACGATACCCACACGATTCGGGACAACGCTGCCAACGCCTCCACGGGTCTCGTGCCGGACTGGCAGTCCGTCGAGGGGCGCGCCGGCGCTGGTTCCAGGGTGGGAGACTACGGATTCGATGCGATCCGCACCCCCTTCAAGCAGGCGCTCGACTACCTCTGGAATGGCAACGAGCCCGCCCGTGCCTGGTGTGAGAAGATCACGACCTGGGCCTCCGGGGTGGGCGCGGGCAACGTGGTGGACGGTTATCGGCTCGATGGCAGCCCCATCGGCAGGAATCACAACCTCGCCGTGATCGGTTCCCTGGCGGTTTGCGCGTCCGCCAACACCCAGGAGGTGGTGGACGCGTTCGTCGCCGAGTCAGCCCGGCAGCGGGATGACTTCTGGTACAGTGGGTACCTGGGCAACCTGTACCTACTGGCCATGTCCGGGAACATGTGGAACCGCGACATGATGGCCGATTGAGCGATGAGGAACGCCGACGTCGGGGGATAGGGCACCCGGCAGCAGGCTCGCGGACTTGGCGGAAGCGGGGCTCCCAGCCTTCTCTGCGAGAAGCGTCGCGAGGTTGTCCCGCGGCACCTCGTACAGTGTCGTCCGCTCCGGGGGCCGCCAGGCGTAATGGAAGAAGGGGGCACGCAGCCGTCCGGCTCTCGCGAACCGAGTGCCGCGGCCGCGGGCAACCCCGAGCGCAGCAGGCGCACAAGGCGCGGGACACCTTCGGTCGTCCGTAAGCCGTCACCCGGCGGCCTACCCTCGCAGCC
>CAYOLF010000029.1:0-2438 GCA_964404725.1 uncultured Polyangiaceae bacterium
AGGCGCCGCTGAAGACGCACCCTCGCCCTGAGGGGGTGCGTCTTCAGCGGCGCCGACGCAGTTGTCAAACCGGTCGGTGCTCTAGCTCACGCGCGGGGCGGAGGACCGGCGGCCTTCTCGAGCGCGATCGTCACGCGGAGCTCCTCGAGGACCTCCTCGAGCGAGCCCAGGGGCCGCTCGAAGGTGACCTGGTGCCAGGTGTCGAGCGTCTGGGTCCGGTCGCCCGGGTCGCGGATCGGCACCGCGGTGACCGAAACCTCCCGGTAGCCGCGCTCGAGCAGCGGGGCCGCGAGGGCTCGGGCGCGCTCGACGAGCTCCTCGACCGCCTCCCCCGGGAACGCCAGCGCCTCGGCGTGGAACACGACGCGCACGAAGAGCGTGTCCCCGACCCCCACGGACACCCCGCTGTCCATGATGAGGTTGTCGCGGACGCGGTCGGCCAGGACCACGGCGTCGGGCAGCGTGCGGAAGGGCTCGAACCCCCTCGCGATGAGCTCCTTCTTCAGGTCGTTGCGGGTGGGCAGGGGGGCCATCGACGAGGGGGACGCGTCCGGACCCCGGTGAGGACCCGGAACCCGGAAATCGAGCCAGAAATGCCGAGAACCATCGGGCCGCCGGGCCTGAGTTGGTTCTCGCAGACGGGGCGAGGACCGTCAAGCCTCGCTCCCGAGGCGCCCCGCCGGCACGGGGGCGTTCCAGTCCGGAAAACTCTGCTATCGTCGGGGGTCCGTGGCCGATTCGCGACCTCCCCAGACCGCGCAGCGCCGATACGTGGGCGGCGCCCGCCACGCCGCGTCGGATCGGGTGGTCCTACGCTTCCACGGCGAGGCGCTGGAGGGCTGGACGCTCAACGTCAGCCGGGGGGGGCTGCGGGT
Organism: uncultured Polyangiaceae bacterium; assembly: GCA_964404725.1. Taxonomy (GTDB): domain Bacteria; phylum Myxococcota_A; class Polyangia; order Polyangiales; family Polyangiaceae; genus JAFGBI01. Next base: position 876 of record CAYOLF010000029.1, read on the forward strand.
CGTCGTCGAGCGCCCGCTGCGGGTACAGGACCTCGTTGACGTGGTGATCGGCGATCCGGCCTCCCCACCGCGACCGGGGCGCGTCGCCTGGATCAAGGCCGCACCGGACGGACAGATCCTGGGGATCCAATTCCTGGACACCAAGGGCAGCATCCCTCCCGACGATTATTAGCGGTTCCAGGGGGTGCGCCATCGTCCCGGCCGCCGGGGGGGCCGAGGGGCCGCCCGCGGGCCGGGACGGTCTGCCGGTGGCGCTCTGGTAGGGTTCGACGTGCTCCCGGACGACCCTGTCGCCGCCGCCGCGGCGCTCGGACCGGAAGGTCCCCTCGCGCTGACGCTCCCCGGCTACGAGGTGCGACCCGGCCAGCTCGAGATGGCGTCCGCCGTCGCGGAGGCGCTGAGGGAGGATCGGATCCTGCTGGTCGAGGCCGGCACCGGCACCGGCAAGACGCTCGCCTACCTCGTGCCGGTCCTGCAGAGCGGCAGGAAGGTCGTGATCTCGACCGCCACGCGGGCCCTGCAGGAGCAGATCGTCGAGAGCGACCTCCCGCTCGCGGCGCGCGCGCTGGGGATCGAGCCGGCCATCGCGGTGATGAAAGGGCTCGGCAACTACCTCTGTCGCCGCCGGCACGCGGACTTCATCGCCAGCGCTGAGGCGCTCGCACCCCGCCACGCGCGCGGCCTCCGCGTCATCGACCGGTGGCTCGCGCAGACCGCCTCCGGGGACGTCGGCGAGCTGACCGAGCTGCCCGAGGACGAGCCGCTCCTCGGGCACGTCACCGCCTCGAGCGACACCCGGCTCGGCCCTGCCTGTCCGCACCATGAGAGCTGCTTCGTGACCCGCATGCGCCGTGCGGCGGAGCGCGCCCAGGTGGTGGTGGTGAACCACCACCTCTTCTTCGCCGACCTCGCACTGCGCGGCCCGCACCCGGGGCGGGTCATCCCCGACTACGAGGCCGTGATCTTCGACGAGGCGCACCAGCTCGAGGAGGTGGCGACCAGCTTCTTCGGGATGCGGGTTTCGCGTTCCCGGCTCTCCCTGCTCGGCCACGACGCGACGCGGGCCCTCGAGCGAGCGCGCGCGGTCGAACCCGGGCTGGTCCCGCGCGCGTCACTCGGGCTCCCCGGCGATCTCGGCACGGCCGTCACGGACTTCTTCGCGGCGCTCGGCGAGGCGCTCGGTGCGGGGGAGGGGCGGATCGCGGTCGAGCGCGACGCCTGGCAGGGCGACCTCGGGTCGCGGTGGCTCGGGCTCGATTCGGCCCTCGAGGGGGTCGGCGCGCTCGCGGGGTCGGTGGCGGCTCGGCTCCGCGACCCTGGGGGCCGTCCCGGTGGGGCCGGCAGCGCAACGGCGGACGCGCTCGAGGTGGTGGCGCGCCGCGCCGAGCTCGTCCGCGACCACCTCGCGGCCATCGCCGACGCGGCGCGGGGCCTCGTCACCTGGTTCGAGCCGGATCCGACCCAACCGGCGATCTCGGCCGCCCCGGTCGCGGTCGCGTCCGTCTTCCGCGCCCGGCTCTTCGAGCGGGTGCCCGCCGTCGTGCTCACGAGCGCCACCCTCAC
>CAYOLF010000029.1:2538-40631 GCA_964404725.1 uncultured Polyangiaceae bacterium
CTTCGTCCCCGCGGCGACCGAGCGCGTCGCCGAGCTGATCGACCTGACCGGCGGCGGCGCCTTCGTGCTCACGACCTCGCTGCGCTCGATGCGCGCCCTGGCGCGGGGGCTCCGCGCCCGCTCGCCCCAGCGGCGCGTGCTGCTCCAGGGGGAGGCGCCGAAGTCGGCGCTCATCGCCGACTTTCGCGCCGCGGGGGACGCGGTGCTGGTCGCCACGATGGGGTTCTGGGAGGGCGTCGACGTCCCCGGTCGCGCGCTGCGCCTGGTGGTGCTCGAGAAGGTCCCGTTCGCCGTGCCCACCGACCCCGTGGTGCGGGCGCGCGCCCTCGCGCTCGAGGAAGAGGGCAAGAACCCCTTCGTCGACCTGTTCGTTCCGGCCGCCGCCATCACGCTCAAGCAGGGCTTCGGCCGGCTCGTGCGCACGCGCCGCGATCGCGGCGTCGTGGCCCTCCTCGACGGTCGCGTGACGAGCCGCGGCTACGGCCGCCGTCTGCTCGACGCCCTGCCCCCCGCGCGGCGCACGGCGGACCTCGAGGTGGTGCGCGCGTTCGCCGCGACGGAGCTCGGCGGCGACGGCCACGGCTGACCTCGGGCGCGCGACCGCCGCTCAGCCTCGAGCGTTCGACCCGGCTCCCCGACGGCCGGACCGCCTGCGAGCTCCGCAAGCTCTGGGGACGGCAGGTGAGTGGGCAGACCCAAACTCAGCCGACGACGGGTCGGGTCAGCGAGTACATCACCGCGTCGTGAGCCCGCCCATGGAGGAGTAGCCGCGACCGCTGGATCCCCTCTCTCGTCGCGCCGGATTTCTCGGCCACCCTCAGGCTGGCGAGGTTGCCGATCGCAACGACGATCTCCAGTCGGATCAGGTCCGTCGTAAGGAAAGCCCAGTCACGGAGCGCGTGCACTGCTGCGGTGGCAACACCCGCTCGGGTCGCCGAACTGCGCACCCAGTAGCCGAGGTTCGCCCGCCGATTCTCTGCTTCGAGGTGATTGAGCCCGCAACCGCCCAGGTACCGATCGGTCTCGGTGACGATCGCGAACTGGAACGCCTCGCCCCGCTCGAATGCCGGCACCTGTGCCTCAAGCCAGCGGCAAGAGTCGTCGATAGAGTACCCCGGATGGCACCAGGGCATCCACGGTGCCAGCTCGGCGGCAGATTCACGGGCCGCGTCGAACACGGCCGCGGCGTCGCTGAGACGGTAGCGTCGTATGCGAACGCCTGTCTGTGCGCTGGCAACCGGCATCGAGTTCCTCGCGCCCAGGATAGCTGAAACGGAGGCGCGCGGATCCCGTCGCGATCGGTGCGCCGCCCTACCGAGCGCGGGGGCGCAGGTCGTTCGAGCGGTGGGTATCCGCACGGTTCAGCGATGCGATCCGCCCGAACCTCCCCGTGAGCGAGCCCGGGGTGGTGCTCGGACCTCCCGACCGCGTAGAGGAGCAGACGCCCCTGCCCGCCCCTCTCCCTGCTCATCGTCGCCTCCCCCCGCGGCAGCCTGCGGCTGCTCGCCGGACCCTCGTCGAGCAAGCCGAGCACGAGCTCTCGAAGCTCGGCCTCTGCCTCGACACGCTTGCGCTTCGCGTGGAGCTCCCGAGGGGTGCCCCCGCCGCCGGCGCAAAGGTGGCTACGGAGCCCGCTCCGAGCACGAACCAAGGCGACGGCGACGCCGCCGGCTCCCCACCCTGGGCCGGCAAGCCGTGAATAGGTGACCTGCTCCCGCGGCCCGGACGGTCGGATGCCCCAGCCCTCGAGCCTCCGCGCGTGGGCCATCGCCGGCAGGCATCCGAGCTCACCGCCGTCTCCGGGCTCACCGCCCAGAGCGCGTCGGGGTGCATCTGAGGGGCGCGGGGCGCCGAGCGCGCCGTCCCGCGCGCCAGCCCGACCGCTACTCCGCGAGCGTCACGTCCGCCCACAGGATGGCGAGATCGAGCTCGATGGCGTCGAAGGGCTCGGCGCGCACGCGGGCGTCGTCGCGCCAGGCCCCCCGCCGCACCCACTCGTCACCGCGGAGCGCGAAGACCTCGAGCGTGCGCGTGAGCGGGTTGATGAGCCAGGCCCAGGGCACCTGCTCGCGGGCGTAGATGCGGAGCTTGTCCGTGCGATCGTACTTCTCGCGCCGGGGGCTCGTGATCTCGCACACCCAGTCGGGGCGTTCGACGAAGTAAGGCAGCGCGGCGTCGATGGTCGGCATGCGCTCCCGCCGCCAGCCCGCGTGATCGGGGACGAGGATGTCCTCGCCGAGGTGGAGCTCGGGCTCGTACAGGATGATCCAGCCGCCCGGGCCGCCGCGGCCCCGCTTGAAGGGCGGCCCGAGCTCCTCACCGAGGGCCGAGGCCGCCACGGTGTGCGGCTTGGCCGGGCGCGGGTGGAGCCGGAGCTCGCCGTCGACGACCTCGGCGACGAGGTGCGCGGGCGCGCTCAGCACGTCCTCGTAGGTCGCGCGCCGGCGGGCAGGATCGGCCATGGCGAGGAGGATAGCGCGGTTCGGGAGTCCCCGCCGGGGCGCGGGCCTTGCCCACTTGCGCGTCCAGCGGTGCCCGCCGCGCCCGGCCGGGAGCCGCAGAGCGGCGGGCCGGTACGCGTCGCGTCGCAATCGGGGGGGGCGGTGTCGCGGCTCGCTGCCGAGGGGCCGGCCGCGGTGTGAATCCTGGCCCCCCGCCCGCTGTTGGCGGGTCTGGTGGGGCGATGGCGCCTCGTCGCGCGTCCCGGGAGCCGGGACGACCCAGTCTCGGACGGCGGGAGCGACCGCACCGGCTACGGCGCGGCGAGCGCCCACTCGCAGGCGCACGGCAGCGAGAGGCTGCAGGCGCGGTCGTTCCAGTCGTTGCCCTCGGGGGTGAGCGCGAGGCATCGCTCGGGCTCGTCGACCACCGTGCTCGAGTCGTTGGGCTCGCCGCTCGAGGCCGTGTCGCTCCAGCGCCTGCCGTTGCTACCCGAGCAACCACCCCATCAACAGCTCCCGCGACGTCGCCCGCCCCATCGCCTGCAGCGCGTCCACCAGCGGGATCTCCTGCGGGCAGACCTCGACGCAGGCCTCCGCCTTGCCGCAGTCCGCGATGCCCCCCGGGACCATCAGCGCCTCGACGCGGGCGCGGCGCGTGAGCGCACCGGTTCCGTGGCTCACCGCGAAGGCGACGCGCGCGATCGCGGCCGCGCCGACGTAGTCGGCGTGGGGGCCGTACTGGGGGCAGGCCTCGAGGCAGGCGCAGCAGCCCGTGCAGCGACCGAGCGCGGCACGGGCGAGCTCGGCGTCGGGGGCTCGCGCCGCGGGGGGGCGCGCGACCGCGCGCTCCGGCCCGAGCTCGATGGACGGGTCGAGTTGCCGCAGGACGTCGCCGTGGCGAGAGCGGTCGACCACCAGATCGCGCACCAGCGGGAACTTCGCCAGGGGCTCGAGCTTCACCGCGCGACCGGATCGGGCGACGCTGGCCAGGGGGGTGCCGCAGGCCGGGCGCGGCCGGCCGTCGATCAGCAGGGTGCAGGCGCCGCAGTCGAGATCGGTGCAGTCGCCGTCCCAGGCGACCGGCGCGACGGTGACGCCCGCGGCGGTCACGGGCCGCTCTGCGATCGCTCGCAGCGCCCCCGCGACGCTCAGGCCCGGCGTGGCGACGACGTCGAACTCCTCCCAGCGCCGCGTCTCCACCCGCTCGGGGCCGTCCTGGCGGCGGACGCGCAGGCGGACGGTGGGCGCCGGCGGAGCCGCGGGCTCGGGCGCCGGTCGGGACGGGGTCTTGGCGGCGGGACGCGGGGGCTTTCGATCGCTCGGCATGTCAGCGGGCCTCCTGCTCCGCGGTGGCCGCTGGCGTGGCGGGCTCGCTCCCTGGCGGGCCGCCGGGCGGGTCGTCGACGAGGTCCGTCACCTCGACGCTCCTGCCCGCACAGTCGTAGGCGAGGCGGCCGACGAAGAGGATCTCCCCGCCGTCGGCCAGCGCGAGCGAACGGCGTCGCGGGAGGTCGGCCGCGTCGCTCGGGCGCGCCCGGGCCGCCAGCACGACCGCGGCCAGGGTGAGCAGGTGATCGAGGTGGAGCGCCTGCTCCGCGGACTGGTTGAGGGTGGTCCCGCGGTCCGCCAGCGCGGCAGAACGCGCGCGCCCGGCGAGGGAGGCGATCTCTTCCTGCCCCTGCTCGAGCGCGTCGGCGCCGCCCGTCAGCGCGCGCGTCATGGCGCGGGCGAGCTCGCCCTGGAGGGCGAAGGGGCTCGGGCTGTCGCCGGGAGCCTCGCGCGCGAACAGCTCTGCCCGCGCCGCGTCCGCTGCGGCCTCCGCCCGATCGAAGAGCGAGCCCGGGAGCCCCTCGGCGCTGCTGGCGAGGGCGGCGCGGTGGCTGACGATGGCCGCCGCGGCCCGCGTCGCCCCGAAGAGGCTGGCGAGCAGCTCGTCGCCGCCGAGCAGGCCCGCGCCGTGGTAGAGCGCAGCGCAGGCGCCCACCGCGTACAGGCCCGGCAGGTTGGTCGCGTGGTTGCGCGGCGAGTCGGCGCGGAGCAGGCCGTCCGGGTCGGGCTCGTGATCGACCCAGAGCCCGCCGAGCGGCGCGTGGAGCCGGGGGAAGACGCGGAGCGGGAGCCACCGCCCGCGGTCGTCGCGCGAGGCCCCGGCCGCGGCGAGGACGCGGCCCAGCCGCGTGTCGAGGGCGCGGGCGTCCAGGGCCGCGAGATCGACGTAGGCCGCCGGCGTCTCCGGGGTGAGCGGCGCGTCGACGCCGAGCGCGAACAGGGCACGCGCCGCCTCCGTCCGCGACGGCCCGTCAGGGCCAGCCGCGAGAGCCTCGAGGGGGTAGTCCCGCTCGCGCTCCGGGATGGTCTGGGGGGGGCGCGCGTCGTCCGGGGCTCGCGGCACCCAGATCCGGGCGCCCTCGCCGCGCAGCCCCTCCGCGAGCGCGAACCCGCCGTCGCGAGTGGACACGGCGGTGGGGTGGCCGGCGACGGCCTCGGCGTTCGCGATGGCCGCGCCCGCCCGCCACGCGACGGCGACGCCGGCGCCGCTCGCGGTCGCGACCTGGGCCATCGGCACGAAGAGCCCGGCGGCGGCGCCGGTCGCCAGGCAGACGGCGTCCCCGCGCAGGGCCTTGCACCGGAGCGTGCGGCGCTCCCGGGCGACGACGCCGACCACCGCGCCGTGATCGTCCTGGACCAGCGCGGCCAGATCCCAATGCTCGAGCCGCCGCACCATCGGCTCGCCGGCGAGGCGAGCGCCGCGCCCGTCGCGGGCCTCGACGCCCTCCCAGCGGCGCACCTGATCGTCGAGCACCCCGAGCAGCTGCCGCCCCGTGTCCGCGCCGGCGAGGACGGTCCGCGGGACGGCGGCGCCGGCGTGCGCGAAGCGGGCGAGGTCCCCGGTCGCGGTGCGCAGGAAGGGCACGCCCGCCCGGTCCAGGCGATCGACGAGCCCCGGCGCCGCGCGGACCATGGCGTTCACCGCCGCCCGGGGCGCCGCGAAGCCGCCCGCGCGCAGCGAGTCCAGCAGGTGGCGTCGGGCGTCCGTGCCGTCGTCGAGCGGGGCGCTGATCCCGCTGCGGGCGGCGGACGAGCGGGCGTGCGCCGCGGGCGAAAGGGACAGGAGCAGCACGGGCAGTCCGCGAGCGGCGAGCTCGTGCGCCACCATCAGGCCGGCGACCCCGGCGCCCACGACGATTGTGCGTCCGACGCGCGTGGCTCGGATCGCCGGGTCCGTCATGGGCGATCCTCTGGCCTCGGGCCGGTGGTCGCGGGCGCGCGCGGCGCTTCGGGGGGCTGAGCCCCGCTCGGCGTAGGGGTCGTGGCGGGGAGCGCGTCCGAACATTCCAGGCGGGGCAGGAGCGCCTCGCGCTGCCCGACGTCGGCCGTGAGCCGGAGCCCGGTCGAGAAATACACGATGGTGGACGCGCCGAGGGCGAAGAGCGCGAGGCCGCCCACCGCGGCCGCTGCCCCGACGATCCGCCCGGCGCGGCGGGAGGCGACGATGCCCCAGCCAGAGCAGAAACCGCGCAGCCCGTTGGCGAGGTGGTAGCTCGCCGCCGCGAGGCCCACCAGGTACAGCACCGCCCGAGCCGGCACGCCGCCGACGGTGCTCGAGAGCAGCGCGCAGAGCTGCGGGAAGCGGTCCGCGGGGACGAGCGCGCTCGCCTCCGGCAACAGCCGGAGCTCGACGACATGGAACAGGACGAACGCCAGCACCAACAGGCCCGTCAGTCGTTGGAGGACGTACCCCGTGTACCGCGCGCTCCGGTGCACGCGCAGGCCGGGGCGCGCCCGGAGCGTGAGGCGCACGCCGAAGAGGGCGTGGAAGGCGAGGGGCAGGGCGACCGTCAGCAGCTCGAGCCAGAAGTAGTGCGGGTGCTCGGTGCCCGCGCCCATCGCGGCGTCGTAGCTCGCCCGGCCTTGCAATGCGTGGGCGTTTGCCCAAATGTGGAGCACCAGGAACGCGCCGACCGGGACCACCCCCGTCAGTGAGTGAAGCTTCATCCAGACGAAGGCGCGCCGTTCCCGCGCCGACGGCTCGATCGCTGATGCAAAGGCAGACAAGAGGCGATCCTCCCGGGGATCGGCGGCGGCCCGGGCCGCGTGGGGACCGACCCCACGCCTGCTACGGGATGGCGCAGGTCCCGTCAAGCGGGCCGCCGGTGAACCCGCGGGGCGCCCGCGGGGCGCGGCGCTGGCACGGGGTCGCGGCGGCGCTCGCCGGGCTGCTCGGCGCCGCCGGCGCCGTCGGGGTCGGGTGCCGCGCCCCCGACGCCAGGGCGCCGCGGCCGGCGCCCGTGCTCGCGTCGGGCCGCGCAGCGCAGGCCGAGCTCCGCGACCTCGAGCTCGCCTGGCGTGATGCCTCGCCCAGCGGGCGCGCCGCGCTCGAGCCCCGGCTGCGGTCGTTCCTCTCCCGCCACCCCGCCGACGACGGCTGTCGGCTCGCCCGCGTGTACCTGGCCTTCATCGTCGCGGCAGCGGGGGACGCGGCGGGCTCCGAGGCGCTGGTCGCACCCGTCCGGCGGGGGCCGACCGGCGCCGTGCGGGACCTCGCGGACGTCGCTGCTGCGCGCGTCCTGCTGGCTCGGGGCCGGGCTCGCGACGCGCTCGCGATCCTGGAGCCGCTGGCCGGCAGGCTCATCGGGCCAGTGGAGCGCACGCTCCACGCCGAGGCCACGGCGCTCGCGGCGACCGAAAGCGGCGAGTTCGCGCTGGCGATCCGTGCCATGGAGGCGTGGCTCGTCGACGTGCCCGCGCCCCAGCGAGAGGAGGCGCTGGCCGCGGTGGCCCGGCTGCTCGGGCGCTGCCCGCGTCCCCTGCTCGAGCGCACCGCGGCGTCGCTCGACGCCCGCGCCGCCGCCACCCCGGGCGAGCCCGCGGCGGCGGCGCGCGATGCCCTCCGCCGCGCCGTGCGTGAGCGGTTGATGCAGTCCGCCATCGACGAGCGCGACGCCGAGCTCGCCCAGCGGCTCGTCGCTAGGAGCCCGGCGGCCCTGCTCAAGGACGAGCGCGGCGAGGCGCTCGTCGCGCTGGCGGCGACCGGCGTGGTCGCGCCGCGGGTCGTCGGGCGTACGGTCGGCGTCATCCTGAGCCTGCAGACCGCGGACTCGCGGCGCCGCTCGGCGGCGGTGGTCGCGGGAGTGTCGCGAGCGCTCCGGTCCTCGTCCGGCGCGCCGGCGCCGGTGCGCCTTACGACCCGTGACGACGGGGGCGATCCGGAGGCCATGAGCGCCGCGCTCGCGGCCCTGGCGGGGGAGGGAGCGGGCGTGCTCGTCGCGGGGGTGGATCCGGACGGTGCGACTCGCGCGCTCGCCTACGCCGCGGTCGCCGGCGTCCCCCTGCTGGTCCTGAGCCCACCGGAGGCCCCGCCGCCGGCGGACGGCTTCGCGTTCGTCGTCGGCGTCGACGCGACGGCGGCGCGGGGGGCGCTCGAGACCGCGCTCGCCGCGGCCGCGCCGGGGGTCATGCCCGTCGTCGTCGGGCCCGGCGGGCTCGCCTGCGACGCCGGGGCGGACGTCGGGCGTCGTCGGTTCCCCGCCGCCGACTGGCGACGGACCGCGTCGCCGCTCCTGCTGACGGGTCCGAGCGACTGCGTGCGGGACGCGCTCGCGGCGGCGGCCGCGGCGGGGCACCGGGCGGCGGTCGCGGTGGACCTCGAGGGGGCCGAGGGTCTCGCCGGGCTCGCCCGACGGGCGCCGACACTGGTGGCGCGCGCGGGCCGCTTCCCGAGCGTCCCCGTCACGGACCGGACGCTGTCGCTCTACCAGGTGCTCGGTCACGACGCGGCGGTCCTCGCCGCCGCGGCGCTCGCCGAGGTAGCGGAGGGGCGCGTCGAGGGCGCGGAGGAGGTCGCCAGCACGCACCGCGCCATCCGCGACCGGCTGGCGAGCGTCGAGGTCGAGCTCTGGTCCGCCACGGCGACGGGGTTCAGCGGCGGGCGCTCCCTCGCGCGGACCATCGACGTGGTGGCGCTGTCTCCGGCCGCGAAGGGGGTAGCTCCGTGACCGAGCTCACCGTCGCGCTCCCCAACCGCCGCGCGACGACGCGGTTCGCCGGGCGGCTCGCCCGCGTCCTCGCCGCCGGTGACCTCCTGGTGCTCGAGGGGCCGCTCGGGTCGGGCAAGACGTTCCTCACGCGCGCGCTCTGCCGCGCCCTCGGTCTCGACCGCGCGCTGCCGGTGACGAGCCCGACCTTCACGCTGCTGCACGAGCTCGAAACCGTGCCTCCGGTCGCTCACGCCGATCTCTACCGCCTCGCCGACACCGCGGCGGTTCGGCTCCTGGGGCTCGACGCACAGCGGGACGAGGGCCGGATCCTGGTGGTGGAGTGGGGCGGACCCTACGTGGCGGTCCTCGGCGGCGACGGCCTCGTCGTCGAGCTGGTGGTGGAGCCGCGACGCCAGGCCCGAGTCCGCGCCACCGGCGCCCGCTCGGCGCTCGTTCTCACGGAACTCGCCGCCGCTTGTGGTGTACCCTGAGCCCGTGGGCGCGCCCGCCGACAAGCCTCGCCTCGTGGAGGCGCTCCTGCAGCCGCTCGAGCCCCTGATCCGGCTGCTCGACGCGGTGGGCACCCTGGTGATCCTGGGAACGAAGGCCGTCCTCTGGACCCTGCGCCCGCCGTTTCGCCTGGGGCAGCTCCTCCTGGCGATGGAATTCGTCGGCGTGCAGTCGATCTTCATCGTCGTCCTGACCGGGACCTTCACTGGGATGGTGCTCGCGCTGCAGATGGTGAACGCGCTGCGCGACTTCGGCGCCGAGAGCATGGTGGGCGCCATCGTCGCCATCTCGCTCACCCGCGAGATGAGCCCGGTCTTCGCCGCCCTGATGGTGACGGCGCGCGGCGGCAGCGCGATGGCCGCCGAGCTCGGCAACATGCGCGTGACCGAGCAGATCGACGCTCTCGCGACCATGGGGGTGAGCCCCATCCAGTACCTGGTGACGCCCCGGATGCTGGCGGGCGTGCTGATGCTGCCGCTGCTCTGCGTCCTGTTCACCTGTGTCGGGATGGCGGGCGCCTGGTTCGTCTCCGTGCAGGGGCTCGGCCTCGACCCCGGCATCTACATCGCCAACGTCGAGGCCTACCTCGAGGTCGAGGACGTCACGATGGGGCTCATCAAGTCCTTGGTCTTCGGGTTTCTGCTGTCGATCATCTCCTGCCACCAGGGCTTCTACGCCTCGGGTGGCGCGCGTGGGGTCGGCCAGGCGACGACCCGCGCCGTCGTCAACAGCGCGGTGGCGATCCTGATCTCGAACTACCTGCTTACCAGCTGGCTGATGGGGATCTGAACCCGTCAGCGCCCCGGAGCTCATTTCATGACCACCGTGCCCCCCGTCCCGATCTCGATCAGCGCGCGCCACGTCCACCTCACCCGGGAGCACGTCGAGCTGCTCTTCGGCTCCGGGCGCGAGCTCACGCCGATCAAGGACCTGAGCCAGCCGGGGCAGTTCGCCTGCGCCGAGCAGGTCACGCTGGTGGGCCCGCGGGGATCAATCCCCGAGGTGCGCGTCCTCGGCCCGGTACGGCCCGAGACCCAGGTCGAGATCTCCCGCACCGACGAGCGCGCGCTCGGCCTCGACGCTCCCATCCGCGCCTCCGGCGAGCTCGGGGGGAGCATCGGGATCGAGCTCGTGGGCCCCGCGGGCCGGGTGAAGCTCGAGCGTGGCGCCATCCAGGCCAAGCGCCATATCCACATGAGCCCGGCCGACGCCGCCGTCTACGGGGTGACGGACAAGGACTGGGTGATGGTGCGCGTCGGCGGCGAGCGCGGGATCATCTTCGACGACGTGCTGGTGCGCGTGCACCCCGACTATGTGCTCGACATGCACCTGGACACGGACGAGGCGAACGCCGCCGATCTGAAGCCGGGCGCGACGGGCACCCTGCTCCGCGGCCCCGTCACCGTGCAAGTCGAGCCGGACGACTAGCGGCGACTACGTCGCGCCGGGGGCGGGCGGTGGCACGGTGGGGCCCTGGGCGAGCCGCGAGTGGCGGTGACCGTAGGCGAAGTACAAGAGCAGGCCGCCGGCGAGCCAGCCGAGGAGGCGGTACCAGGTTTCGAGCTTGAGCCCCCACATCAGGTAGAGGTTGGCGGCGATGCCCAGGGCCGGCACCCAGGGGACCAGCGGGGTCCGGAAGGGCCGCGGCGCGTCCGGCTGCGTGTAGCGGACCACCAGCACGCCGGCGCAGACGATGGTGAAGGCGAAGAGGGTGCCGATGCTGGTCATCTCGCCGAGCGCGCTCATCGGCGCGAAGGCAGCCAGCAGTCCGACGAAGACCATGAACGCGAGGTTGGACTTCCAGGGAGTGTGGAAGCGCGGGTGGACGTGGCCAAAGAGCCGCGGCAGCAGGCCGTCGCGCGCCATCGAGAAGCAGACGCGCGACTGGCCGAGCAGGAGCACCAGGATGACCGAGGTGTAGCCGGCGATGATGGCGAGCTTGACCGCCATGCGGAGCCACCCGAACGGCGTGCGGTCGATCGCCACCGCGACCGGCGCCGCGGAGTTCAGCTCCGTGTAATGGACCATCCCGGTCATCACGTAGGCGAACGCCACGTAGAGCAGCGTGCAGACCGCGAGCGAGCCGAGGATGCCGATGGGCATGTCGCGGGCCGGGTTCTTCGCCTCCTGGGCGGCCGTGGAGACGGCGTCGAAGCCGATGTACGCGAAGAAGATCACCCCGGCGCCCTGCACCACGCCGCTCCACCCGAACTGGCCGAAGGCGCCCTGGTTCGGCGGCAGGAAGGGGACGTGGTTGGCCGGGTTCACGTAGAACGCGCCGAGGGCGATGAAGAGCACCACGACGCTCACCTTGAGCACCACGATGGTCGAGTTGAAGCGAGCGGACTCGCGGATCCCGGTGATCAGGAGCATCGAGATGACGATGACGATGAGCACGGCCGGCAGGTTCATGACGGCCGCCCCGACCGTAGCGCCGTCCGGGAGCGTGGCCCGTTCGAACGGTGAGGCCGCGAGCGCGCTCGGGAAGGGGACGCCGAGCTGGTACAGGAGCGAGACGACGTAGCCCGACCAGCTCACCGCCACGGTCGCGGCGCCGATGGCGTACTCGAGGACCAGATCCCACCCGATGATCCAGGCCACCAGCTCGCCGAGGGTCGCGTAGGCGTAGGTGTACGCGCTCCCGGCGACCGGGATCATCGTCGATAGCTCGCTGTAGCAGAGCGCGGCCAGGCCGCAGGCGAAGGCGGCGAGCAGGAAGGAGAGGACGATCGCCGGGCCGGCGTTGTGGCTGGCGACGATCCCGGTCAGCGAAAAGAGCCCGGCGCCGATGATGCCGCCGATCCCCAGCGATACCAACTGCGCCGCGCTGAGCGAGCGGTGCAGCGTGTGCCCGTCCTCGCCGCTCTCGGCCTCGCGGAGGATGCGGTGGATCGGCTTGGTCGAGGTGAGCTGGCTCGCCATGGCGGTTCGTTCCGGCCCCGCGCCAGGGGGACGAGCGCGGGCCGCGTCAGCCTCGCATCCGGCCCGGGGGCAGTAAAGCGGGGGGGGGCAGCCGGGAGCGTGTGTGTCCGCGCCTAGCCCGCTTGACAGTCGGCGCGCCGGTAGCGGATCCTTGGCAGGATGCGGTTTGTTCGCCTCGCCATCGTCCTGACCGTACTCCCGATCGTCGCCTGTGGCGCTGCCCAGCCAGGGCCACGGCCCGCCCCGCCCGTGGGGGCCACGGCGCCGCCGCCGGAGCCCGCAACGGCCGAGGCCGCCGCCGCGCGCGAGCCCACCGCGCCCGCCGTCGACGAGGCAGGGGCCGGGGCCGACCGCGCGACGGACACGGCGACGGAAGCCGTTGCCGAGCCCGCGCCCGCGTCGGCGGAGGTCGCGGCGCCCGCGGGCCTCCCGCGACGCTGCGTCACCGGCGAGCCGCCGTGCGTTCCGCCCAAGGGCTTTGTGGATCGGCTCTGCGCCGGCAAGTACCCGAGCGTCGCCCTGGTGATGTTCGAGAAGGGCGCGCCGTGGACCCACGCCTACCTCCGGATGCGCGAGGTGAAGGCCGTCAACACCCTCGGCGGCCCCACGGGCGCGGCCAGCCTGCTCTTCGCCGAAGAGGTGGTGATCGTGGGCAGGGCGGGCGGTGGTCCGGACGGGATGGAGGTGAGCGGCGCCGACGGCCTCATCGTGCTCCGCTGGGACGGCACCTGCGCGACCCTCACCGCCGAGGAGGTGGAGACGGAGTACCAGCCCGGCTTCCCCCCGACGCCGAACATCACCTGGAACCACCTCGACCCGAGCCTGCAGCAGGCGCTGCTCGCGAGCCAGGGCGTCAAGGCCTGGCGCGAGCGCTACAAGCTCGACTGCAAGGGCCAGCGCGCCGGCACCGAGACGGGCGCCTGTAAGCGCACCCGCGACTCGCTCGCGCGCGCCGTCTCCGACGCGCTGCACAAGGGCCTCGCGCTGCCCGACCCCGAGCGGCTGCCGTAGGGGGGCGGCGGCCGGAAACCGCGCGTCATCGGGGGTAGACTCGGCGACGTGGCCGTGACGCGGATGACGAACCCACGGTCGCGCGGCGAGCGGGGCCGAGCCGGGCGGGTGTGGACGAGTCCAGCCACCACCCTGTGCTTCCTCTGCGTTCTCGGCTGCACGCCCCAGCGCGGGCCCGCGCCGGACGCCCAGACCCCCGTGGCCGACGCCTACGCTCGGCTCTCGCCCGAGGAAGCACGCCGAAGTTACGACGGGTTCCCGCTCGAGCCGCCTCCCTCGCCCGACGACCTCCGCCGCATCGTGCTCGCGCACCGCGACTGTGACGTCGAGGGGGTCCGTGGTGACTCTACCCAGGAGATGTCGGTCATGGCCTGCGGCCCGTCGGGAGCGCTCGACGAGGTACTGGCTCGAGACCTCGAGCAGCCTTCGCCGCGAGACCAGGCAGCGGTGTTCTTTGCCGTGGGTGAGGAGTTCCTGAACGACGCCCACCGAGAAGAGCCGCCTACGAGCTCACGCTCGACCTCCTCGAGCGCCGCCCGACTCCTGTCCGCGGGCTCGGGAACGAGCTCTCGACCCTGCGCCGCGCCTCGCCAACACCCGCGGTGGACGACCCGAGGGCGGCGGCGTGGCTCGCGATCGTGAGGCCCTGGTCCGAGCCAGAGCGCCCGTCACGCGCGCTAGAGGGACTCGCGACCGACGCAAGCGCGACCACCGCGACGAGGGACGCCGCGCGGGAGACGCTCGAAGCGCTCGCGGACACGGGCATCGAAGCCCCGCGCGAACGATAGCCGCTGGCAGGCGAGTGCGGCGCGGGGCCGGCGCGCGGTCGGCCCCGGACCGGCGTGGGTGCCTGAAATTCGCAGAGTATCGGGCTTCTTGCCGGCGTCGGGGGGCCCGGTCTCCGCCGTGCGATCACCATCCTTCCGGGCCGGACGCGAGCTCAAGGGTGCGACGACGCCGCGACGGATCTCGTGGCACGCTCCCCACTGGCAGGGCGGGGCGGGAAACCGAGCTCGATGAACGGAACCGACGTGCCGCGTGCGGCGATCACGCTTGCGCTCGCGCCGCTGGTCCTCCTCGCGTGCGGAGGGAAGGCGAGCGCGGACGGCCGCGCGTCCACGGGCGGCGCTGGCGCCGCCGGAGCCGCCGGCCTCGCGGGAAGCGCCGCGGGTTCCGCTTGCTCGGACTACGAGGACGCCACGGGGCGGTCCGTGCCGGTGCTGATCGTGAATCGCACCCGCCAGGCGATCCACCTCGGCGCGTTGATCGCGCGCACGATGCTCGACGCCGCGACGACCGTCGCGCTCGACGCCGACTGCGGGGTGGGCCTCCCGGACGACGGCAACCCGGACGCCAGCGGTCCGGTGGCCTCGGTCGAGATCGTCTTCTCGGACTGAGGCTGCCGTCGAGCGTTCATCAGGGCGAGGAGCTTCGTCGTGGTGTCCCAGTTGCGGATGGTCATGCTCTGGTAGATGGGTGAAGTCACGATCCTGCTGAGCTTGCTCTGCGTGGCCCCAGCAGGCACCACCCCGTCGCGGCCCCACCGCCGCCGGCCAACGGACGATCAAAGGGGAGCAGACCTCGCGGCATCTCGGGCGCCCGCCCCCTCCGACCCTGGATCGTCCCTGGCGTGATCCCGCTGCACGCGCTCGTCGAGCAGCCGGTTGACGGCCTCCAAGACCTGGAGGACCTCTCGAGGGGCCGCCCTTGCGTGACAGCGCCGCCAATGATCGCCCCGGTGCACGCGGTCCATGACCTGGGAGAGCTCGATCAACGGTCCGACGAAGCTTCGCTGGAGCCGCACCACGACGAGGAGGCTCAGAAGAAACGAGAGGAAGCCAAGCAGCACCGCCGCCCAGGCCCCGGCGCTCCCCAGGCGCCGCGCCTCCTCGTCGACCCGGCCCATGGCGTCACGGTTGATGCCAATGAGTCGCTGCAGATCCGCGACCACCACCTCCCGCGAAGCCCGATCTCCGGCCAGGGCGGCCGGCAGCCGACGCTCCAGGGCGTCCAGCACCGGCCGTTCGTCGTCCTCGGTCACGTTCCGCTGCGCCCGCTGCAGGGCCTCCCCGACTCGAGCCCGGGCGTCGCGGGGGAGCGCCGCCCCACCTGTCGCGGCGAGCTCGGCCAGGATCTCTTCGGTCGCCGTGATCGAGTAGACGTTCTCCTGGAGGATGAGCTCGATGGCGGGACCCATCCGCACGAAGAGCCCGATGGCCCCGAACGCGAGGAGCAGGTTGACCAAGACCAGGCTGCCGATGGTCAGGAGGACCTCGCGTCGCAGGTCCATCGCTCAGCCCCGCTCCATCATCTGCGCCACGACTCGTTCGCGGCCGACCAGCACCATGACGTCCCCGGCCTCGAAGGCGAGCTCCGCGCTGGGCATGACGAGCGCGCCCGCGCCGCCCTTGCGGATCGCGATCACCGTCACCCCGAACCGCCGGGGGAGCTGCAGCGCGCCGAGCGTCTTACCGACGAAGTTGGGCGGGGCCAGCACCTCCGAGACGAGCAGCCCGTCGCCGAGCGCCATCTCGCCCCGGATCCCCTCGAAGAGCACCTGATTGGCGAACCGGTCGCCGAATTCGCGCTCCGGATTCACGACCTGGCTCGCGCCGACGAGCGTGAGGATGCGCGCGTGCAGCTCGTCGTTCGAGCGCGCGATCACCCGGCGCGCTCCCATCTGCTTCAGCAACGCCGTGCAGAGGATCGACGCTTCCGTCGCTTCGTCGCCGATCGCGCACACGCACACGTCGCGTCGCTCCGGGGAGGTCCGCGCGAGCGCGGCCTCGTCGGTCGCGTCGAAGCAGGCCGCCTCCGACACGAACGCCGCCGCGGCGCGCACCCGGGCATCGCGGACGTCCACCGCGAGCACCTCCGCCTGCCGGGCCACGAGGGCGCGGGCCACCGACATGCCAAACTGGCCCAGGCCAATGACGAGGGCTTGCTTCTTCATCGCTTCCTCCGCGAGCCGTCAGCCGACATCGATCTCCTCCTCCGGACGCCCGATCGCCGGGACGGAGGCGCGACTGCTCAGGAACATCAGCAACGTCAGCCCGCCGACGCGGCCGACGAACATGCACACCGTGATGATCGCCTTGCCGACCCCATCGAGCGCGCCGGTCCCTCCGACGGAGAGCCCGACCGTGCCGAGCGCCGACACCACCTCGAACACCGCGAGTCGGGTCGGCATCCTCTGGGTGAGCTCTAGCGCGAGGAGGGCGAAAAAAGCCACCGCTGCGGCAACGGTCACCGTAACCGCGGCCTTGGAGTGGGTGCGCTCGGGGATACGTCGGCCGAAGACCTCCAGGGTCCAGCGACCGCGAATGGACTGAACCACCGACAGCAGGAGCACCGCGACGGTCGTGGTCTTAACCCCTCCCGCCGTGCTGCCCGGGCTGCCGCCGATGAACATCCAGAGCAGCATCAGGGTGAAGGTCGGGGGCCGCACCGCGGTGAGGTCGATGGAATTGAAGCCCGCGGTGCGGAGCGTCACCGACTGGAACCAGGCGTTGTGAAGGCGGTCGGCGACCGACAGACCGGCCAGGGATCCCCCCCACTCGAACGCGAGCACGGAGACGAAGCCCAGACCCAAGAGGACGGCGGCCGCGACGAGGCAGAGCTTGGCCTGCGCGGTGACCGGCGTTGGCCCCCGGCGGGCCAGCGCTGGCGCGGCGAACACGGCCGCCGGCGAGAGGCCGCCGAGGATGATCAGCAGGGCGACCACGTGCAGCACGAACGGAGAGTGCTGGTAAGAGACGAGGCTGTCGCTCTGGAGGGCGAAGCCGGCGTTGCAGAAGGCGGAGATGGAGGTGAAGACGCCGCGCCACAGCGCGGTGAGGAGCCGATCGCCATGACGGACGAAGGCCACCGCAAGCAGGAGCGCGCCCACCGCCTCCGTCAGCGCAGTGAGCGCGAGGATCCTCCGCGCCGTCGCGAAGAGGTGCCCGCGGTCCTGCGCGCTGAGGAGGCTCGCCACGGCCCCCTCGTGCCGGAGGCTCATTCGGCGACCCAGCGCCCACAGCGCCGTGGTCGAGAAGGTCATGATCCCGAGGCCGCCGACCTGGATCAACAGGAGGATCACGGCCTGCCCGAAGCCACGGAAGTCCGCCGCGGTGTCTCGTACGACGAGGCCGGTCACGCAGACCGCGCTCGTGGAGGTGAAGAGCGCGTCGAGGAGCCCGACGCTGTGATCGGACGCCGCGCTCTGGGGCAACGCCAGCAGGAACGCGCCGGCCATCGAAAGCCCGGCGAACGTCCCGACGAAGAGGCGCTCCGGATGGCCCAGGAGCGGCTCCCACCAGCTCGCCTGCTGCACCTCCGAGCGGGGGCGTCCTCGGGCGAGCACCGTGGTGCTGATCGCCACCGGTAGCAGGCTGCTCATCGTCCACCACCAATGCCCCCACAGGGGGGCCGCGATGATCCCGGCGGTGACCAGCGCGGCGAGCAGCCCGAGGGCGCGACCGCGGTGGGCGCGCCAGGAGCTCGCGGACCAGGCGATCCCCAGCACCGCGCTCACCACCAGGGAGGAGCCGACGACGAGGGTGTCGAGCGCGGAGCGGTCCATGTCGGCGAACCCCCACAGGAGCCACAAGAGGATCGACTGGATCGCCGCTCCTTGCGCTCGACCCTCGAGCTGGGGACGGAGCCGGGTTCTCGGCAGAGTTAGCAGCGGCGCTCCGACGTTCCAGAGCGACACCAGCCCGGCCGTGCCCGCCACCAGCACGGCCAAGCAGACGAGCGGCCTCTCCACCAGCTGGGGGGCGCCGAGGCCGAGCCCGCCGACCAGGGCGAGGGTGGCGGTGACCTGCCCCCACCTGGGGAGTCGGGTGATGAGCAGGCCCGCGATCAACAGGAGCAGCGAGATCGCGGCGGTCGCGACCAACAGGATCGGGGGCGCTCTCATGGGCGCCCCGACGGCGCTGTCGAGGACGGTGACCGGGACTGCGAGGGACGCCAGCAGCACTCCGCTCGTCGTCGTGAAGGGGCGCTGGCAGACGCGGGCGTTGGCGGGATGCCGCCCAGCGCTCCCACCCGTCGCCGCGCCGCCCAGCGCGTTCCCGCCGCGGCTCGATCCTCGATCCTTATGCATGCGACGAAGCCCCGGCTACATCGCCGACAGCGTCCGCGTTCGGTGAGGGCCGGAGCGTCGCCGCCGGACCCCGCCCCCGACCAGCGCCAGCGCCGCCAACGCCCAGGTCCCCGCCGCCGCTCGCTCCGCCGTGCGACACCCGCAGCCGGGGTCCCCATCGTCGACGCTCGCGGTCGGCGCCGCACCCCCCGTGGGCGTCGCCGGTTCCCCCGGGGCCCCGCCGCCCGTCCCGCTGAGCCCGCCGCCGGCGCCCGGGTTGGTGGTGCCGTCGTCGCACCCGCGCTCGTAGGACGGCGCGAGGAACGTCCCGGCGGCGAGGCGGTCGCCCGCCGGCAGGTCGACGCTCGGGGTCACCTCGGGGCCCACCAGCGGCCAGGCCTTGTTGCCGAGGAAGCCGGGCTTGCAGCCCCAGTAGTAGGACCGGGGGAGTTCGTGGTCCGATAGGTCCGGATCCCAGGTCGTCGCGCCGCCCTCGACGTGCCCGTGGATCACGTTGGTGGCCATGTCCGGCGTCCCGTCGTCCTGCAGGGTGCCGATCTGTACCACGTTGCCGAGCAGGTACTGATAGTTGCTGTGATCGTCGAGCGCGATGGCCTCGTCCTCGCTCCGGCCGTCGGAGCGGAGCTCGTCGTTCACCACGCGGTTACGCAGGTAGGCGACGTGGGGCCCGGTGGGACCCCAGTAGTCCGCGATCCCCACCTGCTCCACCGTGTTCGACTCGAAGAGGTTGTTGTTCGAGAAGTGCCCGTGGACCGAGAGGTCCGGGGGCAGCCACCCCTCGTTCGGCACGGAGCCCTCGCTCTGCACCACCTCGTTGGAGTGGTTGTAGCCGAAGACGTTCCCGCTCGCGCCGGACTGGATGATCATGGCGTGCCGCAGGCTGACAAAGAGGTTGTTCTCGACCAGACAGTCCGTGGTGTGAAAGCCGAGCGAGGTGCCGTAGCCGTGGCCCCCGCCGCCGTGGTCCCAGGCGTGGTGCAGGTAGCTGTTCTCGATCTGGCAGCCGATCACCGCCTCGGTGCCGACGTGCGCCTTGCGCGTCCAGCTGCTCTCCACCTCCCGCATCCAGACGTAGGCGGCGTTCTTCCACTGGACGGTGCTGACGTCGCTGTCGTTGGTGACGCGCTCGAGGTAGAGCCGCTCGATGCCGACGTGCTTCACCAGGCGCTGCGGGCGGATCTGCGGCGACTGCTCCAGGGGATAGTCGAGGTAGAGGGGGTGGCGGAAGGTGACGCGGTTTCCTTCGATGGCGGTGATCTCGAGGAGCTGCCCGCGGCAGTCCAGGGCCCAGTCGACCTCCCACTCGGGGTCCGTGTACATCAGCGCGGCGTCGTTGGTCTGCTGGAGCTCCGCCCACTCTCCAACCGTGAAGGCCGCGCCGTCGGGCACGGTGACGCTGGCGGCACCCCGCGCGACGGCCTCGGCGAGCGGCTGCCAATCGCCGCGCCCGTAGGTGAGTACGCTGATGGACGCGGTGTTGGCGTCTCCGAGGAGGAGCCGAGACCGGTCGGCGCCCTCGCCGCGCAGGACGATCGCGTCGGTGCCGATCTCGAGCGTCCCGTTCAGGTAGTAGTCCCCGGCCGGCACCCACAGTACGCCGCCGTTCGGCAGGGCGGCGAGGGCGGCCTGGAAGGCCCCGAGGTCGTCGGTGACGCCGTCGGCGACCGCGCCGTGATCGAGGACGCTCGCCACCGGGCCGGTGATCTCGGGGATTCCGCCGGGGACCCCCGGGTCCCACGCGATGACTGGCAGCTCGACGACCGCGCGGGCGGGAGCGGCGGCGAGCAGCAACGCGAGCAGCGCCGCGCCGGGGAGTGGGAGGGGTCGCCGCACTCGCCGCAGCATAGCACCAGCGCGGACCGCCACGGGTGCGGCCGCGGCGCTCGGCGCCCTCTTGAACCGCTACGCGCCCGGCTTCACGCGTCGGGTTTCGCTGGTGAGCCCGCTGGTCTCCGTGCTGCCCATCGCCATGATTGTCGCCAGTATCCTGGGCGCGGGGCTCGAGCGGATCGCGGAGGGTGGGCTCCGACTGCTGGGCGCCGTGCTGAGCCTGAACCGGTCGGGGTTCGCCTTCGGGTACCTGCCCAGGCGCCTGGTCGGGCGCTGCTGAAGCTTCGCGGCCACCCTGGAGGGGACGGCCCGCCGCACGCTCGCCAGTCGCCCAAAGGCGACCGCTGCCTCCCTCGGCTGACGCCCGTTCGATCCGGCGATAGAGTTCGCACCGCTCTCATGAAACGCGGCTCCACCCGTCGCGTCTGCGGGCTCGCGACGGCGATGGCCCTGGTCGCGGGCGGGGCGCCGTCCTGCCAGCGGCATGCATCGTCGGATGCCAAGGGCGAGCCCGGTCGAGTCGCCGAGCCGGGCGCTCGAGGATCCGCGGACGGCAGCGCCGCGCTGCCGGGGCCTTCGAGTGGCGAAGGCCCTCCGGTGGACGCCAGGCGTGGGCCGGATTGCCCTCCCGACGTCGCGGGCGGGACGGTGCCGTTGAACGACGGCGACGACTCCGTCCTCCCGCGGACGGTGGACCTGGTGGCCCCGCGAGAGCCCCGCACCGTCATCGTCCAGCGTGAGGGCGTGACGATGACGTTCGGGCTCGAGGAGTTCACCGTGGCGGCCCGATGCCTCCGGATGAAGCTCGTGAGCGACTTTCTGGCAGCCCGTCCTGCCAATGAGAAGGTCGTCACCGTCTCCGACGCGGCGGCGCCATCGATCAGCTCGCAGGCGCAGTTCATCGTCGCCGCCTTGCTCGACCGTGGCCACGCGCGCGTCCACGAGGAGGCGTCGAACCGAGACGTCGCCTCCATCGTTCGCGACCGCTGGAGCTGGATGGGCTGCGGAGGCAAGTGCCGGCAGCAAGGGCGCGAGTACCGCCTCCGGGTGCCGGGCGAGGTCTTCTACCGGACCACCGATCGGTTCGCCGACGCCCTCTGGTCGCCCGCTCGGACCGACGGCCCGTCACCGGGGTCCAGCGGACCGACCGGCGGCACCCGCTAGCTCGATGCACCTCCGGTCGGGGTGGGGATGCGACTCTGCCGACGTCGGGGAGCCCCTGCACGCCGCGGCTCGCGCGGCGCCCGCGAGCCCCCTACCGGTACGCCGCCCACATCTCCTCGACGAACGGGTCCCAGGCCTGGCCCTGCCGCTGCCAGTCGGCGCGGTAGTCGAGGCCGGTCAGGTCGTAGATCTCCTGCGTGTAGGCGTCGTCGCCGGAGGGATCCATCCAGCGATCGACGTAGGCGAAGAAGGCGTCGTGAGCCCAGCTCGGCTCGGCCTCCATCAGCCGCGCCGCCAGGGCCTGGCCCGCCCAGGCGAGGCTGGTGCAGCAGCGGCGGTAGTTCTCGCCGATCGGATCGAGCCACTGGTCGGGAGGGAGGTGCTCGTAGGGTCCCCAGGCGGCATCGTCGCTCACCGGCTCGCCCTGCCAGACGCCCATGTGGCCGGTGTAGACCACGGTGGCCCCGTTGTGGGCGGGCCCGTAGGGCAGATCGCTGGCGAACGCCGTGTGCATGTCCTCGCCGAACCGGACCTCGGGGTAGCTGAGCGTGGGGGAGCTCATCGCCGGATCGCCGAAGACCATGCCGGCGAAGACGATCGGCCACTTGCGTCCGCTGCCGTGGCCACCATGGGCGTACCAGCCGGGGTAGCCGGCCTCGACCAGGCCCCAGAGATCGATGCCGTACTGGACGAAGCCGACGAGCAGGCGCTCCTGGGCCGCCTGCTGCTCCGGGGGCAGGTCGAGCATCACGAGCAGGCTCGCGATCCCCGCGACCCGCCCGGTCTCGCGCCCGTACATCGCCATGGTGTCGACCTGCGCGTCGAAAGCGTAAAAGAGGTTATCAACCCACGGCCGCCCGAGGCGCTCGGCGAACGTCTCCAGGGTGTCGTCATCCACGGGGCTCGGTGGCAGAAGCCTCGGCAGCCTCCCTCGATCGAGCTCGCTCAGCCGGCGGAGCGACGCGGCGCCGCCGGTGTACGGGGGGCGGAAGGCGTCCGCCGGGGCCGGCTCGGCGACGCAGGTGAGCACCGACACGGTGGCGACCGGGGAGTCCGAGTATTCTCCACTGCCCTCGCGGAGCCAGTTCTCGACCAGCCCCGGCTCCTCCACCGAGATCGACGACACCAGGCTGTCCCCGGGTTCCATCGCGAGCGGGAAGCTCACGGCGAGCGAGGGCTCGTACCGGTTCTCGACGGTCCGATCGTCGAAGCCCGTCTCGTCCTGCACCGGCGGCAGGTTGAGCACGCTCCCGTTGCGGCCGCCGCCGGGCGCGGGGGTCACGCTCTCGATCGTGACCGGGCAGACGACCCAGTAGTCGCCGGTGACGAAGCGTCCCACCGCGTGCGGCGCGTCGAAGGTCCAGGTGACGCCGTGATCGGTGACCGAGTCGACCTGCTCGAGCGGCGCCGCGCCCGCCTCGCCGCCCGCGCCCGCGCCGGCCGCGCCCGCGGTCGAGCCACCGCTGCTCGCGCCGCCGGTCGGCGGCGCGCCGCCTGCGCCGCCGGTCGAGGCGCCGCCCTCCGCGATCGCGCCGCCCTCGCCCGCGCCGCCGGAGGCGGCCCCGCCAGTAGGCGTGCCGCCCTCCGCGGTCGCGCCGCCTTCGCCGGCTCTGCCGGTTGCCGTGCCCCCGCTCGCCGCGCCGCCGGTCGAGGCGCCGCCGGCCTCGCCCGCGCCGCCGCTCGGGGCGCCCCCGGTCGTGGCCGCGCCGCCGCTCCCGCTCGAGCCCCCCGTCGTCCCGACGGAGCCGCCCGTCGCCGGGTCGTCGTTCCCGCCCTCGCCGTCCTTGCCGCAGGCCAGCGCCGGCAGGGCCAGTCCCGCCAGCGCGATGAGCCTCGTGAAGCGCGTACGGTTTGAGCTCGAGCTTCGCATGGTCCCTCCCGCGGCTCGGCGGCGGAGGACTCCCCAGCCCCGCCGTCGGTCCCTTCGTCGATCCGAATGATCCACCAGGGCGCGCCGCCCGGCAACGCGCGGCGCCCGCCGCGCCGGCCTTGGGTCAACGGAAGTTCTGGTTGGCCCAGATCTCGCCGTTCGGCATCTCGTAGAAGCCGCAGGCGACCTGCGTGTACTCGGGGCTCGACATGTTGATGTAGTGGCCGTGCTCGCTGAACGGCTCGCCGGGACCCTCTTCCCACATGCTCTGTAGGCAGCCCTCGATGACGCTGCCCACGTCGCGCCAGCCCGGGCAGGTGTTCTGCGCCCACTCGTCGCAGTCCCCGAAGTTCGCGTGGGCGCTCTGGGTCGAGTCGGCCGCCGCCTGCTCGTCGGTGCACGCCTCCGCCTCCACCCACTGCTCGTAAGGGGGCAGTCCCTCAGTGGCGCGGAAGGCATTGATGCGGGCGACGCAGTCGACCCGCGCCTGCGCGAACGGATCGTCGCCGGTGCCGCCGCCGGAGCCCGGGGTGCTGCCGCCCGTCGCATCGCCGCCGGTCGCGGCGCCGCCGGTGTCAACGCTGCCGCCAGTGGGCCAACCGAAGCCGCCGGTCGCGCTGCCGCCGGAGGGCCAGCCGAAGCCGCCGGTCGCGTTGCCGCCAGTGTCAGCGCTGCCGCCGGAGGGCCAGCCGAAGCCGCCGGTGCCGACCCCACCCGTGGCCGCGCCGCCGGTGGGCGCGCCGCCCGTTTCGGAGCTGCCGCCGGAGGGCCAGCCGAAGCCGCCGGTGGCCGCGCCCCCCGTTTCGACGTCACCGCCCGTGCCGGCCGTGACCGCTCCGGACTCGCCAGTCGCACCGCCGGTCGTCGGCATGCCGCCCGTCGGCGTGCCGACGCCGCCCGTGGCCAAGCCGCCGGAGCCGCCCGCACCCCCGACGCTGCTCGTCGCGCCGCCCTCGTCCCCGCAGCCCGCGAGGCCGCCGAGCCCCATCGTCGCACCCAGCACGATCCCGACCCAACGTCGCCGCATGGAATCCTCCGGGTTCTTCGGGCAAGCCCGGGGACCAGAGGCCCCCGACCGGGCTCCCGATGACGGGAGACTAACGTGCCCGGATTTGCGGCGCCAACGCGCCGCACCGCCAGAGTCACCGGAAGGGCTCGTTCCCAGGCGGGCCCGACGAGGGCGCGCGAACGAGCCTGATGGAAAGGACGAGATCCGCCAGCCAGGGCCAGCTCTGGGCAGGCGGGCGCGTCCCCGACGGCGCGAGGACGCCGTGCCGTCACCAATGCGGACGCGGGGTCACCGATCGTCGACGCAGGTGTAGCTCAGCTGCCACTCTTCGAGCACGGCGCGGCCCGCGGCGGAGGGGCTCGGCATCAGCGCGGCCTCAAGCTCCACGTACGGATCCTGCGCTCGCACGCCCAGCCCGTCGAAGACGTTGCGCGGGCAGTCCGGCAACGGACCGCCCGGGCCGCAATTGGGCAGCTCCGCGGTGGCGCGCCCGAGCTCGACCCACTCCGCGTCCGCGAGCTCGGCCTCCGCCTCCGCGGCGCGGGCCGAGAAGACGATCTCGGCGCCGGGCTCGACCTCGGCGATCCAGCCGAAGAAGGCCCACTGGATCCCCTGGTTGGGCGGGCAGCTCGCGGCGTAGGCTTCCCGGTGGCTCGTCGCTTCGTACGGCATCGAGCAGCCGATGCGGACCGAGATCCGCGCGGAGCCGTCGGCCTGGACGGCGGCGCAGGTGTCCGGGCACAGCGTCGCGCGCGTCGGATCCCGGGGGTCGTCGAAGTACCACCCCTCGCCGCACCCCGCGGGACCATCGCGCCGCGGCAACAGCTCGGGGTCCCCGCCCGCTCCCGGGACGTAGGTGACGGTGGCGGCGGTGGGATCGAGGTATTCGCCGTTCTCGATCGCGAAGTCGCAGCGGACCAGCTCGCGCGAGATCGAGAAGAGCGCGTCGAGCAGGTCACGGTCCACGCTTGCGTCGTCGGTCACCACGAACGCCCCCCGCGTGCCGCCCGCGTGGGCGATGGTGTCGAGCGCGTCGAGATCGGCGCCGTCCATACCGATGGTGTAGGTGCGGATCCCGTGGCTGGCGTAGCCGTCGAGGGCGACCTCGGCGATCTCGAGCGTTGACTGCTCGCACTTCGTGGGCTCGCCGTCGGTGGCGAGGACGACCGCGTAGAGGTCGTCCCGGTCGGCGCGCTGGGCCGCGATCAGGGCGTCCACCGCGCCGCGCAGCGCCGGGTAGGTCGGCGTGTAGCCGGAGGGGGAGACGGAGTCGATGGCGTTCACCAGGCGCGCCTCCTGGGGATCGCCCGCGCCGGCGCCCAGCGTTCCCAGCGCGACCATGGGGTCGGCGCAGGGCGTGGCGTCGCACTCGCCAACCGAGGGATCGCCGCAGCCATCCCCGTGGGCACCGCGGCCGTCGAGCGGGAAGAGCTCGAGCGCGACCGCCAGGCCGTCGGACTCCGGCGCAGCGAAGAACGCCTTGAGCGCGGCCACCGTCCCCGCCCAGCGGCCCCCCCGCATCGAGGCCGACTTGTCGAGCATCAGGTACAGGTTCACGCCACGGAAGGAGGCGGTGGCGTCCGCCTCGGAGCAGAGCGGGACCTCGCAGTCGGCGTCCCCCGAGTAAAGCCCCCAGTTGTCCAGGCGGCTGCACTCCGCCGGCGCGCCCGGGTCCGGCGGGTTGACCATGATCTCGCGGTTGCCGTTGAGCTCGCAGGTCGTCACGCCGACGCAGTGTCCCGGCGGGATGGGCTCCGCCGTGAAGCAATCCCGGAGCTGCGGGTGATCCTGGTCGGGCGCCGCGTCCGGGTATCGGCCGGAGTTGGCCGGATAGTGGATGACGCGGATCCCCGCCTCGGCCGTGGCGGTGCCGTGGTTGCAGATGGGCAGGGTCCCGCTGCAGGGCACGCCCACCCCGAGATCGATCCCGTCGCAGGCCTCGTTAGTCTGTCCGGGGAGCCAGGGCGCGCAGACGCCCGGCTCCGGCGCGGGGAGCTCGAGCTCGATGGGGCAGGTCAGCTCGCAGGCGGAGGCGACCTGATCGCGGCAGGCGCCGGACCAGCCGGTGATGCAGCACGACGGGCTCGCCGCGCAGATCCGCGCGACGCAGGGGTGGCAGCGCGCGTCGAGCGCGACGCCGTCCTCGTCGCAGGGGGAGTGCTCGCAGGTGGCGTCCGGGCGCTCTGCGCACTCGGCGCCGCAGACCGAGCCGACCATGGCGACGCAGGTCTCGTCCCAGCTGCGGGCGTCGCAGGTGCCGGCGCAGCGCTCGGCGTACCGCGCGGCGCAGTCGGGGCTCCAGGCGCCGGGCGCCCCGCCGTCGGGGCCCTCGCCGTTCGGCGTGTAGCCCGCGTCCCGGGTGAGCAGGAGCTTGTCGGCGACGAAGCCGTCCTCGCGCATCCAGAGGTCGATGGTGTGCGGCCCCGCCGTGGGGACGTCGAGGTACGCCCGCGGCGCGCCCATCGCCATCGTCCGCCCCACCCAGCCCTGCGCCGCGGTGAAGCCCGTGAGGGCCTCGCCCGAGGTCGGGATGTCCCCGTCGAGGCCCACGTGGACCGAGTCGCTGGTGGCCACCGTCGCGCCGCCGGCGCGGCCGCGCACCCACGCGTAGTAGCGGCCCGCGACCGGGAGCTCGACGTCGAACTCGAGCGATGGGGAGCTAAAGCGCTTGCTCGCGGCGTACGCCTTGCCATTGTCCGGCCAGGCCTGCATCACCGCGCCGCTCGACGCGGTCGCCTCCGTGACCTCGCGGAAGTGCTGCGACGAGCGGGGGACGTGCCGCGAGTGGAGCTCCGCCTCGCGCACCAGCGGATCGGCCCCGGCCGCGGCTTCGCCGCAGCAGTCGGGGAGCTCGGCGCAGACGTTCGCCACGCAGGGATCGCAGTCCGCCTTGAGCGGGGTCCCCGCCGTGCAGGGATCGCGCGCGCAGTCGCCGTCGTAGGCGCGCGCGCAGCAGCTCGGCCGCGCGGCGCAGATCATCCCCACGCAGGTCTGCTCGCCCGCGTTTGAGCCGCCGAGGAGCGCGTCCTCGCAGCCGGGGTCGAGCGACGCGCCCGGATCGCACTTGCCGTGGGCGCAGGCGGGTTCGGTGGCGGGACCGACGCAGTGATGGTTGAACTGGCAGTCGTAGGCGGAGCTGCAGGGCTCCACGAAGGCCTTGTCGACCAGCCCCTTCGCCCGAAGATCGTCGATTGAACCGCCCGTCCAGGTGAAGATGGGCGTTCCCCGCACCGTCTCGATGGCCACCGCGGGCTGCTCGTAGTAGGCCCGGCAGGCCGGATCGCAGACGTTGCTCGCGCAGGGCTCGGGCTCGCCGAGGGCGCGCGCGCCGAGGCCCGCCGCGTCTTGCGGGAGCGCGAACGCCGTCAGCGCTTCCCCGGTGCAGCTCGTCCAGACCCCACCGGAGCAGCGCTCCATCCCCTCACGGCAGGTGACGACTCGCCCCTGCACGGCCAACAGCTGGCCGCACGCGCGCTCGGCGCCCTCCTCGCAGGGGCCCCCGTCGCCGCTCCTCGGCAGCTCGCTCGCCCCGGCGGCCTTGAGCCGGGGCAGCGCCGGAGCCACGGCGTCGTCGCCGCCGGTGCAACCGCCCGCCGCGCCGAGCAGCGCGAGGAGCGCGGCAGCGCCACCGCGAGTGAGCGGCGCGCGCGGGCCTGCGATCGAGGGGAGGCGCATCGGGTGAGGTCGGGAGAGGGCACCCGCTTCGGCTGACGGAGCGGCCGCCGACGGCGAGGAGCAACCTTCTCATTCTGCCTCACCTGGAGACAGAGCTCCAGCGCGCCGAACCGGCGGCGGGCCGTCGATCCGGACCTCCCGGGCCGAGTGCTACCCTTCCCTACCTGTCGGGGCGGACGCTCTTCGCCGTGTCCGTGGTCGCCGCGTGGCTGCGCGCCGCCGCTCCTTCCGTCGCTATCGCTCCTCCGCCGCCTTCATTGGGCACGTCGTGAGCCCGAATAGCCGGTACGCCGGGCAGCTCCCGACCAGGCCCGTGAGCAGCGGGACGATGCCGACCAGGCCGAGCAGCGATTGCGGCCCCACGACAGTGAAGCTCAGAAGCCCGAGGCCGACGACGACGCGGATGACACGATCGACGGTGCCCTCGTTCACGGGCAGGACCTTGCTGAGCATGGCGATGGCCTCCTCGCCCGACCGCAGCGGCCAGGCTCTCGATCGGGTAGAGCCCGCTGGGGGGAAGATAGATTCGCGGTTCTGACGGTCGGTCCTGGCGTACTGGTTGAGGCGCTCCGTGCTCGGCTCCCAGCACGGACTCGTACTCGTTCACCTCTCGGACGTGGAGCAGTGCCGCATGGGCAACCGTCTGGTCGCGTGGCTCTCGAGCGCCGAGGCGCGGCCGCCAAGTGCCGGGGTCAATCCACGACCCGGACCAAGGCTTCATCCAACCCGGGCGCCTCGTAGTCGAGGCCTTCGCGCGGGAGGCAGGGGGGCAGGGGCAGCCGTTCCGAGGTGGGACCGAGCGCCAGGGAGGGCGGCCTCACGATCCTCCTGCCAGCGAAGTGATGGAGGTGCCGTTCGCCCGAGACGAGCTTCGTGGCGGCAAGGATCAATCGGCCGCGCCTCAGCGAGAGCGTCCCTGCTCAGGGGCCCCAGCGCCGATAGTGGGGTCCCGGGACACGTGACGTCCCACACAGATTGACGAACCCGTCCCACGTGGCGACCATGCGTGCCTCATTCAGGGCCAGTTGCCGGTCGAGGAGGCGACGGGCCTCTTGCTGGATCGCCGGCTGCGCACGCTCTGGGGGCCTCGGCACCTCGTTACTCGCGGGGGAGTCATCCAACGACAACAGAAGTCGGCTTCGTTCCTCGAGTATCGCTGCGAAGTGGTCTCCCTGTTCCAGGGCCTTCCCCTGCACCTGCGAACGGACGCGGGCCCACGCGGACACGAGCCCATCACATTCACGCGCCAGCCCCAGGGGATCCGTCGCCGAGAACAGGCATTCGGGCCAGTAGCCGCTGACGCAACCGTCGCCGAAGAACGACAGGCCCAGCAGAAAGCAGTCTTCGTCGCGCTCTGCCGTGGCGAATGCGGGGGTGTCGCCGCGGAAAGGGGCCGACGACGCCGGCTCCGCCTGCGAGGAGTCCTCCGCGCCGGCGCGCGGGGGCTGTCTCGCGTCGGCCGCCGCCTCGTCCTCCGTCATGGGCGATGGCACCGCCGGCGAGGTGCCGGGTTCCAGCCCACGAGCACACGCCACCAAGGCGGTGGCTGCGCAGAGGAGCTGGCGTCGCCCATCCGCTCGCAGAGGAGCAGAACGGGTGGCAGAAGCGGCACGTCGAGGGAGCACCTCGCCCGTGTAGCAGATCGACGGCTCATGGAGGCCCGGAGGGATCTCGGCCGGACTACACGAGGAGCAGCTGGAGGAGCTCGTCGCGAGTTCTGCGAAGGAGGGCGGCCGGGGTGGGGCTCCTCCCGGGCGAGTGCTACCCTTCCCGACGTGCTGGGGCGAAGGCTCGTCGCCGCGTCCATGGTCGCCGCGTGGTTGCTCGTCGCCTGCGGAGGCCGGGTGGAGCGCGATCGCTCCGACGCGGCTCCGGCCGTGCGGGGCGGGGAGCCGGGCGACGAGGGCGGCGCCGCCGGGCGGCTCGCGACGGGCGGAGTGGCGGCGGGGGAAGGTGGCGCCGGTGCCGCCTCCGCCGAGGTTCCCGCGGGGGGCGAGCCCGGCGTTGGCGCCGCGGGGGACGGCGGCGCCGGGCCGGCGCCGGCAGGCGGGAGCGCGGGCGCCGCGAGTCCAGTCGATCGCTGCGGCAACGGCGCGCTCGACGGCGAGGAGGACTGCGAGGACGGCAACCGCGACGCGGGCGACGGCTGCGGCCCCGACTGCCGCTACGAGGCGAGCCTCTGCGGCAACGGCGTGATCGACCCGGGCGAGAGCTGCGACGACGGGAACGCTCAGGCCGGCGACGGGTGTGGCCCGCGCTGCTGCGTGGAGGCCTGCTGGGCCTGCACGCTGAGCTGCATGGAGGCCTTGATCCACCCCTGCGGCTGCGGCAACGGGATGCTCGAGCGGGGGGAGGAATGCGACGACGGCAACCTGTCTCATAGCGACGGCTGCAGCCCGCGTTGCGGGCTCGTTCCGTCGACCTGTGGCGACGGAGAGCTCGACGCGGGCGAGGAGTGCGACGACGGCGATCTCGAGGACGGGGACGGTTGCGACGGCTCGTGCAACTACGAGCTCTATCCCTGCCGAGTGCCGCAATGCGGGGACGGCTACCTGACCGCGGACGAGGCCTGCGACGACGGCAACCTCGAGGACGGGGACGGCTGCGGCGGTGACTGCCAGCGCGAGCGGTGCGGAGACGGGATCGTGCAGGCCGAGTCCGGCGAGGAGTGCGACGACGGCAACGACGTAGGCTGCGACGGCTGCGACGGAGACTGTCGCGCGAGCGACTGTGGCGATCCGCGCTGAGGGGACAGGAGCGCGCGCCCGGCTCCTCAATGCGCGGAGGGCGGGCTCTCCGGAGCGACGGGCTCCGTCGTCGCGGTCGGCGCGACGCTCCGCGCCGGGTAGGTGAGCCCGAATCCGAACGGGAAGCGGGGATTGTAGCGCGCGTCGCCGACGTTGAGGGGAAGGTCGGCGTTGGCGCGCGGCCAGGAGTGGCCGAGGCGTCCCGTCGCGGGCGCGAGACCGAAGAGCACGTCGGCGACGCCCGCGCCCTCGGTGCCTGGGAGCCACGCGACGGCGACCGCGTCCGCGCGCTCGAGCGCGTCGCCGAGCACGAGCGGTCGCCCCGCGACCACCACCACCACCAGCGGGATCCCGAGCGCGGCCAGGCGCTCCACGCGGGCCACCTCGTCCGGAGAGAGCTCGACGCTGGTGCGGTCCCCTTCGCCCTCGGCGTAGGGCTCGGCCTCGCCGACGACCGCGATGATCGCGTCTGCGCCCGCCGCGCCGGCGTCATCGAGCGAGAAGGTCACCTCGGTCGTGGCGCCGACGACCTCGCGGATCCCCTCGCCGAGGGTGGTGCCGGGGGTGGGGCGGCCGCGCCGTCCCTGCCAGTCGATGGTCCAACCGCCGCATTGGCTGCCGAGATCCTGGGCGATGACGCCGATGACGTGCACCCGCGGGAGGTCGGCTGCGAGCGGGAGGAGCCCGCCCTCGTTCTTGAGCACGACCAGCGACTGCCGCACCGCCCGGCGCGCCACCTCGCGGTGCGCGGCGCCGCCGAAATCGCGCGCGAGCTCGGCGGGGGCGGTCGGGGCGGCGGCGGAGCGAATCGGCTCGAGCAGCCCCTGAGCGCACTTGACCGCGAGGACGCGGCGCGCGGCCTCGTCGAGGCGCCGCTCGGGGATGCGGCCCGCCGCGACCAGGCGGGCGATCGACGCCACCAGCTCGGCGGGTTGCCGTGACGCCATGAACATGTCGACCCCGGCGGTGAGGGACGCGATGAGGCTCGCCTCGCGATCCGGTGAGATCCGCTCCATCCCCTGCCAGTCGGAGACGACGAAGCCGCGGAAGCCGAGCTCGCCCTTGAGCACGTCGGTGAGGAGCGGGCCATGGCAGTGCATCGACACCCCGTTCACGGAGCTGAAACTGGCCATCACGGTGCCGACGTGGGCGGCGATGGCGGCGCGATACGGAGGCAGGTGGATGCGGCGGAGCTCCTCGTCGGTGACGACGGCGTCGCCCTGATCGACGCCGCCTCGGGTCCCGCCGTCGGCGACGAAGTGCTTGGCGCAGGCGAGCACCGAGGGCCGGGCGGCGCCCGGCGCCTCGCCCTGGAGCCCCCGGATCAGGGCCGCGCCCAGGCGCGCGACCAACTCGGGTTCCTCGCCGAAGGCCTCGTAGGTGCGGCCCCAGCGCTCGTCGCGCGCCACGGCGAGGACGGGCGCGAAGGTCCAGTCGATCCCGGTCGCCGCGATCTCCCGGGCGGTGACGCGACCGACCTCCTCGACCAGCGCGGCGTCCCCCGTCGCGCCCAGGCCGATCGCGTGCGGGAAGAGCACGGCCCCTTCGACGTTGTTGTGCCCGTGGACGGCGTCGATGCCATAGAGGAGCGGGATCCGCGCGCTCGAGCGGAGCGAGCCGGCGCGCACCGCCGC
Organism: uncultured Polyangiaceae bacterium; assembly: GCA_964404725.1. GTDB lineage: Bacteria > Myxococcota_A > Polyangia > Polyangiales > Polyangiaceae > JAFGBI01. Next base: position 34,419 of record CAYOLF010000029.1, read on the forward strand.
GACCAGATCGAACCACGCCGCCCGGTCGTTGGTAGCCGGATCCGAGCCGCCCCCGCTGAGCACGGAGCCAAACTCGAGCGCGCCGATCGACTCCGGGGCGCCGAGCTGCTTCAGATCGGGCTGCACGAGCTGCGCCGCCTTCTGCTCCGGCGAGAGCCCGGCCAGCAGCGCGTCCGCCCGCTCGAGGCAAGCCGCGGACGGCCAGGCCCCCGCCTGGGCGACGAGCCCAAGGTCCGGGGACTCCGGCGGCAGGCAGGGGAGGCTCACCGCGGGCGTCGCCGGCGGGCGAGCGCCGTGGGCGCACGCCGTGGCGGCGAGCGCACCGCCGAGGACGAGTAGGGTGGCCCTGGAAACGGGGCGACGTCGCGTGACCATGCGCCGAGCGGTAGCGTGGAAGGTGCTGGCCGTCTTGGCATTTCTCTTCGACCGAATCGCACCCGCGTCAGAGCGGCGTCTTCTCGATGAGGTGAGCCTGCCCCTGACCCCGGCCAGGGCCGGCGCGAGGAGGCGGGGGGGCCATCGCGTGCGTGATGAGCACCGTCAGAGCGAAACGGGGGTTGACCCTCTCAGGTCGACCGATCGGTGCCGACGCGGCCTCGCATCAGGGCTTGGCGAGCACCATCACCCGTCCCACGTTTGGCTCGGTCCAGTAGATGCCGTCCTCGTCCAGCGCGAGCGCCCAGGGTTGGCTCGACGTGGCCACGACGTTGGCGGCGCCCGAGTCGATCGCGGCCCGCTCCACCGCGGACGGCGTCAGGTAGTAGACGAACGTGTCGTCGAGGGCGAGCGACGTTTGCATGGTGTAGCCGGGTTCGACCAGGTACTCGTCGGGGCTGATCATGGACGGGGCGGGCGTGCAGTAGACGCGGCCGTACATGGTCTGCATGTAGCAGAGGTCGTCTTCGTTGGCGGCGATGCCCTCGACGTCCCAGGTGCTGTGCAAAAGGCGCAGCGTGTCCCCGATCCCACCGCTCGAGAGCAGGAAGCGTCCCACGATCCCCTCCCCACCGACGTAGCCGTAATCGCCGGTGATGAACACGGTTCCCGGCCAGAAGGCCTCTGCCACCGCGACGTTGCTCGAGCCGGTGGCGAGCGACCGCTTCCACACCGTGTTGGACACCTGATCCCCCCACACGACCCAGGCGTCGTTCATGGCAATCGGACAGGGGCCGGCCTGGCCCGAGGCCAGCGCCAGGGGCGACCCGCCGGTCTTGGCCTGAAGCCAGACCGCGCCGTCCGCGGACGTGGTCCAGGCGACCGAATCGGCGACTGCGAAGTCGCAGATCCCGCTGGAGGAGGTGGCGACATCTCCGGCGGCGCCACCGGACTTGGCGATGCGGCGGATGACGGAGTCGGCGCTCGAGGTGCCCGAGAGCCAGTAGACGTTCCCCTCGTCGAGGCGGATCTGGGTGGGGCTCGGCTCGTTGGTCACCAGCGCGTGCGGCTGGCAGATGCCGCCTTCGCAGGCTCCACCCAGGCACGAGTGACCGCACCGCCCGCAGTGGTTCGTGGCGGTCGTCAGCGCGGTCTCGCAGCCGTTGGCTTGGTTGCCGTCACAGTTCTCGTAACCGATCGAGCAGTGGAGCACGCACGCGCCCGCCTGGCACTCCGGGGAGGCGTTGGCGTCGCCGCAGGCCTGGTCGCAACCCCCGCAGTGCTCCACGCTGGCGGCGGTGTCCACCTCGCACCCCGTGGCGACGTCGCCGTCGCAGTCGCCCATGGTGCCGTCACACACCAGGGCGCACACCCCGTCGTCGCACGTCGCCGACCCTCCCAGGGAGGCGCAGCTCTCGTCGCACGCGCCGCAGTGGCGGGGGTCGCCGGGGAGGAAGACCTCACAGCCGTTGCTCGGATCGTGGTCGCAGTTGGCGTAGTCGGCGTCGCAGACGATCGAGCACGATCCGGACGAGCAGACGGCCTCGCCGTGCACCGAGGCGCAGACCACGCCACAGGCGCCGCAGTGATCGGCGGAGGACGCCGTGAAGGTCTCGCAACCGTTGGCCGCGTCGCCGTCGCAGTCCCCGTAATCGGCCGCGCACGTGGGCTCGCAGCGACCGGCGTTGCAGACGTTTGAGCCGTGGTCATTCTCGCACACCACGAAGCACCCCCCGCAGTGGTCCGGGCCGTCCAGCGCGGTCTCGCAGCCGTTCTCGGGGTCGCTGTCGCAGTCCCCCATCCCCGCTGGGCAGGGCAGGTCGCACTCACCGGACACGCACACGGCTTCGTCGCCGCCGCAAGCGTGTCCGCAGACCCCGCAGTGCGCGACGGAGCTCCCCAGATCGGTTTCGCAGCCATTGGCGCCGTCGCCGTCGCAGTCCCCGTAGCCCGCCCCGCAGGTCGGCTCACAGCGCCCATCCTCGCAGACCGACGTGCCGTGCGCGTTGACGCACGGCGTGCCGCAGGCCCCACAGTGTGCCTCGCTGGAGTGAATGACCGTCTCGCACCCGTTCTCCGGGTTCTCGTCGCAGTCCCCGTAGCCAGGGTTGCAGGTCACCAGGCTGCACAGCCCGTGGCTGCACGCGGTGGTCCCGTTGGCGCTCTCGCAAGCGCGACCGCAGGCCCCGCAGTTTAGGTCGTCGGACTCGAGGTCGATCTCGCAGCCGTCCCCCACCCGGTCGTTGCAGTCCGCCGTGCCCTCCTCGCACTCCAGCGCGCACGAGCCCGCCACGCAGGCCGCTCGGTCGTCGCCGGGGCAGCTGTTGCCGCAGGTTCCGCAGTGCTCGACGGTGCTCCGGAGGTCCGTCTCGCAGCCGCTGGCGCCGTCACCGTCGCAGTCGCCGTATCCGGCTGCGCAGACGGGCTGGCAGCGCCCGGCATCGCAGTCCGTGCTGCCGTGCTCGTTCTCGCAGGCCTCGCCGCACGCGCCGCAGTGCCGGACGGTCGATAGCGTCACGGTTTCGCACCCGTTGGTGGGGTCCTCGTCGCAATCGCCGTAGCCGGCGCGACAGGTGACGAGGCTGCACAGGCCGTTGGAGCAGGCCACCGTGCCGTTGGAATCGTCGCACGCGCGACCGCACGCGCCGCAGTGCGACTCGTCCGACTCGAGGTCGATCTCGCAGCCGTCTTCCTTCTTGCCGTTGCAGTCGGCGAACCCGTCGTCGCACTCGAGCTGGCACGCTCCACTCCGGCAGGAGGCGTCGGCGTTGGGTGCGCTGCAGTCGTTGCCACACTCGCCGCAGTGGTGCGCGTTCGTGCCCAGGTTCGTCTCGCAGCCGTCGGCCGCCACGACGTTGCAGTCCGCCAGGGGGAAGTCGCAGGTCAGCGGCTGCCCGTTCGTGTCGACGTCCTCCCCGCAGATGCCGAAGCTCAGCCCGGCGTCGCAGCTAGCCTCGGACTCACAGGAGAGCCTCACCCACTCGGTCTGCGACTCGTTGCAGATGACGAGGGTGTTGCCGTCACAGTAGCGCGCCCCTTTCGGACAGACCGCACCGCTGTGGGTGTTCTCCTGCGAGACGCTGTTCTCTTTGCTGCAGGCGGGCTGGAGCGCCAGCACCAGCGCGCCCAGGACGACCTTCCCCACTCTGCATGACCTTGCCGCTGTCATCTCTTCGTCTCTCCTTCGTGGGGACCCAGGCCGTCCTTCCAGGCGCGCCGACAGAACTCGCCGGCGCCGCCTCGTCGTTCAGTCCGTCGAGCGGGGTACCCGTGCCCACGGCGCCAGAACGAACCGCGCCGCACTCACGCTGCGCAGCCGCCGATCCGATCAGGGACGCTCTCGTGAACGATGGATCAGTTGGCGACGCAGACGCCGAGCCGGGGGCTCTGATCCCCATAAAACTCAAACCACCAGCCATTATGGGCGAGGCCGAACCCTGCCCAGCCTTCTGAGAGCCGGCCTTGCACGAAATCGAGGCCCGTCTCGTTCAGCTCGTGCTCCACGGCGGTCGAGTACGAGCCCCCGAAGTCCCAGGAACCGCTCCACAGGACGTCACCGTCCTCGCAGTCCTCGTACAGAGCCGGGCCGTCTGCTGCCGTCGGGTCAAGGGTCAGCGGGTAGATTCGGCTGCCGAAAACGGGCTCCGTGATATCGGCGTCGGTGACCGCGAGCCGGAGCGTCAGAGTGACCGCGATGACGTCGGCGTTCGAGTCGAGCGAGGACAGGTCGAACTTGAGGAATCCGCGGCTACCGTTGGCGTACAAGTTCATGTCCCCGCTGGACTTCACCCCGTCCTCGTCCACGCAGCCAGTCCCGTATTCTGCATCGACGGGGTTGAGCGTGGTCCAGGTGCAGTCGAGCGGGGTAGCGCCGCTGCCGGCGCTGCCGCCGTTGCCAGTGTCCGACGAGCCGGCGGCGCCTGCCGTGGCGCTGGCCGCTCCCTCACCCCCGGCGCCCGCCGTGTTGCTGCCGCCGGTGGCCGTCGCACCCGCCGCACCCCCGACCAGATCGGTTCCGCCCGTCGTCGCTGCGCTGCCTGCCGCACCCCCGGTGACATCGGTCCCGGCCGCTGCGGGCGGGCCGCCCGCCTCGCCTCCTGCCGGAGTTCCACCCGTCGCCGCGGCGCCGCCGTTGGCACCCCCGGTCCCGCCGGTCATGGGCGGGCCGCCCGCCTCGCCCCCCGCCGGAGTTCCACCCGTCGTCGCGGCGCCGCCGGTGTCACCGCCCGCCCCGCCCGTGGTCGCCGGAGCACCCGACACGCCGCGGCCGCCGGTAGCGGCAGCAGACCCGGCTGCACCTCCGGACGCGCGCCCGCCGCCCCCGGTCGCCGCGTCCCCCGCCATGGCCGTGTCGCTTCCCGCGGCTCCCCCGTCGGACGGGGTCCGGGCTGGGGTGTCGTCGTCTTTGGAGCAGCCCCAGCTCAGCAGGGGAAGTAGAATGCACAGCGCGGAAGAAACACCTCTACTCATAGTGGCCGACGCCACTGCCACGGATCGAGTCGCCGCTGCAAGCGAAATCCGCGGGAAGCTGTGCGGGGTCCAAGCCCCGGGCGGCCGCGTCCCTTTCGAGCGTCTCGCCGACGGGGACGACGAGCGCGTCATCTCGCTGCCGGATCCGGCTGCAGGACGATGCGTCTCGCCCCGATGTTCTCTGATGAGGTGCGAGCTGCGCGCTCGTAGTCGGCCCGAGGAGCTGGGTGGCGCACCTCAGGATCGCGCTTGCCTGACCAGCGGCCGCTTCCTGGCCGCGATGCCGAGCACGGGTCCGTCTCGCGTTTCGATCCTCCTCGCGAGAGCGCCGCCCCGCACCGTATCGAGGGCCCGCGGTGAACGGGGCGGAGCCCGCCCCTGACGGGACGCGGGCTGGGACAGCGGGTCGGCGCGCCGGCGGGAAGACGGGGCGGGGATGCCGCCACTGGTTCGTGCGGTCGCGGGCCCCGCGATGGGTCGCGGCGCTTTTTCGCGCAACTCGGTTCGGGGGGGCGCCGACCTGGCTTACGTGACCCACCGAAGACGAAGGCGCCGCCGCCCCGATTCTCCCACGTCGTCCGCCGGGACCCGTCCCCGGATCCCCAAGTGGCTCGTCTACTCCTTGGCGGCCTTCGGGCTCGGCTCTGGCGCGCTGCTCGTTCTCGGTATCGTGGGGGTCTTCGCCGCGCTCAAGAGCTCCGACGCCTACCGCACCTCGCTCGCGTTCGTCGGTGAGCACCCCGCGGCGGTGGCTCGCCTCGGGACGCCCATCACGAGCGGCTTCTTCCCAACCGGTCAGATCGAAAAGACGGGCTCGTTCGGGCGCGCCGAGCTCTCGTTCCGCGTTCACGGTCCGCGCGGCGACGGGACCGCGCTCGTCCGGTCCTCGCGGGACGGCGTGCGGTGGGTGGTCGACGACGCGCGCCTCGTCATCGAAGGCGGCGTCCTCGAGCTCTCTCCCCCGCGCCCGTCGCCCCTCGCTGCGACGCCGGGTGGCCCGCGCTGAGGGCTCGATGGCGCGCTCCGCGCGCTCCCGCGGCTACCGCAGCGCCTCACGCACCCGCGCGGCGTGCGGCGAACGCGGGTAGCGCCCGAGCAGGGTCGCCGCCGCGGTTTCGGCCTCGCTCCTTCGTCCGAGCGCGACGAGCGCCTCGACCTCGAGCACCGCGCGCTCCTCGGCGAGCTCGCCGGTGGGGAACTCGCGCGCGGCGGCGCGGACCACCGCGAGCGCCGCGGCGGCGTCGCCGACGCGCAGCACCGCGCGAGCCTCGGCGACCCGGCGCGCCTCCGCCGACAGGGAATCGTCCGCGCGCGCCACGGTGACGTTCGGCGTCGGGTGTCCGAGGGGCGCGGTGGCGAGGGGCGCGG
>CAYOLF010000029.1:40731-64110 GCA_964404725.1 uncultured Polyangiaceae bacterium
CGAGGGGCGCGGTGGCGAGGGGCGCGGCGCCGACGGAGCGCGGCGCCGGCCCGATCGCGGTGACCGGCGCTGCCGAGGGGACGACCATGGCAGAGGCCATCGCGGCTTCGGTGGGAGCCGTCACCAGGCGGGCGCCGGTGCCGCCCGCGAAGAGGACGCCGAGCCCGATCGAGAAGCCGACGGCGGCGGTCTTGGCGAGGGCGCCGACCGTGAGCGCCGCGCCGGCCCCCGTCGCGGCTCCCGCGGCGGACCCCGCGGCGCCCGGGGGCAGGGCGGGGCCGAGATCGCCGCCCGCAGGCCCGCCGTCGGGGGGCGGGAACCCCGGGGGCAGCGCCGCGGCGAGCGCGCTCCAGAGCGCCTCGGTGGCTCCCGGGGGCGGCGCGAGGCGGGCGCCCGCGTCGAGCACGCGCCGCGCGCCCTCGTCGAGCGAGCCGGAATCGAGCAGGCGGAGCGGATCGGTCATGCCCCCACCTCACGACCGAGGTGCGCCCCGCGTGCGCGGATCCGGCGTGCGCGCGCCTCGAAATCCGCGCGGGCGAGGCGGAGGCGCGAGTAGACGGTGGGCAGCGGGACCTCCAGGATCTCGGCGATCTCCGGGCCCGTGAACCCCTCGAGCTCGAACAGGGTGAAGACGGCGCGCTGGTCGAGGTCCATCGCGTCGAGCAGGGTGTCGAGCACCTCGAGCTCGGCGTGCTCGTCTCGCGCGGGGGGGAGCAGTAGCTCGAGGTTCGCGTGATCGCAGGGGATCTCCCGGCGCACGTGGGCGCGGCGCCGCCGCTCCGAGGCCACCCGGAAGCAGATCCTATAGAGCCACGTCGTCCAGCGGGCGCGGCCCTCGAACTCTTCCATGCGTCGGAACGCCACGAGAAAGACCTCTTGCGCGGAGTCGGCGACGTCGGGCTCGGGCACCCCGAGCCGCCGCAGGGAGCGCCAGACGAACTCGACGTTCCCGAGGTAGAGCTCGCGCGGGTCCATGCCTGCGTCAGCGCCCCCCTCCATCGGGGGTCGCCGATCCCTCGTGGCCCGTGCCCGCCCGATCCATCATCGAAACGCCAGCCCGGCCCGGGCGACGAGCCAGGCGACGGGCCGTCCTGCGTCCCAGCTCCCGACGTTGATGACCTGGAACCGGTCCCGGTTGAGCGGGACCAGGCCGATCGCCTCCGCGCCCAGCGTCACCCGCTGGCCGGTCTCCAGGCCGGCGCTCGCGCCGAGGGCCGTCCACAGGCGGTCGTATGCGGTGTGGCTGGTGAAGCCCGCGGCCTCGGCGTGCAGGGAGCCGCCCCAGCCCTGGACGCAGCCGGTGGCGCGCCAACGCTGGCCCAGGGTGCCGCAGCCCGCGAGCACGCCGCCGACCCAGCGCGAGGAGATCCGCCCCGGGTCGAGATCGACGTCGTGCGGGAGCCGCCAGGCGACCAGCGCCCGCAGCAAGAAGGGCGCCCAATCGAGCTCGAGGCCGCCGAGGAGCGCCTCCGTGAGCTCGGTGGAGACACCCGCGGCGGCGACGGCGCGGGCCGTCATCGTCCGCGCGGCACCCACCGCCGTCGGGCGAGTCGGTTCCGGCGGCGCTGTGGCACGCGCGCCGGGTGGCGGCCCGGGCTCGGCCGGAACGGAGACGAGCGGTGCGTCCGTCGTGGGGCCGGACTCGTCGATCGGAGTGGCGGCGGCCGCGGCCGCGTCTTGACTGGCAACCGTCAGCTCGAGCTCCGCCCGCGCGGCGCGCGCCTCCTCGTCGAGCACCATCCCGATCAGCACCACCAGCGCGTCGGCGAGGCCGGTGCAGGTCGCGGCGCGGAGCTCGCGCCGCCCGACCCGGCCGCCGGTGACGACGACCCGCCCGACCAGTCCCGCCTCATCGTCGAAGATGGAGACGCCCAGCTCGATGGCATCCAGCTCCGCCGCTCGCGCGGGGCTCGTCGCTTCGCCGTCTGCCAAGGGCGGTGGCGCCTCGGTCGCGAGCGGCGCCGGGCGCCAGGCTGCCGCTCGCACCCGCGCCGCGAGCTCCGCCTCGCTGGGACAGCCAGCGATCCCATCCGCGATCTGGACGCGGAGCCGCGCCCCTTGCACGGATTCCTCGGCCGCCGCTCCCCCTGGCGCCGAGGCCGCCGCGAGCGCGAGCGCCCCCAGGATCCCGGCCGCCGAGCGGTGCCGCCCCCCCCGAACGCCGGTCGGTTTCCCGTGAGCCAACGCGCAGGACCCTTTCACGCTCGAACGCCGAAGGCAACGCCGACCACGGTGCTCCGGCGGTGCTTCGCGCGCCGACTCGGATCATTCTTTGATGGAACGTCGGGGCCACCGCCACGAGCCAGGCAGTCGGGCAGTGGCTGCCCCCAGCGCGGAGTCGAATACCCATGCGGCACGGCGTCACCCTCACCCTCCTCCCGCTGCTCTTCGGCCTCGTTGGTTGCGGGGAGGATCTCCCGATCGGCTCCCAGGACCTCTCGATCGACGAAGCGGAGGCTTGCTCCGAGCCCGGGGCGACCCGGGAGGCGGACGATGGCTGCAATCAGTGCACCTGCACCGAGGACCACACCTGGTCCTGCACCGAGGCGGACTGCGAGCCCGCCTGCGAGCGAAGCGAGGAGCGGCTGGCGGACGACGGCTGCAACACCTGCACCTGCCTCGGGGACGGGAGCTGGTACTGCACGGAGGACCCCGCCTGCACGGCCGAGTGCACGGCGGGGGAGACGCGGCTCGCGGACGACGGCTGCAACACCTGCACCTGCGAGGTCCGGCTGGACGGTGGCAGCCCGCCGGAGTGGGTCTGTACCACCGACCCATGTCTTCCCATCTACCCCGAGCCGTGCACGCCCGGCGACACGCGGCTCGCGGACGACGGCTGTAACACCTGCGAGTGCATGATCGTGCTCGACACCGACGACACCCTCTGGTCGTGCACGGAGGACCCAGCGTGTGAGGTCGAGTGCACCGTGGGCGAAGTGCGGGACGCGGGCGACGGCTGCAACACCTGCGAGTGCGTGGGGGTGCCGAACGGCGGTAGCCCGAACCGCTGGCTGTGCACCGAGGAGTCGTGCGAGGGGCAGACCTGCACGGGCTTCGACCAGGAGTTCGTCAACGTCGACGGCTGGGTCGGCAACGATCCGTATTTGCCGGATGACATCCCGTTCGGGTTCCAGGGCGCCTGGTTCAGCGCTGGCGACGGCATCGCCTGCCCGAACCTCGAGGGCAACCCCTGCACCGCGGACGGCTGCACGGTGCGCGGGAGCACCATCGTCGACCCCGAGTGGGAGGCCTGGGGGTGCATGGTCGCGCTCGAGCTCAATTCCACCGGCGGCGACGCGCCGGTCGGGGGCCCCTACGGCGGCCCGGACAACTGCTTTGACGTCGAGCTCATGGGCGCCACCGGCGCGTCCACGGTTCGGATCGGGTTCTTCGATCAGGCGGACATGACCGGTCGCGTCGGGCCTTTCCAGGAAATCGGGCCCGTCAACGGGACCTGGAGCGGGCGGATCTGCACCTCCGACGTCACTTGCCCCGATTACATGTCCGAGGCCGGGCTCTGCCAGGAGGGCACGGGCGTCGCCGAGCCCTACGTCCTCTACGCCCAGATCGTGGGCGGCGACTTCGACGAGGCGGACGTCGAGCTCCGGATCACGAGCCTGCGCCCCGGCACCTGCACCGGCGAGTCGGAGCCGACCTGCACCGAGGGGGCGATCTACGCGCCCGACGCTTGCACGACCTGCACCTGTGCCGGGAGCGGGGTCTGGCAATGCGCGACCGATCCCGTCTGCACCGAGCCAGACTGCGAGCCCGGCGAGGTCCGCGAGGCCGGGGACGGCTGCAACCTCTGCGAGTGCGTGATGAACCTCGAGATGGGACCCGAGTGGCACTGCGGCGCGGAGCCCTGCGGCGGCGGGACCTGCACCGCTTTCTCCGCCGAGCTCGTCACCGTCGAGGGCTGGGTCGGTGGGGACCCCGCGGCGACCGACGACGATCCGTTCGGTGTGCAGGGCGCGTTCTTCGCCTTCGGCGACGGCATCGCCTGCTCGCCGACGGAAGGCAACCCCTGCACCGAAGACGGCTGCACGATCGAGGGCGCCACGGTGATCGACCCCGAGTACCTGGCCTGGGGCTGCGGGCTGGGGCTCCAGCTCAACGCCAGCGGCGGCGAGCCGGACGTCCTTCAGCCCTACGATGGGCCCGGCGACTGCTTCGAGCTCGTCCTGCGGGGCGAAACCGGCGACGCGCCGGTGCGGCTCGCGCTCACCGACCACCAGGACATGAGCATCTTCCTCGCCCCCTACGCCGAGATCGGACCCGTGAACGGCACCTGGCAGGGTCAGCTCTGCAAATGGGACGTCTCCTGTCCCGACTGGGCCGTCGACAGTCTGTGCGAGGACGTCACTGGGGTCGCCCGCCCCTACGAACTCCAGATCTTCGTCATCGGCGGGGACGCCGCGGGGCCGATCTCGCTCACCCTCGAGAGCCTGCAGGTCTTGACCTGCGACTGAACGGGGTCGGGCGTCTCCCCCGCGGACTTCGCCAGAACTGCGCCGGTTGCGAGCCGGCTCACCCCAGCGCCAGCATCCGCTCGATGGGCCGGCGCGCCCGCTCGGCGAGCTCCGGGTCGAGCTCCACGCGAGGGGCGAGGTCGCGCAGCGCGAGGTAAACCTTCTCGGGCGTGTTCAGGCGCATGTGGGGGCACTCGTTGCAGGCGCAGTCGCTGCTGGGCGGCCCCGGGATCAACGTCTTGTCGGGGGCGCGCTGGCGCATCTGGTGCAGGATGCCGCTCTCGGTGAGCACGATGAACTCCCTCGCGGGAGAGGCGACCACGTGGTCGATAAGCGCCGCCGTCGAGCCGATGAAGCTCGCGCGCTCGAGGATCGGCGGTTCGCACTCGGGGTGGGCGATGACCTCGGCCTCCGGGTACCGGTGCTGCAGGGCGACGAGCTTCTCCAGGCTGAAGATCTCGTGGACGATGCAGGTGCCCGGCCAAAGGACGAGCTCGCGGCCCGTGCGCTCCGCCACGTGCCGCCCGAGGTTCCGGTCGGGGGCGAAGAGCACCTCGGTGTCGCGCGGGATCGACTCGACCACGCGCACGGCGTTGCTCGAGGTGCAGATGATGTCGCTCTCGGCCTTCACGGCGGCCGAGCAGTTGATGTAGCTCACCGCGGCTGCCCCCGGATGCCGCGCGCGCCAGGCCCGGAACTGATCGGCGGGGCAGCCGTCGGCCAGCGAGCAGCCCGCGGCGAGGTCGGGGACGAGCACGATCCGCCCGGGGTTCAGGATCTTGGCCGTCTCCGCCATGAAGTGGACGCCGGCGAAGAGGATGACGTCGGCCTCGGTGCGCCGCGCCGCCTGCGCGAGCTGCAGGGAGTCCCCGACGAAGTCGGCCAGATCCTGGATCTCACTCTCCTGGTAATAGTGCGCGAGCAGGACGGCGTTGCGTTCGCGCAACAGCTGCCGGATCTCGGCGTCGAGGTCGAGGGTGGCGAGCCGTTCGGGATCGGCGCGGCCGGGCGCGGGGTCGTTCGTCGTCATCGGGGGGTTATTCCGCGGGATCGGTCGCCGGCAAGGCTGCGGAGAACCGGGCCTCGAAATGGCTCGGGGGCAGCCCCCGCGCGACGTCAAGCGTGAAGTCGGGCACGGTGGCGTCGCGGAGCTTGGCGCACAGCTCCTCGACCTCGCGCCGCGAAAGCCCGAGCGCGTCGAGGCGCCCCGGATCCAACGCCGCCGCGTCGACGCCTGGCCGCGCCCGGAGCCCGGCGTCGTCGGCGACGACGAGCTGGCGCAACAGCTCGAGCTCTCCCCGACTCAGGCGCGCGCCGCAGACGTCGTAGTCGATCCACGCCTCGTAGCTCAGCGGCGCTACCCGCTGCAGCATGCCCGCCATCACCCGTGCGTACTGCTGGATCTCCCACTGTGCGTGGTGCTCGACCCGTAGCCGCAAAAAATGCATGAGGTTATGCAGATCGATCTTCCAGTACCACTGGGTGTAGGTGCTCAGCGGCAGATCGATGCGGGCGAGCTCCCGCGCCACGTCGTGCGCGGTGAGCCACTCGTAGCTCTCGCGCGCCGAGGCGCGGACGGCCTCCCAGCGGCGTACGGCCTCGGCGTAGTCACCCGCGGGCACGATCTGCCCGCTCCGACCCTGGTGGTTCGCGTCGTTCTGCGTCTTCAGCTCCTCGGCCGCCGGCGTGTAGAACAGCATCGGCATCAAGGAGTAGCGCCCGCTGTACTCGTTCACGTTGGCGGTGCGGTGCCGGATCCACTGGCGGGCCACGAACATCGGCATGCAGCAGTGAAACTTCAGCTCCACCATCTCGCTCGGCGTCGTGTGCAGGTGCCGCCGGAGGTAGCGCAGGAGGCCCCGTGTCTGGCTGGTCTTGCGGGTGCCAAAACCGTAGCTGACGCGCGCCGCGCGCTCGATGCAGGCGTCGCTGCCCATGTAGTCGACCAGGGCGACGAAGCCGTGGTCGAGCACGGGGAAGTAGAGGCCGAGGATCTGCTCCGCGCCCTCGGCCGTGGGGCGCTTGGTGGTCGTCGTGTCCGTCATCGGGCCCTCACCGATCGAGGCCAGAGCGCCGGCATAGCAAAGCTACAGGGGCGGCGCCACGCAGGGGCCGGTGGGCGCCACGGCGTGCGCTGCGGTCGCTGGTGGAGCGGGGCCTGCTTCTCCGGTACGCTCCGCGGCCGTGGTGACCCTCGTCGCTCGATCGGCCGCCGGCGCCGGTGACTCGGCCGATCGTCGGGACGCCCCGTCCGCTCCCTCACGCACCATATCCGTACTCGCCGCCGCGGTGTTGCTGCTGGCCGCCGCGGCGCCCGCGGGGTGTCGCGGGCGTGGTGGCACGGCGCCGGCCGCGGCCCCCGGCGCTCCCGCCTCGTCGTCGGCGAGCGCGCCTTCCGCCGGCGGTCTGTCCTTCCCGTCGCCGCCCCGCTCCTTCGCCCTGCCCCGGCGGGGCGAGGAGCCATTGCTGCGCGATCCGGACGGCACCGAGCGCTTCCTGATCCAGGGGCTCCGGATCACGCGGCGTCCCGACGGCGCCCTCGCGCGCGCGCGCGACCTCATCCCGGCGCCGACGACGTCGGTCCTCGAGCTGCCGGAGCGCTTGGGGCGCGGCTACCTCTTTCACGCCCGCACCGCGGGCGACAGCCGGCTCTGGCGCGCGAGCAGCTGGACCGGGCCACTGCGGCCGCTCACGCGCCTCGGGTTCGACGCGGAGTCCGTGCAAGCTGGCTTCGATCGGCTGTACGTCGTCGTGCGAGGCAGCCGCGAGGTGGTCGCGCTGGACGCCGATACCGGGGCCGTCGTCGACCTCGGGAGCCTCCCGGCCACGGCGGCCGTGCGGAGCCTGGCCTTCGCGGACGCGTGGTTCGGGATCGTGGACCTGCCGTACCGCGGGGCGCTGGTGACCTTCGACGCCGGTGCCAGCTGGCACCCGCTCGGGCTGGGGACCGTTCGCCGGCTCGAGGCGCGCGAGGGCGAGATCGTCGCCTGGGTCGAGGCGGACGTGTACTCGGTCGACTCGCGCGGCCGGGTGATGCGCCTCGGGCGGCCGGAGCAGTCCGACCCCGGCGCGCCCGAGCGCGGCGGGGAGCGACCCGGCCGCGCGCGGCCACCGGCGCTGCTCCGGGAGGCGGTGCTGCGCGGCTGGCCCGAGCCGCCCGAGCACGCGGTCGTCATCGCCGCCGGGACACTCTCCCGCGTGCGGCTCCGCGACGGCGCGGTGGTCGCCCGGGTGGAGGACGTGGTGGACCGCGGTGACCGGTGCCAGGCCATCGCGCTCGGGGAGGGCTTTGGGTTCGTCTGCACGCGCGAGCAAGGCGGCACCGCGCTGCTCCGCTTCCGGCCGCCGCTCGGGGTGGAGCGGCAGCTGGTCTTCGGGACGCCGCGCTACGTCGCGCCCGGCGGCGGGGGGGCCGTCGCGGTCCGCGGTGCCTGCACCGACGAGCCGGGCGGCGTGGCCGGCGGCCTGTACTGCATCGTCGGGGCGGACGGCACCGTCCGAGAGATCCGCGTCCGCGGCGACCGCGGCGTGGAGCGCGTCGTCGCCCTCCGCGACGGCCGCGTGGCGGTGCTGGTCCCGCCACGCTTCGGGGCGCAGGGTCAGCTCGCCCTGGTCGGCCGCGACGGCGGCACCGAGCAGGTCGCGCTCACGCTGCCGGCGGCCAAGGACGCGCGCCGCCAGCTCCTCCGGCGCGGGCTCTGGCTCGACGGGTTTCGGGAGCGCCGCTCGGGTCAGCTCGCGGGCTGGGTCGCGGGCTCCGACGACTTCGTGGGGGTGCGCGTGGCGTTCGACGGGCGCGTCACCGCCGGCGAGCCCGCGGTCGACCTCGGCCGGAGCGTGCTCTCCGGCCCCTTTTCCCTGACCCGCAGCCGCGAGGGGAGCTTGCGCGAGACCACCGACGGTGGGTTCAGCTGGCGCGAGGTGGACCCGCGGCTCGATCTCGCGTCGCTCCTCGCGAACCGCAGCTCCGAGCACGGCTGCTCCGCGCTCGGCTGCGCGCTCGGCGACTGGGTGCGCATCGGGTGGCAGGGACGCCGGGGCAAGCCCGACGCGCTCACCGAGGCCGCGACGCCGCGCGGCGCCGTCTTCCCGCCGACCGAAGGGGGGCGCTGGCTGATGCGGTGCGCCCTGGAACGGACCGGACGGGCGGGGCCCGCGCCACGCGTGGTGGGCGCAGGCGGGGGCCGGGGCAAGGCGCCCCGCGCGGCGCCGTCTTCCCCGACGATGACCGCCGAGAGCGTGGAGTCCACGGCCTGGGCGCCCTTCGCGGGTGCCCCGCCGCCGCCGCTCGCTCCCGCGGACGTGGGGCTGGACGCCGACGTCGCGGGGGCGTTGCACGTCTATGCCGCCGGGGCGCGCAGCGCGGACTGGTCGCGCGCGGCTCGCTGGCGAGTTCGCGGGCTGGACCCCTTCGATCTCACCGGTGAGGTCTGGTCGACGGCCCCCACCCCGACGCCGTGGCCCGACGTGGTCGCCGCGGCGCAAGCGTTCGGGCTCAACGTGTACGGAAACCCCTCGCCCGACCTGGCCGCCGCGATCGAGCCGGGCGGTCGCGCGGGCGTGCTGTCCGTCGCCGCCGCGGGCGGGCGCTCGCTCTACGTCGTGGAAGCCGGGCGCGCCATCCAGCCCATTCGCGAGGCCGCCGCTCACAACGTGCTCGCCGCGTCGGGGGTGGTCAAGGTCGAGGGCAGCTTCTACCTGGGGGTCGACCGCGACAGCTTCCGCGTTTACCGCGTCGCGTCAGACCGCCTCGTGCTCGTGGGCGACTATCCGGAGGTGGAGGGCGCGTCGAGTTCGGTCAGCGTCGTGTTGGTGCGCAACGCGCGGAGCGACGCGCTCGGGCTCTGGGTGCGCGTCGCCCGCGTGCGCGGCGCGCACTCGTCCTGGTTCGTCTTCCCGATCGACGCCGCGCAAGGCTCCGTCGAGCCCCCGCTGGTGATCGAGCCGCGCGACCTGGGACGCATGCCGCCGCCATGCTCGGCCGACGATGACGGTTGGGTGCTCGTGGGCTCGCCGCCGGTCGCGCCCTACGTCGAGCTCGAGGGGGTCGAGGGGGCCTGGTCCCCTCGTCGCTTCGACGCCCGCTGGCTCGCGGGTCCGTCCGGCCTCTGCCTCGACGCGTTGTCCGCCGAGGGGCAGCTGCCGGGGGCCGCGGCGCTGGTCCCGGCAACCCGCTCTTCGGCTCGACGCACCGTGCCGATGACGGTGCGCGATCCAGATCAGCCGACGGGCCGAAGTCTCCTCCGTTGCTCGGGGTGATCGGCCAACACAGGATGTGAATTCCGAGATTTGAACGTATCAGGTTTTCAGGTCTGCAAGGCCCTCCGGCACCCCTGCAAGACCGGATCGACCCCGCCCCCCCCCATCCACATAACCCAGCGGTTTCGCGAAGTTGCTTTTCATGGGGGGGGCTGCTAGGGAACGGGCGTCCGCGCGGAGCGTGGCTGTCCCCCCCGGCCCCTCTGCGCGGACCTTTTTTGTGCCGGCGCCCGGCGGACGGGCCGGGCAGCCGCGTCCACCAGCGGTCCGCGGACCGCTCAGTCGGGCTTCCGACCCAGCTCGCCAGCGCGGCGCGTCGCGGCCTCGACCGCCGACATCACCGCGTGACGCACCGCTCCGCGCTCGAGCTCCGCGAGCCCCGCGATGGTGGTGCCGCCCGGGCTGGTCACCTGGTCGCGCAGCCGCGCGGGGTGCTCGCCGGTGGCCAGGAGCAGCTCGGCCGTCCCGAGCACCGTCTGGATCGCGAGCAGGAGCGCCTGGTCGCGCGGAAGCCCGGCCCGCACACCACCGTCGGCGAGCGCCTCGACGAATAGCAGGACGTAAGCCGGGCCCGAGCCGGACAGCCCGGTGACCGCGTCGATGAGCTTCTCCTCGACCTCGACGACGCGGCCCACCGCCTCGAAGAGCCGGCGGGCGAGGGCGAGGTCGCTCGCGGTGGCGGCCGGGCCGGGGGCGATCGCCGTCGCCGCTGCCAGGGCGATGGCGCCGGTGTTGGGCATCGCCCGCACGACGCGGGTGCCGGGGAGCACTCCAGCAGCGAGCGTTCGAATCGGGATCCCCGCCGCGATCGAGATGAGGAGCTTGCCGGGTCCGAGCGCCTCGCCGACCTCGGCGAGCAACGCCGGGACGACCTGCGGCTTGACCGCGATCAGCACCACGTCGCTGGCCTGCGCCACCGCGCCGTTGTCGGCGCTGGTGGCGATCCCGTGTTCTCGCTCCAGCGCGGCTCGCCTGGCGGGGAGGACGTCGCTGACCGTGAGATCACCGGGCGCAACCTCACCGGCGGCGAGCAGGCCCCGCACCAGCGCGGTCGCCATGTTCCCGCCGCCAAAGATCCCGATCTTGCTGCCGCGCGTCGTCATGGTGCACCCGCGCCTCTCGTCAGGGCCGCCGCCTCCGGCGCCGAAGGAGCGCCAGGCGCCCCGCTTAGCACGGGCTCGTCGGGCCGTCGCCGGCCCTGGCGTCGTGGAGCGACCGAGGACGGCGCGCGACCCCGCGTGAGCTCACCCGAACCAGCCCCGTACGCGCTCGAGGAGGCTCTGGCGCTGGGGCGTCAGCTCCTGGCCGAGCTCGTCACCGAGCTCGGCGATGAGCTCGCGCGCCCGATCGCTCAGCGCTGCCGGCACCTCGACCCGGATCTCCACCAGCTGGTCGCCGCGGCCCGGTCGCGAACGGTGGGGAACCCCCTTGCCACGCAGCCGGAGGACGCTCCCCGGTTGGGTACCGGCCGGGACTCGCAGCCGCGCCTTCCCCTCCAGGGTCGGGACCTCGATCTCGCCCCCCAGGGACGCCTGGGTGAAGGTGACGGGGACCTTGCACCGCAGGTCGTGGCCCGCGCGCTCGAAGAAGGGGTGAGGCTCCACCTCGACCACCACCTCCAGGTGGCCTGGCGGCCGATCCCGGCGGGCGCGGCTCCCGGCCCCTTCGACGATCCGGCTCGCCCCACTCTCGATCCCGGCGGGAATGGAGACGGCCAGGCGGTGCTGGGTCGGCGCGATGCCGCGGCCGTGGCAGCCATGACAGGGATAGCGTGCAATGCGGCCCGTGCCGTGGCACCGCGTGCAGCCGCGCTCGAGCGTGACCGGGAGGAACGGCTGCTGGTGGCGGACCCGCCCGCGGCCGTGGCAGGTCGAGCACTCCTCGGTCTTGGTGCCGGGCTCGGCGCCGTCGCCGGCGCACTTCGTACAGAGATCGACCCGGGTGTAGCCGAGCTCCCGCGTGCACCCGAGCGCGGCCTCCTCCAGGCTGAGCTTCACCCGCTGGCGCACGTCGCCGCGGTCGGCGCTCCTCATGCCGATCGCCTCGAGGAAGTCCCCGAACATCCCTTCGACGGAGCCGAAATCGACGACGCCTGCCCCCGCACCCCGGTTGCCCCCTGGGGTGAAGGCCGACGTCCCCCAGCGATCGAACGCCGCCCGCTTGTCGGGGTCGCTCAGGATCTGGTGGGCGAGATTGAGCTCCTTGAAGCGGTCCGAGGCCCCGGCGTCGTCGGGGTTGCGGTCGGGGTGGTGCTGGGCCGCCAGGCGGCGGAACGCCGTCCGGATCTCCTCCGGGGAGGCGTGGGGGTCGACGCCGAGGACCTCGTAGGGGTTCCGCACCGGCCGACCCATACCATTTCCTCACCACGCGGGTGCCCCGGCCCGGCCGATCACCGGGGGGTTGGCCGCCCGCCTCCGGGGTCGGTATCGTCTCGAGAATGACGGGTGGCGAAAGCGAGGACCGAAGAGTGCACGCCCGGGCTCCCATCGAGCTGAAGGTCGAGTACCGGCGGCTCAACACGTTCCTGGCGGACTACACCAAGAACATCTCGCGGGGGGGCACCTTCATCGGCACCGAGCGCCCGCTCCCGATCGGGACGGAGTTCGTCTTCGCCCTGGTGGTCCCCTCGCTCGCCGAGCCGCTGCGGCTCCGCGGACGGGTGATGTGGACGGTCATGCCCGAGGACGCGAGTCGGGCCAACCCCGCGGGGATGGGGATCGAGTTTCTCTACCAGGACGACGCCGAGCGCCACGAGAAGGAGGCGGCGGTGGAGCGGCTGCTCACGCGCGAGCTCGGCGAGCTGCTGGCGACCAAGCTCCTCGGTCGCGAGCCCCATACCTGACCGGGCGTTGCCCGATGGCGCCTTCGGCGCCCGTCACGGCAGGGTGATGGTGGGGGGCAACGAGGGGCGGGTCCCCGGCAGCACGGCGGCCAGCAGATCCCGCGCGATGGTCACCTCGACCAGCTCGATCGCGGGGCTCTCCGCCACCGCGCGCAGCCCCGGGAGCGGGTCGCCCCCGGCCCGCCCGGCCAGGGTCGTGTAGAACCGCGCCTCGGTCCGCTCCGCCGGCGTGCGCGCGGCTGCGAGCAGCCCCGCGTCGTCGAGCCCGCCGCTTCCCCAATCGCGCAGCGTCGCGACCCAGCCGGTCCGGTCCGTCACCTCGGCAAGCGCCTCGGCGACGGTGCCGTCGGGCTCCGCGCCGGCGCGACGCTCCAGCAGGGAGAGCCAGAGCGCGACGTACACCAGATCCTCCCCCCCCACGTCGGCGGCGATCGCCTCGCGCGCGAGCTCGCGGCCGAGCGGGACCTGCCCGCTGGTGAGCGCGCGCCGCATGCCGTCGATCAGCGTTGCGGCGAGCTCATCGCGGTCCGCCCGCGAGGCGTCCAGCGCCCGCAGCGTGGCGCTCCGGGCAGCGTCGCTGGCGCCGTAGAGCTCGAGCGCGCGGGCGAGGAGGCGCTCGGCCCGACCGAGCTCGCCGCTCGAGCGAGCGGAGCTCCGCGCCCCGAGCGCGGCGGTGAGCGCGGCGCGCAGGGTCGCCTCGTGGCGGGCGGACGCCCCCCCGTCGCGGTGGATCTCGTAGCTCGCGAGCAGCGTCACCGCGAGCGCGGCGTCACGGCGCGAGCGCTCCGCGATCTGGGCGGCGCGCCCGAGCGCCTGGAGCGCGGCGCGCTCGTCCCGGCGCTGGCGCTCGAGCGCGGCGAGTAGACTGAGCGTATCCAGATCGTCCGGGGCGGTCCGCAGGGCGTCGACCGCGTGCCGTCGCGCGCGCTCGACCTCGGCGGCCCGCGCCTCCAGCGCCGCCATCACGTAATGGAGCCGAGCCGGGCTCGGTCGGAGCTCCCGCGTGGCGCCGGCCTGCTCCGCGCGCGCGAGGATGGGGCTCGCCGCCTGGAACGTGTCGCGGGCGACGTCCATCCGCCCCTGCTGCCCTTCGTCGGCGATGGCGTCGAGCAAGAGGGCGAGCGCGCCGCCGAAGTCGCGCGCCCCCGCGCCCTCGCCGAGCCCGTCGGCGAGCACGAGGGGCACCACCTCCGTCATGCCGTGCCGTCGGAGCAGATCCGCGAGCGGCAACGTTGCCCGCGGGGACTCCGGCGCGGCGCGATAGAGCTCCAACGCCGCGCCCCAGGCGGCCGCGCGCGCCACCTCCGGGTCGAGACGGAAGTCGGCGTCCCGCCCGTCAGCGACGGCCGCGTACACCGCGAACAGCTCCGCCCAGGCGGCGGGGTCACCGGCGCTCGCCGCCTGCACCCGCTCGACCAGTCCTGGGGCGCTGACCTCCGCGAACGGAGCCTCCGAGAGCGCCTCGAGCGCTCCGGCGGCGTCGCCGTGTCGGAGGTAGCTCGCGACCACCGTCGCGCCGCCGGTCTGGACGGCCGAATAGGCCTCGAGCGCGGTCGATCGCTGCTGGGGATCCTCGAGATCCAGCTGCGAAGGGTCGAACGCGAGCGCGGCGCCGACCCAGGCGGCGGCGGCCCTGTGCGCCGCGAGCAGCGTCGCGGCGGCGGGATCGAGGACCACGCGGTTGCTCCACAGGCGCCGATCGAACGCGGCGGCCGTGAGCGACCCCGGGGCGCGAGCGGACTCGCTCCACCGCGCGAGGGCGTCGAGGTGGCCCCGGACGTCGTCGCGCGCGGGACCCGGCGGCAACAACGCCACGAGCCGCTCGTAGAGCGCGAGGGCGCGCCCTTCGCTCCCGGCCTGGGCGCAGGCGTCCGCCGCCGCGGCGAGCGCGGCGGGTCGAGCGGCGAACAGCCGCGGATCGTCCTCCGTCGCCCGCACCAGGAGGAAGGCGCCTTGAACCGCGCGCACGCCGGCTTCGGTAGCGTCGGCGCCGAAGCGCGCCTCAGCGCGCGCCAGCTGCGCCTCGACCACGCCCGCCAGCCGGTTGCGGCGCTCGGTGGACGGCGCCCCGTCACGGAGCGCCTCGTGGGTCCGCACCGCGAAGTCGCCGGGGGCGACGGGGACCGCCACCACCGGCCCCAGCACGACGGGGGCCGCGGGCGAGCGGGCTCCCTCGCTCTGCCCGGGTCGGCAGGCGCCGAGGATGAGGGCGCCGGTGGCGAGGACGAGTCTCGGGTCGAAGCGCATCGGGGCGGAGCATACACGCCCGCCCCGGGCGCGCACGGGAGGACTTCCGCGCCGGGCTGGCGCCCGGCCTGGTAGAATCCGCCTCACCCGATGTCGGACCCGCCCACCCGCCCCGTCCCGGCTCGCCTCGCCGACTTCGAGGTGGTCCGGCGGCTCGGCGTCGGGGGCATGGCGGAGGTGTTCCTGGCGAAGAAGCGCGGCGCCGAAGGGACCTTCAAGCTCTTGGTGGTGAAGCGCGTGCTCCCGCAGCACGGCTCCTCGCGCCGCTTCCGCGCGATGTTCGCGGAGGAGGCGCAGCTCGCCACGCGCCTGAACCACCCGAACATCGTCCAGGTCTACGAGTTCCAGGACTACGGCGAGGAGGGGCAGTTGCTCAGCATGGAGTTCGTGGAGGGCCCCGACCTCCGCCGGCTCACGCGCGCCGCGCAGGCCAAGAGCATGCGCCTGCCGCCCTACGTCGCCGCCTACGTCATCGGCGAGGTCGCCAAGGGTCTGCACTACGCTCACGAGCGCCGCGACGAGGGTGGCGCCCCGCTCGCGATCGTCCACCGGGACGTCTCCCCGCAGAACGTGCTCTTGAGCTTCGACGGCGCGGTCAAGATCGCGGACTTCGGCATCGCCTCCGCCAACCTCTTCCGCGAGGAGCCCGGGACCCTCAAGGGCAAGGTCGGCTACATGTCTCCGGAGCAGGCGCGCGGTGATCGCGTCGACCGGCGCACGGACATCTACTCGCTCGGGGTGGTCTTCCACGAGCTGCTCACCGGGCGACCGCTGCACGGCACGGAGGAGGGTGCGGCGCTCCTCGAGGCCGTCCGCGCCGGTCGTGTCGAGCCGCCGAGCACCTACGCTCGCGAGGTGCCGTCGGAGCTCGAGGCGATCACCATGCGCGCCCTGGCGAAGGAGGCGGATGAGCGCTTCCCCACCGCCCGCGACATGGCGTCGGTCCTCACGCGGGCGCTCTTCCAGCGCCAGCAGATCGTCGATGCGCACGTGCTCGAGGCGGTGATCGCGCAGCTCGTCGACCGCGAGTCCGTCTCCAGCGTCGGGTTTCCGGCGGAGCCCGGCGCGGCGGAAGCCCGCGGGGCGCAGGAGCCGCCGAGCGAAGACGGCTCCGGCTCCGGCTCCGGCTCCGGCTCGTGGAAGGAGGACTCGACGGGCACCTCCCGGGGGCATCCCCGGTCGGCGAGCGGCCGCGGCGGGCGCGAGGTTCGCCACGTCGCCGTCATCCGCATCACCATCCACGGCTTCGACGCCATGGTGCCGGTGCTGGGGCCCTCGATCGCGGAGCAGTTCGCCGAGTCGCTCCGTGGCGTCCTGGATGAGGTCGCGTTCAAGCGGGGCGCGAAGTGGTCGTGGGAGGGCGCCGACGAGGAGATCCTGTCGTTGCCCACGAGCGCGCGCGCCATCGTCGGGCTGCTGGAGAACCCGGCGCGCGCCGCCATCGAGGCGGCGAGGCTCGCGGTCGACGTGCACGACGCGGTCCAGGGCGCGTGTGACGATCTGCCGGTGAAGCTCAAGGCGAGCGTCGGGCTGGTGCGTGGGATCGCTTCCGGGGTGCGCGACCGTGCCGGCCATCTCATCGACCACCAGCTCCAGGAGCCGGCCGGGTACCTGGCGGAGCGGCTCGGCAAGGCGGCGCCGCCGGGCGCGACCTGGGCGGCGGGCGCCCTCTACCGGCTGGTGCGGCGCGACTTCGTCTGGACCGAGGTCGCGCCGCTGGAGGTGGACGATCCGGCGCAGCGGCGGCTGCCGCGGTCGCTCCGCGTCCACGTCCTCGTTCGGCCGCTGACGCGGGAGGAGCGGGCGCGCGCGGCCGAGCAGGCGAGGGGCGATCTGGTCGGTCGCGACGCCGAGCTCGCCGACCTTCACGCCGCGTATCACCAGATCGCGACCGCCACCGAGCGGGTGCAGATCGGCTGCCGCGTGATCTACGGCGAGATGGGCATCGGCAAGTCCGCCCTCGTCGCTGCTTTCCTGGAGGAGCTAACGGGAGACAGCGTCGTCGTTCACGTCGAGTGTTCGCCCGCCCAGACCGAATTGCCCTACGCCGCCGTCGGCGCCTGGGTGCGCGCGCTGACCGGCACCCGCGCCGACCTCTCCAGCGAGGAGGTGAGGCGCGGGATCACCCAGGCGCTGGGCGACCTGGCGCCGGGGCGTAACGGGGAGGCCATCGTGGCCCGGCTCGCCGAGGTCGCGACCGGGCGGGTCCCCGCGGCCGCGGACGAAACCGACGTGGCGCACAACCGGCGCCTCATCACCTCGGGCGTGCGGCGGATCCTGGCCCACGTCGCCGCCGAGCACCCGGTCGTGATCGTCGTGGACGGTCTGGGCTGGTGCGACCGCCCATCGCTCGAGCTCACCGCGGAGCTGGTGCGGTGGCGGGACCCGCTCCGGGTCCTCGTGGTGCTCATCACGCGGGCCGACGATCGCGTCACGCCGTACATCGAGGGGATGGTCCGGATCGAGCTGAAGGGGCTCAGCGCCGAGAACCAGATGCGGCTGCTCGAGAACCGGCTCGGTGCCACCAACGTGTCGCAGGTCTGCGCGGACCTCCTGCCCCGCGCGGCGGGCAACCCGTTCTTCCTGATCGAGATGGTGGACTCGCTGCTCGAGCGGGGCACGCTGGAGCTCGGCGAGCTCCCGGACGGGACGCAGCTGCTCATCCGGGCCGAGGGGGGGGAGACCGCCGAGGCGCTTCCCTCGACCCTCGAACAGCTCATCGCGGACCGCCTCGCCGAGCTGCCGGCGGCCGAGCGCGCCGTGATCGACTGGCTCGCGATCGCCGGCGGCCCGGTCACCGAGCGTGATCTCCTGGCGCTGGCCGGGGCGAACGCGGAGGAGGCCGTCGCCCGGCTCTGCGCGCGCGGACTGTGTGACGTCCGGAGCCAGCTCGTCGAGGTGCGCCACCCGCTCACGCGTGACGTCGCGTACCTCGGGCTCGACAAGGCCACGCGCGTCCGCATGCACCGGAGCTTCGGCGAGCAGCTCGCGGGGACGCCGCTGGCACGCGGGTTGTCGGCCGCGATCGTGGCCCGGCACCTGGCGCGCGGGGGGGCGCGTACCGCCGCCGCGGACCATTACCTCGAGGCGGCGACCACGGCCCGGTCGAGCTATCAGACCCAGCTCGCCGCGCGTTACCTGCGCCGCGCCCTGCGGATGCTGCCCGCCGACGATCCGCGGCGGATGGAGGTGCACGAGGCTCTGGAGGGGATCGCCCGGGTGCAAGGTCGCTGGCAGGAGCGGCGACGCCACCTGGTCGCCCTGCGCCGCCTGGCGCGCAAGAGCAACCAGCCCTGGTGGGTGGCTCGGGCACTGCTCCGCACCGCGCGCCTCGAGCAGGACCAGGGCTACCTGGCACGGGGCCTCGCCTCGACCCAGCTCGCCGAACGCGTGGCGCGGCAGGCGGGCTCGCCGGAGGTGGAGGTGCAGTCGCAGAGCCTGATGTCGGAGCTCCTGCGTGATCTGGGGGACATGCAGGGTGCGCTCGCTGCCTGTGATCGCGCGCTGACGGCGGCGGCGCGCCACGAGGTCCCCGCGCGGCTTCGCGCCGACGTGCTTCGCTCGCGGGGGACCCTGCTCCGGAGGGTGGGCCGCGTCCATGAGGCCGTGGACGCCCACGCCGAGGCGATCGCGGTCTTCAAGCAGGTCGGGGCGCGACGCAGCGAGGCGAGCGCCAAGAACGCCCTTGCGCTGGCGCTGTTCGTGCTCGGTCACTTCGAGGACGCGATCGCGCTCTCGCTCGACGCGATCCGCATCGACCTGGCCATCGGCGGCCGGCTGCAGATCGCCAAGACCCTGAGCACGATCGGGCAGTGCTACGCTCGGCTCGGCGATCCGCGGCGTGGGCTGGCGTATCTCCGGCGCGCACGCGAGGCGCACGAGCGGTACGGGGACCACGACGCGCGACCGGACACGCTGCTGGCGACCGCGGAGGTGCTCGTCGAGCTCGGCGACCTGGCGGCGGCAGACGGCTTCGTGAGCGACGCCAGCGGGCTCGTCGTGGTCAGCGGGAGCGCCTACGACTCCGTTCACGAGAAGCTCGTCCGCGCGCTCGTCGCCCGGGCCTCCGGGGACGCCAGCGCCGCCGTGATGCACGCCTTCGACGCGCGGCAGGCAGCCGAGGCGCAGGCCTACGTCGCGTACCACTTCTTCGCGATGGCCATCGAGGCCGCGGCGCGCTGCGACATCGGCGAGCAGCACACCGGGATCCTGCTCGCGACGACGGCCATTGGCGCGATGGAAACCATCCAGGGGTCGGAGTACGGGCTGGAGACGCGGGCCATCTGCTGCGAGGCCATGCAGCGGGCGAGCTCTCCGCAGGCCCCTGAGATGCACCGGCGCGCCGCCGCCCACGCCCGCCGCCTGCACGCGGGGATCCGGGACCCGCACTTCGCGGAGCTCTTCCTGCGGCGACCGGTGGTGGGCTATCTGCTCGGTGCCGCGACGGTGGAGGCCCTCGCTGCAGCGGCCAAGCCAGGGGCGTCGGGCCCGGATCTCGCGGGGACGCCGCCGCCAACCCCGGCCGACTGAGCGTCGCTCCTGGTCGTCGATGCTAGCCGCGGGCCGACCGCTCGTGGACGTAGTCGGTCACGCGCCGCACCACGTCCGGATCGGTTTCCGGGAGGATCCCGTGCCCGACGTTGAAGACGTGGCCCGGTTCGGTGCCGGCGCGGGCGAGGACGTCGTCGACGCGCGGGCGCCAGACGGCGTCGGGGGCGGCGAGCAGGACCGGGTCGAGGTTGCCCTGCACCGCCACCGAGGGGCCCAGGCGCCGCCGCGCCGCGTCGAGCGGGACGCGCCAGTCGATCCCGATGACGGTGCCGCCGGCGTCGCGCAGCAGCTCGAGCAGCGTCGCCGTGCCGGTGCCGAAGTGGATGACCGGCACCCCGAGCGTGCCGAGATCGCTCAGGAGCGCGCGGGTGTGCGGCGCGACGTAGGTCGCATAATCCTGGGGCGCCAGGGCGCCCACCCAGGAGTCGAAGACCTGCACCGCCTGCGCCCCCGCAGCGACCTGCGCCCGGAGGTAGCGTCGGACCACCTCGCCGAGCATGCCGAGCAGTCGAGCGAAGAGCGCCGGCTCGCCGTACATCAGCCGCTTGGTGTGAAAGAAGTTCGAGCTCTTCGCCCCCTCGACGAGGTAGCTCGCCAGGGTGAAGGGCGCCCCCGCGAAGCCGATGAGCGGCGTCTTGCCCTCGAGCTCGCGGCGGAGCTGGCGGAGCGCCGTCAGCACGTGGCCCAGGGACTCCTCCGGATCGATCAGGCGGAGCCGATCGACGGCGGCCGCGTCCCGGACGGGCCGCTCGAAGACCGGCCCCTCGCCCGCGGCGAAGGCGAACGGCGCCCCCATGGGGGCCAGGGGCAGCAGGATGTCGGCGAAGAGGATGGCCGCGTCCACCGCGAACGCGCGGACCGGCTGGAGCGTGACCTCGGTGGCCAGATCGGGCTCGGCGCAGATCTCGAGCAGGGAGTGGCGCGCGCGGAGCGCGCGGTAATCCGCCATGTAGCGGCCAGCCTGGCGCATGTACCAGACCGGCGTGACGTCGCAGGGCTCACGGCGGCAGGCGCGGAGGAAACGATCCCACACGTGACGATCCTCGGGGTGGCGGTGCGGCGCGGCGAAACCCGCCGCGCGCGCTAGTCGATCCGGCTCGGCGTGGCCGGTGCGTCGGTGCCCGCGGTCGCGCGGGTCTGCTCCTCGTACTTGGAGGGGCATTTGGCCATGATCTGGGTCGCGGCGAAGCGGCCGTCGGCGTCGAGCCGACCCTCTGCGGTCACCGTCACGTCGGTGTAGCCGAGATCGCGGAACGTGTCCGGGATCGAGCAATGTGGGTACTCGACCTCGAGGCGCTGGCCGCCGCGCTCGAGCACGAACCGGTACTCGCAGGGCTCGGCGCGTCGCGCCAGCGTCCCCTTGACGAGGGTGCCCTCGACGCGGACCGTGCGTCCCGCGAGGCGGTCGCGCTCGGCGACGAGCTCGTCGACCCCCTTGGAGTACACGACCGAGGAGCGCAGGCTCGTCAGCACCAGCACCAGCAGCCCCGCGCCCATCACGAGCAGGGCGACGAGCAGCCCGAGGCTTCGCCGCGGCGGGGACACCCCCTCGTCGCCGGCGGCGCGCACCCGGGTGCCGGCCGAACCCCCGGTCGCGGTATCGCTCGCGGACCCGGCGTCCGGGCTGGCGTCCGTCGCGTCGAAGTCGGCGGCGCGAGCGAGCTCCTCGTCCAGGTCCGGCATCGCCAGAACCCTAGTGCTCGTCCCGGAGCGGGTCCACCCGCCGCGGTCGCTCGCCGGAGGTCCGCGTCGAGCCCCGTTCCGGCCGTGCCGCGCTGCGCTCGCTCCGCCCGGGAGCGGCGCGCTCCCCGAGGACGGTCGCGCAACCGCGACTCGGAGCTGGCCGACCCCTCGCCGTGTGCCGCCGATCGTCCACCTCGACGCGGCTCCTCGCCGCCGCCGGAGCCCTGACCGCGTTCCTGGGGGCCGTCCGCGCCGCCGCGGAGGGCGCTCCCTACGAGCCATGGCGCGGTGAGCGGCACCCGCCGCCGCCGCCGCTCGCCGCCGCGCCCGCCCGCGACCCCGGACCGCCGCCGCGCGAGCGCGCGCGACGAGCCGGGGAGCTCGCCCTCCGTGGGCTGACGGGAGGTCGGGCGGGGGTCGCGAGCGCCGCCCGCCCCGCCTCGTCGATGGCCCCCACCGGGTCCGTGGAGCTGGTCGGGCTGGCGCGCTTGCGCCCCCGCGGCGGGCTCGGGTTCGCCGCCGCGATCGGCTGGGACCTCGCGGGCGACGCCGCGCGAAGCTTGTCCGGCGAGCGCCTCTCGGTCGTGTGGCGCGCGGCCGGGCATGAGGACGGGGCGTTCGACCCCTACGCCGAGCTCCTCTTCGGCGTGGTCCGGCTCGAGCCAGCCCCCGACTCCGGCCAGCCCGCGACCTGGGGGAGCGACACGCGGGTCGGCGGGGGACTCGGCTGGTACGTCCAGCGGTCCCTGCGGGTCGGCGCCGCGTTCGGGTTCGGGACCACGCTCTTGCCCGGGCGCGCCGCCGCCGCCACGCCCGGCGGGTCGCGCTCCTGGTGGCTCGCCCCGTCGCTCGGTGCCGGACTCGAGCTCACCTTGTGCTTCGGGCCGGCCCACTGAGCTGGCGCGCGGGCGGTATCGAGCGCTGCCGCGTGGCGAGCTCGGCGGTAGAGTCGTGCCCCGGATGCCCGACCTCGACGTCCTGGAGCTCGATCGGACCCTCGGCCGCGCCGCGGAGGCGTGGCGACGCTGGCGTCGCGCGCTCGCGGCGGGAGCGGCGATCGACGAGGATCCGTTCGTCTTCAGCCGCCCGGCGCTCGGTAGGACCAAGCTGGAGGCCGTGCGGGCGCTCCCGCCCGGCGACCCGCTGCGCGCGCCGCTCGAGCGCTGGGTGTACCGGCTCGCGGAGCAGCGCATCAACCGCGAGGCGATCGCGCTCGGTGTCGGCCGCCGTCGCGTCGAGGAACATCCCGTCGACGCCCCCGTACGCGGGACTTGGACGCTCTCCACCATGCTCGCCCAGGCGCTCGCCCCAACCCCCCATCGGGCGGCCTGGCTCGACGCGTTGCGGGCGCGCTCGACCAGCGCCTCGCTCGTCGAGGCCACGCTCTGGGAGCGCCGACAGGAGCTCGCACGCCGTCTCGGGCTCGCCAGCGCGGACGCGCACGAGCTGGCGGCGCCGGCGGCGCACGCAGCGCTCGAGGGCTTCCTCTGCGCGACGGACGAGCTGGTCGCGGAGCTTGGGGTGACGGATCTGCCCACCTGGCTCGGCGCGGCGCTCGCCGAGGGCGTCGGCGACGGCTGGCCCGGGAGGCTGAACGCCCCCGCTCTGGCGGATCTGCTGCGCGACACCCCCTGGGTCGATCGAGTGGAGCTCCAGCTGCCGCCGCTGCCGGCCCCCATCGCCCCCGCGAGCTTCGCGCGGGGCCTGATGGCGCTGGGCGGCGCCTACGCACACGCCCTCGCTCCGCAGCAGCAGCCCTTCGTCATCGCGCGGGATCCGTACTCGCTGCCGGAACACCTCCACGGGGCCCTCCTCCTCCCGGTCCTGCTCGCGCCCGGGTTCCTGCGGCGGCGCCTGGACGTGGGGCCCGCGCGGCTCACCGCCTACCGCCGAGCGCTCGGCGGGATGCTCCTCTGTCACGCGCGCGCGCTCGCCCTCGCGCTGGCGCTGCGCGGGGCGGCGCTGCGCGGCCACCGCGCGCTGAGCGAGGGAACGGAGGAGCTCGCGGTGCGGGCCCTCGGGTTCCCCCTCGGTGCCTCGAGCGGCGGCGTGCTGTTCCGCCCGCGCGCCGACGGAGCCTCCCGCTTCGCTGCGCTGCTGCTAGCGCTGCGCTGGCACCGCGAGCTCGTCGAGCGCCACGACGAGGACTGGTTCTGGAACCCCCGCGCCGCCGAGGAGCTCCGCGCTGCCGCCGGCGCGCCCCCGCCGGAAACCGTGGACGCGGCGTCCCTGGGTGCGGGCGTCGCGGCGCTCCGAGACCTGATCATCGCCACGCTCTAGAGCACCGATCAGGTTGCCAATGGCAACAGCGCCGCTGAAGACGCACCC
>CAYOLF010000030.1:0-9534 GCA_964404725.1 uncultured Polyangiaceae bacterium
AATCAACGATCTGGAGCACCGAATTGGGAGCAGACTTCGGCGAAGGAGGCCTGGACAATGTCTCCTCGCCCTGCACGGAGGCATTTTCCGGGCCTCCGTTGCTGTCGGCAACCTGTTCGGTGCTCTAGAGCACCAATCAGTTTGCCAACCGCGTCAGCGCCCTGAGGAACGCCCCCCTGGCACCACCGGTTGCCAGGGGCGAGGGGGCGTTTCCCAGGGCGCCCTGGGCGAGTTCTGCTGCCTGCTCGGTGGTCTAGTTCGTCGATTTCCCGCGGCAATCATGATGATTGCCGCTCCAGGCCGGCGGGGCCCGGCGAGGCCCGGCGGGGCCCGGCGGGGCCCGGCCCCGCCCCCGCGCCGCTGCGGGACCCGGGCGTCGCGCGCGACCCGCGCGCTAGCGGCGGGAACCCAGTCCACCTGCGCGCCGGGCCGGGCGGGGCTCTCGAACGGGCGGGTCGAGCCCTGTTGTTGGCCCCCCCCGCTGCTAGGATGGGGCCGATGGTGCGCGTCCTGCTGGTCGAGGATTCCGTCGGCGTCCGCGCCTTCGTGCGGAGCGCCCTCGAGGCGGAAGGGGGCGGGCTCGGGGACGTCGATGTCGTCGAGGCCGCCAGTGGGTTCGACGCGCTCCGGCTGCTCCCGCGGGGCCCCTACGATCTGGTCATCACGGACGTGAACATGCCGAACATCAACGGCCTGGAGCTCGTGCGTTTCATTCGCGGCAGCGATCAGCACCGAGATACCCCGGTGCTCCTGATCTCGACCAGCGCATCAGAGCGGGACCGCGAACGCGGCCTCTCGCTCGGAGCGAACGCCTTCCTGCCGAAGCCGTTCTCGCCGGAGTCGCTGCGCGCCGTGGCGGCGCGGTTCCTCGGTGCGGGGGCGCGACGGATCGCATGACCGAGATCGCGGACAAGACGCGGGAGGAGTTCTTCTCCGAGGCCCAGGAGATCATCGAGACGCTCTCGCGGAACCTGCTCGCCATCGACGCGCTGAGCAAGCAGGGGCGGAGCGATCCGTCCCTGGTCAACGAGGCCTTCCGCGCCGTGCACACCCTGAAGGGGCTCGCCGGACTGTTCGGGGCCTCACGCATCGGGACGGCAGCTCACCTCCTCGAGGACCTGCTCGACAACATCCGCCTCGGGCGGCAGGAGCTCACGAACGCGGCGCTCGATGCCCTCTTCCTCGCCGTCGAGACGTTCAACCAGCTCCTCGGCGCCGAGCGCGACTCGGTGGACCGGCCCGTCCCCGCCCTGGACGAGCTGCTCACTCGCGTCGCCGCGCTCGGCGGCACCGCCCCCGCGGGTCCCGACAAAGCCGACGAGTACGATCTCGATCCGGGGATGCTCGCGGTTCTGACCGAGTACGAGGAGCACCGGCTCCGCTCGAACATCGATCAGGGCCAGAACCTCTACCGTCTCCGCGTCAACTTCGACCTTGCCACCATCGACAAGGCGCTGGAGGACATCAAGGAGCGAGCGCGACTGCACGGCGAGATCATCACCTACCTGCCCACCGGACAGGCAAGTGGCGGGGACACGATCGAGCTCGACCTCATGATGGCGTCGAGCGAGGAGCTCGCGGCGCTGGTGGATGCGCTCGCCGCGGACAACATCGTCATGGAAGCCATCCCGCGCCGTCGCCGGCCGACGACCGGCCGGCCCCCCCTGCCGTCGCTGGTCGCTTCCGCCGCTCCGTCCCCGACGGATGGTGGCAGCGGCGGTGTCCTGGTCGGCCGGCGCGAGGAGGGAGGGCAAGTCCCGGCGCTCGATCACCGTGAGGCGTCGTTGCGCTCCGTGAGCCAGACCGTCCGGGTCGACATCCACCGGCTCGATCACCTGATGAACGTCGTTGGTGAGCTCGCCATCGTGCGGAGCGCGCTCGCGCGCATCGCCGAGCGCCTCCGCGGCGAGGGCCAGCGGCAGGTGTCGTCCGAGCTGCTGCGCCTACACCGGAGCTTCGACCGCAGGCTGATGGAGCTGCAGGACGGTATCCTCGAGGTGCGGATGGTGCCGCTCGGGCAGGTCTTCGATCGACTCGCGCGGGTGGTGCGGCAGCTCAGCCGGGACGCGAGCAAGGAGATTCGGCTCGTCATCACCGGCGCGGAGACCGAGATCGACAAGCTGATCGTCGAAGAGCTGAGCGACCCGCTGATGCACATGATCCGCAACGCCATCGACCATGGGATCGAGCCGGGGACGGTTCGCGCTGGCGTCGGCAAGCCCAGCGCCGGCACCATCGCGCTGAACGCCTTCCAGAAGGGCAGTCACGTGCTGATCGAAATCGAGGACGACGGCGCCGGGATCGACGAGGAGGCGCTGCTCGAGCGTGCCATCGCGCTGAGGGCGGTGAGCGAAGCCGACGCCTCGGACCTGAGCCGCGACGAGCTGCTGGCGCTGGTCTTCGTGCCGGGTCTGTCCACGCGCGCCGTGGCCTCCGAGGTCAGCGGCCGCGGTGTGGGCATGGACGTGGTCAAGACCAACATCGGGAGGCTCGGTGGCGTCATCGACGTCCAGAGCGAGCGCGGCATCGGCACCAAGCTCACCATCACCCTGCCCATCACGCTGGCAATAGTGAGCGCGCTCATCGTCGACGTGGGTGGGAGGACCTTCGCCGTCCCCCTCTCCACCGTCTCCGAGGCCATCCGCCTCGACGAAGGCGGCGTGCGGGTGCTGGATGGTCGGGAGGTGATGACGCTGCGTGGATCGACGCTACCGCTGTGTCGGCTCACGCGGCTCTTCCACGTCGAGGTGTCGCCGGGTTCGCGCCGCCAGTTCGTCATCGTCGCGGCGGTCGGATCCCGGCGGCTGGGTTTGGTCGTGGATCAGCTGGTCGGGCAGCAAGACATCGTGATCAAGCCGTTGGGGCGGTCGCTGCGTGACGTCCGCGGGTTCGCCGGCGCCACCGAGCTCGGCGATCAGCGCATCGGGCTCGTGATCGATGCCGCGGCCCTGATCGAGGAGCAACTCTCCGGGTTCGAGGGGCGGGAGCGGGCAGGGAGGCAGCCGTGGGCGCCCTCGTGAAGGCTCGCTCGGGACGTCTGGCGCGGCGCCGGGATCCGAGTCGCGGTCCGGTGAGCGAGTACCTGGCGTTCACGCTCGGGGACGGTCTCTACGCGGTCGAGCTCGGCAAAGTGCGCGAGATCCTGAGCCCGCCGCCCATCACGGAGGTGCCGCGGACCGCGCCCGGGATCCTCGGGGTCTGCAGCGTTCGTGGGCTCCTGGTGACGGTCATCGACCTGCGCCGACAGGTTGGGCTCCCCGCCGGGGCGATCACCCGGCGATCGCGGATCCTGCTCGCGTGCTCCAGCGACGACGAGGTGGTGGGCCTCCTGGTCGACGAGGTGCGCCAGGTGGTCCGTCTCGCAGAGGCGGACGTGGAGCTCGCCTCGACCGTGCTGGGCGGAGACGTCGCCGAGCACGTGGTCGGCATCGGCCGCGCCCCCGACGCGGAGTTCGTCCTGCTCGACCTCGCGAGCGTCGTGCCGAACTAGCCTGGAGCGAGCCCATGTCCGCACCGAAGCACCGTCCGGATCCGCAGAAGAGCCTCGTCGGCTTCACCATTGGCGCGGTGGCCTACGCGGTCCCGATCGCTTCTGTGAGGGAGATCGTGGGTCCGTCGCCGCTCACCTTGCTGCCGCACGCCCCGGCGGCGGTCGCGGGGGTGGCTGCGCACCGCGGGGAGGTGGTTCCCGTGATCGACCTGCGCGTGCGCTTCGGGCTCCCGCCGGCTCCGGACGCCCGGCACAGCAAGTGGATCCTGGTCGAGGTGGAGGGGCGCACCGTGGGCATGGTGGTGGACCAGGTGACCGAGGTCTTCGGCACCGGTGGCGCGGAGCTGCGCCCGTCGCCGGAGCTCGGCGAGGGGGACGACGTGCGCGGCATCGCCGGCGTGACGACGCACGACGGGATCCTCACCTTCGTGCTCGATCTCGGGCGCCTCCGGGACCTCACTCGGCCGCTGGCGCAGTCGGGGTTGTGCGGGCGGAGTGAGGGATCGTAGCGGATGGATCGGGAGCGGTTCGAGGAGCTGCTAAGCTCGGCGGATCCGGAGGAGCGGAGGCTGGCGACGGCGACGCTGGCGGAGAGGTCGGGGCCGGGTGTCGTCGAGCCGCTCCTCCGCGTCCTCGGTGACGAGGACTGGCGGGTGCGCAAGGAGGCGGTCGCTGCCGCCGTCGGGATGGCCGCCGATCCTGCCGTGCTGCAGGCGCTGGTCGGGGTGCTCCTCTCGCGCGACGAGGACGTCGGGCGGCGCAACGCTGCGGTGGAGGCACTGGCGGGCTTCGGTGTCGCGGCCGTGGACGCCCTCAGCGTGGTCGTTCCCCGGCTCGACGCGGACGGCCGCAAGCTGGCGGCGGAGGCTCTGGGACGGACCGGATCGGACGCGGCCTTCCTGGTTCTGCGCGCGATGGTGGCGGACGACGACGTCAACGTGCGGGTCGCGGTGGTGGAGGCGCTGGCGGAAATTGGCACCACGTCGGTGGACTCTGTCGTTCCCGTCCTCGAGGCGCTGCTCGACGAGCCGGAGCCCATGCTCCGGCTCACGGCGTTGATGGGGCTGAACGACCTCGGAGTAGCGGTGCCCTCGGTCCGGATCGCGGACTGGCTCGAGGATCCCGTCTTGCGGTCGGCGGCGCTGGTCGCGCTCGGGCGCCGCGGCGATCCAGCGGTCGCGACGCGGTTGGTCGCGATGCTCGAGCGGATCCATGGCAGCGCGCACGAGCAGGTGGTGGCGGCGCTGGTTGACTTTGCGCGGGCCTCACCGGAGGCCCTCGCGGCTGCACGCCGGGCGTTCGTCGACCTGGGCCCCGACGTGGTTGCCGCGATCCTCGAGGGGGCCGAGCGCGCGGAGCCGGCGGAGCGCCGCCGACGGTTCGTGTCGCTGCTCGGTCTGGTGGGGACCGTGGCGAGTGCCCGGATCGCCGTGCGCGCGCTGGGCGACGAGCGGGTGGCGAGCGCCGCGGAGGAGGCGCTGCTCGCCATCGGTGAGTCCGCGATGGGGCCGGTGCTCGATCACGTCCGCGCCGGCGCGAGTGAGACGCGCGCCGTGTGCATCGCCCTTGCCGGGCAGCTGGCCCCGTCCGAGGCGGAGCCGGCGCTCCTCGAGCTCCTGCGCGGTCTGCTCGACGCGGCGGAGCCAGAGGACCTCGAGGCCGCGCTCGGCGCCCTCGCCTCACTCGGCAATGCGGGTAGCCTGGCTCCCGTGGCGCGGCGCCTCGTCGATCGGTCGCCGCGGATCCGCCGCGCCGCCATGGACGCGGTTTCCGGCATCGCCGCTCGGCACCCCGCTTCAGCAGCGGCACTCGTACGCGAGGCGAGCCCGGACGGACCCGAGGCGTTGGTCGCGGCGCTCGTGATGGCCGTCATCAACGACCGGGTGCGGCCGGCGGAGGGGGCGGACGTCGCGTTCCTCGTGCAGGCCCTCTCGCACGGGGACCCACTGGTGCGACGGGCGGCCCTCGATGCGCTCGCGTGGCGGGGCGGCGTCGACGCCGTGGAGGCGGTCGTGTTTGCGCTCGGCGACGAAGAGCCCGGCGTTCGCGTCGCCGCCGCTCGCGCGCTCGGGCGGTTGCGGGACCCAGCGGGAGCGAGCCTCGGTGTCGAGCCGCTGCTTGACTTCGTGTCGCGAGGCACCGAGCTCGAGCTGGTGGCGGAGGCAGTCCGCTCACTCGGCGAGGCGGCCTCGCCGCGCGCTATCCCGCTGCTCCGAGGGCAGGTGCGCGAGGGGGCTCCGATGGTGGCGGTGGCCGCGCTGGAGGCGGTGGCGCGCATCACCAGCCCTGAGCGGGTGGACGCGCTCCTAGAGGGGATCTGGCACGAGGAATCCGAGGTCGTGAAGGCCGCGCTACAGCGCCTGGCGGAGGAGGATGACCCGCGGGTGCGCCCGCACCTGACCGCGTGCTTGGACCACGACGCCTGGGGCGTGCGACGGCTAGCCGCCGATCTGCTCGCTCGACGTGGCGGGGAGGGCGTGACCGCCCGGCTGAAGACCCGACTCGTGCGCGAGACGGAGCCGCTCGTGCGCGAGGCCATTCAGCGAGCGCTCGTCGCGATCGAAACCGACGCTGCCGGGATCCACCGGACCACCACCGCGCCCCCGATGCGTGGAGGTCCCGAGGGGGCATGAGCTCGGCGCGCCCGCTCCCCGTACGTCAGCGCCTTCGGGCCGAGGAATTTCGCCTCCTGCGCGACCTCGTCAACGCCCGCTCCGGGCTGCACTTCGACGACGATGCCCTCCCGTCCTTCGAACGGCGCCTGGCCGAGCGACTGATCGCGCTCGATCACTCGGGGTACGACGACTACTACAATCATCTGCGGTTCAGCTCCCGTGGCGAGGCGGAGCTCGAGGAGGCCATCGACGCGCTGACCACCAACGAGACGTACTTCTTCCGGCAGGAGTATCAGCTGCGGGGCTTCCGCGACGAGGTGCTGCCCCGACTCGCCGAGGAGAACCGGATACGACGTCGCCTCACCCTCTGGAGCGCGGGCTGCTCGACGGGTGAGGAGGCTTACACCATCGCCATCCTCGTCCACGAGTCCGGACTGTTCACCGGCTGGGACGTGCGGGTCATCGGGAGCGACATCTCGCGGTCGAGCATCGCAATGGCGCGCCGGGGCGTCTATCGGGGGGGGGCGTTCCGGACGATCCCGGTCGCGGCGCGCGGCGCCTATTTCCGCGAGGCGCCGGAGGGTGAGCGGGTGGTCGATTTCATCCGCGAGATGTGCCACTTCGGCCAGCTGAACCTGCTCGACGCCGCCCGCGCCGCCATCGTCGGCCGGGTCGACGCGGTCTTCTGTCGCAACGTGCTCATCTACTTCGATTCTCGCTCGCGGAGGCAGGTCATCGACAACCTGTACGACCGGCTCGTCCCCGGGGGGTACCTCCTGCTCGGCCACTCGGAGTCGCTGCTCAACCTCTCCACCGCCTTCGAGCTCGTGCACCTACGCGAGGACCTGGTGTACCGCAAGCCGACCTTGGCGCTGCGCTCGGATCCGGGGAGGCCGCGGTGAAGACCCCCGCTCCGAACGGCGCGGCGCCCGTCCGCGTGCTGGTCGTCGACGACTCGGCGCTCAACCGCCGGAGCATTTCCGCCATCCTCTCCGGGAGCCCTCAGGTCGAGGTCGTCGGCAAGGCCGCGGACGGCGAGGAGGCGCTCCGGCTGGTTTCCCTCCTCAGGCCGGACGCCATCACCCTGGACCTCGAGATGCCGAGGATGGATGGCTTCACGTTCCTCCGCATCCTGACCGCGAAGCTCGCGACGCCCGTGATCGTCGTTTCGAGCTACGCTCAGAAGGAGAACGTCTTCAAGGCTCTCGAGCTCGGCGCCATCGATTTCGTCGCCAAGCCCGACCGGATTGACGACGTTGCGCTCGCCACCATCGGCGAGGAGCTCCTGCAGAAGGTCCTGCTCGTGCGTGGTCTGCGCGTCGCGGCCAATCCGGCGCGCGCTCGCCTCGACTCGCAGAGCGATCTCGTCACCACCTCGCCGTCGCGCGGCGCTCCGCCGCGAGTCGTCGTCGCCATCGGCGCCTCGACGGGCGGGCCGACGGCCCTGGTGGAGCTCCTGTCCCGGCTGCCGCGCCGCAGCTCGCTCGCGGTCCTTATCGCGCAACACATGCCGGAGAAGTTCACGCGCACCTTCGCGGAGCGGCTGGACCGGCGCTGCCCCCTGCAGGTCCGGGAGGCGGAGGATCGGGGAGTCGTGGGGGCGGGAACGGCCCTGGTGTGCCCGGGCGGGCGGTGCATGGAGGTCGAGGCTGCGGGGGCGGAAGGAACCCGCGTGCGGATCGTCGAGCCGCACGCCTCCGACCGGTACGTGCCCAGCGCGGACCGGCTCTTCGCGAGCGTGGCGCGTCTCGGTCGCGGCCGCCCCGTCGGGGTCGTGCTCTCGGGGATGGGCGACGACGGCGCCCGCGGGGTGCGCGAGATCGCAGACCGAGGCGGCGTGGTGATCGCCGAGAGCGAGCTCACCGCGGTCGTCTACGGCATGCCCGGCGCGGTCGTGCGGTCGGGCGTCGCGCACCGGTCACTGCCGCTGCTGGAGATCGCTGCCTTCCTCTCCGGGCTCGGCTAGAGCGGCAATCGGTCTGATTGCCGCGAAGAATCGACGATCTAGAGCACCGAGCGAGCAGCAGATCTCGCCAAGGGCGGCCTGGGAGACGCTCCCTCGCCCCGCAGGGGGGGCGTCTCCCAGGGCGCCGACGCAGTTGGCAAACCGGTCGGTGCTCTAGAGGCGCGGCGAGGTGGCGGCGCCGCTGTTGCCGCCGTCCGGCGGGGACCGCGAGCCGGAGGCCCCACCGGGAGCTGGGTGCGCCGGCTACCCCCCGCGGGGGTGGTTGACAGGCGCCGGAGGGTGATCATTTTTCGTCACGTTCCTGACCGGCTCCCCACCGAGCCCGCCGGAACCTCAACCGAGACGCTCTTCTACTGCGCCCCTCCGGATGGCGGCGGCGCGATGCCATGGAGGACGACCATGTTCCACTACGTTCCCGAATTGGACAGCACGTTCTCTCTGCTGAACCAGCTGCGGCGGCAAATGGACCGTACCCTCGACGACGTGGATCGCGCGGGGCGCTGGCCTGGCGAGCTCTACGCACACCCCGCGATCAACCTGTACGACGACGGCGCTCGGTACGTGCTCACCGCCGACCTGCCCGGGCACGCGCCCGGGGACGTCCAGGTGACGCTCAACCAGGACGTCCTCACCCTCGTGGGCGAGCGCAAGCCCGACGCCCCCGAGGGATACACGGTGCACCGCGCCGAGCGCGTGCCCGTTCGCTTCTCGCGCAGCCTCAAGCTCCCCGCCCGCGTGGATCCCGAGAAGGTCGAGGCCTCGCTGGAGAGCGGCGTGCTGCGCGTCACCGTGGAGAAGGCTGCCGAGGTGCAGCCCCGCAAGATCAACGTTCGTTCCGCCTGATGCGGAGGAGGGATTCACCATGGCCACCAACGAAATCCAGCAGAACCGAGCCGGCACCCCCGAGCGCAGCGACGCTCCGCTCACCGTCAATCCACGCGTCGACATCTACGAGAACCGCGACCAGTTCCTGGTGGTGGCGGACTTGCCCGGGGTCAGGAGCGACGACCTCGCGATCCACGTCGAGAACGCGGAGCTGACCCTGACGGCCACGCGACGGACGACGCCCCCCGGTGCGGAGGTGGCCCGCGAGCGTCTGGACGCGGACTACCGGCGGACTTTCCTACTGCCCCAGGGCATCGACCGCGAGAAGATCGACGCGGAGCTCAAGGACGGCGTCTTGCGCCTCACCCTGCCCAAGGCGGACGCTCACCGTCCGCGCCAGATCCCGGTTCGTGCGGCGTGACCCGTGGAGGGCCCCGGGGGGGGGCCCGGCCGCACCCTCAGGGACGGCCCTGCCTCACCCGGCAACCCGGGCTTCGTCGTGGCCCGGAATGATCCGACCCCGTCAGTGGTGCGGCCGGGCTCCGTCGCGGGGACCACTCCCTGACCGTGAACGGGCAGGAGCTGGTTTCGATGGGCCGCCTGGGCAACCTCGTCGCGAGAGCCGGGTCGTGGTCGTG
>CAYOLF010000030.1:9634-12565 GCA_964404725.1 uncultured Polyangiaceae bacterium
TGGTTTCGATGGGCCGCCTGGGCAACCTCGTCGCGAGAGCCGGGTCGTGGTCGTGCGCCGAGGAGGGGTGGTCCGCTTCCTGGGGGTGGGCGAATGACGTGACTGGGGCGCGGTCGGCTTGATCCAGCTGCCGTGGCCTCTCACTCTCGGGCGGGGCGGGGGAGCGCCCAGCGCGAGCAGCGCGGGCTCCCCGTCCCGTTGGCCTGGTCGCGTGCGTCGCGCCGGGGCGCTCCAGCTCTGCCCCGAGTGGTAGCGGGGCGCCGTCTACGTTGCAGGCCTCTCTCTTGGTCGTCAGCGCAACCGGGGCACCGGGGGGGCCCAGGGGGCCGAGCGGAGGTGGGGCGGGCGACCGCCCGGGGTGGCTCGGGCCGGCTCGGCACTCGTCAAGTACGTTCTACCTCGTGCTGAGGGCACCCAAATCGGGGGGGGGCGCCTTCGTCGAAGTCCAGCCGTTGCGCGGGTTCTTGGCCGTGGTATTAGCCCGGTGCCGAGTACCGGTTGCCCTCGAGCTCCCTTCCTGGTTGAGTCTGGTCCCGTGAACAGGCCGCTCCCCAGATAAAGGGGGGAGGGAGCGCT
Source organism: uncultured Polyangiaceae bacterium (assembly GCA_964404725.1). GTDB lineage: Bacteria > Myxococcota_A > Polyangia > Polyangiales > Polyangiaceae > JAFGBI01. The sequence goes on from CAYOLF010000030.1 coordinate 10,211, forward strand.
CGCTGCGAGGATGTCGAGCGCCAGGCCGGTCATCGAACGTCTCGGGGACAAACTGGCCCCGCGCTCGGACCGGTAACGCGGGTAACGCCTGCGGCGTCCTGACGGCAGCAGTCCGGTCCCACCAGCCCGCCGAGCCGGGCCCCCAAGTTCCTCCCCCAATCCCCCCTCATCAACCCGATGAAAGCCCGACCCAGCATCGAGAAGCGGCGTCGCGAGGCGGCCCGCCGGGAACGCCGAACTGACAAGGCTGAACGCCGTGCCGAGCGCAAGAAGGCGAAGGATGATCGCGCGGCCTCCGTGGACAGCGGCGAGGATCCGGACCTGGCCGGGATCGTGCCCGGGCCTCAGCCTGTCGACGGCGAGGACGACCAGAACGAAGAGGGTTGAGCCCCGGATGCGAAGAAGGACCTTTCTCGGTGCCGCGCACCCCCGGGATGCCGCCCTGGCCGTCGTGGGTCAGGAGCCGCGGCCGTGACCCGTTGGCGCCAGGCGGGGGCGGACGCCAAGCTGCGGATGCACGAGCGTTGGTCCCGCGAGGACGCGGCGCCCCGGCTCGCCGACGTGGTCCCGACGCTCGAGCGGCTCGCGCTCCACATCGAGGAGAGCAACGGACCCAGCTCGATCGACTCCGCGCGGTACGTTCGCCACGTCATCGTGGCCAGCGCCCCGGCCGTCTTCACGATGCCTTGCACCGACCCCAACTGCGAGGACGGCGGCCACGACGTAACGGGCGACATCCTGCGTGGGCTCCAGCGGGGGGAGGTCGAGTTCACCGGCGACGCCGTCTGCCGGGGGCGACGCGGCGGCGAGGACTGCCGCCGCGTCCTGCATTTCCAGGTACGGGCCGAGTACCGGGTCCGATAGCCGGTCGCACGCGCTACGCCAGCGCCCGCCGCGCCTCCTCGAAGAGCGTGATGAGGCGCTGATCGAGGCGCCGCTCGATCGCGTCGAACGTCGCCGTCCCCGCGGGGCCAACGCCGGCGCGCGCGTCGCCCGCGAGCAGGCCGGAGAGTGGCGGGGTGATCGGCGAGAGCGGGAACTGATCCAAGTCCCAGAGTGCGCCGTCGTCTCGGTCTTGCTCGAGCGCACCCGAGTAGATCGGAGCCACGCGTCGGATCTCTTCCCAGACGTCCCCGGTCCCCTCGTACTTCATCCGGAAGCGGCTCCCGATCCGCGCCGCGAGCTGGCAGAGGATCTGCCAGTTCTGAAGGCCGTTGCGCGGTGGGATGGACCGTCGCACGCGCTGGATGCGGCGCTCGTGGTTGGTGAACGTCCCGTCGGTTTCGACGGGGCTGGAGAGCGGCAGGAAAACGTGGGCGGCCTCCGCGGTCGGCGTCAGGAAGAGATCGCCGACCACGAGGAACTCGAGCTCGCGGAGCGCGTGGCGCAGCGGCTCGGGCAGGTCGGGGTTGCCGAGCGGGTCCTCGCCGAGCACGATCGCCGTCCGGATCCGCCCATCCACGAGAGCCGTGGCGAGGTCGTCCGGGCAGGCCTGGACGTCGCTCAGCGCCACGCACCACTCCCGCTCGAGGCGCACGATGGCGGCGGGATCCGTCGTGGAGAGGTAGCCCGGCAACCACGCGGGGTGAACGCCCATATCGAGCAGACCCTGCATGTTCGCCTGCTCCCGCAGCGCGAGCAGCGGGGCCCCGAGGGCGCGCGCCACCGCCGCGAAGCACCGCGCGTCATCCGCGGTTTGCCGGCCGGGGGCGTCCTTGTTGAAGACCACCACGCGCGCGACGCTCGAGTGCAGCAGGCGCGCGATCTGCGCCGCCTCCGCCCCGGTGATGCCGGCCCGACCCGCCAGCTCCTCGAGGGACGACGCGGCGACCTCGCGGAGCAGCCCCTCCGGCGCCCCCCTCTCCTCGGGCGCGCCGTCCAGCGCCAAGAGCTGTTTATACACGGCGAGCAGCGCGTGAGCCTCGCCCCCGGGGGCGCAGACGAGGTGGGCCTCGGCGATCTTGCAGACGTAGTCTCGATCCGAACCGACGTAGACGACCCGGGCGCCGCCCCGGATGGCCCGCTTCACCAGTAGATCGACGGTGAAATGCTCCTCCTCGAGCCGCGTCCCGACCAGGACGACGACCTGGGCGCCGAGCAGGTCGTCGTAGGAGGCCGTGGAAACCACCTCCGGGCAGAACCGGTCGCGCTGGAGGAGGCTCGCGAACGAGGTGACGGCGTGGGTGCGCAAGGCCACGCGTGCGAGCTTCTGGGCGAGGTACGCCTCCTCGTTGGTCAGCCGCGGCGAGACGAAGACCGCCAGGCCCTCGCGCGGCGTTCTAGCCGCGATCTCCTTGAGTCGCATCCCGGTGTACTGGACGGCGTCCTCCCAGGTGGTTTCCTGCAGCTCCCGGC
>CAYOLF010000030.1:12665-63369 GCA_964404725.1 uncultured Polyangiaceae bacterium
CGCATCCCGGTGTACTGGACGGCGTCCTCCCAGGTGGTTTCCTGCAGCTCCCGGCCGGCGCGCACGCGAGGTTGCAGGGCGCGATCCGTGGCCTGGACGTAGTCGTAGCCGAACAGGCCCTTCTTGCAGTGATTGCCGAGGGTGTGACCACCCCGCTCGAGGCGTGCCGGGGTGACGAAGGTGTCGTCGTGAGCCTCGAAGCCGATGGCGCAGCCCACGCCGCAGTGATGGCAGACGGACTCGACCCGGGTGGTCTGCCAGGGGCCGGGCTTGGTGAGCGTCAGCTTCGGCGTGAGGGCTCCCGTCGGGCAGGTCCCGATGCAGAGGCCGCAGCTGACGCACTCCGTGTCGAGCAGGGATCCGCCCAGGGCAGGGCGGACCACCGTATTGAAGCCACGGTTGATGAAGCCGAAGGCGCCGACGCCGACCACCTCGCTGCAGATGCGGATGCAGCGACCGCAGAGGATGCACTTGGCGGGGTCGAGCACGATCAGCGGGTGGCTGTGGTCCACGCGGTATTGCCTCACTTCCCCGAGGAAGGGCGTGGGATCGGCCCCGTAGCGGCTCGCGAGGTCGCGCAGGTCGCAGGCGAAGAGCGCTGCGCACCCGCACTCGAGGCACCGCGCCGACTCGCGGCTCACGTCCTCCAGCGCGTACCCGAGCTCGACCTCCGCGAAGCTGCCCCTCCGCTCCTCGGGCGGCAGCACCGGCATGTGGCGCTGGGGGACGCGCTCGACCGACTCCAGATCGTCCATCGTGGCCCTGCCGAAGAGCGACTTCCGGCTCAGAAAGCCGGTCGGCTCCGGGTGTGCCTTGCCGGTTGAGAGGTACTGGTGGATGGCGTGAGCAGCCTTCCTCCCCGCGGCCACGGCCTCGACCACGGTTGCCGCGCCAGTCACCACGTCGCCACCGGCGAAGACGCCCTCCACGGTCGTCTCGAAGGTGCCGCCGTCCACCTGGAGGGTGTCCCAGCGCGTCAGGCGCAGGGTTTCCCCCGCGGGGACGAGGTCCGAGACGCCGGTGCCGACGAGCTGACGCATCGTCGTGCTCTGCCCGATGGCGGCGATGATGGTGTCGCAGGGGATCTGGAACTCCGAACCGCTGATCGCCTTCGGGCTGCGCCGCCCGCTGGCGTCGGGTGCGCCGAGCTCCATCCGGGTGCACTCGATGCCCGCGACCCGACCGCCCTCGACAACCACCTGCGTCGGCGCGACGAGCAGCTCGATCCGCACGCCCTCGCGCTCGGCCTCCTCGATCTCGACCGGGTTCGCGGGCATCTCCGTGCGCGTTCGCCGGTACAGGAGCGTGACCTCGCGGGCGCCCAGCCGCAGCGCGGTGCGCGCGCAGTCGATAGCGGTGTTTCCGCCACCCACGACCATCACCCGGCCGCTCACCTCGACCCGCCGCCGCAACCCCACGTGCTTGAGGAACTCGATGCCCTGCAGCACGCCCGGGACGTCCTCGTTCTTGACGCGGAGCGTGGAGCTGTCCCAGGCGCCCAGCGCCAGGAAGACCGCGTCCTGGCCCTCGTTTCTCAGGGAGGCGACGGTGAAGTCCCGGCCGAGGTGCACGTTGGTCGAGAGCTTCACCCCGAGGTCGAGGATCTGCGCGACCTCCGAGTCGAGGACCTCCTTGGGGAGGCGGTACTCGGGGATGCCGTAGCGGAGCATGCCACCCGCCTCGGGCTGGGCCTCCAGGATCTGCACCGAGTAGCCCTCTTTGGCCAGGTAGTACGCACAGGAGAGACCACCGGGACCTGCGCCGACGACGGCGACGCGCTTGCCGTTCGGCGGCGCGGCCTCGGGCTTGAACGGCTGCGCCATGCCCAGATCCAGGTCGGCGACGAAGCGCTTGATGTTGTCGATGCCGACCGATTGGTCGACCTCGCGGCGGCGGCACCCGCTCACCTCGCAGGGACGCGTACAGACGCGGCCGCAGATGGCCGGCAGGGGGTTCTTCTCCTTGATCAGCCGGACCGCCTCGCGGAATTTGCCGAGCGCGGCCAGGGCGACGTAGCCCTGGATGTCCACTCCGGCGGGACAGGTCTGCTGGCAGGGGCCGACGCAATCCGCATAGTGGTTCGAGAGCAAGAGCTCGAGCGCCGCCTTGCGCGACTGCCGGACCTCCGGCGTGTCGGTCATGACCACCATGCCGTCGGTGACCTTGGTGGAGCAAGCTGGCAGGAGCGTGCGCGCCCCCTTGACTTTGACCACGCAGACGAAGCACGAGGTGAACGGCTCCAGCTGCTCGTCGTGGCAGAGGGTGGGGATGTCCGCGATGCCGTGCTGGCGGGCGACGGCGAGGATGGTCTGATTGTCGACGGCGACGATGCGTCGGCCGTCGATCTCGAGCTTGACTAGCGCCATGATTGAGTCTCCGGTTCGAGTCAGTCGACCGTGATGGCCCCCTCGACGTTGCACACCTTGTAACACTGGCCACAATGGGTGCACTTCGCCTGATCGATCACGTGCTTCTCCTTGCGCGCACCGGTGATCGCTCCGGCGGAGCAGGCCTTGAGGCAGAGCAAGCAGCCCACGCAGGCGTCGGTGATCTCGAAGGTGAGCAGCGGCAAACAGTGATGGGCAGGGCACTTTTTGTTGTTGACGTGCGCCTCGTACTCCGAGCGGAAGTATTTGAGCGTCGTCAGGACCGGGTTCGGCGCCGTCTGGCCGAGGCCGCAGAGCGAGTTGTTCTTTACCAGCACCGCGAGCCGCTCCAGTAGCTCTAGGTCCCCCTCGCGTCCCTGGCCCTCACAGAGCCTGGTAAGCACCTCGAGCATGCGCTTGGTGCCGACTCGGCAGAAGGTGCACTTGCCGCAGGACTCCCGCTGGGTGAAGTCGAGGAAGAAGCGGGCGATGTCCACCATGCAGCTGGTTTCGTCCATGACGACGAGCCCGCCCGAGCCCACGATGGCGCCGGTCCTGGTGATCGACTCGTAGTCGATCACGGTGTCCTGCAGTTCGGCGGGGATGCACCCGCCCGAAGGGCCGCCCATCTGCACAGCCTTGAGCTGGTGGCCGTCCTTGATCCCGCCGCAGATCTTGAAGACGACGTCGCGGATCGAGATCCCCATCGGCACCTCGACCAGTCCGCCGCGGCGCACCTTGCCCGCCATCGCGAACACCTTGGTGCCCTTGCTCTTGGCGGTGCCCAGCGCGGTGAAGGCGGCGCTCCCGTGCGTCACGATCCAGGGGACGTTGGCCAGCGTCTCTACGTTGTTGATGCAGGTCGGTTGGTCCCACAGGCCGCGGACGGCCGGGAACGGAGGTCGCGCCCGGGGCATTCCGCGCCGGCCCTCGATCGACCCGATGAGCGCCGTCTCCTCCCCGCAGACGAAGGCGCCGGCGCCCTCCTTGAGCTTCACGTGAAAGGACAGGTTCGAGCCGAGGATGCGGTCGCCCAGGAAGCCCGCGGACTCTGCCTGTTGGATGGCGATCGTCAGGCGCTCGATGGCCTTGGGGTACTCGGCCCGGCAGTAGACGTAGCCGCCGTGGGCACCGATGGCGTGGGCGGCGATCGCCATCCCCTCGAGGACGGAGTGCGGATCGCTCTCGAGTACCGAGCGGTCCATGAACGCGCCCGGGTCGCCCTCGTCCGCGTTGCAGATGACGTGCTTCCTGTCGCCCTTGGCCAGCCGCGTGAAGCGCCACTTCATCCCCGTGAGGAAGCCCGCCCCGCCCCGTCCGCGGAGGCCGGAGTCGATGACGGTGGCGATGAGCGCATCGGGATCGTTCTGCGTGAGGACCTGGCGCAGGGCCTGGTAGCCGCCCACCGCCAGGTAGTCGTCGAGCGACTCGGGGTCGATGCGGCCGCAGTTGCGCAGCACGATGCGCGTCTGGCGCGCGTAGTAATCCTGTTCGGTGCCCTCACCGTCGTCCGACCAGACCAGCCACTCGACGATCGGGCGTCCCTGCGTGACGTGCTCGTCGAGCAGTCGATCGACGCGATCGGCGGTCATGGCGCCGTACTGATAGCGGCGGCCGTCGGGCTGCTGGACCTCGACCAGCGGCTCGCGGTAGCACATGCCCGCGCAGCCCGTCCTGGCCAGGGTCCAGGCGCCACCGTTGCTGTCCACCAGCGCTGCCAGCCGGTCGTAGGTCTGGTCGGCGCCGGCAGCGATACCGCAGGTCCCGAGTCCGACGAGCAGCCTCATGGTGCGACCTCCGCCGAGGCTGCTGCGGTCTGCTGGTACTGTTTGAGGACCTTGACGACCTTGCGGTCGGTGAGGTTTCCATGGGTGGCGTTGTCGATCATGATGACGGGAGCGAGGCTACAGCACCCGAGGCAGGACACCGTCTCCAGCGTGAAGAGGCGGTCGGGTGTGGTTTCTCCGGTGCAGATCTCGAGGTGCTTCTCGATGGTTTCGGTGATGGCGTTGGCGCCAGCGACATGACACGCGGTCCCGTGGCAGACGCGGATCAGGTGCTTTCCCACCGGGCTCAACCGGAACTGCGCGTAGAAGGTCGCCACCCCGTAGATGCTCGCCAGCGGCACGCCGGTCTGGCGCTGTATCTCCAGCAGGCGCTCGCGCATGAGGTAGCCATCGGCTTGCTGCGCGCGCTGGAGCAACGGGATGAGCTGGCCCTCTTGGCCGACGAGCAGCTGGCGGCGAAAATCGTACTTGGGCAGGTGAATCACGGGACCATGACCTCCGGGAACGGATCGGGACGCCTTCACGCCCGGCGGGCGAGGCCGGGCGTCGGCGGCGAGGATCGATCAGCCTTCATCGTGCGAGTCCGTGGGCAGCGCGCGTTTGCGCAGGAGCAGCTCGATGCGGACGAAGGGGCAGTCACCGAGCTCGGCGGCGCCATCGACGACGTCGCCGGCCAGGGTCTCGCAGGTGGGCGCGCCGCAGGCGCCGCAGTCCTTGCCGGGCAGGGCGGTGGTGAGCTCGTTGACGCGCTGCTGGCGCGCCGTGGCCTGGCGAAGATCGGGCGCGGGCTTGGGCGGGGGCAACGGTTCGATCGCCCCCTCGAGGTGCAGGGATCGGGTCTGGAGCAGATACCGAATCCTCTCCTCCTTGACCGGAGGGGGATCGCCGAGCTGCCGGACCACCTGGTGCAGGTAGCGCTGGGCCGCGTAGCGGCCGGCGATGGTGAGGTGCCCGCTGAAGCAGCCGTCGCTGCAGACGTAGGCGTTGACGAAGTCCGCGTCGGCGAAGGTGCCGCTCTCGATCCGATCGAGGACGTAGACGACGTCCTGGAGTCCCTTGACGGTGATCGAGTTGGCGTTGCGCATCCCGGGGATCTCGCCGCTCGCCATCACCCAGCGGAGCCCCCGGAGGCTGACAGAGTCCCCCGAGTCGCCGGTCGGGTCGCCCTTGATGGCGCGGAGGAGCGGACCGTAAAGCTCGGCAATGGAGAAGGCCCCGTCCAGGTGCGAAGCCGGGCGCCCGAACGGGCGCTCGATGGCGTCCACCAGCGCCGTGCAGGGGCTGATGTAGAACAGGCCGATGTCTTCCGGGGCCACGCCGCGCTCGGTGGCGATCCGGCGACGGTGGAGCTTGCCAGCCAGTTCGCGCGGAGTGTCGATGGGGATCAGGTGGGGGATGAGGCTCGGGTACTGCTGCTGGATCAGGCGCAGGACCGCCGGACAGCTCATCGAGATCTTGGGCCAAGGACCCTTGCAGTCGGTCAGGTAGGCGTCGATGGCGGCCGCGACCATCTCGCAGGTCCACGAGATGTCGCAGGCAAGGTCGAACCCGATGGAGCGGAAGGCGTGCAGGATCTGGCCTGGCCTCACGTCGTCCCCGAACTGGCCATACAGCACCATCGAGGGCACGGCGACACGCAGCTTGAAGCGCTGCAGGTCCACCGACGTGGCGGTGCGGGGCCGCAGTGCACCGTGCTCGCAGGCGCGGATGCACGCGCCGCAGTCGATGCAGCGCGCCCAGTTGGCGTGCACCACGTTCTGGCGCACGCGGAGCGCCTGCGTGGGGCAGGCCTTGGAGCAAGCGACGCAGCCGACGCACCGCGCCTCGTCGATGACGATCGCTTGGGTGCGGGCTGCCATCGTTCAGCCCCCGACCCCCGGCTTGCGGGAGAGGACCGCGTAGCGGAGCGTCGTCCCCGCGCCGACGGTGGACTCGATGGAGAACTCGTCCGTGTTGCGGCGGATGTTGGGGAGACCCAGCCCCGCGCCGAAGCCGCGGGCGCGCATCGCATCGGTGGCGGTGGAGTGCCCTTCCTGCATCGCCCACGCGACGTCCCCGATGCCGGGACCGCGGTCCTTGACCACAATCCGGACGGCGTCTTGGAAGAGCAAGAGCTCGAGGTTGGCCTCCGCGGCGTACATCACCACGTTCATCTCGGCCTCGAAGTTGGCGATCGAGACGCGGCGGACGACGTCTGGCGGTAGGCCGAACTGCTTGAGCAGACCCTTGACGTGCGTGGCGACCTCTCCGCCCCGCTCGAAGTCGTCTCCCTGGATGTGGAAGAGTTCGCGGTAGAGCGGGGCGTCACGGTCCATGGTCTACTCGGCGGGGAGCGCTGCTCCGCTGGGCGCTCGGTGAGCGCGGAGGCCGTGCTCGTAGAGCACCCCGCAGGCCTCGAACATCCCGAGGGAGGTCACCAGCAGCGGAAGATCGCGCCGTCGAGCGATCACCACCGCCTCCTCGGTGGGGCGCTTCTCTCCGACCAGCAGGATCGCATCCAGGTCGGCGATCTCGGCCGTGTGCACGGACTGGGCGCTGGTGAGCCCCGTGATGAGCAGGCCACCGCGCTCGGCGAAGGCCAGCACATCGCTCATCAGGTCGGCGGCGAAACCGGCGTTGATCTCGAGGTCGAGGCGCTGCTGACCGGAGAGGACCTCGCAACCGAGCGCGGAGACGATCTGTCCTAGCTGCAACTACGGAGCTCCTCGGGTTGGTGGCCGTGTCTCGCTGGCCCGCGGGTTCTCGCCGCCCGTCCGGCGCGTCTGGCGGGCAGCCGCCGAACGACCGGCGCTGGCCCCGGGAGCGCGGGGGGTGGAGTCGGCTTCAGGGTGTCGCCCGTGAAGGACGACCGGGGGAACGTTCAACGCAGGCCGATCTCGTAGAGCTTGGTCGCCACCTGCCAGCGGTTGAGCGGCGTGGAGAAGACCGGAATCTTCGCCTTCGCGGCCATTTCCAGCACCTTGCCCTCGGGCTGCTTGCCCTGCGCGACGATGATCCCGCAGAGATCCACCAGATTGGCGGCGGCGACGGCGTTCGCGTGCACCTGTACCGTGACCAGGAGGTTACCCGCCTTGGCGTTGGCGATCACGTCGCTGATCATGTCGGAGATGTAGACACCATCGACCTCGTGGTCGAAGACCGGCGTGAGCTTCTCCAGCCCCAAGCGGTCGGCGATCTCTTGCAGTTTCATCCAGACTTCTCCTTGGCGGGCCGGGCGTCGCCAGCGGGCGGCAGATCCACGAGCCGGAAGTCGAGCATCAGCTGTCCATGGGAGATCTGCGCGTGCAGATCGAACAGATCGGGCACGATGAGGATCCGCTTGCCCGGGGTGCGCAGCCGCTCGTTGAAGGCCTGGTTGAGGAGCTGAAGCTTCTCACCGGGGACCGCGAGCGGATCGCCCGTCGGGGAGGCATAGGCGATCGCCGCGTAGACGGAGATGCCGACCGCGTGCGCGATCTCGCCGATCTGATGCAGCGTCGAGCCCGGCTCCGCGCACCCGTAGTAGAGCAGCCCCAGAAGCTCGTCGAAGCGGGTCACCTCGCCCGTGGCGCGCTCGCGCACCGCGAACTGGAACGACTGGGCGGCGTCGGCGAAGTTCCAGACGGCGTCGCCCTCGCGGTAGGACTCCTTGGGCGGCACCGGCTCGGCGGAGAAATAGGCACGCGTCGCGCGGGAGCCGGCGTCTCGCTCGATGACGACGAAGCCGGGTCGCACGTCGGCGAACTCGTAGCGCGCTGCGCCTTCCTCGGTCATAGGTACGGAGCCCTGAAAGAGCGGCGCTTGTAGCACAACGGGGGGGCCAGAGCCAATCGGACTCGGTCGGCGCGTTGCGCTAGCGCGACCGACGGTCACGGGCGCGCCGAGGCCAGGCGGGAGCACGCCGCCCGGTCGGGAGCGCCCACTCCCTTGTTGCGAGGTCGGTAGCGTTCGGCTCGCCGCGCTCGGCGCGGCGGCCTAGGCTTCGCGGCGTGAGGCGAGCGGGAGTCGTCCCTCGCGTGAGGCAGCGGGCGATCGCGGTGGCCTTCGCTGGTGCCGTCAGCTGTCACGCGAGCGAGTATGGCGCGGCGGCGGTCGGTCTCGGCACCACGGTCCTCCTGACCGGTGTCCACCGTGCCAGGACCGGGGACTGCTGGGCGACCTGCGGCACCGGGACCGTGTGCAACCGGGAGCGCGGCCTGTGCGAGCCAGGGGAGTGTGTGCCCGCCTGCCCAGTGGGTCGCCATTGCAGCCGCGATCTCGACGGACAGCTTCACTGTCGCGCCAATCCGGCGACCTTCACCCCGGGGGGTGAGGCGGCCGTCGCCTCGGGGTCTTCGTCGTCCCTTGGCGGCGCGGGTGCCGCCGCTCTGGCTGGCGCCGAGGCGGGGGCGGGCGAGTCGAGGGTGGCCAGCGCGCCCTACGCTCCCTGGAACGACGCGGAGAACGGGGGCGCGGCAGCTCGCGATCCGGCGCCCCGCTCGCCTTGACCGCCGAGGGCCGGCGCGTACTCTCCCGCCGTGGGAGCCCGCTCGATTGTTCCGTGGGTGGTGGTTTCGGCCGTGACGCGAGTGGCGTGGGGCCAGAGCCCGCCCAGCGCGGAGGCTCCCTCGCCGAGCGCGGCGGCGGCCGTCCCGTCGCTGAGCGCGGGGGAATCCGCCGAGCCCTCGCCGTCGGTATCCTTCTGGGTAACGGCCGGCGAGGTCATGGCGATGGTCGATGGCGAGAGCGTCGAGAAGCTCCCCATCCCGGGACCCGTCTTCGGCACCTACCACCTCGGGTCACTGCTGTACGTGGCGCTCGGCCCTCGCGGCGTCGCAGTTTACGACGTCAGCGATCCGAGGTCGCTGCGGCTCGTCAGCGAGCAGGCCACCCCGGGTGCGTCGGCGACCAACTTCTTCACGTTGGACGACCAAGTCTGGGTCTTCGTCACCGCGCGCACGGCGCGGCCGGTGGATGCAGGGGAGCCGACCGTCTCGCCGGAGACACTGCCGACCGCCACCGCGCCGCTGGGGCTCGCGTCGGCGGAATCGGCACCGCCCACGGCGGGCGCGGCAGCGCACGAGCCGGGCGCGCCCCGGTTGGTGGCGCTGGAGGCGATCCGGCCGGGGACCGTCCGGATCGCGAGCGGGAAGAGCGATGGAGTACGGGTGGGGGATCGCTTCCTCGTCTACCGCCTCGAGGTCGACGCGGCGGCCGGGGCCGACGGGTTCTCTGGTGAGCAGTACGTCGGCAGCGCGGAGGTCGTCGCCGTGCGCGACGACTCGTCGATCGCGGAGCTTAGTCGCTCCGCCGTCGTTCGCGCGGGCGATCGAGCGCGCGCGGCGCTGCCGTCGGATCCGCGCGAGCGCCTCGCGTTTCCGCCGCGGGTGGCACGGGTCGGCGAGTACGGTTTCGTCGCGCGCCCGCTGGTCAACGTCGGCAGCCCCCTCGGCGCGGGCATCCTCGCGGATCTGGAGGCGAGCTACTGGGGCGAGGGGTACTTTGCCGGGGTCACCGTGCAGCCCCTCGGGCTCGGCACGACCGCCGTCGGCGGCGTGGTGTCGGTCGCGGCGCTGGCCGAGGGCGGCTACGACGGAGCCGCGTTCGCTGCCGGCCTGGGCGCGGGCGGCGGGTGGGTGAACGGCGACATCGACGCGATGCTCTGGAGCAACGATGACGAGTCCGACGCCGCCGCTGGGCCCTCCCAGGTCGAGTCCGAGCAGCGGACGCACGGCGCGTTCGCGCTCTCGCAGGTCGCGCGGCTCGGGGCCCGCGACGGAACCCACCTCTCCTTGCGCAATATCCTGCTCCTGCATCGTGACGGTGACGACGGCGAGCGGGGGTTCATCTACGGGGGCACTACCGGCAAGCTGGCGGTGCCGATCGGGCGGCGGGTCGACCTGTTCGCCGAGGCGGGCGGGGGCGTCATGGGGTACTGGTTCGGCGGGATCGGCGTTGGGACCTGGCTGCTGGGCAACGGAGGTCCAGGGTCACTTCACCTGCAGGTGTCCGCGGGTGCTGCCGGCATCTCCGGGTCGCGGGAGGTCACGGAAACCTACGTCGATCCCGTCACCGGTGCGCCGCGCGAGTACTCTTACGAAGAAGATATCCGGATCGCCGGCCCCATGCTGGCGGTGGGCCTGAAGCGGCGCTTCGGCCGATAGCGCGGGCCGAACGCCGTGCCCAATCCACCAGCGATGGCCTCCGAACCTCACTACTTCCCCGTGCGCGTCTACTACGAGGACACCGATCACTCGGGGCTCGTCTACCACGCGAACTACCTCAAGTTTTTCGAGCGGGCCCGAGAGCACTGGCTCGGCATCGATCTCCTGCTGACGCTCGCGCGGGACGAAGGGATCGGTTTCGTCGTCTACCGTGCGGAGGTCACCTACCGCGAGGGCGCCCGGTTCGGTGACGAGCTCACCGTGCGGACCACGGGCAGCTGCGAGAGCGACTACCGGCTGGTCCTCTCCCAGGACGTCCTCCGCTCGGGCACGGGCAATGGCAAGGTCATGGTCGCGGGAATGATCACCCTCGTGTGCGTCGACCGCGACTCCCGCCTCGCCCCGCTCCCCGAAGTGGTGCTGGCTCGCCTCCGCTCCGCGTCGTGACCGCGACGCCCCACCGGGGGCGTTCGAGCCCGTCCGGCGCACGTCCACCGACCGAGCTCCGGAGGTTCACCGAGCTCCGGGGTGACACGCCGTTCAGGTGGGTGGAGCGGGGCGAGCTTGGCCGCACGCGAGAAAACCTCGCGTCTGCCCCGAGGACCCCATGAGGCCCGCCGGTGGGTGGCGGAATAGGCTTGCATTTTCGCGGTCGTGCCCGGAATTTAAAGATGCCCGTGAGGTGCGGTGGCCGCGGACGCCCAGTGGATTGGGTCACGGCTCCAGGGCACCCAGGTTCACTCCGTGATGCAACCTCCCCGGACCTTGCTCGTTGGCCGTTACCGTTGGGTCGAGACGTACCCATTGCCGGATGGAGGGTGCTGGTGGGTCGCCATCGACGGCGACACCGGGCAGCACGTCGCGGCGGCCGCCGTGGGCCAGCGCGACGTCTCCCGATGGGAAGCGGTCAGGGGTGAGCGGCACGTTCATCTCGCCGCTATCACCGACGTGGTGACGAAGCCGGACCCCGGCGCGGTCCCCGGCGGCTCGCTGGCGAGCGGAGCGGGTGTCGCGATCGCGGAGCTGGTGCCGGGGCAGACGCTCCATGGTCAGCTTGCGCGGGGCAGGGTGCACCCGTTCAAGGCCGTGGCCTGGCTGCTACGTCTGGTGGATGCGGTGCAGCTTCTCCACCATCGTGGTGGTCCTCACGGCGCCATCTCGCCGTACACCATCGTGGTCGAGCCGTTCGGCAGGGCGATCGCGCCGGTGCTCGGCACCCTGGTGGCGCCTCCGATCGCCGCCTACGTGTCGCCCGAGCGGCTCTCGGGCGCGGGACCGTCGCCCGAGGACGACGTGTGGGCGCTCCACGCCGTGCTCTACACGGCGCTCACCGGGCGAGTTCCGTTCGAGGGCGGCGTGCAGTCGCTCCTGAAGCGGGTGAAGTCGGGGCCGCCCAAGACGCTGGCGGATCATGGGGTCAGCGAGCCCAACCTGCAGCGGATCCTGGAGCGCGGGCTGGAGCCCGACGAGCGACGTCGGACGACGGAGCTCGATCCGCTCGCGGCGGCCCTCGACGCCTGGGAGCGGGGGCGTGAGCCGGAGCCCCTGCGGCCGAAGCCGCCCCGCGTTCTCCGCGCCAGCCACGCCGCCGTGGTCGAAACCATCGCCTTCGACGTGTCCAGTCTGGCGGCGGTCGACGCGGTGCCCGCTCCGCCTGCGCCCGCGGCGGCCGATCCCGCGCTCGCGGCGCCGGCGGCGGCCCCGCTCGCGGCGCCGTCCATCGCGCTCCCGGATCCGAACCCGCCCCCAGCTCCGGCGATCGTGGCCGCGGCGCCCGTGGCTCCAGTGACACCCGCCGCTGCCCCTGCCCCCGTCCGCGCCCCGGTCGCATCGCCGCGGCGGTCCCGCTGGTGGCCGTCGCTGCTGGGCGCGGTCGTGGCGCTCGGGGCGCTGGGCGGAGGGCTCGGGTACCTGCTCTGGCGGGAGCCCGAGCCGGCCGCCGGTACTCCCGGCCCCGTGTTCCGCCCGAGCGTGGCGGCCCCCTCCGCGGCCCCCTCCGCCCTCCCTCAGCTCGCTCCGAGCGAACAGCGGGCGACCTGCATCCGCTCCTACTTCGAGCCGCCCGCGCTCCAGGGCGCGGCCGACCTCGATTTCGTGTGTGGCGGTGAGCCCTTCCCGGCGGTGAGCTCCCGGCTGTTCCGGCTCGCCGCACCGGCACCGGCGCCGGCCGCCTCGGCCGGACGACCGCAGCAGGGCGCCGGCGAGCAGGGGATTCTGGTCACCGGCGCCAGCGCCCCCTTCGACCTCGGCTGGTTCGAGATCCCGGCGACCGTGATCGTGCGCACGACCTGCTGCCCCGGCGCGGCGCCGGTCACGCTCCCGACGACGCCGGGGTGGTGCGAACAGCTGCAGGGTCAACTGAGGGTCCTCGCGGACGCGAGCCGCAAGCCGATCGATCTGTCACCCTACGGCCGCAAGTTCGGTGACGCGGTCCAGTGCCTTTACTCCACGGCGACCAAGCACGGCTACCCGTACCGGACCGCCCCGACCGACCTGCAGCGCCACAATTTCCAGCGCTTCCTCAAGCACGCCGCCGAGAGCGACGCCCAGCGCTCGCGCATGAGCTGGCTGCGCTAGAGCGCCGATCAGCTGGCCAACCGCATCGGCGCTCTGAACGACGCCCCCATGCGTCGCGGGGAGGTCGTGTCCCCGGGGTGCTGCGAGCGAGATCTGCTCGCCCGCTCGCCAAGCTAGGTCACCGATTCTCTGCGGCAATCAAACTGATCGCCGCTCCAGCGCGGCAATCGGCCCGATTCGGGGCGCGGTCGGCTCTTTCCGGTTCGGGGCAGTTCGGCTAGACACCCTGTTCACGCCGCGATCGATGCCGTGACCGGGTGGTCGGCGGTCGGCGGCGCCTCCCCCTCGCCCGAGAGTGAACATGAGCGCCCCCTGGATCACCTACCGTCCCGAGATCAAGGTCCTCGACGCGACCATTCGCGACGGCGGCCTCATCAACGATCACCAGTTCGACGATCGCTTCGTGCGGGCGGTCTACGAAACCTGCATTCAAGCCGGGATCGACTACATGGAGATCGGCTACAAGGCGGCGCAGGCCGTCGCGGCGCCGACCAAGTCGGGGCCCTGGCGATACTGTCGCGAGGAGGATCTGCGGCGGATCATCGGCGACAAAGACCCGTCGGTGAAGATCTCGGTCATGGCCGACGCCGGCGGCAAGACGAACTACCGTACCGACATCCTGCCCAAGGAGCAGAGCGTCATCGATCAGGTCCGAGTGGCCTGCTACATCCACCAGATCCCCGAGGCGGTCGACATGATCCGGGACGCCGCGGACAAGGGGTACGAGACGACCTGCAACATCATGGCGATCTCGATGGTGCACGAGGGTGAGATCGCGCAGGCGCTCGAGGTGATCGCGGACACCCCCGCGTCCACGGTCGTCGTCGTCGACAGCTTCGGTTCGCTCTACCAGGAGCAGATCCGGAACCTGGTGGAGCAGTATCGAAAGGCGCTCGCGGGGACCGGCAAGGAGGTCGGCATCCACGCGCACAACAACCAGCAGTTGGCCTTCGCCAACACCATCGAGGCGATCATCCACGGCGCGAATCGGATCGATGCGACGATGGCCGGCATGGGGCGTGGCGCGGGCAATTGCCCCATGGAGCTCCTGCTCGGGTTCCTCCGGAACCCGAAGTTCCGGCTCCGCCCCGTGTGGCAGCTGATCCAGGATCACCTCGTGGCCATGCAGAAGCAGACCGAGTGGGGCGCCCTGCCTCCCTACGTCATCACCGGGCAGATGAATCAGCACCCGCGGACCGCGATCGCGTGGCTGGCAGGCGACCAGCGCGAGCGTTGCGCTGATTTCTACGATCGATGCCTCACCGAGGTTTAGCCGGACGCGGCCGTTCAGCGAAGGCCTACCAGCCGTAGATCCGGGCCTGCTCGGCCGCCAGTCCCGCGAACTCCTCCGCCAGGCCGGTCCGGTCGTCCTCGAAGGCGACCGCGACCTTCTCGCACCAGGTCCCCCGCTCGTCGGGGGCCAGGGGCTCCTGTCTCACCACGCGCCCCGCGACGACCTCGACGCGATCTGCGTCGCCGGGCAGGTAGACGCGGAGCTTCACCGTCTGCCCCGCTACCAGCCGGGCGCGGGTGAGGACCAGCATTCCCCGCGCGCTCACGTCCTTGGTGATGGCCGTGCGGACCGAGCCGCCGTCCACGTAGATCTCCGCGGCGAGGTAGACGTGATGACGCGCTCCGCGACGTCGATCTTCGATTTCTGACATCCCGAGGTCTCCGGGGGCAGCCCCGACGGTGGCGAGGCGGCTCGAGCCGGCCGTGGTCGTCCCCACTCCGGCGTCATCGCGCCGAAGCCGGCCCGTCTTCTCCCACAGTCCCGAGGTCCTGTAAAATCCCCGGGCTTCGGGGTCGAGCCCCGGCGGGCGAGCCGCCCGTCCCGGTCATCGAGCGAGGTCGGGAGGTGGGGGTGCGCCGTATCGGAGCCGCGCCCGAGGGAGTCCGAGTCCGGGGGCGTGGCGGCGGGGTGGGTGCGGCGGCGACCGTCGCGGCGGGGTCGCCCGTCGGGGGGCGTCCGCCCGGCCCGGCCGATGTGATAGACTGCGTCCTCTGGCGACGAGGCGAGCAGTGAAGGGCCACGACGACCTCATCGAGCCCGGTGCGGACGACGAGCGCACGGCGATCGTGAAGCTGCAGGACCTGCGGGGCCAGCAGACCGTGCCCAAGGACCGGCACCTGCTGGTCCGGATCCAGGGCGAGCAGGTCGGTCAGGTGGTGACGCTCCACGGGGAACAGTGGCGAGTCGGGCGCGCTCGCGACGCCGATCTCTGGCTCGGCGACAGCGGCGTCAGCCGCAACCACGCGCGCATCGTCTGGGTCAACGGGAGCTACGTCGTCGAGGACCTGGGGTCCGCCAACGGGACCTACGTCAACGGCGTGAGGATCACCTCCCGTCCGGTGGTCGATGGTGACGTTGTCCAGTTCGGGGCCTCCGCGGCGTTCCGCTACGCGCTGACCGACGCCGATCAGGAGGCGATGTTGATGCAGCTCTACGAGGCGAGCGTCACCGACTCGCTGACCGGAGCCTTCAACCGCGAGCACTTCGACCACCGGCTCGAGGCCGAGATCTCGTTCTCGCGCCGGCACGGCGCCGAGCTGTCGCTCTTGCTGCTCGACATCGACCACTTCAAACGGGTCAACGACACCTTCGGTCACCAGGCGGGCGACACGGTGCTGGTGGAGATGGCCGCGGCGGTGAACGGTAGCCTTCGGACCGAGGACGTGTTCGCGCGCTACGGTGGTGAGGAGTTCGCGATCATCCTCCGCGGCATCGATCTGGCGAGCGCGTACCATGTCGGAGAGCGCTTCCGGATGCTGGTGGAGAGCCTGCGGATCGAGTCCAACGGGCACTCCATCCCGGTCACAGTCAGCGTGGGCGTGGCCTCCCTCCGGTGCTGCCCCGACGATCTCGCTGAGACGCTCATCGCCACTGCGGACCGGCGCCTCTACGCCGCCAAGCACGCGGGTCGCAACCGGGTCGTCGCCCAAGGCTGAGGTGACGGACGGGCGTCGGGTAGGGTGCCGGTGCTGTGACGGTGATGACGCACCCGCACGTGCCGGCGTACGCGGCGACCTCACCGGGCGGTCCCCGGTCAATCGTGCACGAGCGAGTCGATGATCGTCTGGGCGGTCGCCCGCATTCGCTCCGCCTCCGCGGCCGCAATGGACACAGTGAGCAGGTACGCGACCCCCTCGCGGACGAACACGCGCCGCCACTGGCGGCGCGGCCGGTCCGGGTCCGCGGCCTCCACCTCCAGATCCGTGACCACGGTCCCGGCAATTTCGTGCTGGCGATGCGCGATGACCCGCTTCGCCGGCTCCCGCTGAAGCTGCTCCAGCAGGGTCAGCCCGAAGACGTGGCTCGGGAACTCGGCGGGCCGGGCGTGGCGCGCGAGGAGAACGGCCGGCGCTCCGGGGGTGGCGGCGTCGATGGCGTACACGAGCCAGATCATCGTGTCCGTCTCCTCGCGCGGTGGTCGGACCGCGAAGGAGCTCGGCACTGCGATGGACCACCCCTGGCTTCTGACCCGCTGGAACCCCGGAGGCGTCGCGGGCGCGGTCACGCCCGCGTCGTCCTTGCCACCGTCGCGGCGCGCTGGGCAGCCTGCGGACAGGCCGAGTAACACGACGAGCCCGAGGCAGAGCCCGAACCGCGCGCCCGGCTGACGGGCGCTGGCCGCGGCGCGGCATGGCATCGCCGATCTCATGTGCTAGCGCATACGCGAGGTCGCGCCGGGCGCCCACCGCATTCGGAGCCCAGGCTCGCCGGCGCTGCGCGTTCCGTCGCGGGGGCCCTGGCTGGCGCGCGCCGAACCGGAGGCCGAGCGGGCGCCTGCGTCCCGACGGTCGCCACCGCGCCGGGGTTCGGCCCCTGCTATCGTCGCGGGAGTTGGCCGCGCCTCCCGGCGTCGTGCCGCCAGGTCCGCGATGGACGCCACGGTCCCATACGCCCCGATCACCGCGTTGCTCGGACCGACCAACACGGGCAAGACCCACCGCGCCGTCGAGCGCATGCTCGAGCACCCGACCGGGATGATCGGGCTGCCACTCCGGCTCCTCGCACGAGAGGTCTACGATCGGATCACCGCCCGCGTGGGCGAGCGGGCCGTGGCGCTGGTCACCGGCGAGGAGAAGCGGGTCCCCGCGTCGCCGCGGTACTTCGTCGCCACGGTGGAGGCGATGCCGGTCAACCGCGAGGTCGACTTCCTCGCTGTCGACGAGATCCAGCTCGTGGCGCACCCGCAGCGCGGCCACGTCTTCACCGCCCGGTTGCTCAGCGCGCGGGGGGCGCGCGAGACGTGGTTCATGGGCTCCGAGACGGTGCGTCCGCTCGTCGAGCGGCTCTTGCCCACGGCCCGGATCGCCAGCCACCCGCGGCTCTCGCGCCTGTCGGCCGCGGGCCCCTGGACGCTCCGCGGGCTGCCGCCGCGGAGCGCCGTCGTCGCCTTCTCGACCCCGCAGGTCTACGAGCTCGCCGCCCGGATCCGGGTCGCACGAGGCGGAGCGGCCGTGGTGCTCGGGGCCATGTCCCCCCGGACGCGCAACGCCCAGGTGGCGCTCTACCAGGCTGGCGAGGTGGACTACCTCGTGGCGACGGACGCCATCGGCATGGGGCTCAATCTCGACCTCGAGCACGTCGCCTTCGCTGCCACCGCCAAGTTCGACGGGCGCGAGACACGGCCGCTCGATCCCGCGGAGCTGGGGCAGATCGCGGGGCGCGCCGGTCGCTACCTCGCCGACGGCAGCTTCGGGACGCTCCAGCCGCTGCTGCCCCTTCCCGAGGCCGTGATCGCCGCCATTGAGGAGCACCGCTTCTCGCCGCTCCGGGCCGCGATCTACCGGAACGCGGAGCTCGACACGAGCTCCCTCGACGCCCTTATCGGCTCGTTGCTCGAGCGGCCGCGTCGGGCCGATCTCCGGCCGGTCGAGCGCGCCGTGGATCTGGCGGTGCTGCGCCACCTCGCGGCCGACCCGGCGATCCGCTCCCGCGTGCGCTCGAGCGCGCTCGTGGAGCTGCTCTGGAAAGCCTGCCAGATCCCGGACTACGGGCAGTCGCTGGTCGAGCACCACGCCCGCCTGGTGGCGCGCATCTTCGCCGATCTGAGCGGCCCGAGCGCCCGCGTCGACCCCGAATGGCTGGAGCAGAACGTGGCACGGCTCGACGACGTGCGCGGTGACCTGGACACCTTGATGCTCCGCATCGAGCTCACGCGCACCTTCACCTATATCAGCCACCACCCGGGGTGGGTGGACGCGAGCGGCGGCTGGGCCGCGCGCACGGAGGCTATCGAGACGCGGCTCAGCGACGCCTTGCACCAACGCCTCGTGGAGCGCTTCGTCGAGGTTGGCCGGGTCGCAGCCCCGCGCGCGCGGCCGCGCCCGCGGCGCCCGCCGGGGCCGCCCGCGGCGGCGCCCCCGGCAGATCACCCGTTCGCGAAGCTGCTCACCATGAAGCTCGAGCTCAGGGCGGCCCCCGACGCCGGGCCCGCGGGCGACGACGCCTGGGCGCACGAGCTCGTGGACGCTCCGTTCGAGCGCTTCACGATAGATCGGGAGGCGCGGATCAGCGCGGACGGGAGGCTGCTCGGCCAGCTGACAGGCGGCCCCGACCGCCTGCGCCCGGAGGTTCGCCTCCTCCTCCCCGAAGAGGTCGGCGCGGGCGCTAGGTCACGGCTCCAGCGGCGCCTCGTTGCCTGGTCTCGGGATCTCGTGGCCGAGCTCTGCGCGTCGTTGCGCGTGTCACCGGGGAGCGAGCTCGGCGCCGCGGCGCGGGGCCTGCTCTACCAGCTGGAGCAGGGGCTCGGGACCGTCCCGGTGGGTAGCGCCGCGCGCGAGCTCGAGCACCTCACTGCGAGCGATCGGGAACAGCTCGGCGCGCGCGGGATCGTCATCGGCGCTCACCACGTCTTCGCGCGCTCGCTCCTCCGTCCGCCGGCGATCGCGCAACGGGTGGCGCTGGTGGTCGCGCAGGTCGGCGACGCCCGACGCGCGCCGTCGCCGCCCCCGGGCGCGGTTTCGTTGGCGAGGGTGGCCGGGATCGACGCGAGGGACTACCTCGCTGTCGGCTACCCGCTCGTCGGCCCCCGCGCGGTGCGGGTAGACGTTGTCGAGCGCGTGGCCGCGGCCATCGCCGCGTTCGTCGCCGGCACCGCACCGGATCCGAGCGGTCGGCTCCCCGGGTGGCTGGGATGCTCGGTGGAGCCAGCGCGCCGGATCGCCGTCGCGCTGGGGATGCCGGCGGCAGCGGCCGGTGGTGAGCGTCCCCGCCCTCGTCGCCGCGCTCGTCGTCCCGCGGGTCCGCCGGTGAGCGACTGACGACGCGGCGCCGGTGACCATCACCCGGCTCGGGGTGCCCGAGTCGGGTCGGCGTCCCGGCAGCAGCGAAAGCCCGTCGAGTAGTCGTGGTAGGTCGGTTCGTGGCCGGGCGTGAGGAAGAGGCAGCCGCGGCCGTGCTCGCTGGTCGTGCTGAAGAACCCGCCCATGAAGATGCCGTGGCCGTAGTTCTTGGGGATCTTGCGCGCGATCTCCGCGCTCAGGTCGATCTTGGCGGGGAGCTCGTGGTCCACGGCGTCGGCGACCCACTCGTGGAGGTTGCCCACCAAGTCGTGGACACCCTCCGCGCTCACGCAGCGCGTGTGCTCGCCCGTCTTCGCGAGAAAGCCCGGCGTCCGGAGCAGCTCCGGGCTGTTGAAGTGCTCGTCGTACTTCCAGCCGCGGGGATCGTTGCCAAAGAGCTGGCCGAGGAGGTGGGCTTTGGCCGTGTTGCAGGCGCCGCGCTGGCCCTCGGGGCCGTAGGGGTAGGTCAGCCCCGTCGGGCCCGCGCAGGTACGGTGCCACTCGCGCAGCGAGCAGAGCCGCTTGCCCGCCCGCTCGCAGGCGGCGGCCGCGATGGGGCGGCTCACGAGTCCTTGGGGGAACTCCCCGGGGGCGGAGCGTGCCGCGAAGCGCAGCGCGGGATCCGGCACCTGCCAGTGCGGGTGGGGCCGCGAGGTCCCGGCGTCGGTATCGACGACGAGCGTTGCCTCCCAGCGGTCGATGCAGAAGCGACCGATGCGCGCCATCTCGGGGGGGCATCCCGCCGGGGTGGTGCCGCTCGAGCTGGAGGCGCTCGCGGCGGTGTGTGGCCGGGGGCCCTGCGTCGCACTGGCGCCGAGGGCCGGCGCCGAGGCGCTCGCCGGTGCCGCCAGCGCGCGGGTCCCCGTCGCGTTGGCGGTTGGGAGCGGGGACGGGGGCCCCTCCACCGCCGGCTTGCCGCAGGCGATGGCGAGCAGCGTCAGCGCGGCCCAAGCGGGTGCCGAGAGCGGCGTTCGCCTCATGGGCGGTCGTCGTCCAGCGCGGCGAGCTCTCGATCGAGGTCGGCGTCGAGCGCCCTCGACGCGGGGTCGACGACGGTCGGCGCTCGGCCGGTAGGGAGGGGGACCGCCGAGCGGCGGAGCAGACGACGGAGCAGCAGCCCCAGGAGGCCGACGGCGCCGAGGCTCACCAGAAAGGGCATCGCGGTCTGCAGCGGGGTACGCGGCCCGGCGCAGAGCTTCTGGCCGGCGCGGGCCTCGAGACGCGCGCAGATCTCGGTCTTCGTCCGCCCCTCGTCCACCCAGCGCTGGATGTCGTGGCGCCAGGCCGCGGCCTGGGGGCTCCCGCAGGAGGCGAGCGTCGTTGCCGGGCAGAACGGGCTGTTCACGGCGGACAGGATCTCGCGAGCACGCCGCGCCCGCTGCTCCTCCGTCTCGGCCCCGGCGGGCGAGGCCAGCACGATCGCGATGAGGGCCAGGCCCCAGGCGCCCGCGGTGCTCCGGTTGCGCGCCACCGCGAGAAGCCTAGAGCGAGCCGCCCCGGGGGACCAGGGGCCCGGTGCGGCGCCGGCAAGGGAGGTGTTCCTCTGGACGGTCGGCCCTGGTAGAAGCACCGACGCCGCGAGTGTGCGGCAGGAGGTCCCGTGAGCGCGACGATCACGCTGGTTCTGGCCCTCATCGGCTCGGATCGACCCGGCCTCGTGGAGGCATTGAGCGACGTGGTGGCGCGTCACGGTGGGAGCTGGCTGGAGAGCCGCATGGCCCGTCTGGCCGGAAAATTCGCCGGGATCCTGCGCGTCGAGCTCCCCGACGCCGCCCGGGCGGCGCTCGAGGCGGACCTCGCGTCGCTGGAAGCTCGCGGGCTGCGGATCGTCGTCGAGGCGTCCGTGGACGACGCGACGCCGCTGCCCGTGTCTCGGCTTCTCGACCTCGAACTCGTCGGGCAAGACCGACCGGGCATCGTGCGGGAGATCTCGCAGGCCCTGGCCAGCCGGGGGGTCAACGTCGAGGAGCTCGTCACCGACCGAGTCAGCGCCCCCATGTCGGGGGAGGCCCTGTTCCGGGCGCACGCGCGGCTGCGATCGCCGACGGCGGTCGCGCTCAGTGATCTCACCGCGGCGCTCGAGGCGGTGGCTCACGACCTGATGGTCGACGTCGCCCTCGGCGAGGCGCATCAAGACGAGTGAAGCGTGCCCCAATCCCGAGTCGGGGGGGCTTGCTCACTCGGCGGGCTCGCGCCGCAGCGCGCGGGCGCCGGAGGTCCTCGCATGCCGCTCCATGCGCTCCCAGTCGCGCTCCCGCCCTGGAAGCGCGGTCCGGCCGCGCTGGACGACCCCCACCGCCTCCGCCATGCGCCCGGCGTCGACCAGGGTGACGGCCAGGTCCCAGTAGGGGTCGAACCAGTCCGGCTTCAGCGCGATGGCGCGCTCGATGGAAGCCACCGCCCCCGCCACGTCGCCGCCCTTTGCCAGGCAAAGCCCCAGGCCCTTGAGTGCGTAGGGGTGGTCGGGCTTGAGCGCCAGCGTCTGGCGACAGACCGCCTCGGCCTCCGCCGCCCGATCCTGGAAGTAGACGACGAAGCCGAGCAGGTCGAGGGCGGGGACGTGGTCGGGGCGAGCTGCGAGCACCTCACGGAGGAGGCTCTCCGCGCGCGCGAATTCTCGCCGCTGCGCTGCCACCTTCGCCTCGTCGAGCAGAGCCTTGTAGCGCACGAGCGGGAGCCTACCGCTCGCCGGGTCGGGTTCAAGGTGGCCGGCGCTCGCGTTCGGCCGGGCACCCCGCGGCTCGGCCGCGTGCCGGGCCGGGCCGGGCCGGGCCCCGCGCCAGGGGCCGTAGCCCCCGCGGCTCACGGCTTCACCGCGGGCTACGCACCCGTTCAGTCTTAGCCCAAAATCCTCCGGACTGGCGCCGGGCGCGTGTATAAACCGCGCGTGTCCTGGGTCCTCCCCGCTGGCAAGCTCGAGGAGCTCCGTGATCGGCTCCGTGACCGCGGCCGCGCGCGCCCGTCGCTCGTGCTGCAACGGGCGGCGCCCGACGTCCTGCAGGCCAAGGAGTTCGTCGACGAGTTCGGCGCCATCTGCGAGCTGATGTACCTGGTGATGCTGGCGGACCGGAAGATCCGAAACGTCGAGCGGGAGGTGCTGCGCGGGGCGCTCGAGATCCTCTCGTCCGACCGGATCCGGACCGCGCACATGGACGCCATGCTCGACGCGTCGGCGCGCGCCATCGCCCGGCACGGCGCGGATGCGTGCTTCGAGCGCACCGTCGCGGAGCTCCAGGACGATCCCGTGAAGGCAGAGACGTCGCTCGTGCTCGCCGCGGTCGTCGCGAGCGCGGATGGCTCGGTGACGCCCGACAAGGCGGCGCTGCTGCGCCGGCTCGCGCAGGCGCTCGGCCTCGAGGACGCTCGCGTCGCGGCGCTCATCGAACCCGTCATCGGCCAGGTCCGATGACAAGCCCTGGCGCCCCGATCGCCGAGCGGCGACCGGGGACCAGCAACCGCTGAAGGAGCCCAGCCCGTGCAGTACGGTCACTTCGACGACGAGCGGCGCGAGTACGTGATCGATCGCCCGGACACACCCCGCTCGTGGAGCAACTACCTCGGTAACACCCGCTACGGCGCCATCGTGACCAACAACGGCGGCGGGTACAGCTTCTTCCACTCGGCCGTGCAGGGGCGGTTCACGCGCCTCTGGTTCAACAACGTGCCACTCGACCAGCCCGGTCGCTACTTCTACCTTCGTGACCGCGATTCGGGGGATTTCTGGAGCGCGTCGTGGCAGCCCGTCAGTAAGCCGCTGGAGAGCTTCCAGACGACGTGTCGTCACGGCACCGGCTACACCGTCTTGACCACTCGCTACGGCGGGGTCCTGGCCGAGACCACCTACTTCGTGCCGCTGGACCGGGACTACGAGGTCTGGCTGCTGACGATCACGAACGAGGGCGACCGACCGCGGCGCCTCTCGGTGTTTCCCTTCGTCGAGTACGCGAGCGAGTGGGCGCCGTACCACGACCAGTTCAACATGCAGTACTCGCAGTACATCGTGCGCTGCGAGCTGGTCGACGGGATGATCGCCCAGAGCATCTGCCACCACCTCCCGGAGGACCCGACCGACTTCCAGAATCGGGATCAGTCCCGGCACACTTTCCTTGGTGTGGTCGGGATGGCGCCGACGGGATTCGACACGGATCGGGAGACGTTCCTCGGGGGCCCCTATCGCACGTATGCCAACCCGCTCGTGGTCGAGCGCGGCGCTTGCACGGGCTCGCTCGCCCAGGGAGATGACGCCTGCGGCGTCTTCCAGCTCGATCTCACGTTGGCCCCCGGGGAGCGTCGGGAGCTCATGGTGGTGATGGGGGTCGGCCGGGCGGGGGTTGCCGGTCGCGCGGCCCTGGCGGAGATGGACTCGCCGGCCGCCGCCCGCACCGCGCTCGAGGCGCTGCGCGCCTACTGGCACGAGCGGCTCGGTGCGCTCGTCGTCGCGTCTCCAGACGCCGAGTTCGACAGCATGATCAACGTCTGGAACGCCTACAACTGCCTGGTGACCTACGCCTGGTCGCGCGCGGCGAGCCTGGTCTACGCCGGCGGCCGCGACGGACTGGGCTACCGTGACACGGTGCAGGACATCCTGGGGGTGCTGCCGGCGATCCCGGATCTCGCGCGGGAGCGTCTGGAGCTCATGATCACCGGTCAGGCGTCCACCGGGGGCGCCATGCCGGTGGTCAAGCCGTTCGCACACCGGCCGGGACAGGAGCCGCTGCCCGATCCGGAGGAGTACCGCGCCGACGACTGTCTCTGGCTCTTCAACACCGTGCCGGCCTACGTGAAGGAGACGGGCGATCTCGCGTTCTACTCGCGCGTGCTGCCATTTGCTGATCGGGGCGAGTCGACGGTTGCCGGCCACCTTCGCCGCGCCATCGAGTTCAACCTCGAGCGGAGCGGCGCGCACGGGCTGCCTTGTGGGCTCTCCGCGGACTGGAACGACACGCTGAAGCTCGGCTACCGCGGGGAGAGCGTGTTCGTCGCGTTTCAGCTCCGCTACGCGCTGGCGACGTATCTCGAGATCGCCGGGCTCTTGAGCACCCCCGCGGAGGCGGACTGGGCGCGGGCGCGGCTCGTCGCGCTCGACGCCGCGCTCGAGGCGTGCTGCTGGGACGGGGATTGGTACGTGCGCGCGTTTCGCGAGGACGGTTCCGTCATCGGGACGCGTCGGGATCCCGAGGGATCCATCTTCCTCAACCCGCAGTCGTGGGCGGTGCTGAGCGGTGCTGCCACCGGCGAGCGGGCGCGCCGCGCCATGGATTCGGTGAACGAACGGCTGGCGACCCCGTACGGGGTGATGCTCTGCGATCCGCCGTTCGTCGAGACGGACGTCGCGGTCGTGCGTGCGGTGCTGTTCAACCCCGGCATGAAGGAGAACGGCGCTATCTTCTGCCACCCACAAGGCTGGGCGGTGATCGCCGAGTCCCTGCTACGCCGCGGGGGCCGCGCCTGGGAGTACTACCGGGCGTACATGCCGGCCGCCTACAACACGCGGGCCGAGATCCGGCAGGTCGAGCCCTATGTTCACTGCCAGTCCACGCACGGCCGGGCCAGTCCGAGGTTCGGTGCGTCGCGGCTCCCCTGGCTGACCGGCACCGCGGCCTGGTCGTACTTCGCGGCCACCCAGCACCTGCTCGGCGTGCGGCCGGACTACGCGGGTCTTCGCCTCGATCCGGTGGTGCCCGCGGCCTGGGACGGGTTCACCGTGCGCCGCCGCTTCCGCGGGGCCGAGTACCACATCGCGGTGGAGAACCCGCGGCACGTCGAGTCCGGGGTGCGGGTGATCGAGGTCGACGGGGTAGCGGTGGAGCCCTCCTCGCCGCTGCCAGTGGCGCCGGCAGGGACCACGGTACGCGTTCGCGTCGAGCTCGGCTGAGGCGTTCGCGGCGGCGCCCAGCGCGCGCTGCAGCGGGCCCGCGCTCAGCGCGCCCGCGCTGGTCCGAGGATCGAGGCGAGCGCGCCCGCCTCGGCGAGGGACTCGTGGACGGCGGTGGCGCCGGCGGCGCGGAGGGCGTGGACGTCGAACCCGCTCGTGGCCACGGCGACGGACTCCGCGTCAATCGCCTGGGCCGCGGCCACGTCGCGAGGAGTGTCGCCGACGACGACCACGCGACAGCGCTCGAGCGGCGCGTCGAGACGCCGCGCGCCGCGCGCCGCGCCCGCGCGCAGTACCTCCGCGCGGGCCTCCGCGTCGTCGCCGAACCCGCCGAACGGGAAGGGGTCGTTCAGGCCGGCGCGCGCGAGCTTGAGCCGGGCTCCGCGCTCGAGGTTCCCGGTACCGAGCCCCACCGCCACGTTCGGCTGCCTTCGGACGGCGGCGATCACCTCCGGCACGCCGGGGAGCACCGAGAAGGTCGGCGCCCGCTCAAGCTCCTCCACCAGGCAGGCGAGGTAACGCTCCACGAGCCGGGCGAGCAGCGCGGAAGCGGGATCAAGCCCCGCCGCCGTCACCGCCTGCCGGAAGACGGCCGGATCGGTCATCCCCCGCAGATCGACGGACTCGATGACGTCACCGCGGCCGAGCTCCGCGGCGAACGCGCGCACCAGCGCCCGGCGCCCCGCCCCGCCCGCGGTCAGCAGAGTTCCATCCACGTCGAAGAGCAGGATGGTCGGCGTCATGACGACCTTTCCCGGCTCACCCCGCGCCCGCGGCCGGGACCGCGAGGCGGGAGGGATCACCGAAGAGCTCTTCGGCGGTGAGGCCCGCGCCGAGCGCGCGGAGCGTCGCCGCGAAGGCCGCGGCCGAGCCTGCGCCGAGCAGATCCCGCGCCAGGGCCTCGCCGTCGTCGGGGGGGAGCTCGCCGACGGCCGCGCGTCGCGCGACCTCGGCGAGCCGCGCGTGCGCGACGGCGGCGGCCGCGGGGTACTCGTGGCGAGGGAGCACGGAGAGGGCAACCCACAGCGCGCTCGGTTCGCCAAGGACCAGGGCTCGGGCCCGCTCGAGCTCGTCCGCGGTCGCCGCCTGGTTAAGGCGTCGCCTCACCACCGCGGCGGCGACGGCGAGGTCGGCGAGCGCCGGCACCGGGAGCCCGTCGTGGGGCACGCGCTCGGCACGAGGCGAGGTTTCGAGGAGCCGCAGCGCGATCGCGGTGCCGGCGCGCACCGCCGCGACCGACTCGGGGTGGGGCGGTCGGGGGCGGACGTGGCGCGCGGCGGCGGTTTCCACGGCGGGCTCGGGAGCGACGATCAGGAGGGTCAGCGCGAGCAGGTCGATCACCGACCACAGGAGCGCGGGCTCGGCGGCGAGCTCGGCCGTCGCTCGCCCCAGCGCGCCGCGCCAGCGCGCCACCAGAGGCCTGAGCTCCTCCCTTAGCTCTGCGCTGCCGGCCGCCGCCCGCGTCAGCGCCGGCAGATCTAGCTCGACGATCGCCGGCTCGAGCAGTGGCCACCGCTCGGCCGTCGCGGCGGCCAGGTAGTCCCACTCCGGCCGCTGCGTCCCCGTCGTCGTGGCGTCGGCGCGCAGGGCGGCGAGCTTGCGCGCCAGGCGAGCCGCGTCGCGGGTCTGGGCCTCCGCAGCCTTCCCGTCCTGGAGCTGCCGCTCGAGGCTCGCGAGGCGATCACTGGCGCCGCTGACGAGGCTGCCCAGCGCCTCGAGCGCACGCTGCTCGAAGGCAGCCTCGAGCTGCCGCGAGAGGGGCGACGGTAGCGTCCGGCCTCTCGCTCGCCGCGTCCACCAGAGGAGCGCCACGAACAGCGCACCGAGGCCGCCCAACGCGATTGTCTCGGCCACGCCCATGTCAATCCGGCGGGCCTAGAGCACCGAACAGGTTGCCGACAGCGACGGAGGCCCGGAGAACGCCTCCGTGCAGGGCGAGGAGACATTTTCCAGGCCTCCCTCGCCGAAGTCTGCTCCCAATTCGGTGCTCCAGGTCGTTGATTTTTCGCAGCAATCAACCTGATTGCTGCTCTGGGCGGCCGCCGCGTCGTTGCACTCCGCCGATCGGTCAGTGGCGGCGACGCTCCTCGAACATGACGATCTTGATCAGCGAATCGACCTCGGCGTCGCGGATCAGCGGATCCTTGGTGTTGATGGTAGGATCGAGCAGCTCGATCAAGGCAAGCATCGCCTGGCGGAGCTGGATCTGGTTCGGGAACGCCTCGCGGATCGCGTCCTCGCGCTCCTCGTCGGACCCGGCGATCTCGAGGTCCGCGTACATGGTGTCGATGGACAGGAGCATCGCGAGCGAGAGGTGGGGGTGCGACGGAGGCAGGCGCCCGATCTGCGAGAGGCGCTCGATGACGGCGCTCCTCGCCTCGTCTCCCTCGCCGGCACCCGCCGGCGACGGGGGCGGCGGCGGGGGCGGCGGCGCGGACACGGCTTTCTGCGGTGGTCCGGGGGGCAGCGGCGCGGGCTTCGCGGGCCCCGGGGGGCGCGAAGCGCCGGCGGGCGCGCTGATCGACGTCGGCCGCGAGCTGTTCGGGGTGGCGGTCGCCGGCTTGGTCGAGGCCGCGGGCTTGATTGAGGCCACGGGCTTGGCAGAGGCCGGGCGAACGGACTGACGCGCCGCGGACTTGGGCTTCCCTCCCTTGCCGGCGCCGTCCTCGTCCCCGTCTTCGGTGCGAAGGAGCTCGCTCGGCTTCGCGATTACGGCGACGATGACGCGATTCCAGACCTCCGCGAGCTCGAAGAGGCCGAGCAACTCCTCGAGCGGCACGACGCTGAGCAGGCTCTTCTCGTCGAGGGCCTTTCCCTCCCGTCCGGTGACCAGCGCGTGGCGCACCACGTCCTGCAGCCGCTGCTCGGGGAGGAGGCCCGCGATCTCGTCGAACGTGAGGGCGTCGGCGATCTCCTGCAGGTTGATCAGGTTCTGGGCGAGCGCTCGCTCCACCATGAAGACGAGGCGGGCGAGCGCCCGAGCGTGGTCTCGCTCCTTGTTGCCGACGCTCCACCACTCGCCCTCGGTCGCGAACGCCCAGAGCTCGGGGGCGTCGAGGAAGGTGACACGGTCGTCGGGACCGTAGACTTCGAGAACCTCCGACGGCTCGCAAATCCCCTCCGAGACGGCGATGGCCAGATCCTCCGCCGCCGACTCGATCGATTTCTTCGCAGCCGCCTTGGCATGGACCCTCGCTGCCTTGACGAGCAAGCTGACGCGGAGCTCCTCGACCTCCGCCAGGGACTCGACCAGCTTCTGTGGGGGGAAGTGCCGGAGGAAGTCCTCCGCGGTCGCCCAGCCGTCTTGCAGGGCGTGGACCATGACCTGGGCGAGGAACCGCTCGCGGCCGGTCGGAAGGAGCGAGTCGAAGGGCTGGGGGCTCGGACTGGTTGGCATCGGCCGAATCCTTTTCGCAGAACCCTGCTGCCGGGGGCGTTCGCCGCCGCTCCGGGGTGCTGGGCGTGACGCACTAGAGACCACGGCCGGGCGGGCGGATCAACCGCCCGAAGCGGGCTACCCCCCGGAAGTTTCAGGCTCGCCGCCTGCCCGGTGGTGCCCGGGGGGCGCTCGGCGGGGCGCTGACCCGGCCTGGCTCCGCCGGGCCGGCCGTTGGTACTGTGCCGGAAGCGACTGTTGGCGGCGGCGCTGCGGGCGACCGGGCCCGTCCGTTGGGCCTTCCGGCGGCGCCCGTGCGACGATGAGGGGGTGCGCCGGGTCCTGTTCGCGTTCGTCCCTGCGGTGCTGGGGGGCCTGGCTGGGTGCCGCGCTCGCGCCGAGGACGCTCCGGGGTGGCGCGCGGAGCTGGAGGCGCCGGCGCCGTGGCGCCCGGGGTATCAGTCCCCGGTTCCGGCCACGTCCCGGCGGGAGGGGCCGGCTCCCAGCGGGGCGGCTTCGGTCCGACCGCAGGCTCCGTCGGCGTCGTCGCACCGGCGAGCGCCGTCCTCGCGCGCGCCCCGCGCGGCGCCGAGCTCGCCGGGTGACGGGTCGCCCTGGTCCACGCCCGAGGCCTGCCGCGCTGGCCTCACCAAGCGCCGGGTCCGTGCTCCAGGGACGGCGCGCATCGGCACCTGGAACGTCCGCTGGTTTCCCGACGGTGTTCCCGGCAAGCGCCCGCCGCCCGACGCGGCGACCGATCTCGAGTGGCTCGCCTGCGCGATCGCGCTGCTCGACGTCGACGTGCTGGCGGTGCAGGAGTTCAAGACGCACCCTGCCGCGGTCGCTGCGACCGCCCAGCTCACGGCCGCGCTGGATCGGAGCGCAGGGGGTCGCTGGCGTGCCGCCTTCGACGACTGCGAGAACGTCGCCGGGCAGCATGTCGGGCTCCTGTACGACGCCGCTCGCGTCTCCGCGCGCGGCTTCACCACCTACGGAGGGCTCAACCCGCACGGGGTGGCCTGCCAGGATCAGCTTCGCCCCGGGTTCGGCGCGCACTTCCGGTTCCCGGGGGGGCTCGATCTGCACGTCATCAGCGTCCACCTCAAGAGCGGCGGCGAGCGCCGGTCGTTGACGCTGCGTCAGCGGTCCGTCACCGCGCTCCCGGGGGCCGTCAGCGAGGCGCGGGCGGTCGTCGCCGACGAGGACGTGGTGTTCGCGGGGGACTTCAACACGATGGGGTGCGGAAGCTGCTCACCGCCGGTTTCGTCAGGGGAGGAGCTCGAGGATTTCCGGCGGCGGCTCGTCGGTCCGGGGCTCCGCGCCGTCGCGCCGACGGTCGGCTGCACGGAGTACTTCCGGGGGCACGGTGCCCTGCTCGATCACTTCGTCGTCGCCGGGGCGCTCGCGGAGCTGCCGGCGGGGGCCTCCGCCGAGGTTTCCGGCGTGTGCGGCGCGGTCGCCTGCGCCCCGCGGCGCTCGCGGTCGCTCGCCGAGGAGCGGCTGAGCGATCACTGCCCGCTGGTGCTGTCGCTGGTGGATCGCGACTGGGACTGAAACCAGCTCACTCCCCGTCGCCCTCGAGGTCGTTCCAACGCAGGCTGGGGGTTGGCCGCCAGCTCGGCGGAGCGCTCACCGGTTCCCAGGATTCCCAGTCGAGATCGGCGCAGAGGACCTGCAGGCGCCCCGCCACCTCGACCCCGATGGACAGCGTCATGCAGCTGCGCCCGTCGGTCATCGAGAGGTAGGGCTGCGACACCTGAACGACGCCCGGTCGCGTGACGGCGCGGCGGAAGTACGGGCGACGATACCAGTTGGCGCCCTCACAATTCGAGAAGGGGCGGAAGCGAGCGTCGGTCGCCGCCCGGCGGCGCGCGGCCTCCACGGTCTGCCCGATCTGAATGCCATCGCCGTCGAGCAGGTAGCAGCGCTCGACGCCGCCGAGCGCGAGCAGTTCGCGACAGGCGACACCGAGGCCGGTACCCTCACGGATGCGGACGCTGACGCGATCCAGCGCATACGTGTACTGCCCCAGCGTGTCGCGCGACACCTCGGTCTGGCGCGCCGTCTTTTGGCGGAAGATCCGGAAGAGGTTCCGCATCGTGCTCGCGAGCCGCTCGCAGGCCGGATCGATCTTCGCCACCGGGAAGCCGAAGTAGAAGCCCTGGACGAAGTCCACGTCCATCTCCATCGCGATCAGCGCCTGGTGCTCGTCCTCGATGCCTTCCATCACGACGAGGCAACCGGCCTCGTGTAGGAGCGCCACGAGACCAGGGAGGATCCGCCGCACGCGCGGCTCGCGCGTCGCCTCCTCCAGCATGGACCGGTCGAGCTTGACCAGGTCGGGCGCGATGCGCCAGATGCGCTCAAAGTTCGACTGTCCAGCGCCAAAGTCGTCGAGCGCGACCACGCAGCCGAGTTCTCGGAAATAGCTCACGACGTCCGCCAGCCGCTGCTCGTCGTAGGTCTTCGACTCCAGGATCTCGATCACGACCTGGTGGGGTGGCACCCCGCGGCGATCGAGCAGCAGCGCGAAGAGCGGGTCCGGCGCGCCCGTCGCGAGGATCGTGCTGGGCGTCATGTTGACGAACACCCAGACGTCTTGTCGGCGGGACAGCTCGAAATTCACCAGGTGCAGGGTGCGACACACCCCGTCGAGCAGGACCGACTCACCGCGCTCCGCTGCGCTCGCGAAGACGTCCGTCGGCGGGAGCGACTCGCGCTGATGCGCAGCGAAGGGTCGGACCAGCGCCTCGAAGCCGACGGCGCGTCCGTGCGCGAGGCTCACGATGGGCTGGAAGGCGCTCTCCAGGCGCAGCCCGCCGTAGCGGGCCAGGGCGCGACCCTGGTCGACGTCGATTCGAGACTCGATCGCCGTTAGCAGGTCGAGCGACGACGGTTGGGGGGGGCCGGCCCCGCACCCGCCGGGTGAAGGGCGACCGGACGCGCCCGACACGGTCGCCGGCGCGTTGGGGCGGGGGTGAGGGTTGCCCAAGCGTCACAAATGTAGCTCGGACGGCTGGCCGTAGTCCATTTTCGCAGCGAGATCGGGGGCTCCTGCCCAATTTTCCCTCGCGTCGGGCCGGTCAGGCTCGGCGGCCGCGGGTTCACGTCGGATCGCCGCGGCCCCGAGGCCCCGCCAAGACGCCCCGCGGGCGCTGCCACGGCGACACCCTCCGGCTCCGGGGCGAGCGCAGCGGGAGAGAGGCCGCTCAGGTGAACACGACGGTCTTGTTGCCGTAGGCGATCACGCGATCGTCGAGGTGGGCACGGACGGCCCGTGCGAGCACGAGCTTCTCCAGGTCAGCGCCTTTGCGGGTCAAATCCTCCACCGTGTCGCGGTGCGAGCAGCGGATCACGTCCTGCGCGATGATGGGCCCCTGGTCGAGGTTCGCGGTGGCGTAGTGGGCGGTCGCACCCACGAGCTTCACGCCGCGCTCGTAGGCCTGGTGGTAGGGCTTGCTCCCGACGAAGGCAGGCAAGAAGGAGTGGTGGATGTTGATCACGCGGTGCGGATAGCGGGTGACGAAGTCCGGTCCTAGCACCTGCATGTAGCGCGCGAGCACCACCAGATCGACGCGCTCCCGTTCCAGGAGCTCGAGCTCACGTTTCTCTTGCTCGGCCCTGGTATCCTGGGTGATCGGGAAGACCTCGAACGGGATCCCGTAGTGACGCGCGACTGGTTCGAGATCCGGGTGGTTGCTCACGACGACTGGGATCTCGCAGCGGAGCTCACCGGAGCGGTACCGGTAGAGCAGATCGTACAGGCAGTGATCGGTCTTGGAGACGAAGAGGGCGACGCGCTGGAGCCGGCCGTAGTACGCGATCCGGACCTGCATCTCGAAGCGAGTGGCTACCTCGGCGATGGCGCGCTCGAGCGTGCCTCGATCGGTCAGGAGCTCCGAGAGGTCGACGCGGAGACGCTGGAAGAACTGGCCCACCGCGAGATCGGTGTGCTGGTCGGAGTCGAGGATGTTGGCGCCATGCCCAGAGAGCAGCTGCGCCAGCGCGGCCACGATGCCGCGCCGGTCGGGGCAGGACACGAGCAGCGTGGCCAGGTCGGTGTCGGCCGGGGGGATCATGGCGGGAATCTAGCAGTGGCGGCCGGTCACGTCGCGTCTAGGGCGACAGTGGTGATACGCTGAAGGCCGGGTTCGCGGCCGTCCCGTTCGATGCTGCCAGCATACGCCATCTCCTCGATCCTGGCGGCGGCCGCCCTCGTCGCCATGGGGGTGGCTTCGCTCGCGCGGCGACGGGAGCGTGCCCAGCCTGGCTTCGCACTGTTCTTCGTGGCCTGGGCCGTCTTTGCGGCGGCCGCGGCGCGCCTGCAACTCCTCGACGATCGCGTCGGGGAGCTCTGCTGGGCCTCGGTCTGCGCGCCGGACGCGCCCGCTTTCACGGCCCCCGTCACGCTCGCGGTGGCGCGCTGGGCGCGCGTGCCGCCGGCGCTCGCCTTCGTCGTCGGGTTCTTCGCGATGCTCCAGGTCCTGGTGCTGACCGGTCACGACCGGCGGCTAGAGGAGCGACTGGGCCCGATCCGGGTTCGGCACTACGTGATCCTCTTCACGGGGTTGACCGTGGCGGGGGCGCTCCTGTCCCTGCTGACGCCGCTCGTGGTGGCGGGCACGAGCTACCACCCAGGGCTGGGCTTCGGGCTCCTCCTCGCGCCGACGGCGCCCCTGGTGCTGGTCCCCTTCGGGCTCGCCTCCCTGGTCTGGAACGTGCTGC
Source organism: uncultured Polyangiaceae bacterium (assembly GCA_964404725.1). Lineage (GTDB taxonomy): Bacteria > Myxococcota_A > Polyangia > Polyangiales > Polyangiaceae > JAFGBI01. The sequence goes on from CAYOLF010000030.1 coordinate 45,785, forward strand.
TGCGGCGTGCCCTACGAGGGTGTGCGGGTCAGGCTGAACGGGAACTCCTCCGCCACGCGCTGGTCGGTTTCGGGGCGCTCCAGGTCGTCGCCGCGGTCATGACCCTGGTGGCCCCCGGCTTCGGGCTGCCCGTGCCCGGGGTCGCGCTCGACGCCACCGTCCTCGTCGCGGGGTTCCTAGCGGTCGGGCTGGCGCGGCATCGGAGGGGCTGCGTGGAGGAGCGTCTGGCTGACGCGGAGCGCCGGCTCGCGGCCGGCACGGATGACCTCCGCCATGCCCAGGCGCGCCTCGCCGAGGCCGAGAAGCTCGCCTCGCTCGGGGCCCTCGTCGCCGAGATCGTCGACGACCTGACCGGGCCGCTGGGGGCGGTGCGCACCATGCAGGACACGCGCGCGCGCGCGGTGAACCGCGTGGTGCAGCGACTCCAGGCACTGCTCGGGGAGGGGGCGCCGTCGGACCGGGCGCTCCTCAACGCGCGCGCCGTCGTCGAGCAGGGTGATCAGGTGATCCGGGAGGGGCTCGACCGGATCGAGACGGTGATCGGGCACCTCCGCGGGCTCGCCAAGCTGGACCAGGCCGAGCTCACGGCCATCGACGTCAACGCCGAACTGGACCAGACGCTCGAGTTGATGACGACGAGGATGGATCGGATCCGTGTCGTCCGCCGGCACGGTGACCTGCCGCTCATCACCTGCGTGGCGCGTCAGATCCGACACGTGCTCTACGGCGTCCTCGCCAACGCGGTGGAGGCGATCACCGAGAGCGACGCCGAGCGAGGGACCATCACGGTGATGACCGAGCGCCAGGGGGAGATGGTTGCCATCGTCATCGCCGACGACGGCCCCGGGATCCCGGAACCGCACCTGCCCCACGTCTTTGACGCCGGCTTCACCACCAAGGAGGCGAGCGGTGGGCTCGGGCTGGGTCTGGCGATCTGCTCGCACGTCGTGCACGAGCACGGCGGAGAAATCGGGGTCGTGAGCCACTTCGGCGCCGGGGCCAGGGTGACGATCCTGCTGCCGGTCGAGGCACGGCTGATCGTGCGGTCCGTGGCGGCGCCGGCGCCGGGCAGCGAGGCCACGCCGACGATTCCGCCGACGCGCACGCACCGCCCCTGACCGCTCCGCGTCTACTCCGGCGGCCCGGGAGGGAGCACGCGAACGCCAGCCCGGGGGGGGGGAACCCGGCGGGGGGGACGTCCGCGCCGCGCGGCGACTCAGCCGAGCTTCTCGCGGAGCAGCGTGAGCAGGGTGGCGGGCGCGACGGGCTTCTGGAGGACGCCGTCGAGCCCGAGCTGGGTCGGGCTCACGGACATGCTGAGCGAGTCACCGACGGAGCTCAAGAGGTAGATCGGCACCGTGCACCCCAGCAGCTTCAGCTCGCGCACGAAGTTGGCTCCGGCGTCGACCTCCTCCATCATCAGATCGACGATGACGAGGTCCGGTTTCACTTGCTTGAAGACCCGCACCCCCTCCTCTGCCGTGGCCGCGCCGACGTGCACGTAGCCGTTGGCCTCCAGGATCATCCGCATCGATTCGCGGATGTCGGGGTCGTCATCGATGCACAGGATCACGTGCTTGCCGTCTTGCATGACACACTCCGAGCAGGTCCGCCCTAGGCGGAGCAGGGGCCTGGCGCCGCCGACGACCGTGCGCGCTGTACCAGCGCGTCGACGTCGTTCGTCGTCAGGACGGAGAGCAGGAACGCCTCGGCCTCGTCGAGGTTCCGGGAAGCGCCGGGGGACAGGCGTTCGCCGAATTCGTCGAACTCGTAGCCCCGAATGCCGAGCACGAAGCCGCGCGCGGTGGCGTGGAAGAGATCGTGAGCGAGCCCGAGGACTTCGTCCGGATCGAGGCTGTGAGAGGAGAAGGAGACGCTGCGGCGAGGCTGCACCTCCGACACTTCGAACGGGCTCGCTCCGGTGACGGCAGCGTCGGCGAACACGACGACATCGTGCCGGCTCACAGCCTCCGCGTCCTCGACCTGAAGCTGATAATCTGCCTCGACGGACACGGCCGGGAGCGCCGCCGCCTCCAACCGCCCGGCGAGCGCCGGACCGAGGCCGTCGTCGAGGCGTCCGGGGTTGCCGTAGCCGATCACGAGAAACCTCGTCCCCGAGCCTTCGCGCGGTGTCAAGCGCACCCTCCCCGGCTCAACCGGCGATGCCCTCCGCCACGCCCTTGCCGCGACGTTGCAGGCACCGGCCGGTGTGGTCGAATAGCTCGATCACCAGCGGCATCTGTCCCATGGCGTGGGTCGCGCAGCTGAGGCACGGGTCATAGGCGCGGATCGCGACCTCCACGTGGTTGAGCAGGCCGTCCGTGATCGTGGGCGCCCCCTGGAGGTGCTGCTCGGCGACCTTCTGGACGGCGCGGTTCATGGGCTCGTTGTTGCTCGTGGTCGAGACGATGAGGTTTGCCATCACGACCTCATCGCGGTCGTTGACCCGGTAATGGTGGAACAGCGAGCCGCGCGGCGCCTCGAGGATGGCGACGCCCTCCTCCCGTCGCTCGCCCTTCACCACCAGATCCGTGCCCTGCAGATCCGGATCGTGGAGCAGGTCCCGGATCTTCTCGGCCGCATGCAGCAGCTCGATCATCCGGGCCCAGTGGTACGCCATCGTGATATTGTTGGGCTTGCCGTTGGTGACGGCCACGAAATCCCGGCGCGCCTGCTCCGCCTCGGGGGTATCGATGCGCTCAGCGACGTTGATGCGGGCGAGGGGCCCCACGCGATACCAGCCGCGCTCCGGGCCGAGCGCGCGGATGAAGGGGAACTTCATGTAGGACCAGGGGCGCACCTCCTCGGCGATGTGGTCGAGGTAGCGCGCCGGCTCCATGTCGAAGATCCGGTTGCCCTGGGCGTCGATGGCTCGCAAGAGCCCATCGTAGAGATCCATGGTCCCGTCGGCGGTGACGAGGCCCGCGTGGTTCGACTCAAACGAGCCGAAGTCCTTGACCTTGTCCAGGTTCTCGACGGTGTAGTCCTTGGCGATCTTGAGGGCGCCACGAGCCCACGCGAGCTGCTGGTCGAGGTCCTTGAGGAATCCGTCGCGCTCGGCGATCGAGAGGTTCTTGTTGATGCCGCCCGGGATGGCACCGGTGCCGTGCACCTTCTTACCGGCCGTGGCCTTGATGATCTCCTGACCGTACCTGCGCATCATCACGCCCTGCACCGCCAGCTCTGGGAAGGCAGCGGCCACCGCGATGACGTTACGTTTGCTCACGTCCGCGCCGAAGCCGAAGAGCAGATCCGGCGAGGCGAGGTGGAAGAAATGGAGCGCGTGAGACTGGTAGGTCTGCCCGTAGTGCATCAACCGCCGCATCTTCTCGGCGGTCGGCGTGAGGCGATCGGCCCCGACGATGACGTCCATCGCCTTGGCGGCGCAGAGGTGGTGGCTCACCGGGCAGATGCCACAGAGGCGCTGCACCAGGACCGGGACCTCCCAGTAGGGGCGCCCCTGCACGAACCGCTCGAAGCCGCGGAACTCGACGATGTGCAGGCGCGCCTGGGTGACCTTTCCCTTCTCGTCGAGGAGGATGGTGACCTTCCCGTGCCCCTCCACGCGCGTGACGGGCTCGATGACGATGCGCTGGTTGCCGCTAGCAGTTGTCACTATCAAGCCTCCGGGATCAGTCGTACTTGAGCAGGGTGTACGGGAGGTCGATCGGCTTGCCCGAGAGCAGCGCGACCAGGGCCTCCCAGATGGTGTCCGCCGAGGGGGGGCAGCCGGCGAGGTGGTAGTCGATCTTCACGACCTCGTGGCAGGGGTAGACCTTGTCGAGCATCAGCGGGATCTCGACGTCGTTCGGGATCATCTGCAGCGGGTTGTGGACGGTCGGCCCCTTCAGGTACGCCTCCTCGAGGCACTCCTGGAGCGGGATGGGGTTGCGCATCGACGGCACCCCGCCGTTCTTGGCGCACTCGCCCACCGACACCAGGACGTCGCAGTTCTCCCGGAAGGTCTTGAGCACGTGGTAGTTCTCGTCGTTGGCGACGCCGCCCTCGATGAGCCCGACCGCGCAGCGCGCGGTGAAGGTCTTGATGTCGTTGATCGGGGACTTGTTGAACTCGATCAGCTCGACGAGCTTGAGGATGCGGTCGTCGATGTCGAGGAGCGACATGTGGCAGCCGAAGCAGCCGCACATGGACGTGGTGGCGACTTTGGGTTTGCTCATGGCTATAGGCTCACTTGGCGACGGCAGCGGGGTGCTCGATCTCGGACCCGATCGGCTTCTCGTCGAACCGGCGCTGGCCCACCGGGACGGCGAAGCCGACGCGCTTCTTCATGAGGCAGCCCACGGGGCAGACCTCGATGGCCTTGTCGGTCGCCGCGGCGTCGGTCCCGCCGAGCCCGGCCTCCGCGTTGACGGCGATCCGCTTGTGCGTCCCCCTCCCCACGAAGTCGAAGGCGTGCTTGCCATCGACTTCGCTCGAGGCGCGAACGCAGCGGGCGCAGAGGATGCACCGGTTCCGCTCGATGAGGATGTCCGGATGGGTCGCGTCGATCTCGCGCCGCGCGAACGCGTAGGGGAAGCGCGGTGAGACGATGCCCAGGCGGTACGCCGTCGCCTGGAGCTCGCAGTTCCCGCTCTTCTCGCAGGCGGGGCAGATGTGGTTGCCCTCCACGAAGAGCATCTCCACCAGGACCCGCCGGACGTTCAACAGCTCGGGGGTGTCATTCTCGACGATCGCGCCGTCGGTGACCGGTTGGATGCAGGCAGCTTGGGCGCGCCCGTTCACCTTCACCATGCACACGCGGCAGCTCCCCCAAGGGTGGAGCTCCCGGTGGGCGCAGAGGTGGGGGATGTAGACGCCCGCCGCGGCAGCCGCCTGCAGGATCGTCTGCCCGGCTTGGGCCGTGATCTCCTTGCCGTCGATCTTGAGCTTGACGCTGTCGGTCATGGGGTCACCTCACTCCGCCGAGCCGGGTTGCTCGTGTGTCCCGTGCTGAACGCTGTCGTGCCCGGCGAGCTGCTCCGCCCCGGCGACCGCCGCCGCGAGGTCGAAGCGCCGCTGCTCGCCGTGCGTTGGTGCCCGGAGGCGGGCGTCGTAGGCCGCACGGAAGTTCTTGATGGTGGTCAGCACCGGGTTGGCGCTGGTCTGCCCGAGCCCGCAGCGGCTGGCGAGCTTCATGACGCCCCCGATCTCCTCGAGGTAGGCCAGGTCGGTGGGCTCGCCTCGTCCCGCGATGATGGCGTCGAGGCGCTCCTTGAGCAGCTCGTTGCCGACCCGGCAGGGGGTGCAGTACCCGCAGCTCTCCTCGCAGAAGAACTCGACGAACTCGCGGGCGATCTTGAGCACGTCGCGCGACGAGTTGAAGACCATGATCGACCCGCCGGTCGCCAGGTCGTCGTAGCAGATCGTCCGCTTGAAGTCCGCGGGACCGACCATCTGTCCACTCGGCCCGCCCACCTGCACGGCCGCCGCGTCCTCGGCGCCGGCGAGCGCCAGTAGGTCCGCCAGGGAGGTACCGAACGGCACCTCATAGATCCCGGGGCGCATGCAGTCGCCGGACACGCTGAGCAGCTTGGTCCCGCTGGTGCCCTTCGACCCGAGCTGCGCGAACCAGCCGGCGCCCTGCTCGAGCACGCGCGCCACGCAGCAGAAGGTTTCGACGTTGTTCACCACGGTGGGGCGGCGGAGGTAGCCCTCCTGGGCCGGGAACGGCGGCCGGTTCTTGGGATCCCCCCGCAGGCCCTCGCAGGAGCTGATGAGCGCGGTTTCTTCGCCGCAGACGTAGGCGCCGGCGCCCATCTGGATGCGGATGTCGAAGTCGAAGCCCGCCTTGCCGCCGACACCGTTGCCGAGCAGACCCGCGGCCCGTCGCTGCGCCAGCGCGTCCTCGAGGAAAGCGCGGAGGTAGAGGTACTCCCCGCGCAGGTACAGGATGCCGAGGTCCGCGCCGACCGCGTAGCCGGCGATGGTCATGCCCTCGAAGACCAGGGACGCCCGCTCGGTCAGGATCGCGCGGTCTTTGAAGGTGCCGGGCTCGCCCTCGTCTCCGTTGCAGAGAACGACCTTCCGGTCACCGGCGGCCGCCCGAGCGAAATCCCATTTCATACCGGTCGGGAAGCCGGCGCCGCCGCGACCGCGGACGCGCGAGGCCTTCACGTCGCGGATGACCTCCTGGGGGGTCATCGCGAGGGCCTTGCGCAGCGCCGTTCCGGCGGTGAAATCCGCGAAGATCACCGGACCGGTCTGCTGGATGTTGTTGCGCACCATCGAGTGCACCAGCGCGTGGGCGTTATTTCCATCCCCGAGCTTGGTGATCACGCGGCGCGGATCGCCGTGCGTGCGCAGCTCCTGCACGATCTGCCGGGCCTTGGACGGGTTCAGCTCGACGAACACCTCAGCGTTGACGAGCGCCGCAGGCGCCTGATCGCTCATGCCGATGCAGGGCGTCGCGGTGAGCGTGATCTTACCGTCCGGGGTCGTCTCGCCCGGCTGGATCCCGAGCGCGTCGGAGAACGCCTGGAGCACGGCGTCGGCGCCCTCCAGGCGATCGACGACGTCGTTGCAGACCCGGATCACGACCTTGCCCTGGGGGGTGGGTGAGAGGAAGGCGTAGAAGGACACCACGGCCTCCACCTCGACGCGCTGGCACCCGAGCTCGGTCGCGATGAGATTCATGGCCGGCGACGGGACCGCTCCCAGGCGGCTCTGCACCTGGTTGACCACGTCCATCAGGCGCGTGCGGTCGTGCCCGGCGGCGGCGCAGGCTTCTTTGACTACCGTACTGAGAGCTTCGCTCATGGACACCTCGCATGTGCCGAATCGGAACGTCGTCACGAGCACCCAACGGCGATGGCGCGGGGATCGGGAGTCCGTCACGGCCCCCGACCACCGTGTCCGCCGGCCTCCCGGACTTGCCGTGGAGCGGGCCGCGAAACGATGTCCGAGAACGCGGGAATAGTGGTGCAGATCGCGCCCCATGACAAGGGCAATCTGACGCTTGGGGGCCGGCAGGAAACCTCGTATTGGGTGCGGATTTCTGCATCGCCCGGTTTGGAAGTGACCGTGCGCTCACCGAGTGGGAGGCAGGGCGAACGGTGGCACGGTCCTTCACTATGGTGGCACGAGGTAAGCCGACGGGACGATGAAGTAAGGAAAATGACGGGGGAAGTGGCGTTTCTGTGACCCTATTGCGTGACACGCTGTGACTGAGGTAACGATAAAAAGCCGTTACGCAACGATCCGTTCGGGGCGTTGCCGGGGCTCATCGGTCGGTGAGAGGGAATCCGAGAATCGATGATTGGCGGAGCGTTCTCGGGGCTTTGATAGCGATTCATCAATCGCGCGCTGCGGTGGGCGGCTGCGGAAGGCGGACCGTGAACTCCGCCCACGCGCCGTGCTCGGAGCGCGCCGTCACGCGGCCGCCGTGGAGCGTCACCAGGCGCCACACCGTGTAGAGCCCGACCCCCGACCCCCGCTCCCGTGCGAGCTCCGGCGAACGCAGCCGCGAGAACTTGCGGAACAGGCGGGACTGCTCCGCCGGCGGGAACCCGGGGCCCTCGTTCCAGACGGAGAGGACCAGTTGCCCGTCGTCGCGGCCGAGGACGACGCGCACGAGGCCCTCGTCGCGGCCGTACTTGACGGCGTTGCTCAGCAGGTTGACGAACACGACGCGCATCAGGGCCGGGTCGAGCTGCGCCGCGCCCAGATCGTCTGGTGCCTCCACCTCGACGCGGATCCGGCGGCGCTCGGCCTCCGGTCGGGTCACGTCGAGCGCCACGGCGAGGACGTCGCGCTGGAGGTCCACGTCCGCCTGGGGGGCGTAGGCCACGTTGCCGCCCTCCAGGCGCGCCAGCTCGAGGTAGTCGCGCACCAGATCGAGGAGGTACCCCCCCCGCGCGATGAGGCGTGACACCGCCTCCCGTTGCGGGTCGGTCAGGGCGCCGAGGTACCCGTCGCGCAGCAGCTGCGCGGTCGAGACCATGGCCGCGACGGGGCTCTTCAGCTCGTGGCTCACGAAGCCGAGCATCTCGGAGTAGGCCTGGTTGGCCGCGCGCAGTTGCTCGAGGCGGTACGTCTTCTCGATCGCCTGGGCGATTCGCTCGGTGAGCGCCAGGTGCAGGGCAGCGTGCCGCGCGGTGAAGGCGTTGGGCTCGCGCGAGCTCCGGAAGAGGACCCCGACCACGCGCGATTCGACGTGGAGCGGGCAGGTGAGGGACGAGCGGACCCCCTCGGCGACGAGCGCACGGGACGAGCGGCTGTCGCGGTGGCGGGCGAGGTACTCGGTCAGGTCGCCGATGACGCGGATCGCGCTGGTGGCGAGGACGCGCTCGAGGGAGCTGCCGCGGAGGTCGGCGGCGAAGCCGCGGTCGAGCACCAGCGGCGCGTAGTGGGAGACGGTGTGGTAGGAGACGAGGCGCTGCCCGTCCTCCTCGACGAAGGCGACGGAGAGGCGGTCGCCCGGGCAGATGGGGGCGGTCCGCTCGAAGACGAAGGCGAGGACGTCTTCGGTGGACTCGCGCGCCGCGACACGGGCGTTGACGGCCTCGAGGATCTCGAGCTCGTCGGGGTCGAGCGCGTGCTCCCGCGCGGCGGTGGCGTCGAGGTAGAGGACGGCGGGATCCGGGGCGGCGTCGGTGCTCATGGCGTCGGAGTCTCCGTTTCTACGGGTCGGTGCCGGACGACTTGGAGCGGGCGGAGGGCTGAAGAGGAGCGCTTCGGGCGCGTGCCCGTGGACTGCCGCACCTGGCAGCGACTCCTGCAGGACTCAGCGCGCCGACGCCACCCGGTGAGCGCCGCGCTGGAGTGACGGGCGCGGCGGGCTCCGGCGAGGTCAGCCGGGCTCCGCGCCCCAGACCCGCACGCCGTCGAGGTGGAGGGTGATACGGTCATTGGGGACGAGCGTCGTCGCCGTGCCGACGTAGGAGTAGTCGTTGGTCAGGGTGAAGGACGTTCCCCCGGTCGGCTCCCGGTCCACGTTGAACTCGAGCGGCGGGGACTGGCTGTTGGCCGGCAGCGTGCCGGCGGAAAAGGAGATGGAGAGGTAGGCGTCCGCCGTCGCCGTGCGGTCGCCGACGAGGAGCGTGGTGAACGACGAGGTCACCGTGGCGCACCCGCTCTCGAAGACGTAGCAGGCGAAGCGCGGGTCCGCCGGGAGGGTCCCCGTGTCCCGGGTGAAGTAGTAACGGAGCTCGAGGCCGGACAGCGGGATCGCCCGGTCATCGTCGTTGACGATCACGACGGTGGCGCGGATGTCCCCCGACTCGCTCCCTCGCTGGTAGCGCACCGACGGCCCGGCGCAGGTCCCGGTGCCACCGTTGCAGGCGCCAGTGACGCAGTCGGTGCCGGCTTCGCAATCGTCCCCGACTCGGCAGGGGTCGCAGTCCGCCCCGCCGCAGTCCACGTCGGTTTCACCCGGGCTCGGCGCGCCGTCGAGGCACGTCGTCACGGTGCAGTCGCCATCGACGCAGGCCGTCCCTTCGACGCAGTCGCGCGGCAGGACGCAGGCGTCGCCACTCTCGCAGGGGTTGCAGTCGGGCCCACCGCAATCCAGGTCCGTCTCGCCGGTGCTCGGCTGCTCGTCCGCGCACGAGGTCGGCACGCAGCGCAGGCGCTGGCAGACGCTGCCTGTCACGCAATCAGTCGTCTCCTCGCAGCCCTCGCCCTGCGGGCAGGGGCTGCAGTCGGGCCCGCCGCAGTCCACCCCTGTCTCGCCAGCGCTCGCCGCCCCGTCCACGCAGGACTCCGGGCGGCAGCGGAGATCGAGGCACAGGCCGCCGTCCGCGCAGTCGTCGGGCACCTGGCAGGGCTCCCCGACCGGACAGGCGGCGCACTCCTCACCGCCGCAATCGACGCCAGTTTCCAGCCCGTTCTGTTCCCCGTCCGAGCACGACGCTCGGGGGACGCAGACCCGATCCTCGCAGGTGTTGCCGCCCTCGCAGTCGGTGTCCTCCTCGCAACCCAGGCCCACCGGGCACGGGGCGCAGGCGGGGCCGCCGCAATCGGTGTCCGTCTCTGCGCCGTCCCGGGCGTCGTTCTCACAGGTCTCCGGCACGCAGGTGAGCCCCTGGCAGAGGGCGCCCGCCGCGCAGTCGGCGGAAGAGTCGCATCGCTCGCCGATCGGGCAGGGATGGCAGTCGGCGCCGCCGCAGTCCACGCCGGTCTCGTCGCCGGAGAGCGCCCCGTCGAGGCAGGTCACCAGGAGGCACTCCAGAGCCTCGCACAGGGTGCCCGTCGCGCAGTCGACGTCGATCAGGCAGCCCTCTCCGGCCGCGCAAGGGGCGCAGTGGCGGCCGCCGCAGTCCAGGTCGGTTTCGTCGGAGTCCTGCCGGCCGTTGCCGCAGGTGGTGGCGACGCAGGTGAGGCTCGTCGGGTCGCACGCGAGGCCCGCCACGCAGTCGCGATCGAGCGCGCAGGCGTCGTCACGCTCGCAGCGCGCGCACCCGTCGGCGCCGTCGGGGCCGCCGCAGTCGGTGTCCGTCTCCTCGCCGTTCTGCTTGCCGTCGTCGCACGCGGGGGCCAGGCACTCGTCCGCGCGGCAGACCTGGCTCGCGCAGTCGGCGGCGATGGAGCAGCCCTCGCCGACGGCGCACGGCGGGCAGTCGCCGCCGCAGTCCTCGTCGCTCTCCAGGCCGTTCTCGACCTCGTCGTCGCAGGTCGCCGCCTGGCAGACGCCGCCCTTGCACACCCCGCTCGCGCAGTCGGCGGGCCGTCGGCAATCGTCCTCGTCCGGACAGGGAGGGCAGGCGTCACCGCCGCAGTCGGTGTCCGTCTCCTCGCCGTCGATCTCGCCGTCGAAGCAGGTTTCGGGCATTCCATCGCTGTCCGCGCCGCCGGCCGCGTCGAAGAGGGATGGCGCGTACGGGTTGCAGGCGCACCCGAGCACGGTCCCGAGGATGGCGCCCATCGGGGCCCAGGGCCGCGAGGCGGGTCGCCGAGGGAGCGGAGCAGAGGCGTTCATGGACGGAGCCGGACGGCTCCGGCGCACCTACGATACCCCACGTCACCCGGCCGCCCCAACGGGTCATCGAGGATCGGGCGCGGGGCGCCGCGGAATCGCGCGAGGACTCCGCTTCGTCCGCGGCGAGAAGGCGCCGGGCCCCGACGGGCTCGCCAGCCGACGAACCCGGTCGCCCGCCCGCTCCGGGGCGCGGCACCCCGCGGAGTTCAACCGTCACGCCGCTCACGGTGACCGGCGGAGCCGCCCTCCTGCGTCGGCCGTATCGGCGCGCGATCCGTGGCGCCGACGCCGAGCGCCCCGAGCGGGTCGGAAGAAAACCCCCGCGGGCGGCTCGCCTCCCGGGGACGCCGGCGCTACCTTCCGGCGTTACCTCATGCTGAGAAACGTCGGTGCTCGGGTCGCGCGCAGTGCACTTCGCCTCTGGGGCTCGGACGTCGCCGAGCGCTTCGAGGTGCGGCGGTTCGCCGGTCCCGAAGCGCACGTCAGCGCGCTCGACGGCATCCGACTCGTGCACCTCACCGACCTGCACGTGGGGACGGTGACGCCGCTCGAGGTGCAACAGGCGGCGGTGCGGGTCGCCAATTCGCTCCGGCCGGATCTGATCGCCATCACCGGCGATTTCGTCTGTCACAGCCAGCTCCACCTCGCCGCGCTCGGCGAGACGATCCGCGCCTTCTCCGCGCCGGTCGTGTGCGTGCTCGGAAACCACGATCACTGGGCCGGCGCGGCGGAGGTCGCGCGCACGCTGGAGCGGAGTGGTGCGGCCGTGCTGACGAACGCGACGACGATCCTCACCGTCCGCCGTCAGCGCCTCCAGCTCGTGGGGCTCGACGACCCCTACACGGGGCAGGCGGACCTCGGGCGCGCGATCCGAGGGCTGCGCCGGGATCTGCCGAGCGTCGGACTGTCGCACCTCGCGGAGGAGGCGGACGGGCTCTGGGCGGCGGGCGTGCCGCTGGTGCTGAGCGGCCACACCCACGCCGGCCAGGTGACCGTGGCGCGCCTTCACGAGCTCGTGCTCGGGCGGCTCGCCGGGCATCGCTACGTGCACGGCCTCTACGGGACCCGTGACGCGGGTGGTCCGGGGGCGGTGTATGTGGGTGCCGGTGTGGGGGCGGCGGTGGTCCCCTTCCGGCTCGGCGAGCGTGGGCGTCGAGAGGTCACGCTCTTCGAGCTGGGGCGCCCGCCGGGGGCGTTTCCCGAGGCCCACGCCGAACAGCGCGGCCTGGTCGGTCGCGCGCCGTCGTCGCGGCGACGCTACCTGCGCGCGGCGTCGGCCGTGCGGCGCGAGCAGCGCCGCCTCCGCGCGGTCCGCTCGTGAGCCGGGCGGCGGTGCGCGGCGGGAACCGGTGACCAGCGGCCGGTGCGGCGAGCGCCGGCTTCCGCGCGCGGAGCGCCGGCCCATCGCAACGCGAAGTCAGCAGTTTGGAGGCGCTGGCGGCGTCGGGCGGGAGATCGCGATGGACGCCGCCGCCCCGTCGGTTAATGACGGCGGGGGCGGGCGCCGGCCACGCGGGTGCGCGCCGGGATCTCTGCGGCCCCGCTCCTTGAACGCGCGGCCGGGGTTTGTCAGACTGGACGTGTAGTGACCTCCGCTTCCGAGTTCGTGAACGCAGCAGGCGACATTGGCGCCGGGCACGTGCTCGGGCGCTACGAGCTCCTGATGCCGATCGCGTCGGGCGGGATGGCAATGGTCTGGGCGGCGCGCCTCAAGGGGACCCGCGGGTTCCAGAAGATCGTCGCCATCAAGACGATGCTCCCGAAGCTCAGCGAGGACGATCAGTTCGAGCAGATGTTCCTCGACGAGGCCTCCCTCGCCTCGCAGATCCGGCACCCCCACGTCGTCGAGATCATGGACCTCGGGGAGGAGGACGGGATCCTCTACCTGGTCATGGAGATGGTGGATGGGATCCCGCTCAATCAGCTGATGAAGGCGGCCAAGAAGGGGGGAGGGATCCCCCTGCCCATCGCCGTCCGCATCATCATCCAGGCTTGCGCGGGGCTGCACGCCGCGCACGAGCTCCGGGATCGTGACGGGAAGCTGGTGGGGCTGGTTCACCGCGATGTGTCCCCGCAGAACATCCTCGTCACCTACGAGGGCGTCACCAAGGTCGTCGATTTCGGCATCGCCAAGGCCACGGCGATCGGCGGCGGGGCGACCGTCGCGGGCCAGATCAAGGGCAAGGTCGCCTACATGGCGCCCGAGCAGGTCAAGGGCGGGGACATCGACCGGCGGGTGGATGTCTTCGCGCTGGGGATCGTGCTGTACGCGCTCACCACGGGCAAGCACCCCCTGCGTCGGGAGTCCGAAGCGGCCACGATGTACAGCATCTGCTCGCCGGAACCCGTCGTCGCCCCGAGCAAGATCATCCAGGGCTTTCCGCTGCCGCTCGAGAAGGTGGTGCTCCAGGCGCTCGCCAAGGAGCCGGCCAAACGCTTCGCTACGGCCAACGACCTGCTCCGCGCGCTCGACGCGCTCCCGGCGACGATGCGGGCGAGCACGGACGTGGACGTGGGTGGGTTCGTCAAGTCGCTCTTCGGCGACCGTCGCGACGAGCGCCAGGCCGCGCTCCAGCACGCGCTCGACCTGGCCGACCGCCAGGTGCTCGAGGAGCAGCGGAACCTACGCCCTCCCCAGCAGACCGGGACCCACTCGACGCTGTCTTCGGTGACGGGCCCGGGAGGATCCGGGATCACCTCCAATCGTGGAGTCCTGCCGTCCGCCCCGAACGAAACCGGCGGGTTGCAGGCCATCCCGAACACGCTCGATGTCGTGGAGGCCGACGCCTTGACGCCGGCGCCCGGGCGGCGGCGGCTGGCGTTGTACGTCGCCGCGGCGGGGGCGGTCGCCCTGGTCGGGGGCTTCGCGATCGTCGCCATGACGGGCGGCTCCGGTGAGAACGAGGGCACGGACGCGGCCCAGCCCGCGGGCTCCGCGACCGCGGCGGCTCCTGCGACCCAGGGGGGTGCGGACGCGCCGCCGACCGCGTCGGCCTCGGCGGACGGGGTCGATCCGTCGGCGCTGCCCACCGAGTCCGAGCCGACGGAGCCGGCCCCGTCGGATACGCCCCCCGTCGCGCGGCTCCCGGCCACCCCATCCCCTGCGGTCCCGGTCCGTCCCGTACCGACCACGCCCAAGGGCAAGACCGGTAGCTGGAACAAGCAAGACCCTGGCTTCTAGGGCGGCGATCTCTCCGATTGCCGCGCAGAACCGACGACCCGAAGCCCCGAGCCGGCAGCTCGCCAGCGGCGCCCTGGGCAGCGCCCCCTCCGCCCGGCAAGGGGATGTTCTTCCGGGTGCCGACGCAGTTGGCAGACCGGTCGGCGCTCTAGAGCAGCAATCAGGTTGATTGCTGCGCCAAATCAATGACCTAGAGCACCGAACCGGGAGCAGATCTCGCCAGAGGAGGCCTGGAGAACGTCTCCTCGCCCTGCACGGAGACGTTCTCCAGGCCTCCGAGGCTGTCGGCAACCTGATCGGCGCTCTAGAACCGCCCGTGCATCGTGAGCCCGAGTCGCTCCGGTCCGAGCTCCGGCGTCACCATCACGCGGGTCGACCCCGCGTGGGCCTCCTCCCGGTCGGCCTTCGACTCACGGACCAGCAGGAAGACGCCCACACCGGCGGCACCGACCCCAGCGACGGCGAGCACCGGCGAGAGGACCCCGTAGGTCGCCACGCGCGAGCGGCTCTTCTCGATCTCATCCTGATCCGCGTCGCTGAGCTGCGACTTGGGGGGGCAGAGATCGCCGGGGCAGAGGCTGCGGAAGTCGTTCAGGGCCACCGAGCGCATGAGGAGCATCGCGCCCGAGCCGAGGAGCAGGACGCCGCCACCGCCGATGAGGGAGACGGGGACGATCGGGAATTTCTTTTCCGGGGGGGGCTCCGGCTCTTCCTCGACGGGCTCCTCCTCCACCGGCGCGACCTCCGTCTCCGCGAGGGTCAAGGTCACCGTCTGGGTCGTCTCTTCGGCGAGGTCGATGGTGGTCGAGAAGTCCTCGAATCCTGGCGCGGTCGCCGTCACGACGTGCGGCCCCGGATCGACCGGGACGTCGACCCCGATCGAGCTCGAGCCGAGCAGGACGCCATCGAGCTCAACCTTGGCGGCATCCGCCCCGTCGCCGCGCTCGATGACGAGCTTGGGGATCCGGCTCCTCACCGCGGCGATCTTCTCCTCCACCTCGACGCGGAAGCTCTCTCCCACCGAGTCGGCCTCGGCGAGCGCGAGCTCGTAGCCGCCGAGGGCCGCGATCAGCTTGCCCAGATTCTCCTCGCAGAGCGCGATGTGGAAGCGCACCTGCGGGGTCATCTTCACCTGGCTCACGTCGCGGAACATCCGCAGGGCGCCCGCCCAGTTGCCCGCCTGCTCGAGCTCGAGCCCCTGATGGAACATCATCCGGGCCTGCTTCACCGGGTCCTCCTCGTCCTGGGCGCCGGCGGGGGCGGCGCCGAGGAGCGCGGTGGCGACGGCGCAGGACCAGGCCAGGACGCGGAATCGCGGAGAAAGCGCGGCGAGCGAGAACATCGCCGCTATTTTACCCCGACGCCCGCGCGACTGTCGCGATTTTGCTCGCCGGGCCGGGCGCGGGCGCCGCCAACCGTTCCCGCCGTGCAGCGTGTCGCGCTATGCCTCCGTCGCGTCACGGCGCGTCCGCAATCACCGAGTTCCGCTGGCGCTGGAAATGACGCCCTGGCGCGCCCCAGCTCGCGGTCGCCGCGACGCCCCGCACGCCACGGGTGGCGGTTCTCGTCGCCCCGCGGCGCTATTGCCTCCCGGCGGCTCGGTCGTGCAGCATCCCCCTCACCTCATGCCGCGGTTTCCCAACGTGTTCGGAATGGTCCTGGCAGGAGGAGAGGGCAATCGCCTCTCCCCGCTGACCCGCGATCGCGCCAAGCCCGCGGTCCCCTTCGGCGGCGCGTTTCGACTCATCGATTTCGCGCTGTCGAACCTGGTCAACAGCGGCTACCGGCGCATCGCCGTGTTGACCCAGTACAAGAGCCACAGCCTCGACCGTCACATCGCGCAGACCTGGCGCCTGGCGCCGCTGCTCAACAACTACGTGATGAGCGTGCCCGCGCAGATGCGCCTCGGACGTCGGTGGTTCGAGGGCTCGGCCGACGCCATCTACCAGAACCTCAACATCCTGTCCGACGAGAAGCCGGACTACGTCTGCGTGTTCGGCGCCGACCACATCTACCGCATGGATCCCGCCGACATGGTCCAGGCGCACATCGAGTCGGGGGCGGGGGTGACGGTGGCGGGGATCCGCGTTCCGCGCGCTGCGTGCTCCCGCTTCGGGGTGCTGACCCCGGGCGACAACCAGCGGATCGTGAGCTTCGTCGAGAAGCCGGCGGAGGCGAAGGGGCTGCCCCGCCACCCCGACGAGATCTTCGCCTCGATGGGCAACTACGTCTTCACGCGGGAGATCCTCGAGCAGGCGGTGCAGGCCGACGCCGAAAACGCCGACAGCGCGCACGACATGGGGGGCAACATCGTCACCATGCTGGTCAACTCCGGGGACGCGGCGGTCTACGACTTCTCGGAGAACCACGTTCCGGGCGAGACGGAGCGCGATCACGGCTACTGGCGCGACGTGGGCACGCTGGACTCGTACTACGAGGCGCAGATGGATCTCATCAGCGTCCACCCCGTCTTCAATCTGTACAACCGCGAGTGGCCGATCCACTCGTTCGCCACCTCGATCCCGCCGGCCAAGTTCGTCTTCGACGACGAAGACCGGCGCGGGATGGCCGTCGACTCGATCG
Source organism: uncultured Polyangiaceae bacterium (assembly GCA_964404725.1). Lineage (GTDB taxonomy): Bacteria > Myxococcota_A > Polyangia > Polyangiales > Polyangiaceae > JAFGBI01. The sequence continues at coordinate 62,464 of CAYOLF010000030.1, forward strand.
TCTGCGCCGGGGTCATCGTCTCCGGCGGCGTCGTTCGCCGGAGCGTGCTCTCGACGGGCTGCCTGGTCCACACGCGAGCGCTAGTGGAGGACTCCGTGCTGATGGACGACGTCGAGATCGGGCGCGAAGCCGTGGTGCGGCGCGCGATCCTCGACAAGAACGTGCGGGTGCCGCCCGGTGTTCGCATCGGCGTCGACCACGAGCACGATCGCGCGCGCGGCTTCACCGTGTCGGAGAAGGGCGTGGTGGTGGTGGGAAAGGGCGACTGCGTGCCGGAGGCGGGCTAGAGCGGCAATCGGTTTGATGGCCGCGGCGAATCAACGCCCCAGAGCCACGAGCAAGCGGCAGATCTCGGCCACGGCGTCCGGTTCGGGCTCGGCCCTCGCGTGAGGCGCTCGCGGGCTCTGGAGTACGCGCCCCGGCCAGCGGAGTATCGACGGACGCAACTCGCGCACGGCTCGCGATCGGCGGGGTTGCCGCTCGGGGAGCGGCTCGCTAGACCGGCCGCAGAGCGAGCAGAGCCATGCAGTACAGGAAGCTTGGGCGCACCGGGTTCGAGGTTTCGACCGTCAGCTTCGGGGCCTGGGCGATCGGCGGGACGTGGGGCGCCGTGAGCGACGAGCAGTCGCTGCGCGCCCTCCACCGCGCGGTCGACCTCGGGGTGAACTTCGTCGACACCGCCGACGTCTACGGGGACGGTCGGAGCGAGCGACTGGTCGCGCGGCTGCGGAGGGAACGCAGCGAGACGATCCACGTCGCGACCAAGGCCGGGCGGCGGCTCCCGGCGCAGACCCGGGCTGGCTACAGTCGCGAGAACCTCACCGCCTTCGTGGAGCGGAGTCTCCAGAACCTCCAGACCGACTGCATCGACCTGTTGCAGCTCCACTGCCCGCCGACCGACGTGTA
>CAYOLF010000031.1:0-17588 GCA_964404725.1 uncultured Polyangiaceae bacterium
CTACTCGTCGACCGGCTCGATGACGAGGTACGCGAGGAACGTGTAGGCGTAGGCGCCGGTCGAGGCCGAGCGGCCGCCGACGACGAGCGAGAGGCTGCCGTCGGTGAGCTCGACGGTCACCGTGCGCTCGAGGGTCGGCGCCGCGTCGCTGGTCGGCTCGTCGTCGATGATCCGCTGCCCTTCGAGGCTGACCTGGTGGGGATCGTCGGGGTAGCCGTGGGCGGGCCGGCCGACGCCGACGGTGACCGAGTAGGTCCCCGGCGCCAGCGCGAACTCGAAGAGGTCGTCGCGCCCGTTGTCGTCATAGACGTAGCTCCGCTGCCGGTCGTCGTACCCCTCGACGTCGTCGTAGCCGTAGAGCGCGACGCTCGGGTCGTCGATGAACTCCCCGGCCCACCCGTAGCCGAGGTCGGCGTCGTAGGCGCCCCAGCCGACCTTGAGGTAGGTGTCACCGTCGATGACGAGCGGCTCCGCGCTCGGCTCCCCGGCGGGGTCCTGGAAGTTGAGGTAGTAGGCGCCGCGCGGACGGTCGCTCTCGACCTCGAGCACCGGGAGCGTGTCGCGGCTTCCCTCGAGGTAGCGGCCGAGTTCGTGCCGCAGGGTCATCAGCGCGTCCGGATCCTTGGTGAAGCTCGTCATGCTGGCGGCCACGCTGGCGACGGTCGCGTCGACCACCGAGGCGCCATCGACGCCCGGGTGGGCGCCGCCGTTGGCGAGGTAGAGGTACTCGTAATCCTCGAACCCCTCGCGCAGCAGCTCCGCGCGCACCGAGGGGCGCCCACCGGGGAAGAAGCGGCCGCCGTCGTAGTAGGCCCAGCCGCGGATCCGGTGCGACCAGGCCGCCCAGGGGATGATGCGGGAGTCGATCCCGGGCCGGTCGGCGCTGGTGGGGTTGAAGTAGGGCTCGGCGTCGTGATCGAGGCTGTAGAACCACACCGCCTCGCCGTGGTCGCGCTGCCGCTGCCAGGCGTAGTCCTCCTCGTAGGCGCGGACGTGGGCGATCCAGAGGTCGTAGCCGCAGGCGCCGGCCGCGTCCTCGGCGATCTCGGGCTTGGGCTCGTCGCTCACCGCGATCCGGAGGTGCGGGGCCGCGGCGCGCGTGAGCCGGCAGAGGTGGGCTGCGAGCCGATGATCCTCGGCGTCCTGCGGCTCGTTCTGCACGTAGTAGTAGACCCGCTCCGCGAGCCCGCTCTCCACGAGGTAGGCGTCGAGCGCGGCGAGCCACGCCGACCACTCGGCGTTGTACTCGTCGGTGCCGTAATGGTCGCCGCGGTCGAGGCCGCAGAAGGTCGCGGGGCGGGGCGTGGAGTTGTCGACGAACTGGAAGATCTCGCTGTCGGGGAAGCCCACGCCGTTCCACCCCTCGCCCAGCAGGTAGCGCCGCGAGAGCGCCCCGATCGAGGTCTCGGCGCCCTCGTCCGGCTCGTCGTAGAAGGCGCTGCAGCGCGTCGGCGAGCTCGCGTTGTCCCAGGTGATGCCCCAGCCGAAGCCGCTCGGCCAGGTCGCGCTCGCCGGGGTGAGGCGGTGCTCGAAGAGGAGCGCCTTCTGCGCGTCCACCGAGCCCCCCTCGAGCTCCCCCACCGAGAGGTTGAGCTGGCTACTGAAGTGGATCTCCGCCGGGAGCGCGAAGTCGAAGACGGTGAGCGTGACCGGGACCGTGATCGCCGCGCCGCCGTCGGGCGTGAGCGTGATCGCCGTCGCGTGCTCGCCCGCGGGCGCCCCGTCGGGCACGTAGACGGTGAGCCAGAGCGGGGTGCCCTGCCCCGCGTCGAGGGTGACGGTGTCGCCGTTCACGAGCGGGTCGAGCGTCTCCTCCCGACCGAGCTCGTAGCCGGCCACCGCGAGCGCGACGCGCTGCCCCGCGCCGAGATCCGGGAACTCGGCGACCTCGACCGTGACGCTGCCGCTCGCGGGCCCGATCACCAGCTCCACCGGCTCGAACTCGTGCCGCGCGGCGCTGAGCGCGAGCCCCGAGCGCGGCTCGCCCCCGGGGGCCCGATCGGCGGCGGTGATCTTGCGCGTCGGTGGCGTGGTCCAGAGCGGGAGCGCGTCCGTCCCCTCGCTCAGCGGGTAGGTGAACGCGGCGCCGTCGAGCGCGACGGGCTCGACGGGCACCGCGCCCGCGCCCCCGGAGCCGCTCGCGGCGCCGCTGCCGCCGACGCCGCCACGGCCGCCGCCCCCGACGCCGCCCCCGTCCCCGTCGCCGCAGGCCGTCGCCGCGACCGCGACCGCGAGCGCGCTCCCGAGCACCCACCGCGAGCGATCCGGTCGTCCCACCATCCGCCCAGGGTACCACGGGGGAACCGCGGGGACCGAGCGGCGCGGGCCGCGGTCGCGCGCTCGTGCGCTTGACCACCTCGCTAGGCCCGCCTAGCGTCCGTAAGATCTCGAGGGGACATGGCGGGTTCGACCGTGCTGATGCTGAACGGGGCCCTCGGGGTGCTGGGGATGCTGGTGACGCTGCTCGGCGCCACCGCGGCCCTGTTCGTCGCCATCGCGCTCACCGCCCGCCGAACTAACGCCCTGGCCGCGTGGGTGCTCTTCGGGGCGACCGCGGCCTCGATGCTCCTCCACCTGGTCACCCTGCTGGTGCCGCTACTCTGGAGGTACGTCGCCGGAGGACAGGATGCGTCGACGCTGCAGTGGGCCTACGTGCTGACGGGCGTGCTGAACCTGGGCGCGTTTTCGCTGTACGGCGTCGCCTTCCTGCTCTTCCGGCCCGAACGCGGCGCCGCGGAGGATCCGCCATGATGTCACCGGACGTGCCGACCTGGATCAACGGCGTCCTGAGCGTGACGTGGCTCTTGCTCGAGCTCGCGACTGCCGCCGCGGCCCTCTACCGCTTCCGCTCCACCGCGAGCGGCCTGCTCCTCGGCGGCGCCTTCCTGGTCATGGCCCTGGTGGGCGCCACCGTCACCCTGCTCAATCTCTCCCTGTTGCGCGAGGCCGCCTGGGACAGCGCGGCCCGCATGACGGTGACGTTCGGCCAGTCCGCGATCTCCCTGCTCGTGGGCATCGCCATCGCCGTGGGCATCGTGCTCATCCCGAACAGCCTGCGCCGGCTGAACGAGTAGCGGGGAGCGGAGAGCGGCTCCGAGGCGCGGGACCTCGACGGCCCGGGCTACCGGCCACAGCCCGGCGACCCGCGTGAAGACCGTCAGGTGCGCCTGCGCTAGCGCTGGAGCCGCCACGATCTGCGCCGCCACTGGTCGTCGCCCCGTTCGACCGGTCGGGATCCGCGTTCCCCCCGCATGCGGCCAGCCCCATCACCACGAACGTCCGGACGAGTCGCATCGTCATGACCGGCCACCCGCTCCCGCAACCGGGCCCACCATACCACGGCGCCCGGGGGATCCACGCAGAGGGCTGGCCGTCGCCGCCTGGGGTGTCAGCCGCTCGACTCTCGACGCCGACCGCTTCGCGAAGTCACCTTCGACTCGACGAGCGGAGCTGCAGCGCGACCTCGAAGCGGTCGGCTGCCAGGTCCCGGCGATGACCGAGAAACTCCAGACCTTCGGCGTGTTCCGCTCGCGCTCCAGCGACGGGCTCATCGTGGACGGCTTCGACGCGGTCGCGCTGTCCGAGGCGAGGCGCCAGTGGGTGTCCTGATCCCCCCAGACCTCGCCGGAGCTCATCCCGGAGGGTCGGCAGGCCTCGGCGTGAGCGGTGTGTGGCCGGCGTGCGGCTACCGCCCCCGGTCGTCGGGCGGCGCGCCGATGGCCACCAGGTAGAGCGGCGTCTCGCCCGCGGGGAGGGCCAGCACCCGACGGACGGCGGCGTCGTCGAACGCCCCGACGGGCACGCCCGCGAGCCCGAGGCTGGTCGCCTGGAGCAGCAGGTCCTGGGCGGCGTGCCCGGCCTCGAGCGCGACGAAGCGCTCGGCGCGGTCGCCGTACTTCTGCGCGGTGCGCGCCGTCACCGCCGTGAGCACGGCGACGCAGGGCGCCTGGCGAACCACGCCCTGCTCGAGCGCGGCGCCGGCCAGCGGCGCGCGGAGATCCTCGGCGCGGCGCCGCGCGAAAGCGTGCCCCTCCGGCCGGTAATGGAACAGGCCCTCGGCGGTGACGAGGTAGAGCTCGAGCGGGTAGAGAGCCCCGGCGGAGGGCGTGACGCGCAGGCGCCGCTCCGGATCGGTGATCCCCTGGGCGGCCCACGCGAGCTGGCCGAGCTCCGCGAGCGTGAGCGGCCGCGCCCCGAGCTCCCGCCGTGAGCGGCGCGCGGCGAGCACTTCCTCGAGCGATCGGACGCCGCTCGTCGCGGGCGGCGGCAGGGCGACGGGTGGCCCGGCCGCGGTCGGACGGCGCGAGGAGATCGGTGGCGGGATCGGCTCCGGTCGTGCCGGCTCCGACCGACAGGCCCCGAGGACCGCGGTGAGCCCGACGAGGAGCAGCGCCCGGCGTCGCATCGCGGCAGCGTAGCACCCCGGCGGGGACCGGCGCCGGCAGCTCGGCAAGAGCTACCGCAGGCAGCTCGAGCTCCACCCGGACCGGCCACCTCCGATGGCAGGCATCGTTGATCTTCCCAACGAAAAATGGCACGGGGGCGAGTGTGGACGTGCGCATGGGGGGGACGGCGGCGTGGGTGGGCTTCGTCCCCTTCCATCGGAGGCATCGATGACGCCGCGACTCGAGAGACCGCTCCCGCTCCTGCTCGTCGCCATCTGGCTCGCCGCATGCGCTGACAAGGACGGATCGAGCCGACACGGGGCGAGCGGCGGCGCCGCGACGGGCGGAGCGCTCACGGGAGGCGACGCCGGTGGAGCTGCCGGCAGCGCGACCGGCGGTCAGGCCACCGGCGGGGCGGACGGGGGGAGTTCGGTCGGCGGCAGCGACACGGGGGGCGACGCCACCGGCGGCAGCACGACCGGCGGTACCACGACCGGCGGCACCACGACCGGCGGCACCGAAGGCGGCGGTACCACGACCGGCGGTGCCACGACCGGCGGCACCACGACCGGCGGCACCGGATCGGGTGGCGAGGCGGCGAGCGGGGGCGAGGCCGCGAGCGGTGGTGCGGCGGGCGAGCGCGCTACGGGCGGGACCGAGGCCGGCGGCGCTGAAACCGGCGGCGCCGCGACCGGCGGAACCGAAACCGGGGGCGACGGCGGGAGCGGCGGCGCGGGAGAAGACGGCTGGGTGCTCGTGTGGTCCGACGAGTTCGACGGCACGACCATCGACGCGTCCAAGTGGGAGCACGAGGTCAACTGCTGGGGCGGCGGGAACAACGAGGACCAGTGCTACGTCACCGACGCCAAGAACTCCCTCGTCGAGGGCGGGATGCTCCACATCGTCGCCCTCGACGACAGCCCGAGCGGCCCCATCGCCGGCCCCGACGGCGACCCCACCGTCGTCACCCTGGGCCACTCCTCCGCCCGGCTCCGCACCCTCAGCCGCGGGGACTTCCGCTACGGTCGCGTCGAGGCGCGGATGAAGCTGCCGTTCGGGCAGGGCCTCTGGCCCGCCTTCTGGATGCTGCCGACCGACTCGGTCTACGGCGGCTGGGCGGCGAGCGGCGAGATCGACGTGATGGAGGCCATCAACCTCGGGCCCGACGACAACGTCGTCTACGGGACCCTCCACTACGGCGGCTCCTGGCCGGAGAACACCAGCTCCGGCTCGAGCACCACGCCGAGCGGCAACGCCTGGGAGACGTTCCACGTCTACGCGATCGAGTGGGAAGCGGGCGAGATCCGCTGGTTCGTCGACGACGAGCATTACCTCACGCAGACCGCGTGGAGCTCGAGTGGCGGCGAGTACCCCGCGCCCTTCGATCAGCGCTTCCACCTGCTCTTGAACGTGGCGGTCGGTGGCAGCTGGCCCGGCCCCCCCGACTCCACCACGACCTTCCCCCAGGAGATGGTCGTCGACTACGTGCGCGTCTTCGAGTGCGCCGCCGATCCCGAAACCGGCCACGGCTGCGGGTCCTCGGACCCGTCCATCGAGCCGCTCTGAGCGCCGCCGGCGCCCCGGCGCTCGTGGAGCCCGGCCTCGCCGAGGTGCGCAAGCGCTGGGCGGATGACCTCTCCGGGATCGAGTTCGAAGCTGGACCCTGCGCCGACGACCTGGCCGGCTTCGAGATCCGGTGAGCGCCCGGCGCTCGTCGGGAGTCGCGTGGTGCTACGCTCGCGCTCCTCGGGAGGTGAGCCATGCGTATCGCGTTGGTCGGGGCCGACGTCGAGGAGAACCTGGGGATCGAGATGGTGGCCGCGGCGCTGGCGGCGGCGCGGCATCGCGTCGAGGTGGTGCCGTACAACGACTTCGATCAGCTCGACGCGGTCCTCGCGCAGCTCCGCGCCCGCCGTCCGGGGCTCATCGGGCTCGGGATGCAGTTCCAGCATCGCGCCCGGGACTTCGTCATGCTGGCGCGGGGGCTCCGCGCGGAGGGCTACCGGGGCCACGTGACGGCGGGCGGACAGTACGCCACGCTCGCCGCCGACGAGCTGGTCGGGCAGGAGGCGGCGCTCGACTCCGTCGTGCTCCACGACGGGGAGACGACCGTGGTGGAGCTGACGCGCGCGCTCGAACGACGCGAGCCGCTCGCGGAGGTCGCCGGCCTGGTCGTCCGGGGCGGTGACGGCGCGCCGCGCCGGACGGCCCCGCGGCCCCTGCACGCCGATCTCGACGCGCTCCCCTTCGCGCGGCGCTACCGCGCCCCCACCCGGCACCTCGGGGTGCCCTTCTTCCCGGTGTGGGGGAGCCGTGGCTGCTGGGGCAGCTGCACCTTCTGCGGCATCAGCACCTACTACCGCGAAGCTATCGCGCACGGCGCCGGCGGGCGCAAGCTCCGGCTGCGCTCGGTCGAGGGCCTCGCCGACGAGATGGCGGCGCTCTCCGCCAGCGTCGGCGGCGTGCCCTGCATCTTCTGCTTCCACGACGACACCTTCCTCCTGCCCCGCCCCGCGGACTCGCTCGCCCGCTTGCGCGCGCTCCGCGCGGCGCTCGACGCCCGCGGGGTCGGCGCCGCGGGTCTGATCGGCAAGTGCCGCCCCGAGTGCGTGACGCCGGAGCTCGCCCGCGCCCTGCGCGGCCTCGGCGTCTTCCGCCTCTACGTGGGGATCGAGAACGCCTCCCAGCACGGGCAGGACGACCTCCGCCGTCGCACGCGGACCCCCGAGCTCCGCGGCGCGCTGGCGGCGCTCCGCTCGGCGGGGATCTTCGGCTGCTACAACCTGCTCGTCTTCGAGCCCGACACCACCCTCGACGACGTGCGCGAGAACGTGGCGTTCATGCGCGAGCACGCCCGGCACCCGGTCAACTTCTGCCGCGCCGAGCCCTACCACAAGACGCCCCTCTACGAGCTCACGCGGGCGCGCGGCGCGCTCGGCGGGAGCCACCTCGGCTGGGACTACCGGATTGCAGACGACCGCGCGGAGCTGCTCTACCGGATCGCGGCCGCCGCCTTCCACGAGCGCAATTTCGACGCCTACGGCGTCGCCAACCGCACCATGGGCCTCGGCTACATGACCCAGGTCCTCGAGACGTTCTACGACGGGTCCTCGGCGCGCGGCCGGCGGCTGCTCGCGCGCGGCGCGGAGCTGGTCCAGGAGGTCACGCTCGACACCGCGACCCACCTCGAGGCGGCCATCGCGCTCGCGGCCGGCGCCGACCTCGCCGACCGGGACCGGATCGAGCGGGAGACGGCCCGGCTCGCGCTCCGCGTCGCCGCGCAAGATCGCCGTTGGCATGCCGCGCTGGACGATCTCATCGAGGAGATGCTCGCGCTGACGGAGCAGCAGCGGGAGGACGTCGAACGGCGCGCGCGGACCCGCGCGCTGCGAGGCGCGGTGGGGGGCGTCGCCATCGTCGGCGCGATGTCCCTGGGCGCGCAGGCTTGCGGCGGCCGCGCGACGCGCGACGAGCCCGGCCCCGATCCCACCCCCGACGGCGGCGCGGGCGGCACCGTGCAGGTGGGCGGCGCGGGCGGCACGGTGGATCCCCTGCCCCTCGGCGGGAGCGGCGGCTACGTCTACGACATGCTGCCGACGGGCGCCTTCGGCGGCATGATCGGGGATCCCACGCCCAACTACGGCGGCATGGGTGGCACGGTGGACGATCCGTTGCCGGACGGGGGCACGGGCGGGTTCGTGGCGGACGCGCTGCCGTCCGGCGGGTACGGGATCGGGGGCTCGGACCCCGCGGGCGGCTTCGGCGGCTACGTCTCGGACGATCTCCCCACGGGCGGGCTCGGAGGCTTTCAGGGGGACACCATCCCGCTCGGCGGCCTCGGCGGCTTCGTCTCGGACATGGTCCCGTCCGATGGCGGCACGGCGGGTCACGGCGCCGATCCGGTCGCGGGAGAGGGCGGGCTCGCCGGGACGCCGGGTGCCGGCGGAGTCGCCGGGACCTCGGGGGTCGCGGGGACAGCGGGAGCCGCGGGTCAACCGGCGATCGGGGGCGCGGGTAGCGGCGGCTTCGTCGACGACCCGCTGCCGGAGCCGGGCGGGATGAGCAGCGTCGGAGGGCGGTCGTCGCCGGGGGAGGGTCCGGCGCGGCCAGGACCGTCGCTCGCCGTGGTGGACAGCTGGCGGAGCACCGCGCCGCGCCGCTCTCAGCGCACCCACGACTTGCCGTTCTTCGCGCCGCCCGAGATCCGCCTCCACGCCCGCCGCCGCGGCGAGGTGATCGAGGTCACGCTCGCGGGCGGCGATCCGGAGATGAGCGTCCGCTGGGAGAGCGAGGGGACCATCGAGGGCGCGGGGCGCGAGATCCGCTGGCGGCCCGCCGCCGAGGACGACCAGCTCCGCGCCGGCGTGCGGACCCGCGGCGGCGTCGCCGTCGCGGCCCTGCGCGCGAAGTACGTCCGCGCGTGACGGTGGAGGCGCTGCGGGGCACAGCAGCGAGACGGTGAGCGCGGGGGGGAGTCTGGCAGGGCAGCCGCGGAGAGCCCACCCGGCGCCCACCCCCGTCCTGCTCGCCGCTTGGCAGCGGCCCGAGCGCCCCCTCCCCACCGGATCACCTCGACTCAGGGTGGCCGCCGCAGCCGGGGCTCATCGCGCCGCGGCACGCTCGTGGCAGCGACGCCACCCCCACGTCCACCGGCGAGCGGACGCGCCCGGGCGACGAGGGCACGGATCGGGCGGCCCGGCGCGGCTTTCGAGCGCGGGCCGCAGACGCTATCCTGAGCCTGAGCGCCCATGGTCGCACGACAGCCAATCGGGACCCTGCTCCTCGCCGGCGGTCACGTCGACCGAGAGCAGCTCGACGCCGCCTTGGCGATGCAGCGGCAATTCGGCGGTCGCCTGGGCACGAACTTGATCGAGCTCGGCGCCATCCGCGTCGATCCCCTGGCCGAGCAGCTCGCTCGTCAGCTCGGCGTCCCCGCGGCGCTGAAGGAGCACTTCGTCCGCGCGGATCGAAAGCTGTTGGCGGAGTTCCCGAAGAAGCTCGCGGCCCGGTACGGGGTGGTGCCGCTCTCGCTGTCCACGGGGCGCGGCAAGACGCTGTCGCTGGCGATGATCGACCCGCTCGATCTGGCGGCGACCGACGAGATCGGGCAAGTGCTCGGGTGTCGGATCCAGGCGCACGTCGCTCCGGAGGCGCGCATCCAGTACATCCTCGAGAAGGTCTGGGCGATCAAGCCCAAGCGCAAGACGTTCATCCGCATGGATCTCGATCTGGGGCGGCTGAAGGAGGCGTACGCGCAGACCCTCCGCCGCGATCGGCGAGAAGACGCCGACGCGGCGCGGGCGAGCCTCGTCCCGCCGGCGGCGACGAGACCGGCAAGCCTCGCCCCGGCCCGTCCGGCCGCGACCGTCGGCGCGCCACGCCCTCGCCCCGCTCGCCATCCGTTGCCGACTCATCTGGAGCCGCCGTCGATGCCCGCACCTCCGACGGCCACGCAGCCATCGCTCGCCGCTGCGCCACCCGCGGCCGTGGCCCGCGACCGGGCCGCGGCACCGCCAACCCCGCGCTTCGCCCCCGCGGCGCGGCCGCCCGCCGCGAACCCGGCCGCGCGGACCGCGCTCCCCGCCAAGCCCGAGGCTCGTTCACGCCGCGGCGCGGTGACGCCGCGTGACGAGCCCCATCGCCTGGCCCCCGCGGAGGCGACCCGCGCGGCGACCGCGGCGCCCCGACTCACCCCGGCCCTCGCCCGGCCGGCCACGCTCCACGCCATCAGCAGCGCCACCCAGCGCGACGAGATCGCGTCCGCGGTGGTCGACTACGCCGCGCAGGCGTACGGCTGCGCGATCCTCCTGCTCGTGAAGAACGGCCTGGCTCTTGGCTGGCGCGGCATCGCCCCGGGCATCGACGCCACGACGATCGAAGCGATCCTGCTGCCGCTGGGAGCGCCCTCGGTGTTCGCGACCGTGTTCGAGACGGGGCAACCCTTCCGCGGCCCGCCACCGCCGTGCGGCGAGGTCCTCCACGAGCGCTTCTGGCGCCTGCTGCGCGCGCCTCCCCCCGAGGATCTCCTGGTCGTCCCCGTGGTGATGGGCACCCGTGTCGTGCAGCTGCTCTACGTGCACGAGGCGAAGGGGCGAGCGCTGCCGCCAGCGGCCGGCCCCGACCTGCTGGAGCTGGTGAAGGCGATGGCGGATGCGTTCCTCCGCTTGATACAGAAGCAGCGCGGGGAGTGAGCGCACCGAGGCGACCTCTCAGCGGGGCGCGCCAAACGTCAGGAGTAGTGGGTGCCTTCGGCGGCGAGGTCCTCGCTGCGCCCGCGTTGGGGGCCCCCACCGGAGCCCGCGCCGGCCGCAGCGAGGATCGCAGGGCGGTTCCGATGGCGGAGGTGGCGGAGGTGGCCAAGCCAAGTCCACTGGGGGGTCGGTGTACGTCGCGGCGAGGGTCGGGCGCGGAGGCGGGATCCCGCGGATGGTCCCGCCCGGCGCGACCTCGACCCGGCGCCCCGCGCGCGATGGCCGGGCGCCCCGAGGCGGCGGGACCGGTGGCTATGGCCCGCGGTGATCGGGGCGAAGGCGGTCATCGACTTGCCCCGCAAGACGCCGTGTTCTTTCGATGATGGGGCTGGGCTCGTCGCCCCCCCCCGCCGTCGCAGGCGATCGATGCCGCACCCGGGGGGGCCGCCCTGACTCGTGCTTGAACCTGTCCCGGTCCCCGCCGCTAGCCCACCCGCCCGCACCGCTCCAGCCCGCGGAGCCGCCCCCATGGTTCGGGTTTCTCCGCCGCCGCCCGGCCCCCACCGCATCGCGGTCATCGACGATGACCCGGTGGTCGTCGTGGCCTTCCAGGATCTCCTCGAGGCCGAGGGTCATCACGTCGGCACCGCCGAGTCGATTCACGACGGTATCGAGCTCGTGCGGGAATTTCACCCTGATCTGGTGCTGCTCGACTACCTGATGCCCGGAGGCACCGGCGCCGACGTCGTGCGTGCGATCCGCGCCTTCGATTCGATGGCGCAAGTGATCCTGGTGAGTGGCGTGACGGGTGAGAAGCCGGTCCGCAAGCTCCTCACTGAGCTCGACATCCAGGGCTTTCACTACAAGGCGGACGGGAACTTCCGCCTGTTGCTCAGCGTCGACGCGGTGCTCAAGCACTGCCGCGTGCTCAAGCACCTCGCGCGGCAGCAGAGCTACCTCCGGCAGATCCTCGACGTGGCGCCAGAGGTCACGCGCCTGCAGCCAATGGATCGCCTGCTCGCCACGGCGCTCAGTCACGTCTCGCGGTGGATCGCCGGCCCGGTGCCGGCGGCGGCTGCCTCCCACGACGCCCTGATTGCCACCCGCACGGAGGAAGGCGCGCTGGTGATCCGGGCGGGCATCGGGCGGTTCGCGGGGCTGACGAGGCTCGAGGACCTGCCGGCCGAGGTGGCCGTCGCGGTGGTCGCCGGTGCCGGGGCCAGGCAGACGCTGGCGCAGGGCGGGCTGGTGACGCTGCCGCTGCTCAGGCCGGATGGCGAGGAGGGCTGCGTTCTGGTCGTCTCCCCGCGAATCCAGCGGGAGGCCATCGATCCCTGCCGCCTCTTCCTCAGCCAGCTCGAGCAGACGCTGGAGAACGTCACGCTCTACGCGCGCGCCACCGTCGATCCGCTCACGGAGATCTACAATCGCGGCTTCGGCTTCCAGCGGCTGCAGGAAACCCTGAAGCTTGCCGCGCGAACCGGGACGCCAACCGGCTTGGTGCTGCTCGACATCGACCACTTCAAGCAGCTGAACGACACGTACGGGCACGCCGCCGGGGATCTCGCCCTCCGGGCGGTCGCGCGATCCATCCGCGACGCTTGCCGCAGCACCGACATCGTCGCGCGCTATGGCGGCGAGGAGTTCTTTGTCACGCTGCCGGCGACCTCGCTCGACGGCGCGGTCACCATCGCCGAGCGCATCCTCTCGGCCGTCCGCGATCTGCGCTGCGAGCTCGGGGGCGACGTGCGGCAAATCACGGTTTCTGCGGGCGTTTCGGTGGCTGAGCCCGGCAGTGTGGATGTCCAGGACCTGCTGCGACGCGCAGACTTCGGGCTCTATCGGGCCAAGGCGGGCGGGCGGAATCAGGTGAGCGGTCCCCCCTCCCATTGGCCCCCGACCGGGGAGTGGACCAAGCGGGATCCGGGGGCGTCCGCGAAGGCCACGCTCTGAGGTGGGGTGCGGCTAGATCCCTGGGCCTCTCGCCGGTCCCCGGCCGGCTCGGGGGTCCGCTCGAGCGTCCGCAAGGGCTGGGGTTTCGCCCCGCGCGGCGGCCGTGTGGCCGTGGACGTCGCCCGGGGGGCGAACGCTGGGACCCTTGCCACCGGGCGACAGACGATTAGGTAACGTCGAAACCGTGTCGACACCGCCGCCGCTGACACCGCAGTTCTGGGACGATCGCTACTCCGCGAGCGAATACCTGTACGGGACGGAGCCGAGCGATTTCCTCGCGGAGCGATGCTCGGCACTACCGGCCGGTGGTGAGATCCTGTGCCTGGCCGATGGCGAGGGACGCAACGGGGTGTTCCTGGCCACGAAGGGGATGCAGGTGACGGGCGTCGACAGCTCCGCCGTGGGGATCGCCAAGGCGCAGCGGCTCGCCGCCCAGCGCGGGGTTCCCTTCAAGACCGTCGTCGCCGACCTGTCGGCGTGGGACCTCGGCGAGGCTCGCTGGGACGGCGTGGTTTCCATCTGGGCCCACCTGCCGGCCCCGCTCCGCGCCACGCTCCATCCGCGCGTCGCCCGCGCGCTCCGCCCCGGCGGCGTGCTGCTGCTCGAGCACTATCACCCGCGCCAGGTCGGCTACGGCACCGGCGGGCCGCCCGATGCCACGATGCTGCTCACCCTCGACGAGCTCGGCGCCGCCTTCGCCGGCTGGACCCGCGTTCACACCTTCGAAGGCGAGCGCCTCGTCGTCGAAGGCAGCGGCCACGGCGGCATGAGCTACGTCACGCAGGCGATCCTTCGCAAGCCGTAGGCGCCTCGGGCCGCGCGATCGCCCCCGCGACGGCCTCCCCCGGGCGGCGGGTGACAGGCCGCACGCAAACCCGGTAGAGTCGCCCCATGAAGGCGGGACACCTGGGGCTACTGCTGCTGGTCTTTGCCGGATGCGGGCCGCGCCCCGGTCCCACCGACCCCGACGCCGCGTCCGCGCGAGAGGAGGCGTCGGAACCGGAGTCCGAGTTCGTCGACACCTCCGCCTCGGAGCCCGGAGCGGACGACTCGGGAACGGACGGCGCCACCAGCGAGCCCGAAGCGAAGGCCGCCGAGGGCGACGGCTCGGAGCCGCCGGTCCAGGATCTGGCCGTCGTCGTGGCGTGCAAGCGGCTCTGCGACCGCACGGAAGAGCTCTGCGACGCGGCGACGACCCGCAAGTGCCGCGCGTCCTGCCAGGACCACGTCAAGCAGGCGGTCGGCTGCGAGGATGAGGTCCAGACAGCCCTCCGCTGCCAGTCCAAGGCCGACGCGGCCAGCCTCTGCGCCGACGTCGCGTCGCCGAACTGCGTGGATCAGTTCGCGGCGATGAAGCAGTGCAAGCGGGGCGACAAGCCGAAGGTCGCCACCGGACCGACGCTGCCGTCGGGGTGGAAGCACATCACCGACGACGTGCTCGGGTTCACGCTGGCCCTGCCGCCGACCGCGGCGCTCGACCCCGACGCGAAGCGCCGCACCTGGCGCGCCCAGGACGGTTCGATCGAGTATTTCGCGGCGCAGCTCTCGACGCCCGGCGAGCCCATCACCTCGAAGGTGTTGCTGCGCCTGGTGCTCGAGTTCGTCGGCACCCGCTGCCAGAAGAACCTCAAACTTCACGGGCAGTTCGAGATCGGCGACGAGGTCGCCATCCTCTTCGACGCGACGTGCAGCGACGGCCTGGAGTGGCACGGCATGCTGCGCGCTCGCCCCGATCAGGCGCTGGCCACGGCGTTTCACGCCGCACCGAACAGCGGTGGCGTGATGGGTCCGTTCTTCTATAGCTACAAGCGGCTCCCCCGCTGACGAGCGCAGAGCGCTCCCACGGCCGGACCTCCGCCCGCAGCGGGGGCTCTGTCCCTCACTCGAACTGCGCGGCCCCGGCGACCACGAGCTCCGCCTGCACGGGCGGGAGGGAGTCGACGAGGGTCTGCCCGGTGCTGGCGGTGATGCGCACCTGCACCGCGTCGGGGCCGAAGCCGGACTCGTCGAGGAAGTAGTTGTCGTCCGTGCGGGGGAGCTCGACATAGCCGCCACCCTTGTCGACCTCGAACCGGGTGATCGGATAGCGGTGGTTGCGCACCTGGACCGCGGTCCACCACTGGTTGGCGCCGTCCTTGTACTGGTAAGCGACCGGACCGCTCACCGCGCAGGTGGACAGGGTCCAGGTGATGTCCACGCGCCCGAGCTCGAGCTCCGCGATCTGCTCGAACGCCGCGGGGCTGAGATCGAGGTGACCGGCGGCGCACTCGGGGCACAGATCGACGATGCGCACGGTCACCGCGCCGCTCGGGCCCTCGACCCGCGCGCAGGCCCCGCAGTACGCCGCGTTGGAGTACTCCACGGCGTTCAGCGCGGCCACGTCGGGCTCGTTCGGGGTCGCGTCGAAACTGCAGGCACCCGAGCCATCGGCGAAGTCGTAGTAGGTGGCGATGCCTTGCTGAGGTTCGCCGAAGGGCACCGCGCGCGTGGCGCCTCCCTCGTCCGGCGCCGAGGCGCAGCCGAACAGCCAGAGCGCGATCGCAGCCCCTCCCGAGCGTGGTCCCATCCTCGGGAGGGTATCACCGTCGCCGCGGCGGCGCCGAACGGCACCCCGGGCGGCCACGAGCCTCGGGGGTCGGGGCTGGCCGGGAACCGAGCGGGCGCCCTACTCGCCGGCCTTCAGCGCGACCTCCCGAAAGACGTTCGACGGGACCCGGATGGGCGTCCCGTGACGGACGCCTTCGAAGTAGACGGAGCTGGAGACGTCCTCCCAGGCGGCGGGCGCATCGAGCCCGACGAGGCCATGGGAGCGGAGCGCGCCGTAGAGGCCGTCGCCGTAGCGATCGAAGTAGAGCATCAGGCGGCCGTCGTCCTCGAGCGCGGAGGGGCCCTCGGCGGCGTAGGCCCCGGTGAGCGGGCTCGACGGCTCCGCGGTCCAGGCGCCCGCCCCGAACAGGAGCGGCGAGGACAGCGCCCGGATGTTCTTCTGCCCGTCCGCCTCGTCCTTGAGGAACATCCAATAGGCATCGGCGCCCCGGTAGATGGTCGCGTCGATGAAGTTCCGTCCCGGCCGCTCGAAGAGGACGCGGGGCTCGCTGAAGGTCGTGAAATCGGCGGTCGTCAGGTAGTAGATGCGGTGCGGATCGCTCGCGCTGGGGTTCTCGTCCAACGGCGAGGACCAGAACACGATGAACTGGCCGGTGTCGGCGTCGTACGCGGTTTCCGGTGCCCACACGTGCTCGACCTCGAGCGCGATGGTGACGTAGTCCTGCTCGCTCCAGTGGACCAGATCCGACGACCGGGCGTGACCGAACCCCCGATCCTGCACGCAACCGCTCTCCGCCCAGGGCACGCAGGAGGTGGTCCAGACCAGGTGGTAGTCGCCATCGGGGGCGCGGAGGACGTGCGGATCGCGGAAGGACCCGCCGCCCACCTCGGGAGGCATGAACACCCGGTGAGCGCCGATGGCGCCCCAGTGCAGGCCGTCGTGGCTGTGCGCCAGCCGCAAGCCATCGCCTCGGCCCTGCGCCTGCTCGGCGAAATAGGCGAAGAGGTAATGGTCGGCGTCGGGACGATCGTGGAGATACGTCTCTACGACCTCGCGCGGGGAGAGCACCGCGTCGGTGACGAACACCTCGTCGATCGCCCCGGTGAGGTGATCGGTGGGCGCCGAGTCCCAGCGGCCCCGGCCGACGCTCAGGGGACCGGCAGCCCCGAACGACCCCGAGCAGGTGGCGGCGCCCACCAGCACGCCGTCCTGGTAGAGGCGCTGCGCTCCGGTCGCGGCGTCGCGCGTGCCCACCAGGTGGTACCACTCGCCGGCCCTGGGCGGCATCGTGCCCATCGCCACACAGGGCGAAGCCCCGGTGTCGTCCGCCGGGAAGGTGGTGAACGCGAACGCCTCCCCGTCGCGAAGCTGGAGATAGAAGGCGCTCAGCTGCGCGCCGTCCGCTGACAGGAAGGTGTGGAAGGTGCCGATCTCGTCCAGCCGGACCCAGGCCGCGACCGAGTAGCTCGCGGTGGTGTCGAGGACCGGGCCCGCGGTGGCCGCGCTGGTGGCCGCTCCGGCCAACGCCAATCCGCTGCCGAGCAGCCCCTCGCCGAGGGTGGCGCCCTCCACCGACAGCGCCGGCCCGAGGCCGGAGCGCTCCGCCACCTGGCCTTGCTCGAGCTGCTCGAAGTCCCAGTGTAGGCCCGCGGGGAGCTCGAGCGCGCCGCCCGCCCCGCTGGCGCCCGCCTGGCTCGCGCCGCCGGTGACCGCGCCGCCCGTGCTCGCACCGCCGGTGACCGCGCCGCCCGTCGCCGGCGCGCCGCCGATGCTCGCGCCGCCCGTCTCCGCACCACCGCTCGCGCCACCGACGCTGGTGCCGCCCGTCGCTCCGCCGCCTCCGCTGCCGGCACCGCCCCCCGAGCCGTCGCCTCCCGAGACGCTGCCACCGCCCGTCGCCCCGCTCCCCGTGCCTCCGGCGCCGTTGCCACCGCTGCCACCGCCGCCGGTGACGCCCTCGGCTCCGCCCGTATCACGGCCACCCGTCGCGCCGCCGCTGCCGCCGGGGCCCGAGCCGGACCGACCGCCGCTCGACGTGCCGCCCGCACCCGCTCCCCCGTCGCGCCCCCCCGTCGCGCCGCCCGTGCTCGCGCCGCCGCTCGTGCCGCCGTCCGCGCCGGACGCTTCCGGGGACGCGCCCCCGCAGCTCATCACGAGCGCCGCGAGGACGGCGCCGAGCGCCGCCGCGCGCCCGGTCACAGGGTGACGACTCCAGGGGCACATGCGCCGCATCTTACCACCGTGCGCCGGCGCCGATCGTTGCGCCCCCCGTATCGCCGTGGGAAAAGGAGGGGTCTACTCCGCTTTCCCGATCCGCTCTCCCGACGCTCGCTCCACCCCATGCCCGATCCCCTCCCCCGCGTCCCCGCCTCGCCCCGTCCTCGCCTCCTGGTCGGCGCCGCGCTGCTGGCAGCCGCGCTCTCCGGCTGCGGTGGTGATAACGATCCGAACCCCGACGCCGGGAGCAGCGGCGGAGCGGTGACGGGCGGCGCGCCGGCCACCGGCGGCGCG
>CAYOLF010000031.1:17688-42595 GCA_964404725.1 uncultured Polyangiaceae bacterium
ACGGGCGGCGCGCCCGCGACCGGAGGCGCGACCACGGGGGGCGCGCCGGCGACGGGCGGCAATGCCACGGGCGGGGCGCCAGCGACCGGCGGCGCGACCACGGGCGGCGCACCGCCAACGGGCGGGACTGCCACGGGCGGGACTGCCACTGGCGGGGCGCCAGCGACGGGCGGCGCGACCACGGGCGGAACGGCAACCGGGGGCGCGGGCGACGGCGGCTCGCCCACGGGGGGAACGAACCCCGGCGGCGCCGCGACGGGCGGCACGAGCACCGGCGGCACCACCGCGACCACCCCGGTGGGACGCCACGGGCAGCTCCAGGTCGTCGGCAGCGAGGTACAGGACGAGAGCGGGGCGCCGGTCACCCTCCGCGGGCAGGGCTTCGGCTGGGACAATTGGTGGCCGCAGTACTACAACGCCGACGTCGTCGCCTGGCTGCGCCAGGACTGGTGCGTGGACATGGTGCGCCCCGCCATGGGCATCGAGCCCGACGGCGCCTACCTCGCCGACCCCGACGCGTCGAAGGCCCGCATCCAGGCGGTGGTGGACGCGGCCATCGCCGAAGACATCTACGTCATCATCGACTGGCACGCCCACGATCTGCACCAGACCGAGGCGGTCGCGTTCTTCACCGAGATGGCGCAGCGCTACGGCGACCGCCCGCACGTCATCTACGAGGTCTTCAACGAGCCGGAGGGCGAAACCTGGCCCGAGGTCAAGGCCTACGCCGAGGCGGTGATCGCCGCCATCCGCCAGCACGATCCGGACAACCTGGTGATCGTCGGCTGCCCCGAGTGGGATCAGCGGATCGATGAGGTGGCGGCCGACCCCATCACCGCGCACGACAACGTCGTCTACGCGGTGCACTTCTACGCTGCCACGCACGGGCAGTGGCTGCGGGACCGCACGGCGGAGGCCCTCGCCGACGGGGTGCCGGTGATCGTCAGCGAGTCGAGCGGGAGCGAGGCGGCGGGAACGGGCGACAACGACACCGCGGAGTGGGAGGCCTGGTTCGACTTCATGGACTCGAACCACATCAGCTGGATCAACTACTCGGTGTCCGACAAAGAGGGAGAGACCATCTCGGTGCTCGAGCCCGGCGCGCCCGCCAGCGGGGGCTGGAGCGCCGCCGAGCTCACGGACACGGGCGAGTACATCCGCGACGTCTTCCGGAGCTACTGCGACTGAGACGCGGGCTCGCCGGAGTCGGAGCTGCCCGATCCCTTCTGGCGGCACGGCGCGGGGCGCGCCTGCTTCTCGCTCGACCTCCGCCAGCGCTCGGACAAGCCGTCGTGCTCGGTGCCGGAGAAGATCGTCGAGTAGGGCCGAGGCAGGCTACGATGCACCCGAGGGAGCGCCCTTGCCCGAACCGACCTCGTTGATCGTCCCGTCGTCCACCGCCCGCCGGCCCGCCCGCGTGATCGAAGCCGAGCCCCCGGGCCCGCGCCGTGACGGCGCCCTCACGGGTGCGCGCCGCGCCGCCGTCGCGGCAGGCCTCGCGCTCGCCGCCTGCGGCCCGCGCGCCCCGGCCCTCGCCTCGGCGCCGTCGTCCGCGACCGCCACCCCGGCGCCAGCCCCGATCCCCGCTTCGCCCACGGCGGGCGCCGCGCCCCCGCCCACCTACGCGAACCCCGTCATCCCGGGCACCGCCCCCGACCCCAGCGGGTGCCGGGTCGGCGACGACTATTACGTCGTCACCAGCTCCTTCGAGTACTTCCCGGGCATCCCGCTCTTCCACAGCCGAGATCTCGTCCACTGGCGACAGCTCGGGCACGTCCTCACGCGCGACGCCCAGCTCCCGCTGCGAGGGATCCCGAGCTCGCAGGGGATCTACGCGCCGACGATCCGCCACCACGACGGGACCTACTACGTCGTCACGACCAACATGCAGGGTGGCGGGAGCTTCTTCGTCACCGCCACCGCCCCCACCGGCCCCTGGTCGGACCCGGTGTTCGTCCGCGAAGCCGAGTTCACCATGGATCCGTCGCTCTTCTTCGACGACGACGGCAAGGTCTACTACACCCGCCACGGCGGAGCCCGCGACGGCGGCATCTACCAGGCGGAGATCGACGTCACGACGGGCGTGCTCCGCGCGCCGGCCCGGCGGATCTGGAAGGGCACGGGCGGCATCTGGCCGGAGGGACCGCACCTCTACCGGGTGGACGGGACCTACTACCTGATGATCTCGGAGGGGGGCACCAGCTACGACCACATGGTGACCGTGGCGCGCGCGAAGAGCCCGTGGGGCCCCTTCGAGGCGGCGCCGACCAACCCCATCCTGACCCACCGCACACTGCCCGCGCACCCGATCCAGGCCACCGGCCACGCCGACTTGCTGCAGACCCCCGAGGGCAAATGGTGGCTCGTCCTCCTCGGGATCCGCCCCTCGACGCCGCGCCACCATCACCTCGGGCGCGAGACGTTCCTCGCCCCGGTCGCCTTCGGCGGCGACGGCTGGCCGGTGGTGAACAACGGGCGCCCGATCGAGCTCGAGATGGCGACCGCGGGGCTCCCGGGGTGGCACCCCTGGCCCGAGGCCTCGCCCCGCGACGAGCTCGACGCCCCCGCGCTCGGCGCCGAGTGGCAACACGTCCGCAACCCCGAGCGCGAGCGCTACTCGCTCACCGCCCGCCCCGGCTGGCTGCGCCTCACCAGCAGCACCACCTCCCTCGACGACGTCGCCTCGCCGACGCTCGTCGTCCAGCGGCAGCGGCACCACCGCGTGCGGATCGCGACCGAGCTCGAGCTCGCCGCCGCCCCGCGGCAGCGCGCGGGCCTGGTGGTGCGCGGCAACGAGAAGAACCACCACCAGCTCCTCGTCGAGGGCGGCCCCGCGGGACGCCGCGAGGCCGTCGCCAGCGCCACCATCGCCGGACAGCGCCGCGAGCTCGGTCGGCACCGGCTCGCGCCCGGCCCGGTCACGCTGGTCGTCGAGGGCCACGCCGACCGCTACGAGTTCTTCGTGGAGCAGGGCGGCCAGACTGTCGCGCTCGGGCAGGCGCCCACCACGCCCTTCGCCTACGAGCAGACCCAGTCCTTCACCGGCGCCTTCGTGGGGCTCTACGCCCACCACGACGCGGGCTCCGCGCCGGTTTCCGCGGATTTTGCGTGGTTCGAGCAGCGCGCGGAGTAGCCGGCCCCATCCCGTGGTCCACCCACGTTCGTCGACTCCCCGCGGGCGGCCGGGAGCTTCCACACTGCCCGGGCAACGGACACCGATGACGGGCGGGCGGTCTGGCACCCGGCCGGAATTTCGCGAACGATTCTGGATGGGGGGGAATGGTGCTTCCCCTCCCCGATAGAATTGGTTTCTTGGTAGCGGGCGAGAGCCAGACATTCTATTGAGCCAGGCGCGCGTGCGGGCCCCGGCTCGCTCCTGTCGAGCGTCGAAAGGACTTGAACATGAGCTCAATCGGCAATACCAGCAGCACCTCGCTCGGCACGGTACTCACGTGGCTCGGGGCGGCCAGCCTCGCGGCGTGTGGCGGCGACGCGGGCACCGGGCTCGAGACGCGCGTGGCGCGGAGCGCCCTCACCGACCCCGAGGCGGAGGCCCTCGCCAAGACGCTCGCGCCGGTGCGAAAGCTCGAGACCCCCGGGAAGGTCTACCTGAAGTCCTTCCGGGAAACCTTCCCGGGCACGGGCACGTTCCTCCACGTGGTTCACGTGTACCAGCCCGACGACACCGGCGAGCCGATCGCCTTCGAGCTCGGGGCGACCGATCCGGGCGGCAGCGTCGACGCGAGCCACACGTTCCAGACGGTGACGCTGACGGAGCACCCCGGAGAGCCGGACGCAACCGAGCAGACGCTCCCGGACAGCGCGGGCCACCAGGTCTACACGCTCCCGACCTCGATCGCCGGCTGGTACCGCCTCACCTTCGAGTACCACGCCCCGAACACCAGCCGAACGCTCGCCTTCCAGGCCCGCGACAACGCGGGCAATCCTTTGCAGACGTACTATAGCGACCCGTCGGGCGCCAGTGTCCAGGTGAACGCCACCATCATCGCGGAGGAGGCGTCGCCAGCCTTTCTCAAGGGCGGCGCCTACCGAAGCTCGACCGCCGGCGAATTCGCCTTTGTGGACAACGTCAGGGTCGACGGCCGTCTGCTCTATCGGAGTGGGTTCGACCAAGGGCAGTTTAGCTTCCCACTCGGACGCCTGTCGGCCGCCGAGCACACGGTCGAGTTCTCCGTCACCACCAGCGGGACCAACCCGGCCTACACCTGGTTCGGCGTCAGCGAGCAGAGCTTCGACCCCGCCGGTGCCAAGCAAGAGTGGGATTCGGTCCAGTTCCTCTACTACGGGACCATGCGCACCGGCGACTACGATGCGTGGAACGAGGGCGTCGCCTTCGCCCAGGGGCCTCGTCTCGACCTGGGGGTGCGACCCCCGCCGGTTCGTCGCGGCACCACGTTCGCGGTCGCGGTCACCCACCCGAGCCTCCGCGGGCCCTGGGCGAACGCTGCGCTCCGCATCACTCCCTACGGCGGCGGCAGCGCGACGAACTGGCCCGTGGCCCGCGTTCGCGACTACACGGGCGGGATCTACGGCGACTCGGGCTTCTCGACCCGCTATCGCGAGCACTGGACGGCCAGCGTGCCGAGCGACGCTCCGATCGGGCGATACGTGATTCGTGCCCTCGCGCCGAGTGGCACCGCGATCGGTCCGGACGTCTTGTTCTACGTCATTCACAACCCCTACCCCAGCGTGGCGAGCGGGGCCCTCTCGAAGGCTGAGCTCGAGACGTATGCCTACGACGAGGACGAGGACGGCATGTCGCTCGCGGGCAACTACGGCCCCGACGCAGACTTCGCTCGGGATCACTTCACGTCGGAGGTCGAGCCCCTGGATGGTGCCGGCTACCCGGTGGCGACCCGGCTGAGCGCGGCCTTCCGCCGGACCCAGAACGCTGCCGCGTACTCGATGCTCGATTACGCCATGGCCGCGGCGGACGGCACGGCCTCCGAGTTCGAGTCCATGCGACGCCTCTTCCGCGTCGTGAGCCAGCGCCTCTACTACACGCGACCCGCGATCGTCGACGACGCCTCGGAGGTCTTCGGGATCGCCGACAGCCCCGACGCCTACTTCACGCCAGAGATCGCGGCGGCGGCGTCCCGGCCCGGCTTCGAGATCACCAGCCGAGTCGGCGCCGAGTGCTTCGACTACGCGCTGATCTTGGCCTCCCTCGCGCGCACGAGCGGCATTCCCTCGCGAGTCACCTCTGCTGGATCGCTCGGCGGTTTCGGCCATCACCAGTTCACGGAAACCTTTCTCCCTGACCTGCCTCACCATGGGGGCACCCAGACCCCGACCGGTGGGGCGCCGAGCGACCAGGACCCCTGGTACGTCTTCGACGCCACCGACCCGTTCGTCGGAACCTGGGGCGATGGCTTCGCGTGGTATCAACACGGCGAGGCCATCGCGCCGCGGTCCATGTACGGGCGGGCGACACTCCAAGTCCGGGAGTCCAGTGACTGGACGCCGACGTGGGAGGTGTTCACGACCGACGTCGACTGGACGCCGAGCTACGGGGGATGGCCCACACTGCCTGCCGAGGAGGTGCTCTATGTGGGCGACGCCTACTCTGCGGGTGCCGAACATTGGCTCACGGCGAGCGGTGCGACGGGCTACCTCGGATTCTCGGACAAGGACCTCTACCGGGTGAGCCAGGAGGCGACTGGCGCCACCTCCGTTCGCGTGAGGACCCTGCCGACGGGTGGGGAGGCTCTCCGGCCCGTGCTGTGCCTGGCCTCGGCGACGCAGCCAGCGCCGGTGATGCCCGAGATGTGCGCGGACCCGGCGGAGTCGGTCGCGCTGCCTCCCGGCGAGTCGTACGTGGCCGTGTTCAACGGCGAGCCGAACTCGTCCGAGAGCTGGCGGCTCCGCGGCGACACGATCCAGTACGAGCTCACGCTCGAGTACGACGGCGTTGCATGCGACGAGGCGACCGCGGTGGACATGGGAGCCCCGGGCACCACGGTCGCCATCGCCAACGACGGCTGCCTCAAGATCACCCAGTACCCGGACTGGTGGGGCGTGCGCCAGATGCAGCTCCAGAACATGACTCCCGGGACCTATCCGGTACCGTTCTCCTGGTCCAACTGCGGCGTGACGGAGGGCTCCGACACCATCACCCAGGACTGGCAGAGCTTCTTCATCGACGATATCAGCGACGACTGCACCACGTTCGTGAAGCTCCAAGGCACCGGGGACGGAAACGTGACGATTCGCTACTACGCCATGTAGGGCGAGATCGGGGTCGAGCAGGATCGGGCTGCGATTCCGAGCCTCGAGCGTCCGGCCGCGATGCGGCTCGGCGCCGCGGCGGGCCCGCTGCCAGCGAGAAGGGGCCATGGCGTTCAGCCGTCCTGGCCGTCTGACCCTGGCTTCCCGAGCGGCAGCGCGATGACCGAGGCCGCAGGTGCTACCCTGCGGGCCCGGAGGCAATGCGTCCGCCCCTCGCACGTTCCGGCCGCTGGCGCGCCGGCCTCGCCACGCGCCTCGCCCCCGCGCTCCTGGTTGCGGTCGCCTGCCGGGCGGGTCCCGAGCGCCCACGGCGAGATGCGCCCGAGGAGCCCCCCGTCGGCCCGCTCGCGACGGCGAGCGGGTCGGTGACGCCCCCGAGGACGGGTGCCGTCACGAGCGCCCCACCGACACCGGTGCCGAGCGCGGTCGTCGCGCTCCGGGCGCAGAGGCTCGCCCTCGGTACCCGCCGGGTGGCCCCCGGCCGGCTCGCGTTCACGCGGCGCCACCTGGCGGTCCTCACGGCGACCGAGCTGGTCCTCTTCGAGACGAGGTCCTTCACGGTCGCGCGCCGCTTCGCTCTCTCCGCGCCGCGGAAGGTCGTCGCCACGGTCGACGGCGGGTTCGCCGTCGCGGACGCGGACGCGACGCTGCAAGTCACGCCTCGGGATCTCTCCCTCGTGCGACACCCGCGCCTCACCCTCTTCGCGAGCTCGGAGCTGTGGGCGGACCGGCGCGACCCGCTCGTGCTCTGGGTGCATCACGAGGGGGAGGCGGCGATCTACCGCTACCACCTCGATCCCATGCTCGCCGGCCAGCCGCTCCTCGCGCCCGCGGATCGGATCGAGCTACTCGATCACGACGGCCGCGCGGTGCTCGCGCTCAAGGACGGCTCGTTCGCGTACACGGCCCCGGACGAGCTCCGCCAGCTCTTCCCGCACGGCAAGGCGCGCACCAACGAGATCCCGTCGTCGCTCGGCGATCTCTGGCGACTCCTCCCGACGCGCCGGATCGATCAGCTCTGGACCGCAACGACCGAGCTCGAGCTCGAGCTCTGGCAGCTCGCGCCGCGCCTCCGCAGCGTGCGGCGGCTCGCGCTCGGCGGAAAGCCCTTCGATCTTGCCACCAGCGATCAGTCGCTCGCCGTGGTCCGCACGGCGGAGAGCACCACGGCACCGCGCCAGTGGTCGCTCGTCGTCTACGACGACACCGGGCGGGAGCGCTTCACCACGGCCCTGCCGCCCGACCCGGAGCCCACGACGGAGGACTGGGTCGAGCGTGCCATCCGCGACCGCGAGGTCGCGCTAGCGCGCGCCGATCCGTGGGTGGCCGTGGGTGGGCCGACCGCAATTGCCGTCTGGAAAACCGGGTCGGGAGAAACGCTGCTCGACGCGGCGCAGGGAGCCGCGCTGCTCGTGAGCCCGACGGCAGCCACCGTCCCCTCCGCCGCTCCACGCCCTCGACGCTGAGGCGCGTCCACTTCGGCGTGCGGCCCGTAGGAGCGGACACCGCGACGGCACCCACCCTGCACTTCGCCGGACCCACACGGTCCCTCACCGTGACCCGTCACGACGACCGACGGAGAGCCGCCGCCCGCTCCCCCTCGGCTCGACATCGCTCCTGGCGCGCAGCGGCCTCGTCCAGGCGGCCTGACGCGCTCCAGCGCGAGCAGTGAGGCTCGAATTTCTGCCAGGGTGGCGACGCCTCATCGGGGGACTTCGAGGGCGTCCGCTCTCGGCGCCACCGATTTTGCCGGCAGGTACCCTAACACTGACGCCGGATCCGCCGTATCACCCTCTGGTACGCGGTGCTCGGCCAGCGAGCAGCGCAGGTACCGAGAGCTGGACGCGACCGGCGACTGCGGCGCGACCGGCCCCTCTTGGTTCCCGTCAGCGGAGCGACAACGTGATACGCTGCCGGTAGGTATTGGCACCACACTCGAAGCGGCAGAGAACGAAGTGCTTCCAGTACGCGTCCCCCATGGCATCGACCAGGGCGAACCGCGGCGCGGCTCTGGCTCGCCGCGGGACAGCGGCAGCCCGACGCTCGCCGCGCGCGTCCTGGCGCTGCTCGAGCGCCGCTTGAGTCCCATCACGGCCGTCACCGCGCTGCGCTGCGCGGCGCGACGCGCCCAACTCGATCTCGAGCCGCTGACGGCACGGGAGCTCCCGCGCCTGACGCAAGAGCTCGAGCAGTCACTCCGCCTCTATCTCGAGTCCCACGAGGCCGTGGTGGCCTGTCGGGAGATCCGGACTCTTCACCTACAGCCGGACACGACCCCTCCGCCGAGCCGGTCCGGTGAGTACCGGCTGAGCGACGAGGGGGACGTGGTGAAGGTCCGCGGGGCCGCCCTGGCGCTCGCGCAGGAGATCGGCTTCGACCACGTAGACGCTGTGAAGGTCGCCACCGTCGTGTCCGAGTTCGCGCGCAACGTGGTGCAGTACGCTGCCAGCGGTTCGATCACGCTCACGGCGCTCACGAAGCCGCGCGCGGGCGTCGAGGTCCTGGCGGAGGACGCGGGCCCCGGCATCCCCAACCTGGCGGAGATCCTGGCCGGGAGCTACCGGTCCCGCACGGGCATGGGGCTCGGACTGGCCGGGAGCCGGCGCTTGATGGATGAGCTCACGGTGGACACGAGCCCCAGCGGAACCCACATCCTAGCGCGAAAGTACGTCCCGCAATGACGGAGCCGGGGTTTCGAGCGGAGTCGTGCGAGATCGGCGGCGTGTGCCGGCCACACCACGAGTGTGCGGTGGCGGGGGACTCCTGGCGCGTCTTCGAGGACCCCACCAGGCTGACCATTCTCGTCGTGGACGGCGTGGGGCACGGACCAGAGGCCGAGTCCGCGGCGCGACGCACGGTGGAGGTCGTCACCAGCGCACTGGCGGCAACTCCAGCGACGGGCCTCGACGAGCTGATGCAGGCGTGCCACGTGGCGCTGCAAGGCACGCGTGGCGCCGCGGTGGCTCTCCTGCGCGTGCACACGGTCGAGGCGCGCGTGGAGTTCTGCGGGGTGGGGAACGTGGCCATCCAGGCGGCTCCGAGACGCAAGGGGCTCGGCGTGTCGCTGCCCGGCACCGTGGGCTACCGCATGCGGCAGCCGGTCGTCTTCGCGTCGCCGCTCGCACCGGGTGACACGTTCTCGCTCACGACCGACGGGATCAGCTCCGGCTTCGACCTCGACGAGGTCGTGGGCGTCCCAGCGGAGAGCGCCGCCCGCAGCGCCCTCTCCCGCTTCGGCAAGAAGCACGACGACGCCACGGCCGTGGTGGTGCGATTCCTCCGCCCGCGGCCCGTTGTCCCACAGTGACGCCAGGAGTCGATCAATGACGTCGTCCATTCGCAGACTGGAGAACCTCCTGCTGGTGACCGTGCCCGCGGTGCTCTCCGACAGCGAGGTCGTCGGCCTCCGCCGCGACGTGCTGCGCGGCGCGCGCGCGCACGGGTCGCGCTGGGTGTTGCTCGATTTCTCTGAGGTCGTGGTGTGTGACAGCTTCTTCGGCCGCTTCATCCACGGCGTAGCGGAGATGACCCGGCTGCTGGGCGCCAAGGTGGTGGTCAGCGGCCTCAGCGACGCCGTCGTGGAGACGCTGGTCGAGATGGGGTTCGAGCTGCCGGACGTCCACACGGTGCTCGACATCGACCAGGCCCTGGCGCTGAGCCGCAGGGACGAGTCGGATTCAGTCGCCCTCGTGCGGCGGAGGCGCCCAGATGCCGAGCTCTGACGTCCCCCGTCGCGCCAGCAACCGAGCGCCGTGGCACGACCCACCCGAGCGGCAGTTCGAGGTGAGCGACGAGCCGGGGGTGGTCCGCGCGCGCTTCGTTGCCCTGACGATGGCCGAAGCCGCCGGGCTCTCTCCCGACGAGACTCAGGCCCTCGGCATCGCGGTGGCTGAGATCGCCCGAAACGCGGTCATCCACGCGCACGGCGGCCGCATCACCGCGCGCTGCCTCCGGTCGGGGCGGAGGCTGGGGGTCGAGGTCGTCGTCAGTGACGACGGACCGGGGATGGATGTCGCGCTGTCGATGCGCGACGGATACTCGACCGCGGGGGGGCTCGGCAACGGACTGCCGGGAGCCCGCCGCATGGTGAGTGAGTTCGAGGTGGACTCCGAGCGCGGCCGCGGCACCCTTGTGCGACTGGTGAAGTGGCCCGCTCGGCGCAGCTCCGCCGCGCCACAGCGCTGAACCGAGGAGAAGAGAAGGAATGACCACGCTCGCCGACTGGATTCAGAGTAACTTCGATAGCCTCGTCGATCATGTGATCGAGCAGCGACGCGCGAACGGCGACACGCGCCCGCAGGCCGTGATGCAGGAGGCGACCCGGGCCCTCCTGCGCGCGGTCATCGCCGGCTTGGGCGACAACATCGACTGGATCGCGCTCGGAGCCATGACCGCGGAGGAGCTGCTCGGGCAGGGCGTGACCGACGTTGAGCTCGCGGCCAGCGCGCCAGCGATGGTGTTCGAGATCATCCGGACGGACCTCGAGAAGGCCGCGGTCGCCGAGCGGAACGACTGGCTGGTGGTGCTGGCCCGGGAGCTCCTCCAGGCTTCGCGCGGGCTCGCCACCGCGATCACGGCCCACGCCCGCGCCGAGCAGAAGCGTCTGGAGGCCGAGGTCATCGACGCCCAGCGCGCCGCGATCCGGGAGCTCTCCACGCCGATCATCCCGCTGCTCGATGGCATCATCGTGCTGCCCCTGGTCGGCAGCATCGATACCCGGCGTGCCCAAGACATCCTGCGCTCGGTGCTGGCCGGCATCCGCGAGCATCGCGCTCGGATCCTCATCCTGGATCTCACCGGGGTGAGCATCATCGACACAGCGGTGGCGCATCACCTGAACAAGACCATCCGCGCCGCGCAGCTCAAGGGCGCCCGGACCCTGGTGACCGGACTCTCCGACGCGGCCGCCGAGACCTTCGTCGAGATCGGCGTGGACTGGGGGCACGTCGAGACGCTGCGCGATCTACAGACGGGGCTCGCGACGGCGCTCAAGTTGACCGGCTACCGGTTGGTCCAAGAGCACACCTGATGCGCGCGCGCCCGCGCCGGGCGCTCGGCGCTGCCCGGCGTGGGCGCGCCGCCCGTTTCGCGCTAGATCGCCCGCCATGCTCCGTACCCTCTCGCTCGACGCCGGGGGCGTCCTGGTCCGCCCGAACTGGGGCACGGTCGCCGCCGTGCTCGCGACCCACGGCATCACTGCGACACCGGCCGCTCTCGCCACCGAGGAGCTCGCGGTCATGCGGGAGCTCGACAGCCCGGAGAGCATCCGGCTGACCAGCGACGAAGACCGCACCGCCGCCTTCCTCGCGCGGGTCCTCGCCCGCACCGGCGTCTTCGCGCCCCCGGCCGCGGCGAGCGCGGCGATCGCCGAACTCTGCCGCCTCCACGCGGCGGAGAACCTGTGGGACGACGTGCCGGCGGACGTCGTCCCGGCCCTCGCTCGCTTCCGCGCCCTGGGCCTCCTGCTCGTGGTCCTCTCGAACGCGAACGGCACGGTCCGGATGAAGCTCGACCGCCTCGGCATGACGCGGTGGTTCGCCGCCGTCGTCGACTCCGGCGAGGAGGGGGTGGAGAAGCCCGATCCGCGCTTCTTCGCCCTCGCGCTCGAGCGCGTCGGGGCGGACCCCGCCACGACCCTCCACGTCGGCGACCTCTTCAACGTCGACGTCGTCGGGGCGCGGGCCGCGGGCCTCCGCGCGGTCCTCATCGACCGGGGTGGCCTACAGGCCGACCGCGACTGCCCGAGGTTCCGGGACCTCGGCGAGCTCGCGACCGCCATCGAGCAGGGTCGGCTCTGAGGGGGAGCGCTCCCGCGCCCGAGCCGCCATCCTCGGCTCTCCGGCCAGCAGGGGAGCGGCGAATCCTTCGGTCCCCCCCCGATCTCTGACGAGCGGGTCCGGCATGGAGCCGGCAGGAGGAGCGGTCGTGTTCGACGTGATGAGCTGGATGGGACTCGGTGGAGGGCGCCGCACGGCGGCCTCGGAGCGCGCGCACGAGCTGGTCGAGCAGGGCGCGCTCCTGCTCGACGTGCGCACCCGCGGGGAGTTCGCGAGCGGACATCTCGCGGGCGCGGTGAACGTCCCGGTCGGGGAGCTGGCGGAGCGGACGCGCGAGCTGACGTCGCCGAAGCGGCCGATCGTCGTCTATTGCCGCAGCGGGGCCCGGAGCGCCTCCGCGACGGACCGGCTCCGTCGCCTCGGCCTCGAGGTGCACGATCTCGGGCCCATGAGCGCCTGGTGAGGCAGCCCGGGGCGTGGGCGGCGGGGCGGCCACCACGCCACGCCCATTCCCCCCTGCCGCGAACGCGAGCACGCGTGCTAGACGGGCCCACATGCCCGCGCTTCCGGGGATGCGACCGCAGCGGGGCGACCGTCCCCGCCCCCGCCCGGGGACGCGACGGCACGGACCGGTCGCACCCAGGCTCGCATGACCTCGACGCTCCTTCGCCTCCTGCAGCGGATCCGGTACCGCTGTGACTGGCTGCTCCGGCCGAATCGGCTTCCGGTCCAGCTCTACCTCGGCGCGGCCCTCGTCGCCGCGCTCACGATCCTGGCCTGGCAGATCGCCCCGCACTACCCGGTGAGCCGCTGGCTCTTCTGGCGCTACGCGGCGTACTGGATCGGTGCGCTGGGCTGGGCGGTGGCGGCGTTCTCGCTGGGCAACGCCGCCCTGGAGTGGTTCTGCCCGCGGCCCCTGCGGACGCTCGAGCAGATGACGATCGCGTTCGGGGCGGGCGTCTACCTCTTCGAGCTCGCGATGTTCGCGGTCGGAGTGCTCGGGCTCTACGGGCCCGTCACCTTCTTCGCCCTGCCGCTCCTCTCCGTCGCGCTCACCGCCCGCCCCCTCTGGCGCTTCACGACCCGCGCCTTGCGCGCCGCCGGAACCGCCCGCGAGCTCTGGCCCCGACGCAAGCCCGCCTGGCGCTGGGCCATCGTGCTGTTCGGGTTCGTCGGCCTCCTGATGCTGTATTTGCTGATACTGACGCCGGAGAACGTCCAGTTCGACGCGCGGTGGAAGCAGATGGCCATCGCGGAGGACTACGCGGTGACGGGGGGGATCCGCCGCTTCGACGAGGGGTGGACGCCGGGGACGCGCCCGCACCTCGCCAACCTCCTCTACACCTGGGCGTTCCTCGCCCCGTCCGCCGAGCTCTTCGATCAGATGCTCCTCTCGGCGCACCTCGAGTACGTCGTCTTCCTGGTCACCACCCTGGTGGGGATCCCGGCGGTCGTGCGCCGGCTGGTCCCGGGAGCGGATCCGACTACGGTGTGGGCCGCCCGCTTCCTCTTCCCGGGGGTGCTCCTGTACGACGCCACCCTCTGCGGGGGCTCCGATCACCTCGGCGCCATGCTGGGGCCACCGATCTTCCTCGTCACCCTGCTGACCTACGAGCGGCTGAACCCGCGCTGGGCCGCGCTCCTGGGCCTTCTGATGGCGTCGGCCGCGACCGTCAAGGACACGACCGCGCTCCTGCTGGTGCCGGTCCCGGCGCTCGTCATCGCCTATCGGGTGGCGAC
The DNA here is from genome assembly GCA_964404725.1 of uncultured Polyangiaceae bacterium. Taxonomy (GTDB): domain Bacteria; phylum Myxococcota_A; class Polyangia; order Polyangiales; family Polyangiaceae; genus JAFGBI01. Next base: position 31,455 of record CAYOLF010000031.1, read on the forward strand.
GACCGCGCTCCGACGGCTCCTCTTCGAGCCGGGAGGCCGCCGCGCGCCCCTCGACTGGCTCGGGGCCCCCGCGGCGGCCACCCTGTCGGTGCTCGTCTTCACCGCCCCGCAGTGGCTCAAGAACCTGATCTGGTACGGCGATCCGCTCTACCCGATGCTCCACGCCTACTTCCGGCCGCGTCCCTGGACGGAGACGGCCCCCTACGTCTTCCAGTGGCTCTACAAGGACACGCAGATGTGGGCCCCGGAGCGCAGCCTGGCGGGCGTGCTCGAGACGCTGAAGGTCCTCGTCACCTGGTCCTTCGTCCCCAACGACTGGCCGAGCCTGCACGGCAAGGTCCCGGTCATCGGCTCGCTCCTCACCCTGCTGCTGCTCTGCCTGCCGGCGCTGCGCCGGACCGGGCGGCTCTGGCTCCTGATCTTTTACATCCATGCCGGCATCTTCGCCTGGTACTGGGTGCACCATCAGGACCGCTATCTGCAGGGGCTGATGCCCTTGATGGCCGCCGCGCTGGCCGCCTGCATCCTGCTGGTGTGGCGCACCGCCTGGTGGCCGGGTCGCGCGCTCGTGGCGGCCCTCGTGGGCCTGCAGATCGTCTGGGGGGGCGACGTGTGGTTCATCCAGACGCACGCCATGATCAAGGCGCCCATCAAGGAGGTCGCCGATCTCTTCGCCGAGGGCTTCCGTTCGCGCGATCGGGGCCTGGACGCGCTCGACCGCCGGCTGCGGGTGCAGCAGCAGTGGCAGGACGTCGGCCGCGCCACCCCCGAGGGCGCGCGCCTGCTGCTGCACGACATCAACGCGCACCTCGGCACCCGCCGGCAGGTGGTTTCCGATCGCAAGGCCTGGCAGCTCGGCATCGACTACGGCCTGCTCCGGAGCCCCGCCGAGGTCCACGCCCTCTACCGGAGCCTCGGGGTCACCCACGTCGTCTTCGACGCCGACAAGAGCATCGGCTGGGACTCGCTGGCGGGGGATCTGCGCTTCCACGAGTACGCGAGCGCTCACCTCGGCGACCGCCGGCAGGTCGGCGGCTTCGTGGTCGCCGCGCTCCCCGCCGAGCCGCCGGTGACCCGCCAGAACGACGTGGCGCTGCTGCTCACCTGCCGGGGCGCCTTCGAGCCGGGGCTCCACCCGCTCGCCCAACTGGCCACGCCCGTGCATGGTCCGGCGGCGGATCGGTACGAGCAGCCCGTCCGGCGCCTGAGCAGCGCCGAGCAGGCCGTGAGCCTCGCCGCGCATGCCTCCTTCCTGGTCCAGGAGACGCGCTGCCACCCCAAGCTCCCGCCCGAGCTCACCAAACAGTTCAGCAGGCTCGTGGCGCGCCACGGCTTCAAGCAGGGCCGGGACTACGTCCTTCACCTGCGCCGCGCCTCCGCCCCGCCGCCGGTGGCGCTACCGTAACGGCCCCCGACGCGCGCGCGGCGCCGCCGCCTGGGAGACCCCCAAGAAACGACGAGGCCCGAGGGGGGGTACCCTCGGGCCTCGCGGGAGCTCGCCGGAGCGAGCCGCGTGTCGCTCACTCAGTACTCAAACGGAACCGGCTCTCCCTCAGCACCACTGGCGAGTGAGCCCTCGATCTGCTCGAGGATGACGTCACCAGCCTGGATGGTGAGCGTGAACGCGACCGGCTCGGTCGACTCGCTCTGGTAGTTCACCGCCCAGGCGGAGAACTCGTCGCCAACCGTCGGCAACTCGAAGTAGACGCTCTCGACGTGGGCCCCCTCGGGGTCGGTGCAGGCGTAGGACCCGAACTTGCCCGCCGCGCAGTCGTCGACATCGAGGACGCCGCCGCCCGCCTCGCGGTTCTCGATGTTGATCAAACCCGCCGCCGTCTGCACGTGCAGATCCAGGTCCGCCTCCGAGTCGGTCCACGACAGACGGACGGTGAGCGCCCCCGTGTGCACGCAGATCCCCTCGAAGCAGGCCAGCCCCTCGTCGCAGCCCACCTGCTCGTCACAGGACTCACCGACCTCGGCGGGGAGCGCCGCGCAGACGCCCTCGTCGCAGGTCAGCAGGCCAGCGCAGGGCAACGTCTCGTCGCAGTCCTCGCCGAGCTCCGCCGTGATCACCGCGCAGACCCCTTCCTCGCACACGAGCCCCTCGACGCACGGGACTGCCTCGTCGCAGTCCTCGCCGAGCTCGGCGGGGACCACCGCGGGAGCGCCCGCCGCGCCGCCCTCGGGGCCCGCGCCGGCCACGACCTGCGCGCCACCCTGCGGCCCGGCGCCGCCCTGCGGCTGCGCGCCACCCTCAGGGCCCGCGCCGGCCACGGCCTGCGCGCCACCCTGGGGCCCGGCGCCACCCTGCGGCTGCGCACCACCCTCAGGGCCCGCGCCGGCCACGGCCTGCGCGCCACCCTGCGGCTCGGCGCCACCCGCGCCGCCCGTAACGGCGCCGCCCGTGGTCGGCGTGCCGCCCGTGCTCACCTCGCCGCCCTCGCCGGCAGTCTCGGTGCCGCCCGTCTGCGCGCCGCCCGTCGGCGTGCCGCCCGTGGTGCCGGCGCCGCCGCCACCCTCGCCGCCATCCACCTGGCCGACGTTACCGCTGCCGCCGGTTTCCCCTTCGTTTTCGTCGTCGGACGAGCAGCCCACCAGACCGACGCAACAGACCAACGCCACCGAACCAAGAATAAAGCGCTTCATGTGTCCCACTCCTTCTCTCGTTTCCATGAGGTATCCTGCGTGAAGCAGGGTGCCCCCGGCCCGATGGGGCCGCCTCTCGACAATCGGGCATGCTAGCCCAGCGAGGCCCGACTCCCAAGGAACTCGGCCCCGGCCGCGGCTATTCCCGGTCCGCGAGCACCGAGCCCCGAAACCGGCCGCTGATACCAGGATCGAAATGTCATGGTCGGCGGGTCCGTCCCACTCCCGCGGATCGGTCGGCGCGCCGAACGAACGCGTGCGGGCTCCACGCCGCTCCTCTCGACCAGGCGCGAGACGGAGCTACGGCTGCCGTTCCGGAATGCATGGAATTTTCCGGCAGAAACGGGGAACAATCACCCCCCGCGCGGGTCCGCGACGAGGCCCGCCGGCTCCGGAACGAGGACCCGCTCGAGCTCTCGGGGCTCGAACTTCGTGAGGCCGCCGGCGTAGGTCCGACCGGCCGCGAGGTCCGTGTGGCTCGCGAGGAACCGCGCGAGCCCGTCCAGCGCCGCCTCCGAGAGCGGCAGGCGTGGGTAGAGCCCGTGCGCGACGTTGATGTGGCGGGCCAGGGCCCGGTTCCGGACGACGGCGGGCGGGCGGCGCGCCATGTACGTCGCGAGGATCGGCGCCGGCTCGCGGAGCCCGACCCGCCACCAGGGCTTCCGGTGGCGAGCGACGTAGGTCGCCTCCGCGCCGCGCGCGATCGCGAAGCGGAGGAAGCGCTCGATGGCGCGCCGCTCGGCGGCCGGCAGGGCGTCGAGCTCCGCCGGGAGATCGACGACGCGACGGAGCGGCCCGGGCTCGACCAGCTCGCTGCCCGCGGCGAAGAGCTCCCGGGCGCGGGTCACGGCCGGGAAGAGGAACCGCGCCGGCAGCTCGAGCGAGTGTGCCCCCGCGATCCAGACCCCGTTGCTCCCGGTCACCTGTCCGCGGTGGACCCGGCAGAGCTCGCCGAGCTCGACGTGCCCCGCCCGGCGCTCGCACGCCGCGGCCGTGGCCGTGGACCAGCGCGCCGCGGCGGCGAGACGGGCGCGTGGGACGCGGCGCCCCCCGGCGAGCGGCGCGAGCGCGGCGAGCGACGCGACCCGCCGGACGGTGATCGCGGGCGGGCGCGCGCCGAGCTCGAAGCAGGCGATGGCCGCCGTCGTTTCGGCGTCGGGGAAGACGGGCACCCGCGGGTCGACGACGTGCAGCGAGAGCCCCCCCAGGGGTCCGAGCAGGAGCTCCCGCACCAGGCGCCCGTAGTTGACGTCGAGCCACTCGGCGGCGGTGACGAACACCCCGCGATCGCCGGGCGCGCCGAGCTGCGCCGTCGCCAGAAAGAAGTGGACGTGCGCCCCGGCGAGCTGGCTCGCGCCGAGCCCGAGCGCCCGGGCGCGCTCGGCGAGCCAGCGCTTCCAGCGGGGCGCGATGGCGTGGTGACGCACGTACGGCGGGTTGCCGAGGAAGAGCGTCCGTCCCGTCACCGGGGGGAGCCGCAGCGAGCGGAAGTCGCAGCGCTCGACCCGGGCCCGATCCGCGAAGCCGGCGGTGGCGAGGTGCGCGCGGGCGAGCAGGGCCGCCAGCGGATCCACCTCCACGCCGACGAGCTCCGCGCGCGCCAGGCGACGGCCAGCGGCCACCAGGAACCGCCCCGATCCCGTCCCCGGGTCGACGACGCGCCGCGGCACGGGCGCGGCACCCCAATCGACCATCGCCGCGACCACCGCGGGCGGCGTGTACGTAGCGCCGAGCGCGCGTCGGTCGGCGGCCGCCCGCAGGCAGCAGAAGGCGTCGCCCAGCGGGTCCTCCCCGGCGGCGATGGCGGACCGGAGGGCGCGGGTGATGGCAGCGGACGGGCGGCTGGCTCGCGCGGCCAGGCGCCGCTCGGCGGCCGACCACCCCGGCACGGCCGTGGCGCCGAGCGCCAACGCGGCGCCCAGGAGCTCCCGCTCGTCACCGACGGTAGAGGTCACCTCGCTCGGGCGGCACGATACACGCGTCCGCTCACGACCGCACCGCGGTAGGCTCCCGCCGCCATGCGCGCCGCGCTCTACCTGCCCCCCTCGGACCCCGACCCCTCGTTCCTCACGCCCGGCACGGCCGCGGAGCTTCGCGCCCTGCTCGAGCGCGGCGCTGGACGCCTGCTGCCCGTGACCGGCCATCTCTCCTTCGAGCAGGTGGTGACGGGCGCGCTGGGGCTCCCGGCCAGCGCGCTCCCGGCCACCCTCGTGCTCCACGCGGGACCCTGGCTCTCGCTCGACGCCGAGGGCGCGACGGCGCTCGGGCTCGACGAGCACTTCGAGATGGCGACACGGTACGCGGCGGAGCAGGTCGAACAGACGCTGGCCGACGCCTTCGATCACCTCGGCCGCGAAGATCTCGCCGGGGCCCGTCAGCACTACGCGGCGGCCGACGCGCTGCTCGGCGACGAGCCGAGCGCGCGGCACGCCCTGGTGCTGGTGTCTCTCGGCGAGCTCGAGCGCGGCCAGGGTCGCGGCCACGAGGCGGCCCAGCTGCTCGACCGGGCCCTGGCGATCGCGCCGAACCACATCGGTGCGCTGCGCGGCCGCGCGGCGCTCGCCCGCGACCAGGGGGAGAGCGTCGTCGCCGCCGCGCTGCTGCACCGACTGGTGCCTCACCTCGACACGGACGCGGAGCGCCTCGACGCACTGAGCCGGATCGCGACCGAGTCCCTCGGCGCCGCGCGCGACGCCATCGCACAGGCGCTGGTGCTCCGCCCCGGCGACCGCTCGCTGCTGGAGCGGCTCCGCGCGGTGCACGAGGCAGCCGGGGACTGGGCGCTGGCCGTGGACGCCAGCGTCCGGATCGCGGAGGGGATCGACGTTCCCCAGGAGCGGGCGCAGAGCCTGGTCCAGGCCGCGCGCCTCGCCAGCGAGAAGGCCCAGAGCCTCCCGCGCGCCATCGCGCTCTACGAGGCGGCGATCGAGGACGACCCCGGGGTGCCGGGCGCCTTCGCGGCGATCGAGGCCGACCTCGTCCGCGCCGGCGATCACCACGGCGTCACACGCGCCTACGAGCGGCAGCTCGAGCGCCTCGGCGGCGCCGACGGCGAGGCCCGGGTCGAGCTCTTGCGCAAGCTCGCGCACACCCACCGCCACGAGCTCCAGGATCCCAGGAGCTCCATCGTGGCGCTGGATCGCCTGGTCCTCGAGCGCCCCGAGGACGCCGACGCCCGGATCGAGCTCAGCGAGCTGCTCCGTGAGACGGACCAGATCGCGCTCGCCACGCGGGTCCTCGAGGCCGCCGCCGAGCTCGCGCCCGAGCGGGCCGAAACCTACCGCTCGCTCCTCGTGCTCTTCGACCGCGCTGGCGATGCCGACCGCGCCTTCGGCGCGAGCTCGGTGCTGGTGGCCCTGGGCGAGGCGGACCTCGACGAGCAGCTCCGCTACGCGCAGTACGCCCCCGAGAGCCTGCCCGCGATCGCCGCCCCGCTCGACGACGACGTCTGGGACCTCCTCACCGGGGCGCCGTACCCCGGGGCGGTTCACGCGCTGATGGCCGCCATCGAGCCGGCGGCGCTCGCGGCCTGGTTCGAGGAGCACGGCTCGGTCGCCCGCGGCTCGATGCCCCCGCCCGCCACGCGCCAGGACCCGCAGCGGTCGACGATCCTCGCCGTCAAGACCTTCGAGTGGGCGAGCCGCATCCTCGGCCTCCCCCCGCATGCCATCCACGCGACGCCGCAGAACGCGCGCCTCACGGTGGCGACCCTCCCCTCGCCGACGCCGGCGGTGGTCCTGGGGCGCGCGGCGCTGAGCGGTCGCTCGCTGACGGAGCTCGCGTTCATGGCCGGCCACCACCTGGCCTTCTCGCGACCGGGCTGCCGCCTGCTCGCCTTCTACCCCGAGCTCGACTCGCTCCGTCGCCTCGCCGCCGCCGCCGCCGCCGCCGTCCAGCCCGAGCTCGGGGCCGGGCTCGACGAGGGCGCACGCGCACTCCGCGATCGGCTCGGCGCCCACCTCGACGCGCCCCACCGCGATCGCGCCGCCGCAGCGGTCGCCGAGCTCCTCGCCGGCGGCACGGTGGACGTCGGCGGCTGGCTGCGCTCGATCGAGACCACCGCTTGTCGCGCCGCCCTCCTGCTCTCCGGCGACGTGACCGTGGCGACGAGCGTCCTGGCCATCACCGGCGCACCGCCCGACGGCCGCACCGCGCGCGAGCGGGCCCGACAGCTCCTCCCCTTCGCCATCTCGCAGCCACACTCCGCCCTGCGCCACCTGCTCGGGATCGCCGTCGGCGGACGCGGATCCGCGCCCGCGCCGGCGGCGTGAGGTGGCGGCGCGGCGACGGCCCCGGCCCGGCCCCGCTCACCGCGCGTCGAGGCCGCGCCGGAGGGACCCGACGAAGTCGCGAACGCCGCGCTCGCGCTCCTCGGGCGAGCCCGCCGCCGCGATCACCTGCACCAGGGCGGTGCCGACCACCACGCCGTCCACCCCGCTGTCCGCCACCAGGCGCGCCTTCTCGGGCGAGGTGATGCCGAAGCCGACGACCACCGGCAGCCCCACGCGCTCGCGGAGCGAGGCGGCCGCGGCGGCCGCCTCCGCCAGGGGCGCGACGCCGCTGCCGGTGACGCCCGTGAGCGATACGTAATAGACGAAGCCGCGCGCCCCCCCGACGACGAGGGGCTCCCGCTCCCGACCCGTGGTGGGGGCGACCAGTGGGATCATGGCGAGCCCCGCCGCGGCGGCCGCTCCGCGGAGCTCCTGCCCCTCCTCTGGCGGCAGATCGACGGCTAGGATCCCGTCCACGCCGGCGGCGGCGGCCACGCGCGGGAGCTCGCCCGGCCCGAAGGAGAGGATGGGGTTGTAATAGGTGAAGAGCACGATCGGGGCCGGGGAACGCGCGCGCACGGCGCGGGCGACCTCGAGCGCGGCCCGGAGCGAGCCGCCCTGCTGGATCGCCCGGTACGCCGCGGCCGCGATCACCGGACCATCCGCCGTGGGATCGCTGAAGGGGACCCCCAGCTCGAGCACGTCGGCGCCCGCCTCGAGCGCGGCGAGCGCGGCGCGCGTGGACTCCTCGACGCTGGGATCGCCGACGGTCAGGTAGCACACGAGCGTCGTGCGCCCCTCGGCGCGGCGCGCCCGGAACCGCCCCTCGAGGTTCTCCACGGTCATGACGCCCTCCCGCGCCAGGCGAGCAGCGTCGCGAGATCCTTGTCGCCGCGCCCGGAGACGTTGACCAGGACGTCGACCGGGCGACCGCGCCGCGCCGCCTCCGCGCGCGCGACGTCCGCCACGCGGGCGAAGGCGTGCGCGGTCTCCAGCGCGATCAGGATCCCCTCGGTGCGGGCGACCTGCTCCACGGCCTCCAGCGCCTCGGTGTCGGTGGCGGACAGGTAGGTCGCGCGCCCGGTCGCGTGAAGCTGCGCATGCTCGGGGCCGACCCCGGGGTAGTCGAGGCCGGCGCTCACCGAGTGGGCCTCGAGGATCTGCCCGTCGGCGTCCTGGAGCACGAGCGACCGGGAGCCGTGGAGCACGCCGACCCGCCCCGCGCTCAGGGTCGCGGCGTGGCGGCCAGTCTCGATCCCCTCTCCCGCCGCCTCGACGCCGTAGAGGGCCACGTCGTCACCGAGCAGCGCGCGGAACAACCCCATCGCGTTGGAGCCGCCCCCGACGCAGGCGACCGCCGCGTCGGGGAGGCGGCCAGCGCGCGCCAGCGCCTGCTCCCGCGCCTCGTCCCCGATCACGCGCTGCAGCTCTCCCACCAGCGCGGGGAAGGGGTGCGGCCCCGCCACGGAGCCCACGCAGTAGTGGGTGGTGCGCACGTTGGTCACCCAGTCGCGGAGCGCCTCGTTCATCGCGTCCTTGAGGGTGCGCGAGCCGGAGGTGACCGGGACCACGCGGGTGCCCAATAGCTCCATGCGCGCGACGTTGGGGGCCTGCCGCGCGATGTCCACCTCGCCCATGAACACCTCGCAGGGCAGATCGAGGACCGCGCAGGCGGTGGCGGTGGCGACGCCGTGCTGGCCCGCGCCGGTTTCGGCGATGACGCGCCGCTTGCCGAGGCGCCGGGCGAGCAGCACCTGACCGAGCGCGTTGTTGATCTTGTGGGCGCCCGTGTGACAGAGATCCTCGCGCTTGAGCCAGAGGCCGGCGATGCTGGCTCCCGCCGGATCGAGCGCGCGCGCCAGCCGCTCCGCGCGGTAGAGCGGCGTGGGACGCCCGACGTAGTGCTCGAGCATCCCGCGCCACTCGCGCTGAAACTCCGCGGAGGGCACGTGCTCCGCGAAGGCGCGCTCGAGCTCCTCGAGCGCGGGCACCAGCGTCTCCGCGACGAAGCGCCCGCCGAACTCGCCGAAATAGCCGCGTCGCGCGGCCGCCGCCGAACCGGTCTGCATGGTGCGCGCAGTCTGCCCCCGCCGCTCCCGATCGGAAAGCCCGTTCCGGCTACAGCGGACGGCCGCGGGCGGCCGCCACGAAGGCGCTGACCCGCGCGGCATCCTTGCGGCGGGGATCCCCGGCCCGCTCGACGCCGCTCGCCACGTCCACCCCCCAGGGGGCCACGGCCGCCACCGCCTCGGCGACGTTGCCAGGGTTGAGGCCCCCGGCCAGGACGATCGCCCGCTCTCGCGCCAGGGCGGCGACGAGCGACCAGTCGAACGCCTGACCCGTGCCCCCGAGCGCGCCCGGGACCTTGGCGTCGACGAGCACGCGCGGGCCGGGCGCGCGCCGGGCGCGCGTGACGTCGGCAGCGTCGCCGATGCGGACGGCCAGGAAGGCGCCGGGCACCCGCCCGAGCACCCCGGGATCGATCTCGTCGTGGATCTGCACCCAATCGACCCCGAGCGCCGCGCGGAGCGCGCGGAGCTCGCCTTCGGGCAGAGCGCGCACCACCGCCACGGTCTCCAGCCGACCGGCCACGGCGGCGACGATGGCCCGCGCCTGCGCGGGCTCGACCTGGCGCGGCGAGCCGGGCACCAGGTTCACGCCAACGGCGCTCGCCCCCGCCGCGCAGACGAGCTCCGCGTCTTCGACGCCAGTGACCCCGCAGATCTTGACGTACAAGCCGCCTCCCGTCGCTGCCCCGGTCCACGCCCCTCGCGGGCCCCGCGGGGCGAGCATCCCCCCGCCACCGTCCGCGGCCGCGCTTCAGTCGATCTTGAGGAGCTCCTTGACGGTCGCGATCACCTGCGGCGCCTGGATCGGCTTGGTGATGTACGCGTTGGCGCCGAGCTGCAGCGCCCGTTGGCGGTCCTCGTGCGACCCCTCCGTGGTGATGATCACGATGGGCGTGTCCTTGTGCACCGGATCGCTCCGCACCCGCTTGACGAGCTTGAGCCCATCCATGATCGGCATGTTGATGTCCGTCACGATGATGTCGTAACGGGCCGAGGCGAGCTTGCGGAGGCCATCGACGCCGTCGTCCGCCTCGGTGACGCGGAGGTTCTTCACCCTGGCCAGGGCGAAGACGAGGAGCTGCCGCATCATGGGTGAGTCTTCGACGATGAGACAGGAGTATTCGGCCATGGGCACCATCAAACACTCAGATCGAGGAAGGCCTCGAGCCCCGGGATCCGCTGCTCTGCCTGCACGAAAAGGGTGGCTCCGACGAGCGCCACGGCGGCGTGCTGACCGAGCAATCGGAAGAGCTCGAAATCGATGTTCGTGAGGCTGGTCTTCTGGGAGAGCGTCGAGAAGACGGCGATCGCGCCCACGACCTGCTCATCCACGGTGAGCGGGAGGACGACGGCTGGCTTCGCGATCGAGCCCCGGCTCGGATCGCTGCGCTCGTCGAAGAGGCTGGTGGCCGCCCGGAGCGCGCCCGCGACCCGGGGATCCTCGGCGCCGATGGGGACGAGATCCTCCGAGGCGACGCCCTCCGATGCCACGGGGACGAGCTTCTGACCGTCCGCCGAGCGGAGGTACACGCCGTACCGCTCGGCCCCCACGAGCTGGGCCAGGATCTCCTTGATCCGCCGTATCACCCGGCGCGGCGACAGGCTCGAGTGCAACTGGTTCGATGCCACGAAGAGGTTCGCCATGTCGGCGAACTCCTGCTCGACCTGGCGGAACCGCTCGTCGAGCGCCGTGGTCTCCGCCTCGGCGTGGCGGGTCCTCGACGCGAGCTCGCGCTTCTCCGCCTCCAGCTCCGCGATCCGGGCCGCCAGGCGCCGGATCGCGTCATCCTCTTCGAGCCGGGCCCGGAGCTCGGCGTTCTCCCGCTCGAGGGCCTCCATGCGCGCACCGACGCGCTCGATCTCGGCGGCGAGATCCTCTCCGAGGCGACCGCCCCGCGGGAAGGTCCGCAAGAGCTCGTCCCGCTCCCGGGCGAGGTCCGGGGGCTCGGAGTCGGCGCCGCGCGCGGAGGGCGGTGACTTGCCTTCGTTCATGGATCCGTCCCACGGCGGGGGGCCCGCCGCGAGCGGCCCCGACGGTAACACGCTCTCCCCCGGGGAACCACCACCCGCGCGGGCCCGGCGGCGATCCGGGGGCTCCGTTCTGGCGCGGTTCTGGCGCGGTTCTGGCGCGGTTCTGGCGCGGTCCTGGCGCGGT
>CAYOLF010000031.1:42695-60986 GCA_964404725.1 uncultured Polyangiaceae bacterium
TCTGGCGCGGTTCTGGCGCGGTTCTGGCGCGGTTCTGGCGCGGTCCTGGCGCGGTTCTGGCGCGGTTCTGGCGCGGTCCTGGCGCGGCCCTGGCGCGGCCCTGGCGCGGTCCTGGCGCGGTCCTGGCGCGCTAACCGGATCCCGCGTTCCCCACTTGACCCACCCACTCGGCGAGCTCGCCGAGGAGCACGCGCGGCGCGCGCCGGAGCGCGGCGAGGTCCCGACACCCGGTCAGCAGCAGGGCCGCGCGGAGCTCGTGCTCCACCGACTCGAGGAACGCCTCCGCGCGCGCTGGGCCGCCGTCGTCGAGCGCGCGGAGCACGTGCCGCGCGATCCCTCCCGCGGACGCGCCGAGCGCGATCGACCGCGCGACGTCGAGCCCGCTCCCGAGCCCCCCGGTGGCGAAGAGGGTCTCGAACCCGAGCGGCGCGAGGAGCGCCACGCTCGCCGCGGTGGGGATGCCCCAGTCCCAGAACGCCTCGCCCAGGGCGCGCTGCTCCGCGGCCGCCCGCTGCGTCTCCACGCCGACCCAGGAGGTGCCGCCGGCCCCCGACACGTCCACGTGACGAACGCCCACGCTCCGCAGTCGCCGCCCCACGCTCGCGGAGAGGCCGCACCCGGTTTCCTTGACGACCAGCGGGACCGGAAGGCGCTCGACCAGCTCCCCCAGGCGCTCAAGCCCGCGAGAGAAGTCGCGATCACCGTCGGCCTGGACCAGCTCCATCGCCGGGTTCAGGTGGACGCAGAGGGCGTCCGCCCCCACCTCCCCCACCAGATCCGCGAGCGCCTGATCGCTCATGGACCGCGCCTGGACCAGCCCGACGTTGCCGAGCAGGAGCCCGGTGGGCATGACGTCCCGGACCATGAACGACGGCCCCGTCTCGGGCCGCAGCGCCATCGCCCGCTGGCTACCGAGGCCGAAGCCGTACCCACGCTCCTCAGCGATGGTGGCAAGCTCCCGGTTGATCGCCCCAGCGCGCGCATGCCCCCCGGTCATCCCGGCGATCAGGATGGGCGCGCGGAGGCGCTTGCCGAGCACGGTGACGGACGGGTCGACCCGGGCGAGATCCAGGTCGGGCAGCGCGTCGTGGACGAGCCGCACGCACTCGAGGAGCGTCGTCTGGCCTCGAAACGCGACGTCCCCCCGCGCCGCGAGGTCGAGGTGGTCGATCTTGCGCTGGGTGATGTCGCTCATGATCGAATCGATGGACGCCCGGGGGCGCCGTACGGGGGCGAGTGTCGCCCGGGGGCGCGCCCGTTGTCACGCGGGGCGCGGTGGCGGAATCCGCCAAGGCCGGGCGCGGTCCCGACGCCGCGCTCGACCGATTGACGAGGCCCCCCCCATCTCCTAGGGTGCGGCCGGGAAATGTCGGGCAAGACGAGGGTTTCCGCGCCCAAGGCCCGCCCAAGCGCCGCCGCGCCGCGGTCGGGTCGGAGCGCGCCGCGACCGGCGCGCGGGCGCCGTGGCGCACCCCACGCGAAGCCCCTCTCGCCAAACCCCTTCTCGGCCCTGGCCGCCGGCATCAAGCGCGACGTGGACGCGCGCCTGACCCGCCTACTCGACGCGAGGCTGGTCGCCGCGCGCGCGATCGGCCCGGAGTTCGCCGAGCTCGTCGCGGCCGTCCGTGACCTCAGTCTGCGGGGCGGCAAGCGCCTCCGGGCCGCGCTCCTCATCGCTGGCTACCGCGCCGCCAGCGCGCGGGCGTCGCTCGATCCCGCGCTCGACGCGGGCGTCGCGCTAGAGCTGCTCCAGTCCTATTTCCTCATCCACGACGACTGGATGGACGGCGACACGGTGCGCCGCGGCGGTCCCGCGGTGCACGTGATGCTGGGCAAGCGCTTCGGCTCGAGCGCGCTGGGCGAACGGGCCGGGATCCTGGCCGGCGACTACGCCGCCGCCCTGGCCGCCGACACGATCGCCAGGGTCGCGGCGGCGCCACCGCGCCTGGCGCGCGTGGGGGCCGCGTTCGCCGAGATGCAGCTCGACGTGGTCGCTGGTCAGCAGCTCGATCTGCTGGGGAAGTCCGCGAGCTTCGAGGCCGTGTACACCCTGAAGACCACCGCCTACACCGTGCGCGGTCCGCTGCGTATCGGGGCCCTGCTCGGCGGCGCCTCGCCGCCGATCCTCGACGCGATCGATCGCTTCTCGCACCCGATCGGGATCGCGTTCCAGCTGCGGGACGACGTCCTCGGGGCCTTCGGCGATCCCGCGCAGACGGGCAAGCCCCTGGGCACCGATCTCCGGACGGGCAAGCGCACGCTCCTGCTCGATCTGGCGCTGCGACGCGCTCGGGGCCGCGACCACCGCCTGCTCCGGAGCGTCATCGGCAACCCCGGAGCGACCTCCGAGCGGGTCGCGCAGGCGCTCGCCGCCGTGGAGCGCTCGGGGGCACGCCCGGCCGTCGAGGCGCGGATCGAGGCGCTCACCCAGGAAGGGCTCGCCGCCCTCGGCGCCGCTCCGCTCACCGCGAGCGGGCGGGCGCTGCTGGTCGGCGCCGCCTCGATCCTCACCGCACGGCGCTCCTGAGCATGGCGTGGGTATGGCGCGGGCGAGCGGCAAGGTGATCCTGCTCGGCGAGCACGCCGTCGTGTACGGAGTGCCCGCCATCGCGGCCGGCATCGGCGCGGGCGCGACGGCCCACGCCGAGCGCGTCGCCCGCGGCGCTCCGGCCTCGATCGTGCTCGGTGACCGCTCGGCGACCACGGCAGACGATAGCGAGCTCGGCCGCGCGCTCGCCGCCCTCCTCGAGGCGCTCTCGGCGCCACCGCTCGCGCTGCGCGTCGCGCTCGAGGTGCCGCCGGGGTGCGGGCTCGGCGCCTCGGCTGCCGCCGGGGTGGCCTCGGCGCGCGCCGTGCTCGTCTGGCTCGGCTCGAACCCTCCCGAGCGGGAGCCGCCCGGGACCACGGAGCGGGTGCTCGACGCGGCCGCCGCCTGGGAGCGCGTCTTCCACGGTAACCCCTCCGGGATCGACGCGGCCGCCGCGGCCCACGGCGGCGTGCTCGTCTTCCGGCGCGCTGAGGGCCGCGAGGCCCTGCGCCTGCGCGCCCCGCTCCCGCTCGCCGTCGCCGTCGCCGGGCCGCCGGCGAGCACCCGGGTGATGGTCGAGGCGGTGGCGGAGCTGCGGCGACGGCAGCCGGGCCGCGTGGACGCGGCCCTCCGCGGGATCGAGGGGTTGGTCGGCGACGCGCGCCGCCACCTCGAGAGGCACGATCTGCCCGCGCTCGGCGGCGCGCTCGACGACAACCACGCGCACCTGCGGGACCTCGAGGTCTCGACCCCGGAGATCGAGCGAGCGATCGCGCTCGCCCGCAGCGCGGGAGCGCTTGGCGCCAAGCTCACCGGCTCCGGTGGGGGCGGGGCGATCATCGCGCTGGCGCCGGATCCGGAGCCCGTCCTGGCGGCGTGGCGGGCCGGAGGCTACCTCTGCTTCGCCACCTCCGTCGCGGCGACCCCGCCCGCCGCCTGAGCTGCCCCGGAGCGCGACCCGCAAAGGCGGAGCTCCCGGCGGCGGCCGAGCCGGAGGTCCCGACGCGGCTTCAGCGCTCCAGGTCGACGCTGACGAGCTGCCGCTCGCCGCCATGGCTCGCCGGCTCGTATCGCAGCTCGAGCCGACGGGCCCGCTTGGAGAGCTCGAAGCTGACGAAGCCCCGGGCGCGCTCGCCCTGCCCCAGGCGCGCCGCCTTGAGGCGCGGCTCGCAGCCCTGGAGCGTCGGACGGAGAAGCAGCCCGTCGGCGTCCGCGATCTGCGCGTAGAACGGGTTGACGTGGACGTCGCGCTCGACCAGCCCCTCGACGAGGAGCTCGACGCCGAGGACGGTGTTTCCCTCCTTGAGGTACGGCGGCGGGCACTCCTTGACGGCACCGACGGTGAGGGCGAATTCGCGCGCCTCGACGCGCTCGCCGAGGCGGCGGAGGGACCCAGTCCGGCTCGAGCCTTCCTCCGGGGGCGTCACGCCCCCCTCGACGGCGACCAGCGACGGGCCCGGGTCGGGGCGACTCCCCGGATCGGCGCCGCGACAGCCGGCCAGCAGGCCCCCCGCCACGACGAGCAGGCCCAGAACCGCGCCGCCCTGGGAGCCGCCCTGGGAGCCGCGCCGGAGCGACGCCCAACCTGCCGCGAGTCGCGAAGCTTGCACCGTGCTGGCAAGGTCAATATGACGGGCTTCGCCGCCCCGCAACCGCAAGACACCCCATGCGCCTCGCTCACCTCGCCGCCCCGCTGCCCTGGCTCGTCCTCACCCTGCTCGGGTGCAACCGCAGCCCGGAGGGGAGCCCGAGCGCAGCGGGCTCCGCCGCGCCGAGCGCATCGGCGACCCTCCCGGCCCCAGTCGCGATCGCGCTCGGGACCGTGCGGGGTCGGGTGACGATCGAGGGCGACCCCCCGCCCACGAGCGCCGAGATCCTGGCGAAGATCCCCGCCGACTGCGCCTCCGCGCGCGAGTTCTACGGGCCCCTCTTCCGCCGCGGCCCGGACGGGGCGCTCGCCGACGCGCTGGTCGCGGTCACCGGCTACCGTGGGGTGCCGCCGACGCGACGCCCCGTCGAGCGCGTGACCGCCGAGGGCTGCCGCTGGGACAAGCGCACGGTGGCGATCGGGACCGGGCAGCGGCTGACCGTCGCGGCCAAGGATCGCTTCGGCTACGTCCCCTCGCTGGCGGGGGGGAACACGCCGTTTTCGATGATCCCGGTGCCCGGCGGCGAGCCCGTCGAGATCACGCCCCCCAAGGCGGGGAGGTTCGCCCTGGTCGACGCCGCGCACCACTTCATTCGCGCTGACGTGTTCGTCCTCGCCTATTCGACCTTCGACGTCACCGGCGTCGACGGCCGCTTCGAGATCGCGGAGGTGCCCGCCGGCGAGGTCAAGGTGAACGCCCTGCTCCCGGTGCTGATGGTCACGGCCGAGCGCGAGATCGAGGTGCGCACGGGGGAGGTCACCGAGGTGAACCTGACGCTCCGCTTCGACGAGCGACTGCATCGCCCGGACCCGAGCGCCACCCCGGCGACCGCGGCCAGCGCCGCCCCCTCGGCATCGGCGGCGGCCGCCGCCGCGCCCTCCGCGCCCTGACCGTGCTGGCGAGCCGCTCCCGTCCGCGCCGCTACCGCGACGGGGCGGGTGGCGCCGCGGCGGGACCCGCGAGCGCGGCCTCCAGTCGCTGTTGCACCGCCGCTGCTAGCGGCTCCCCGTCCGCCGCCGGCGGCGGCTGCGCCGAGAGCCAGGCCCGCGCGGCCTCCTCACCGACCTCGCGCGCGAGCAGCTCGGCGAGCAGCGCGACCCCGAGCGGCGCGATCCCCGAGACGTCCGCCGGGACCGTCGCCGAGAGCGCCTCGAGCGCCCCCCGGTCGCCGAGGAGCGAGGCCGCGACGACCGAGGCGACCCACGCATCGGCGTCGCTCGGGTCCGCCGCGAGGGCCAGCGCGCCCGCGTCCGCCGCGAGCTCCGGGCGGCCGAGCGCGGCGGCTCGCAGCGCGAGCATCCCCTCCCGGACGCCGGCGCGCACCGCCGCCGCTCGGGCGGCCTCGAGCTCCTGCGCCAGGAGGGCCCGGTCCAACTCCGCGCGCGCCCGGTCTCGGCGAACGTCCGGCGCCGGCGCGGCGCCCGTCCGCTCGCTCCCCTCGTCGGCGCGCCGCGCCAGGGCCTCGTCCCCCTGGCGCGTGGCCAGCGCCGCCAGCGCGACCCACGCCGCCCGCGCCGCGGGCTCGCGGAGCACCAGGGCCTCGAGCCACCGCCCCGCTCCCCTCGGATCGCCGCGCTGCTCGAGCGCCCGGGCGTAGATCAACGTCCCCTCGACGGCGTCCGGCTCGGCCTCGACGGCGCCCCGGGCGTCGCCGAGTGCGCCCGCCACGTCACCGCGCGCCAGGGCGCAATCCGCGCGCGCGCGCAGCAACGAGGCGGCGCCGGGCCGCAGCGCCTCGGCGCGGGCGAAGGCGGAGCGCGCGCCTTCGGGGTCGTCGGTACAGCGCAACGCGCCCACCCGCGTCCAGGCCTCGCTGCTGTCCGGATCGAGCTCGAGGACGCGCGCGTACTCCGCGAGCGCCGCGGCCCGCTCGCCGCGCACGTCGGCGCGACGCGCCCGCGCGTAGGCGGCGATCGCCCGCTCGTCGACGCGGCGCGTGACGACGGTGACACCCTCGACCCGCCGCGCCACGCCCCGGGTGGGCGCGGCGCAGCCCCCGATCAGGCACCCGAGGACGATCCAGCGAGCCCGCACCGCGCCCCCGCCCCGAATCGTCAACGCCCGTCGCGCAGATCGGCAAGCGCCCGCGCGGCGGCCTCGAGCGTGACGACACCGCCGCGCACCAGGCGCTCCACGACCAGATCGAGCTCGACACCGGAGGCCCCGACCGTCACCGCGACCGAGCGCGCATGGAGCGCCATATGACCGCGCTGAATGCCCTCGGTCGCGAGCGCCCGCACGGCCGCGAGGTTCGACGCCAGTCCCACCGCGGCGGCGATGAAGGACAGGTCCCGCGCCGAGGTGACGCCGAGCAACGCGAGCGCGGCGCGGGCGCCGGGGTGGACGCGCAGTGTGCCCCCCACGGTCCCGAGCGCCATCGGCAGCTCCAGGGCGCCGACCAGGGCATCCCCGTCGCGCCGCCAGGTGGCGAGCGGCTGGTAGCGGCCCCGGCGCGCGGCGAAGGCGTGGGCGCCGGCCTCGACGGCGCGCCAGTCGTTGCCGGTCGCGACCGCCACCGCGTCGATGCCGTTCATGATCCCCTTGTTGTGGGTGGCCGCCCGATACGGATCGCTCTCCGCGAAGCGCGAAGCCCGCTCCATGGCCGCGCCGATCTCGAGCCCCTCGGCCCCTGGATCCGCCGCGCCGCGCCGCGGCAGCGCGCTCGCGGGCACACGACAGGTCACCCGCACCCGCCGCCGGTCGGCGAGGTTCGACAGGATGCGGAGGCCGAGCGTGCCCCCCGCGAGCTCGGCGACGCGCGGCCCCAGCGCCTCGGCGATCGTGTTGACCATGTTCGCGCCCATGGCGTCCTGGCAGTCCACCAGGACGTGCACGACCAGGCGACCCCGGCCGAGATCCCGGACCTCGATCTCGCGCGGCCCCCCGCCGAAGGGGCGCAACCCTGGCGCGGCCTCCGCCGCGCGCTCGAGCAGCTCGGCACGGGCGCCGTCGAGCGCGGCCGTGGCGTTCGCGACGTCCGCGACGTCGCGGACCTCGATCTGGCCGATCATCAGCGCCTCCGGCTGCTCGGCGAGGAAGCCGCCGCCGGCGCGCGCCATCCGGGCCGCGTTGGAGGCGGCCGCGATCACGCTCGGCTCCTCGACGACCATCGGGACCAGCCGGTCGACCCCGTTCACGCGAAAATTGAGGGCGATCCCGAACGGGAGCGCGTAGGTCCCGATGACGTTCTCGGTGACATTGTCCGCCGCCGACGGATCAATCCCGCCCGCCTCGACGGCGGCGGTCAGCTCGTCGAGGGGTAGCCCTGCCCACTCCGCGATCCTCGCTCGGCGCTCGGCGACGGAGAGCCCGTGGAAACCCGGGATCCGAGACTCCTTCATGGGCGCCTTCGTACCACGCCCCGCGGGGCCCCCGGCGCGATTTCACGCCATCCGCCCGGCGGGATCGGGTAAATTGCGGCACCAGGAGGGGCTCTTGAAGCTGTACACGTTCAGTGGCGCACCGAACCCCCGCAAGGTCGCGATCTACCTCGCGGAGAAGCAGCTCGACCTCGAAACGCTGACGGTCAGCACCGCCGGGAGCCGGCACCGTGCCCGCGATCTGCTGGCGACGCACCCGATGTCCGCGGTGCCCGTGCTCGAGCTCGACGACGGGCGCAGCCTGAGCGAGCCCGACGCCATCATCGAGTACCTGGAGGAGCTCCACCCCTCCCCGCCGCTGATCGGCGCCGACGCCTGGTCCCGCGCCGTCACCCGCGAGGTCACGTCCATCGCCGAGCGCGGGCTGCTCGACTCCGCCCTGATCGCCACCGAGCAATCGTCGCCCGAGTTCCGCGACCACGTCGAGCCGAGCCCGGCGCTGCTCGCGGCGGTGCGGGCGCGCTTCACGCGCGCCGCCCTCCTGTTCGACGCCCTGCTCGAGCACCACTCCTGGCTCGCCGGGCCGAGCTTCACCGTCGCCGATATCACCGCCTTCGTCGCCATCGAGCACGGCGAGGACTGCGGCTGCGCGCTGCCCGCCGACGCGACGCGAATGCAAGCCTGGCTCGCTCGAGTGCAGGAACGCCCGAGCGCGCAGCCCTGACCATCATCACGGCGGCGCCTTCTGACTGGAAATGTCCGGCCGAGATCCGCCCCGCTGGCGTCGTTGCTCCTGCGCTCCGGTGCTCACGTACCCAAGTACGCTCCGCTCCGGTGCTCGTCGCGCCTAGCCAGCAAGGCGGCTTTCGGCCGGGTCTGGGATGGCGCGGAGGCGCACCCGGTGCGACGGCAGCGCCCGGTCCGGGTCACGGCGCGGCGGACACGACGGTCGGCGCAGCCGAGAACCCGGACCCGACGGAAACCGGGAAGATCCCCCACCACAGGACCAGGAAGGCGGCGACGCCGAGCGCCACCGCGACCGACCCGGACCGCATGGGCAGGGCGCGCGGGGCGGCCGGCGCGGGCTCCCGCATGTAGAGGTACACCAGCACGCGGAGGTAGTAGTAGGCGCCGACGAGGCTGTTCAACAGTCCGATGACGGCGAGCGCGTAGAGCTCCGCGTCGATGGCCGCCTGGAACACGGCGAGCTTGCCGAAGAACCCCGCCGTCGGCGGGATGCCCGCCAGCGAGAGCAGGAAGAGCGAGAAGACCAGCGCCACGGCGGGGTGGCGGCGCCCGAGGCCGGCCAGATCCTCGTAGGACACCGCCTCGGCGCCTCGGCTACCGCACAGGATCAGCGCCCCGAAGGCGCCGACGGTCGAGACGGTGTAGGCGAGCAGGTACACGAGGACGCTCGCCTCGGCGGTCTCCGACCGGACCACGGCCACGACGCCGACCAACAGGTAGCCGGCGTGCGCGATCGACGAGTAGGCGAGCATGCGCTTCACCGACTCCTGACGCCCGGCGATGAGGTTCGCCACGGTCATGGTCACCACCGCGAGCGCGGCCAGCGCCGGCGGCCAGCCGGATCCCCAGCTCATCAGGCGGTCGTCACCGAACGCGCCGAGCAGGACTCGCAGCAGGATCGCGAAGGCGGCGCCCTTGACGACCACCGCCATGAACGTCGTCGTCGGCGTCGGCGCCCCCTCGTAGGCGTCGGGGGTCCACATGTGAAACGGCACCGCCGCCACCTTGAACGCCAGCCCGGCGATGATCAACGTCATGGCCACCAGCACCAGGGAGGCCGGCACCGTCCCTCCGGCGGTCCCGATGGTCCGCACCGCGGCGCCGATCCCGACGAGGTCGGTGTGCCCGGTCGCCCCGTAGAGCAGCGCCGCGCCGAAGAGCATCAGCGCCCCCGCGAAGCCGCCGAGGAGGAGGTACTTCAGCGAGGCTTCGATCGAGCGCCCCGTCCGCCGCAGGGCGATCATGGCGTACACGCCCACCGACATCGTCTCGAGCGCCACGAAGAGGGTGAGCAGATCCCCGGCCCCCGCCAGGGCCATGGCGCCCAGGGTCGAGAGCACGAGGAGCGGGAAGAACTCGCCGCGATCGATCTCGTGCTCGGCGAGGTATCCCCCGCCGAGCAGGGCCGCCAGCCCGCCACCGAGGCAGAGCACCATGGCGAAGACCGCGAAGAAGCGGTCCACGAGCAGGTACGGCGCCAGACGGGCGGCGCCGGGCAATGTCTCGGGGCCGACCAGCCACAGCGACAGGGCGAAGACGCCGCCGGCGAACAGGATCACCGCGGCCCCGATGGCGAGCTCGCCGGCCCGCCCCGAGCCGACGTCCGTGGCGGCGGCCTCGTCGGCGTCGGGCCGCGGTGCGGGGCGCCCCAGCGCCTCGGCCAGCATCAGGAGCAAGGCGCCGATCCCGACGACGATCAGCGGGGAGGCGGCGAACAGCGCGGGCAACCAGGTGGTCGTCATCGCCCCTCCTCCCCGGCCTCGAGCCGCGCCGTCGCGGCGTCACCCTCGCCCACCGGCGGCGTCGGCGCCTCGGGGTACCCCTGGCTCAGCGCCCCCGGCGGGCGGGGACGCAGCCGCGCGCGGCCGCGGTCGGGCATGTCGACGTGCGCCTTCCAGCTCTCGGTGTAGGCGTCGAGCACGGCGTCCACGCTCGGTCGCATGCGGCTGACGAGCAGGTTCGGGAACAGGCCGATCACGAACACAAGCACCACCAGGGGCGCGAGCGCGAGCGTCTCTCGCGGGCTCAGATCGGGCAGGCGGCGGTTGTGCGGGTTGTCCAGGGGGCCGAAGAACACGCGCTCGACGACCGAGAGCATGTAGACGGCGGCCAGGATCACCCCGAGCGCCGCCAGGACGGCCTGCACCTTGGCGAAGCCGCCCAGCGACTGCGAGACGTAGGTCCCGGTGATGACGAGGAACTCGCCCACGAAGCCGTTGGTCCCCGGCACGCCGATGCTCGCCAGGGTCACGATGACGAACACGGTGGCGTAGACCGGCATCACCTTGGCGAGCCCGCCGAACTCACGCACCTCGCGCGTGTGCCGCCGGTCGTAGATCACGCCGACCAGAAGGAAGAGCGCACCGGTCGAGATCCCGTGGTTTACCATGGTGAGCAGCGAGCCCTCGACGCCCGCCCGGGTCCCCGCGAAAAGACCGAGCATCGCGAAGCCCATGTGCGCCACCGACGAGTACGCGATCATCCGCTTGATGTCGGCCTGCTTCCAGGCGACGAGCGCGCCGTAGAGGATGCCGAGCCCGATGGCCACGCCGGCCAGGGTCGCGCCCGACGCCCAGGCGGCGCCGCCGAACATGCCCATGCAGAACCGGAGGTAGCCGTAGGTCCCCAGCTTGAGCAGCACCGCCGCCAGGATGATCGACCCCCCGGTCGGCGCCTCGACGTGGGCGTCGGGCAACCAGGTGTGCAGGGGGAACATCGGCACCTTGACCAGGAACGCCAGCAGGAAGCCGAAGAAGCACAGCGTCGCCGCCGTCCGCGGCAGGCTGACGCGGCTCAGGGCGAGGTAGTCGAACGTCACGTAGCCGGCCACGTCGGCGTGCGCCCAGACCAGGTACAGGATGGCGGCCAGCATCAGGACGCTGCCCGCCATGGTGTAGAGGAAGAACTTGTACGAGGCCCGGATCCGCTCCACCCCGCCCCAGACGCCGATGATGATGAACATCGGCACCAACAGCAGCTCCCAGAACACGTAGAACAGGAACAGGTCGAGGGAGACGAAGGCCCCGAGCATCGCGCCCTGCAGGAGCAAGAGCGCGAAGCAGAGCTCCTTGGTGCGCCGACGGATGGACCCGAAGCTGACGTAGGCGGCGATCGGCGTGGTCAGCGTGGTGAGCAGGACGAGCCAGAGGCTGACCCCGTCGACCGCGACGTGGTAGCGGATCCCGTAGGCGGGCAGCCACTCCCGCACGTACTGAAAGTGCCAGCCCACCGTCATCGGCACGCGCAGGAGCCACAGCGACGCGATCAGATCGACGCCGAGCACCCCGAGGGTCACCGCCCGGAGGACGCGCGGCGCCTGACGTGGCACGAAGAGCACCGCCACGGACCCGAGGATGGGCAAGAACACCAGCAGGCTGAGCAGGTGCGGCCACTCCGCGGTCGCCGCCTCGACGGGCGCGGCGCCCGGACCCGCCGGCCAGAGCCCGGCGACGAAGGCGACGCCGAGTACGGCGGAAACCGCGACCCCGAGGCGCTCGAGCCGCCCCTGACGCACCGGCAACAGCCAGCCGACGAGGAAGGCGACGACGTAGGGCCACAGCCCGACGAGGGCGCTGCCGAGCGGGGTCACGGCGTCACCTCCGGCTCGGGGACTCGCTCACCGACCCTGAGCGTCCGCCCATCGGGCAGCGTCACCGTCCGCGCAGCGCCGCCCTCGTCGATCTGGATCACCGTGCTCCGTCCCCCCGCGGGCCGGGTCCGGTCGGTGCGGGGACGGCTGAAGGCGAACTCTTGGGTGGCGCGCAACCCGAAGGCGTTCTGCACCTGCAGGCGCACGGTGCGCGCCGCCTCACGCTCGAGCGTGAAGCGCACGTCGCGAACGTCGCCGAAAGCCTCCTCGTCCCAGACGCCGTCTCCGTTCGTGTCCCAGCGGTAGCCGTAACCGAGGCCGGGGGCGGCCGTCACCCGGTAGGTCCCGGCACCGTCGTCGCGGAAGGTCTGGGCGGTGGCGTGCGGCCGCGCGAAGAACCACCCGACGGCGGCCAGGCCGACCACCATCGCGCTCGCGTAGACCTGGACGCGCCCCGTCTGGAAGAGCCGCAGCACGGTGCCCACGACGCGCACGACCGCGCTGGTGAGGCCGGCGACGACCCCGTCGACCAGCCACCGGTCCACCCACACCGCCGCGTCGGCGAGCGTGTCCAGCGGGCCGATGACCAGCTCCTCGTAAAGCTCGTCGATCCAGTACTTGTTCGCGAGCGCGCGGTACGCGCCCGGCGCCGCCTCGGCGAGCCGCCGCGCCGGCGCCCCCCCCTGCATCGCGTAGACGTAGTAGGCCGCGCCCAGGCCGCCGAGCGCCGCGACGATGCTGATGCCGACCGCCACCGCCGCCAGGCCGCTCGGCGCCCCCCCGTGCCCGATGAGCTCGACCCCGCCGAGCGCGTGAGCGGAGGCGAACACGGGGGCGAGGAGATCGTCGATGGGGTGCAGGCTCAGCTCCGGCACCCAGACCGAGAGCTGGTGGGGATTGAGCACGCCGGCCCCCAGCGCCAGAACACCCAGGATCATCAGCGGCACGGTCATCACCAGCGGCGACTCCGCGGGCGGCGGCCCCTCCAGCTCCTTGCCCGCGCGCCGACCCTCGGCGCGGGCGAGGCGCCATCCGCGGAACTCGCCCCAGAAGATGCCGAAGTAGAGGCGTCCCATGTAGAACGCGGTGAGCACCGCCGCGACGACGCCGAGCCAGAAGAGCAGGGACGGTCCCCAATCGGGCCAGGTCGTGATCGGGAAGACGGTGCCGGGGATCCGGCCGTCGGGCGTCGCCACGGCGACGTGGCTGGTCCACGCGCGGTAGAGGATCTCGTCCTTGGAGAAGAAGCCCGAGGTGAGCGGGAACCCCGCGATCGCCAGGACGCTCGCCAGGAAGGTCCAGTGGGTGTGCGGCATGAACCGCCGGAGCCCGCCCATGGTGCGCAGATCCTGGGCCCGGTCGGCCTGGTGGATCCGCGCGTGCATGGCGTGGATGACCGAACCGGCGCCGAGGAAGAGGCAGGCCTTGAAGAAGGCGTGGGTGACGACGTGGAAGAAGCCGGCCGAGAAGGCGCCCACACCGACCCCGAGGAACATGGTGCCGAGCTGGCTGATGGTCGAGTAGGCGAGGACCTTCTTGATGTCGTTCTGCACCAGCGCGATGCTCGCCGCGAACACCGCCGTCAGGACGCCGACCAACGCGACGAAGAACATGGCGGCCGGGGTCAGCGCGAACACGGGCGCCATCCGACAGACCAGGAAGACGCCGGCGGTGACCATGGTGGCCGCGTGGATGAGCGCGCTGACCGGGGTGGGGCCCGCCATCGCGTCCGGGAGCCACACGTAGAGCGGGATCTGCGCGCTCTTGCCGGCGCAGGCGAGGAAGACGGCCAGCGCCACCACGGTCGCGACCGTCGCGTGGCGCGGTGTCGTCACCGCCTCGTGCAGCCAGGGCATCCCCGACCAGCCCGGCAGCTCACCCATCCAGTCGAGCCACGACATCCGGCTGCCCAGCGGCCAGTAGACGATGTCCTGGAGGAGCCGGCTCCGCGCCGCCTCGATCCCACCGAAGTCGAGGGCGCCGACGTAGTAGACCAGCATGGCCATCGCCACCAGCAGGCCGAAGTCGCCGATGCGGTTGGTGATGAACGCCTTCTTGCCGGCCGCCGCGGCGGCCCGGTCCTCGAACCAGAAGCCGATGAGCAGGTAGCTGCAGAGCCCCACCCCCTCCCACCCGATGAACAGCATCGGCAGGTTGGCGCCGAACACCAGCACCAGCATCGAGAAGATGAAGAGGTTGAGGTAGGCGAAGAAGCGGTAGTAGCCCGGATCGCCCTCCATGTACTTGGTGGAGTAGACGTGGATGAGCAGGCCCACGCCGGTCACCACCAGCGCCATGGTCGCGCTCAGCGCATCGACGGCGAAGGCCACCTCCACGGGGACCGGATACCCACCGCGACCGGTGAGCGTCAGCCACTCCCACCCGTGCCAGACGAAGGTGGTCGCGGGCCCCCCATGGCCCGCACCGCCGCCGGCCGCCGGAGACGCGACGACGAGGAGCAGGAAGGCGACGACGCTCCCCACGAACGAGGCAGCGACGGACGCGATCCCCATCAGGGACACCGCCTGATCGCCGAGGCGACGGCCGAACACCCCGTTCACGAACGCCCCGAGCAGGGGCATGACGAGGATCACGGCCAGCAGCACGAACTCGTCTGCAGGGAGCAGGACCTGAAGGCGGTGGAGAGCGAGGTCCATGGTTCGATGCCGAGGGCTCTGGGCGCGCCGGTCAGTGGCGCAGCGTGTCCGCCTCGTCGCTGTGCACGGACGAGCGGAGTCGGAAGAAGGCGAGCGCGATCGCAAGACCCACCGCCACCTCGGCGGCGGCGATGGCGATGATGAAGAACGCGAAGACCTGACCGGTCAGGTCCACCCCGTGGACCCGGTTGAAGGCCACGAAGGTGAGGCTGGCGGAGGCGAGCATCAGCTCGATGCTCATCAGCTGGATCAGCACGTTGCGGCGCACCAAGAAGCCGATGGCGCCGATGGTGAAGATCACCGCGGCCACGGCGACGTAATGCTCGACGGCGGTTCCCAGCAGGATCATGGCGCGTCCTCCTCGGTGAGCGGCCGCCCCGCATCGCGCGGGTGCACGGGACCTCCGAACAGGCGCGCGGTCGGGTTCGTGGACGGCGGCGCCGCCCGCCGCGCCCCGCCGCGGCCGCGGGACACCGCGACCGCGCCGACGATCGCGACCACCAGGAGCGCCGTCGCCAGCTCGAACGGGAACAGCGCGCGGGTGAAGATCTGCCCGCCGACGGCCTCGACGCTCCCGAAACCGACCGGCGCCGGAGGCAGGGCGGTAACGGCGTCCTCAGCCGGCATCGCGAGCAGGAGGCCCGCCAGCGCGACCGCGGCCGCGACGACGGCCCCCACGCCACGCGCCAGGGTCGCGCTGCCCGGGCGCGGCCGCCCGCCCGCGTCGGGCCCGAGCAGCATGATCACGAAGACGAACAGGACGACGACCGCCCCGGCGTACACGATGAGCTCGACCGCGGCGAGGAACTCCGCGTGGAGCTTGAGGAAGAGCCCCGCGATGCCGAGCACGCAGGCGAGCAGCCCCATCGCGGACCGGATGGGGCTCCGCGCGCCGACGACGCCCGCCGCGCCGACCAGCGCCAGGAGCACACACGCCACGAAGTAGATGACGCCGGCCATGGTTATCCGCCGTCCCCCGTCATGCGTCCGCTCCCGTCATGGGCCATCTCCGCTCAGACACTGCAGCGTGCGCGTCTGCCCGCGCCCGCCGGTGAGGACGTAATCCTCGAAATGGCCGCGGAATTTGCGCAGGAACGACAGCACGGGCTGCGCCGCGCCGTCGCCGAAGGCGCAGATGGTGTTCCCGACCATGTCGGAGGCGATCTCGGTGAGCAGATCGAGCTCCTCCATCGAGGCCCGCCCCGCCACCACCTTGACGAGGATGCGCTCGATCCAGCCGCACCCCTCTCGGCAGGGGGTGCACTGCCCGCACGACTCGTGGCGATAGAAGCGCATGAGGTTGGCGAGCGCCAGGACCGGGTCGGCTGCGTCGCTGAGCACGATCGCGCAGGCGGTCCCCAGCATCCCGCCGACGGCCCGAAACGTGTCGACGCCCAACGGTAGATCGAGGACGCTCGCCCCGTCATAGGGCGAAAAGCGCGGGTCGTCCGGGACCGCCACCCGCTCGTCCGGGCGCATCACGGGGCAGGACGAGCCGCCGGGGATGACGGCGAGCAGCGGGCGGCCGTCGAGCACCCCCCCGCCCAGATCGTAGATGAGCTCGCGCAGGGTCAGCCCGA
Source organism: uncultured Polyangiaceae bacterium (assembly GCA_964404725.1). Taxonomy (GTDB): domain Bacteria; phylum Myxococcota_A; class Polyangia; order Polyangiales; family Polyangiaceae; genus JAFGBI01. The sequence goes on from CAYOLF010000031.1 coordinate 58,765, forward strand.
CGGCGCACTCGTAGAGCCCGGGGCGGACGACGTGGCCGCTGACGCCGAAGAGCCGCACGCCGCCGTCGCCGAAATGGTGCAGCGCGCTCAGCCGAGAGAACGCCTCGCCGCCGAGCTCGAGCACCGTGGGCAGAATGGCGATGGTTTCGACGTTGTTGACCGTGGTCGGGCTGCCGAAGGCGCCGCGCTCGGCTGGGAACGGCGGCTTCAGGCGCGGCTCCCCGCGGCGACCCTCGAGCGAATTGAGCAGAGCCGTCTCTTCGCCGCAGATGTAGGCGCCGGCGCCGCTGTGGACGCGGATGTCGATCTCCCCGGACCGCCCGAAGGGGCGCTCGCCGAGGTAGCCCTTGGCCCGCGCCTCGCCGATGGCGGCCTCGAGGCGGGCCTTGGCCAGGTGGAGCTCGTCCCGGACGTACACGTACACGAGGTGCGCGCCGATGGCGTGGGCGCCGATGATCGCCCCCTCCACCACGGCGTGGGGGTTTCGCTCCAGGATGGCGCGGTCTTTGAAGGTCCCGGGCTCGCCCTCGTCGCCATTGACCACGAGGGTGCGCGGCCTCCCGTCGTCCCGGGGCATGAAGCTCCACTTCACGCCGCAGTCGAACCCGGCCCCGCCCCGGCCCCGCAGGTGCGCCTTCTTCACCTCCGCGACGAGCCCGTCGGGCGCCATGCCGAGGGCCTGGCGCGCCGCCCGGTAGCCGCCCCCTCGCTCGTACGCGGCTAGCCCGAACCCGTCCGGGTTGGCGAAGGAGCGCGTGAGATATTCGGTCCGCTGGATCATCTTGGTTTCGCTGGCGTCCCGCCCTCCACTTGGGTCCGCTCGGGCGGGCAAGAGACGCTGGCGGCCGCCGCCTTCAGTCTTCGTAGAGGAGCCGATCCAGGATGCGATCGAGCTTCTCGAGCGTGAGATCCTCGTGATATTCCTGGTCCACCTGGATCACCGGTCCCGTCCCGCAGGAGGCCAGGCACTCCGCGGTGCGCAACGTCACCCTTCGGTCACCCGTGGTTCCTCCGGCCTTCACCCCGAGCTTCCGCTCGCAGTGCCGGAGGATCGTCTCGGCCCCCCGGAGCGAGCAGGAGAGCGTGCGACACACCCAGACCTGATGCTCACCGGGCGGCGCCTGATTGAACAGCGAATAGAAGGTGACCACACCCTGCACGTGAGCGGCCGGGAGCTCGAGCCGCTCGGCCACGAACGCGATCGCAGGCGGGGAGAGCCAGCCCCCGTTCGCGCGCTGGCAGAGGTGGAGCGCGGGGACGCAGGCACCCATCCTGGTGGGATACCGCGCGACGATCGCGTCCAGCTCCCGATCGAGCTCTGCGCTCAGGGCGAAATCCATGCTCTTCGGGCCGGTGCAGACGAGACGCCGGGCCCGCAGGAGGGACCCGGACGCCGGTTCGCGAACCGGCCGAACCGTAGTGACGACGAAACGGGCGTGTCAAGACCGGCCCCGGGTCGACGCGCGGACCGCTGCGACAGACCGTCAGCGCGGCGGGCGCGCTCCCGCGAGGCCCTTCCGCCACCGAGGAATGTGGCGAAAGAGGCGGCTCGTTCCGTGGCTGGAGCGACAAAGCACGACGCCCACTACCGATTCACTTGAGCGACGCGACGTTGGCCGTGTAGGCTCGGCGCCATTAGCGGCCCGGGGCGGGCACGGGAGGTGTTTAGTGTTCTGTCCGAATTGTGGGACCCAGAATCCGGATGCGGCGACGACCTGCAGCAAGTGCGGCTTCAACCTGAAGGGCGCGAGCGCCCCGAAGTTCAAGGGCACGATGCTGATGATGAACGCGCCGGCCAACGTCCCGCGCCCGAACGCGGACGCGGGTGGGGCGCAGACCGGACCGGTTCCCGCCGCGTCGGCGGCCGCACCCGCCGTGGACGCGGCTGCGGCCGCAGCCGCCGCAGCCGCAGCCGCCGGTGCCGCCGGTGCCGCCGCGGTGCGGCCGAAGCTCAAGGGGACCATGCTCGGGGTCGCGCCGCCGTCAGCGGGCAGCGCTCCAGCGCCGGTGCCGGAGTCAGCTCCCGGCGTCGGCGCTGCAGCCCCCGTCCCCGCCTTCGGACCCGCGGATCCGCTCGGAGGCACCGTGGCAGCGGGGGCGGGCTTCCCGGGTCCCGCGTTCCCCGGCGCTGCCATTCCCGCGACGGGGCCGGCAGCGGCCGTCCCGATGGGCGGGCAGCCGTTGGGTGGGCAGCCGTTGGGCGGGCAGCCGTTGGGTGGGCA
>CAYOLF010000032.1:0-60023 GCA_964404725.1 uncultured Polyangiaceae bacterium
GGGCGGCGGGGCGCGGGGGGTGATCCGGCAGGGAAGGGGCGCTAAGGTCAGGGAGGAGAGCCCGCCCCCGCCGATGTCACTCAAGATCGATCAGGATCACTCCCGCTTCCGGCGGATCGTGCGCGGCAAGATCCGCGACAACCTCCGCCGCTACATCTCCCAGGGGGAGCTCATCGGGCGCCAGGGCAAGGATCTCGTCAGCATCCCGGTGCCGCAGATCGACGTCCCGCGCTTCGTCTTCGGCGACCGGCAGCAGGGGGGCGTCGGTCAGGGCGAGGGGGAGGTCGGCGATCCGGTCGACGGTGAGGCCCAGGAGGGGGAGGGGACGGGCAGGGCGGGCAAGGATCCCGCCGAGCACGTCCTCGAGGTGGACGTCACGCTCGACGAGCTCGCCGATCTACTCGGCGAGGAGCTGGAGCTCCCGGCCATAGAGAACAAGGGCAAGAGCCGCGTCGTCACCGCCAAGGACCGCTACACTGGCATCCGGCGCGTGGGTCCCGAGGCGCTCCGGCATTTCAAGCGCACCTACAAGGAGGCCCTCAAGCGCGCCATCGCGAGCGGCACCTACGACGCGGTCCACCCGCGCCTCGTCCCCCAGGGCGAGGATCGGCGCTACCGATCGTGGAAGACCGTGCAGGAGCCCGTCGCCAACGCCGTCATCGTCTACATGATGGACGTCTCCGGCTCCATGGGGGAGGAGCAGAAGGAGATCGTGCGCATCGAGAGCTTCTGGATCGACACTTGGCTGCGTCGCCACTACCGCGGGATCGAGAGCCGCTACCTCATCCACGACGCGACCGCGCGGGAAGTAGATCGGGAGACGTTCTTCCGCACCCGAGAGTCGGGGGGGACGATGATCTCCAGCGCGTACCGGCTCGCGGCGGAGCTCCTGGAGCGGAGCTACCCGGCCGACGAGTGGAACGTGTACCCCTTTCACTTCTCCGACGGTGACAACTGGTCGACCGACGATACCCTGGAGTGCCTGGAGATCCTGCGGACGGCGCTGCTGCCGCGGGTCAACCTCTTCGGCTATGGACAGGTCGAGAGCCCGTACGGTTCGGGGCAATTCCTCAAGGACCTCCGGGAGCACCTCGGTCAAGACGAGCGCGTGGTGACCAGCGAGATCCGGGATCGCGACGGGATCGTGCCCAGCATCCAGGATTTCCTGGGGAAGGGGCGGTAGGGGCGGTGCCAGCCTTCGCCACTCACACCACGTTGCCCCGGTACCTGCGCGTCGAGCAGGAGCGGATCGAGGCCATCGCTCGCGAGGCGGGCCTGGACTTCTTCCCGGTCGTCTTCGAGATGCTCAGCTACGATCAGATGAACGAGATCGCCGCCTACGGCGGCTTCCCGTCGCGCTACCCGCACTGGCGCTTCGGCATGGAGTACGAGCGGCTGAGCAAGAGCCACGAGTATGGCCTTTCCAAGATCTACGAGATGGTGATCAACAACAACCCGTCGATCGCCTACCTGCTCGAGGGCAACAGCCTCACCGATCAGCGGCTGGTCATGTGCCACGTCCTGGGGCACGTGGACTTCTTCAAGAACAACTTCGCCTTCCGGGCGACGGACCTCGACGCCGCCGGTCCCGTGCTCGACCCGGTGAGCCGCCGTGGCCCGGCGTACTCGCCGAACCGCCGGTGGATCGACCGCATCGCGAACCACGCGGCCGCGGTGCGGCGGATCGTGGAGAAGTACGGCGTCGAACGGGTCGAGGAGCTGATCGATCAGTGCCTCTCGCTCGAGAACCTCATCGACCCGCACTCGGCGTTCGTCGTGCGGCGTCGCCCCGTGGAGGACGACGAGGAGCCGCGCGGCGTGGAGGTCCCGCGGCTCCGCGCCAAGGACTACATGGAGAGCTTCATCAACCCGGCGGAGTACCTGGAGGCGGAGCGGGCGCGCCTGGAGGCGGCTCGCGCCGCCGAGCAGCGGCGGTTCCCGCGTGAGCCGGACCAGGACGTGCTCCGCTTCCTGCTCGAGGCGGCGCCGCTGGAGCGGTGGGAGCGGACGGTGCTCGGCGTCATCCGCGACGAGGCCTACTACTTCGCGCCGCAGGCGCAGACCAAGATCATGAACGAGGGCTGGGCGTCGTACTGGCACTCGCGCCTGCTGACGGAGAAGGTCCTCGACTGGAGCGAGGTCATCGATTACGCCGACGAGAACGCCGGCGTGATGGCGAGCAGCGGCGGGCGGCTGAACCCCTACAAGCTCGGGGTCGAGCTCTTCCGCAGCATCGAGGAGCGCTGGGATCGTGGGCAGTTCGGGCGCCAGTGGGAGGCCTGCGACGACCTCGATGCCAAGCGGCACTGGGATCTCCGCCTGGGGCTGGGCCGCCAGAAGATCTTCGAGGTGCGAGCCCTCTACAACGACGTCACCTTCATCGACGAGTTCATGACCCCCGAATTTGCGGCCGAGCGCCGGCTTTTTTCCTTCGACTGGTCGCGCCGTTACGAGCGATACGAGATCGCCTCGCGCGACTTCGCCGTGATCAAGCGGAAGCTCCTCGCCGAGCTCGCGAACGCGGGTCACCCGGTGGTCAGGGTGCTCGACGCCAATTACGAGAACAAGGGGGAGCTGCTGCTCGAGCACGCGCACCAGGGGGTCGATCTTCGCCAGGATTACGCCCGCGACACGCTGCGCGCCCTGGTCCGCATCTGGAAGCGGCCGGTGGCGATCGCGACCGTCGTCGAGCAGCGGCCCGTCCTCGTCCGCTTCGACGGCAAGGAGCACGAGGTGCGCGATGGCTCCGCCTGACGCGGGGTCGCTCTTGGCCGGGCCGCTGTTGGCCGGGTCGTTGGGGGCCGGCGAGGGACGGTGCTTCCGGTGGCGGCGGCTCGGCGCGTGGGTGTTCGTCCTGCCGCTGGCTTGCGCGCCGGAACCCGGCGCGCGCGGGCCGGCGGCGCCGCCGATCGCGCGCGCGTCGGCGGCGGTCCCCGGTGGCGCGCCGCCGGTCGTCGTGGCACGAGCGAGCGCCGCGGGGTCGTCGCTCGCGGCGTCGAGCGCTGCCGGGGCGGCGCCGTCCGCGGAGCCGCTCGCCTCGGGGCCCCTCCACCGCGGCGGCGCGTCTCCCGCGGCGGCGGCGCTCGCCTCGGGGGACGCGGCGCTGGCGGCCGAACGCCTCGGGGAGGCGCGCAGCGAGTACCAGCGCGCGCGCTCGCTCGCGCCCGGCGATCCGGCACCGCGCGTGGGGCTGGCGCGGGTCCGGCTCGCCGAGACGGGGGTCGCGCTCGAGCTGTCCGCGGCCCCGGGCGATCCGGAGCTCGCCGCGCTGGGGAGGGAGCTCGCGGCCGTCGTCGCCGAGCACCCGGACTATGCACCGGCGCTGCTCGAGCAGGGGCGGATCGCGCTCGTCCTGGGTGACGCGGCCCTGGCGGTGGCGGTGCTCACCCGGGCGGCAGCGGCCGCGCCTCGGGACGCCGAGGCGCTCTCCGCGCTCGCTGTCGCGGAGCTCGCCACCGGCAGGACCGAGGCGGCGCTGGAGCATTTCCGGCGCGCGGCCGCGCTCGAGCCCGAGATCCCCGAGCGGCTCTCCCACCTCGGCACTGCCTTCATGATGCGCGGCGACGTCCGCCGGGCCCTGCAGAGCTACGAGGGGGCGCTCCGCCTCGCCCCCGACGACCCGCGCGTGGTTGGCGATCTCGGCACGGCCCTGCTCGCCGCGGGGGAGCCCGGGCGGGCGATGCCCCACCTCCAGCGCGCGGTCGCGCTGGCGCCGGACCGCGCGACCCTGCACAACAACCTCGGCTACGGCCTCCAGCTCACCGGCGATCTCACCGGCGCCGAGGGCTGCTATCGGCGGGCGCTCGCCCTCGATCCGGAGCTCGGTTCGGCCTGGATCAACCTGGGCATCGCCCAGGCGGCGCGGGGCGAGTACGCCGAGGCGGAAGCCTCGCTCCGTCGGGCGCTCGCCCTCGACCCGACCGACCCCCGCGCGCAGCAGAACCTCGCGGATCTCGCCGAGCTCCGCGGCGCGTCGGGCGACGGGAGCGCTCGCTGACGGCTCCGACCCCGCTCACCGGCAGGGCAGGGCCGTCAGCTCCTCGTAGTACGCCGCCGGCTCGAGCCCACTCGCCGCGGCGTCGGCGGCGGCGCGATCGACCCGGTCGAGCAGCGTGGAGAGCGGGTGGGCGCCCGCCAGGGGGTACCCGTTGGCGAACAGCGTCGGCGTCATGGTGACGCCCGCCGCCGCGGCGGCCTCGAGGTCGACGACGATCCGCTCGCGCGGGGCGTCGTCGGAGCGGCAGGCGGTGAAGGCCTCGAGGTCGAGCCCGCTCGCCGCGGCGGCGTCGGCGAGGCCGGCCTGGTCGAGCGCTGCCCCGGGGGCGAAGAGCGCGTCGTGCATCTCCCAGAAGCGATCCTGAGCATGCGCGCACTCGGCCGCGATCGCCGCCGCAGCCGCGTGGGGGTGGATGCCGAGCGGGAGGTGCTTGAAGACGTGGCGCACCACCCCCGGTCGCTCCGCGTCGAGCGCGGCGAGCGTGGGCACGGACGCCGCGCAGTAGGGGCACTCGAAGTCCACGAACCTCACCAGCGTGACCGGAGCGCCCTCTGGGCCGCGGCGAGGGGAGTCGCCGACCGGCACGGCGCAGAAGCCGACCTCGGCGGGCTCCTCGGGGCCGCTGCACGCGAGCGCGATGGCGCCGAGGGCGAGGATCGAGCGGAGCGGGCGGGGCGTCATGGCTCGTGATGGGGCGGGGCCGGCGGTGGGGCGCTCAGCGGCAGTTGCCAATGGTAGCGCTCCCCGGGGCGCCGAAGCACTGGGTGTAGTAGGCGACGCCGCTCGGGTCCTGGGCGACGCTCGAGCCAAAGTGGACGAAGCCGGGATCCATCAGGTTGGCGCAATGGGGGGGGCTCTCGAGCCACCCTTGCACGGCCTCGGTCGCGTCCCGTTGCCCGACGGAGATGTTCTCGCCGACGGCGCTCCAGCGGTAGCCGGCCGCGGCGATGCGTGTGCAGGGGGTGCCGTCGTCGCAGGGAGTGGGGCCGGTGCCGTCGTGGGAGAAGCAGCCGGTGCTCGCCATGGTCGTCGAGTGCTGCTGCGCGGCCTCGGTGAGCGGGGGCGCCAGCTCGAGCGGCGCCGCCGCGGTGAAGGCGCCGTAGTCCCCGCAGGTGCGCGCCTCGGCGCGCGCCGCGTTGACCGCGGCGAGCATTTCGTCCCACTGGCAGCGCTCCCACGCGCAGCTCCACCCCGCGGGGCAGGCGTCCGTGCAGGCGACGGGGGGGCCCCAGGGTTCGGGGTCCGGCGCGCCGCCGAGGTCGCCGAACCCCTCCGGCAGGCACCCCGCCAGCAGGAGCGCGGCGCCGAGCCACCCCCCCGCCCTCGGCCCCGGGCCTACCTGTCGCGCGCGACGCATGCGGCAAGCCTTCGCCAGCCCGGCGACGCGCGCAAGGCCCCGCCGGTCTTCACGGCGCGGGCCGCGATACCCGCCGGGTCCCGGTCGGACCGGCCGTCACCCGATGGGTCTTCAGTCGGAGTCGTCCGCGCAGCCGTCGTTGCCGAGCCCGAAGAAGAGCTCGAGGGTCCACGCGCCGCACACGCAGCGACCCAGCGTGAGGCGTTCGGCCGCGCAGTCGATGAAGTCGGGGTCCGGATCCTCCATCCGGAGCTCCTCCGCGCAGCCGTCGTCGCCCAGATCGATCTCGACCCAGCCGTCGACCCGGCAGTCGCTCTCCGTGAAGCAGTCCCGGAGTGCCGGCTCCAGGAAAACCTCGGGCATGCACGGGAAGTCCGTGCCGCCCTCGCAGCGCGCGAGGCTGCGCTCCGCGCAGGGGAGGTGCTCGGGCGCGTTGAAGTCCACGTCGACCGGCGCGAGCGGTGTTTCCGGTCGCGGCACGGAGTCCGGCACGACTTCGGCGGTGGGCGTGTCGTAGATCTCGGCGCTGCGATCGCACCCGACGACGAACGCCAGCGCGAGGAGCGAGGCGGCGGCGCCGCCGGTGCGCGGCCAGGGGAGGGGAGCGAGGCGATCGTTCATGGTGAGCCGTCCCGCTCGTCGGGCGAGAGCGATCGCCACCAGAGGATCTCGTAGTCACCGAGGTCGCTCTCGCCGACGAGGCGCGAGGGCTCGAGGATCGGGAGGTCCGGCTGCCGGGCGAGCCGCCGTGCCTCGGCAAAATCTTCGGCGATCGGCCGGTAGGTGGTCACGACCAGCGTCAGGCTGTCGTCGAACCGGTAGGCCTGGAGCACCTTCATCAGGAGGATGCCCCCCTCCGGGCGCTCGGTGCCGAGAATCGCGCCGGGCGTGGTGAGCTCGGGGTCGGGCTGGGCGCCCTCGTCCGCCGAGCAACCGGCGATCGGTGCCGCGAGGAGCGCGACGATCCCGAGCGCCGACGCCGCGAGCCTGCTCCTGGTGCTGCGGGACGTCATCTGAAACCCACCTCCACCCCCGCGCGCGGTGTCAGGACGACGGCGCCGAAGGGGACCACCACCGCCGCATCGACCTCACCCCGCAGGGCGAAGTGCCGCCCGAGGGGCCAGGCGACGCCCCCGCCGAGTCCGAGGTAGGCGTCGCCAGCACGCTTCCAGACCTCGAGGTCCTGCTCGAGGTCGTTGCCGGGTTGGCGCCCGCCGAGCGCCGGATCCTCGCGCACGCGGGTGCGCGTCCGGAGGTCGAACATCCCGTACCCGCCCGCCAGCACCGTGAAGGCGCGGAGGCGGCGCGGGGCGAAGGGATCCGCGCCGAACCAGTGGGTGAAGCGACCCTCGAGCAGCAGGGGAAAGAAGGCGACCCCGCCCGGCGCCGTCGGCCCCTCGCCGCGGATGGCGAAGCCGACGCGGAGCCCCAGCGTCGCGTCCGGTCCCACGACGTGCTCGATGCCGGCGACGACGCGCGTGGGGCCGAGCGCCGGGCGGAGCGGTTCGTTGGAGTAGGTTGGCACCCCGTAGTAGAGGGCGCCGTCGCGCTCGCGGTAGCAGGCGTACCCGCGGGACTCCTGGCTCGCGAGCGAGCAGGCGCCGGTGGTATCGACGACGCCGAGCTCCTGCGTCAGCTCCAGGCTGAGCCGCGTGTGCTCGCGCTCGTCGTGCTCGCAGGTGCGGTCCCACCCGCAGGTCATGCCGTCCTCGCAGTCGCGGTCGGTCTCGCAGGGGATCGCCTCCACCACCTCGCTCGGACAGCCCTGGAGCCCCGGCGGGCAGTCGTTCGGGTCGGGGCAGCGCGAGCGGTGCAGGGTCTGCTGCGTGAAGGCGGTGTCGTGCACGATGCGGACCCGGTAGGGGACGCCGCGGGTACCGCTGTAGGCCACCACCGCGCCGTTCGCGTCGTGCACGCGGACGTAGTAGAGGACGTCGCCGGTGATGGTGCTCACCTCCAGGCACGGGATGGCTCCGGACCAGTTGTCGCCGCGTCGTACGAGCTCCAGCGACACCCAGCGATCCGAGCCGAAGATCCGATAGTGCAGGAGCACGCGCGCCGCGGCGAGCTCCGGCGGCAGCTCGACGGACACCGGGATCGGCGTCAGGATCCCCTGCTCGGCCTCGTGCTCCTTGATCGGCACGTTCAGGACGCTGGGGCCGAGGTCGGGCTCCGCGGCCCGTCCGGTCGCCGGCAGGCACGCCAGGAGCGCGAGGAGCGCCGGGCGCCCGCGCCTCACGGGTCACCTCCGGGCGGCGCCACGACGCGGAGCTCCACCGCACCCGGCGCGGGCGCCTCGGCGGCGGCGTCGGGTGCGGGCTCGGCGTCGGGCCTCGCCGCCTCCAGGCGCCGCGACTCGACCCCGCGCGCGAGCAGCCAGGCGACGACCGCGGCCGCGCGATCGGCTGCGAGCGTCGGGGGCGCCTCCGGCGTGGCGTCGGTGTAACCCCGGACCAGGACCAGCTCCACCTCGGCATGCTCGGTGAGCCAGCGCGCGACCTGCTCGAGCGCGGCCTCGCTCTCCGGGTCGAGTCGGACGGTCCCAGGCTCGAACCGCACCGGTTGGGCCGGCACGATCCGGTCCCCCACGAGCTCGGCGCTCGGCGGCGGCGGCGGGGGCGGCGTCTCCACCGGACAACCGTGGCGGCCCCGCTCCCCGCTCGCCGTGCCCGCCTGGGCGGGGCAGGCGTCCTCGCCGTCGACGATCCCGTCGTGGTCGCCGTCGCGCTTCGGGCCCGGGCAGCCGTGGGTGGCGCGCGCGCCCGTCGGAGCGCCGGGGGTGCGCGGGCAGGCGTCGAAGGCGTCGGGGATGCTGTCGGCGTCGGCGTCGCGCGGTGGCTCCGGGCAGCCGTTCATGTTCGGATCGATCGACTCGGGTCCGCGCAGGCGCGGACAGGCGTCGGCCGCGTCGGGGATCGCGTCGCGATCGTGGTCGGGCGGGGGCGGCTCGACCGGTGGGGACCAGGCGGCGCGCAGGACCCCGCGCCACTCGGCGGCCCCCGGCGCCTGGCCGAGCCCGGGGCCGAGCGCGAGCGACAGCACGAACGCCGAGCCTCCCGGGCGCCACCGGACGGTGCCGAAGGCGGTCCCCCGCGTCGAGCGGGGATCGAGCAGCGCGGCGCCGTTCGACACCGTGCCCTCCACGGCGAGCTCGGCGCCCATGGCCACGGTCCGTTCGGCGTCGACCGCGTAGTGCAGTGCGGCGCCCGCCAGGGCGGCGGTGCCGACGCGCAGCGGCACCACGCCCTCGAGCGAGCGCTCGCGACGGGTGCGCGCCCCGCCCTCGAGCGACCAGTCGAAACGCGCACCGGTCCCGCCCACGAGCGCGCTCATGCCACCACGCACGAGCTCGTCGCTCGTGGTCGAGTCCGGCGCCCCGGAGGGCAGCCACAGCGAACCGGAGAGCAGGAGGCGGATGCCATCGTCCGCGGGCCCGAGGAGGCGGACGCGAGCGAGGGCTCGGGCGTCGCCGAGCTGGGGACCGCGGTCGGGCCGCTCCAGGGCGGCGTCCAGCGGGGCCTCGTCGCTCGCCCGGTCGAGCGAGACGGGCAGATCGAGGGCGAAGAGGGCGCGGTGGTAGAGTGCCAGGGCCGCCCCGGCCGTGAGCCAGAGCTCGTGCGCGACCACGCGGTCGCGCTCCTGGGTCGGCGTGACGACGACGAGCGGCTCCGCGGCGACCTCGACCGTGGCCGCGGCGTGCACGCGCAGGTGACCGCTCACCGCCGCGTCCTGCACCGCCGTGCCCTGGTCGCCCGCGGGGCTCCCCTCCCGGGCGAGCGAGAGGCCCTGGGCGCGCGCCGCGCCGCTCGCGAGCAGGCACGCGAGCGCCACGCCAAGTCCCGGGGTACGTGCGCGGGTGAGTCGCGTCATGGGCCCGCTCTGGACACCGACCCCGAGGCGGACTGTCTCACAGGGCCGAACGCTGTCAACTCGGGGTCGAGGGCCCGGCCCCCGCTCCGCTCCGCTCCGCTCCGCTCCGCTCCGCTCCGCCTCCCGGGAACCCGCCGTTACGTGCGCGGGCGGGGCACCGCCTGCAGCCAGCAGCCGTGCTCCTTGCGCTCGTCGAGGCGGCACGACCACACGAGCTGCCCGTCGTGCACGGTGATGTCGGGGCAGCCGTCGCACATGTTCGCGGAGCCATCCGCCATGAAGTCGATCGGCTGGATGATGACCAGCGACTGGAGGTGGAGCCGGCGGCCGAGCTCGCGCGGGTCGCCCACCGCGGACCCGAGGTAGCTCTTGAGCACGCCCCGCGCGCCGCCGTCGAGCGGCGAGAACGCCGCGGCCATCGCGCGCCCGTGGTGCAGTAGCCGCGGGTCGCTGTAGGCGAGGTAGCGGTTGAGCAGCAGGTGGTGGCCGGCCTGCGCCGCCTCCATGTAGCGGGGCCCGAGATAGCCGTGGATCCGGCGGGTCGTCCCCAGCCGCAGCGACACCAGCCACTTGAAGCTGCTCGGATCGTGGGTGCCCCCGAGGTACGCGCAGGGGGCGTAGTCCGGGTGCTGCTGCCGGATCTGGTCGACGGCGTCCTGGGCCGTGAGCGGCTCGGGGTTCTTGTCCTGACCCAGGTAGGCGAGCTGATCGACGTTCGCCTTCTGGCCGCCCGCGTAATAGTCGAAGTCGCGCGCCCGCGAGGTGCGAAACAGGATGAACACCATGCTGTGGACGACGTCGATGTGGCGCGCGGCCCACTCTACCAGCGCCGGGACCTGCGGGAGCGTGTGGCGGAAGACGGTGGAGTTGAACGCCACGCTCATCCCCCCCTCCGCGGCGACCATCCGCGCGTACTGCAGGCGGAGCTCGCAGAGATCGACCTCCGACTTGCCGGTCCAGCCCGGGCGGTTCTGGCTCGAGTCGATGTGGAAGGTGAAGCCGAAGAGGCCGGCGCGGCGGAGTTCCTGCAGGAGGCGCGGCGTCAGCGCCAGCGCGTTGGTGTTGAGGACGGGCTTGTAGCCGAAATCATGCCGGATCATCCGGACGATCTCGACGATGTCCGGGTGGACCAGGGGGTCGCCGCCCGCGATCGAGATCGAGTCGATGCGGCGATGCTGCCGGAACACCTCGAGATCGGCGCGCACCTGAGCCAGCGACTTGTCGCTGTTCGGATCGTTGCGGGAGTAGCACCCCTCGCAGGCGAGGTTGCAGCGCTTGGTGGGCTCGAGCCACGCGAGCACGTTGTCGTTGAACGTCCAGGGCAGCCGGTAGTAGTCGGTCGGGCGAAGCGTGGACTGCGTCACGAAGATCTCCTTGATCGGCGCGTCGGGCTGGACCCGTCGGACGATCCCCGTCCTCGAATCGGTCCCGCGCGTCGCCCGGACTCTGCCACCACCCGGGGCGCCCGGACAACCGCGTCAGAAACTGGCCCGCACCCCGTCCTTGGCTTGGCCGCGCTTCCAGCCGGCCCGGTCGCGTTCCCCCGGCAATCCGCGGCCAGTCGCGGGCGCGATTGTCGCTTCCGGCGGCTGCGAGTTCGTGTAAAGGGCGCTACTGGCGACGTGGCCCTGCCGTTTCCCCAAGCGGGGGAGTGCCGGCTGGGCGACCGGGCTCCGGTCCGGCGTGCGCCGCTCGCGATCTTGACCGCCCCGGCGCGCGCGCCGGCACCCGGTGCCCAACCCCCAAGCACGAGGATTTGACACGATGAACGCCGCCCCGACGACACACCGAGCGCTGCTGGCCTGGGTCGAGCAGGTGCGGAGCCTCTGCACTCCCGACGCCGTCGAGTGGTGCGACGGTTCCGCCGCCGAGTACGACCGCCTGTTTGCCGCGATGACCGCCGACGGGCTGGCGATCCGGCTCGACCGGGCGAAGCGCCCGAACAGCTTCCTCTTCCGCTCCGCTCCGTCGGACGTGGCGCGCGTGGAGAACCGCACCTTCATCGCGTCGCGGACGGCCGATGCGGCGGGCCCGACCAACAACTGGATCGACCCGACCGAGCTCAAGGCCACGATGACGGCCCTTTACCGCGGCTGCATGCGGGGCCGCACGCTGTACGTGATCCCCTTCAGCATGGGGCCCGTCGGCTCGCCGATCGCCAAGATCGGCGTCGAGATCACCGACTCGCCCTACGTGGTGGTGAACATGCACCTGATGACGCGCGTGGGGACGCGCGTGCTCGAGGTGCTCGGCGCCGACGGCGAGTTCATCCCCTGCCTGCACTCGGTGGGCAAGCCGCTCGCCCCGGGCGAGACGGACGGCGGCAGCTGGCCCTGCGCCCCGCTCGATCAGAAGTACATCTCGCACTTCCCCGAGGAGCGGACGATCTGGTCCTACGGCTCGGGGTACGGGGGCAACGCCCTGCTCGGCAAGAAGTGCCTGGCGCTCCGCATCGCGTCGGCGATGGCGCGCGACGAGGGCTGGCTCGCCGAGCACATGCTGATCCTGGGCATCACCAACCCCGCGGGCAAGAAGAAGTACGTCGCGGCCGCCTTCCCCTCCGCCTGCGGGAAGACCAACCTCGCCATGCTCGTCCCCACCCTGCCGGGCTGGAAGGTGGAGACCGTCGGCGATGACATCGCCTGGATGAAGTTCGGCGCCGACGGGCGTCTTTACGCCATCAACCCGGAGGCGGGCTTCTTCGGAGTCGCTCCCTACACCTCCGACCAGTCGAACCCCAACGCGATGCGGTCAATCGAGAAGAACACCATCTTCACCAACGTCGCGCTGACGGCGGACCACGACGTCTGGTGGGAGGGGATCGGGCACGACGCGCCGGGCACCCTCATCGACTGGCTCGGCCAGGGCTGGGATCCCGCGACCGCCCAGAAGCCCGCGGCCCACCCCAACTCGCGCTTCACAGCGCCGGCGGCGCAGTGCCCGGCAATCGCCCCCGAGTGGGAGGATCCGGCGGGCGTCCCCATCAGCGCCATCCTCTTCGGAGGGCGACGGCCGACCACGGTCCCGCTGGTCAGCCAGGCCTTCGACTGGGACCACGGCGTCTTCCTCGGCTCGATCGTGGGCTCCGAGGTGACCGCGGCCGCGCTCGATCTCAAGACCGGCACGGTGCGGCGCGACCCGTTCGCGATGCTCCCCTTCTGTGGCTATCACATGGGGGACTACTTCCGGCACTGGATCGCCATCGGCCGGCGGAGCGACGCGGCGAAGCTCCCCAAGATCTTCAGCGTGAACTGGTTCCGCAAGACCGACGAGGGGCGCTGGCTCTGGCCGGGCTACGGCGAGAACAGCCGCGTGCTCAAGTGGGTGTTCGAGCGCTGCGACGGCGGCGGCGCGGCGGTAGAGACGCCGATCGGCCTGATGCCGACCCCGGACGCCATCGATCGGACCGGGCTCGAGGGCGTCGGCGCGGCCGAAATGGAGGAGCTGCTCGCCGTCGATCGCGACGCCTGGCGCGCCGAGCTCGAGCTCGTCCGCGAGCATTTCGCGCGGTTCGGCGATCGCCTGCCGCCGGAGCTCGTCGCCCAGCTTGCGGCGCTCGAAGCCCGCCTGTCGGCGTGAGCCGGCGCCGTGCGGAGCGGCGTCAGGGCGCCGCGCGCTCCATGCGGGGCGCGGGTGGTTTGGCGCCGGTGCGGATGCGCACCCCCACGGGCTGCTCGGTGGAAACCTGGCCCACGAAGGCGTCCAGATCGTACTCCGAGCCGTCGTGCATCCCGTCGAAGCGGGCGTGCACGAGGAACAGGCCCGGCACGCCGAAGGTTCCGCGCGGGCAGAGCTCGACCAGGCGGTTGTACACGGTCACCGATTGGCCGGGAGCGAGGCGCTGGAAGGCCTGCCGATCGGGAGCGCGGCGATCCGGCTCCGGATCGCACTCTGCCAGGCCCGTCGGGCCCGCCACCTCGAAGCTCACCAGCTCGCGGCGGAAGTAGACGAAGCGCGGCTTGGAGTCGCGGTTGGTGAGCTCGAGCTGCACGGTGGCCGTGCGCTCGGCCGTGGCGTCCGAGCCCTGCTTGAGCGTGAGGCGGAGCGGCCCGGTGGGGGCCGCCTCGCCGGGCAGGCGCGCCCGGGACCAGACGGCGTACTCCGAGCCGAGCGCGAAGCCGTCGCCGCGGAAGAGCTTCACCGTGGCGACGGCCCGGTCGAATAGGCTCGGCGGTGGGCCATCCCTCGGCACGGTGCGCGCCGCGGCGGGGTCGAGCACGTGGGCCACGTGCGGGGGCGCGTCGATCACCTCCTCGACGCGCTTGCCGGCGACCCACCGCGACCGGTGCTGCTCCGGCCACCCGAAGCGGGGGGCCACGTGCGAGCCGGGGACCAGGACCGTCTGCCCGGAGTCGCCGAAGCAGTACAGGCGCGGATCGAAGGCGTGCGACACGCGCTCGCCGGGCGCGAGCAGGAGCGCGCTCGCGGGGTCCGGCCGGGTCGGGAAGACCGCGTCCGGGAGGCGGCAGGTGGCGGGGGCCTTCTTGCCGGGCACCTTGACCTCGAACCACAGCAGCCTCGGATCGGCGAGCAGCGCGACCGGCGAGGCGCTGGTGTTCGCGATCTCGAGCCGCCACGGCACGGTCGGCCCGCGGTGGGTCACGGTGAGCCGGAGCGGGGCCACGGCCGCGGGCGCCGTCCCCCCGGCCGCGGCGGGGCCGCTTCCCGGGTCGGGCGTCACCGCCGCGGCGGGCTCCTCGGCGACCGTGGGCGCCGCGGTGAGCAGGGACGCGGCGAGCAGCCCGCCGGCCGCGAGGGTCTGGGCGCGGCGCGCCGCGCCGCCAAGATGCGCTACCGGTGGCATCGCTGAAGGGTTAACACAGGGCGTCGTCGGGGGCTAAACCCTCCTCCCGAACGGCGCCGCACCAGCATGAACGCTCGCCCGGGGCTCTACCCGCTCGTCGACCTCGACGCCCTGGAGGCCCGGGGTATTCCCCCGCTCGCCTTCGCGGACGCCGTCCTCGCCGTGCGGCCGTCGCTGCTCCAGCTCCGGGCCAAGGGCGCGGCACCCCGCCGGTCGCTCGAGCTCTTGCGGGAGCTGCTGCCCCGGTGCCGGGCGGCCGGGACGCTCCTCTTCGCCAACGACCGGCCGGACCTCGCTGCCCTGGCCGGCGCCGACGGCGTCCACGTGGGGCAGAGCGACCTGCCGATGGCCGAGGTCCGGCGGCTGATGCCGGGCCTGCTCGTGGGCGTCTCGACCCACGATCTCGACCAGCTCGCGCGGGCCCTCGCCGAGCGGCCCGATTACGTGGCCTTCGGGCCCGTGTTCGCCACACGCTCGAAGGCGCTGCCGGAGCCCGTCGTCGGCCTCGACGGGCTCGCGAGGGCCGGCGCGCTCGCGCGGCAAGCGGGCTGCCCGCTCGTCGCCATCGGTGGGATCGACCTCGCCCGGGCCCCGTCGGTGGCCCCGCAGGCGCGCCTCGGGGCGGTGATCGCGGAGCTGCTGGCCGCCGGCGCCGACCCGCCGGCGATCACCGCGCACGCGCGGCGTCTGCACCGGGCGCTCGGGGGCGGCTGAGCCACCGGCGGGCGCCGGCCGTGCCGTTCACGCCGCGCGCAGTCGCATCAAGAGGCCCTCCAGCACCAGCCCCGGCTGCCCGTTGCGCTCGAGATCGCCGAGGGCTCCGAGCACCGCCTGGTGCCGGCGCGCGGCCTGGAGCGCGCGATCGGGCCCGACCTCACGCGCGCTCGACGGGCCGAGGCCGAGCGCGGCGTGGGCCTCCTGCACGAAGTGGGCGGCGAGCGCCTCGAGCTGCTGGCGCAGCGCGTCGCGGCCCTCCGGGCGTGACTCCGCGAGGGCGATGCCCGCCGCGAGATCGGGCGCGTCGATCGCCGCCAGCGCGCCCCGGACGAATTCCTCCCGACCGCTCGTCAGCTCCGCGTCCGCCAGCCCGAGCGCGCGCGACGCGCTCCCCTGCGCGAGCAGCGCGAGCTCCGGGGGGGCGCCGCGCTCGGCGAGGAGGCGGGCCACGACCGAATCCGGCAGCGGCCCGAACCGCACGGCGAGCGAACGCGAGAGGACCGTGGCGAGCAGGCGCTTGGGGCGGCTGGTGAGCAGCACGAAATGGGTGCGCGACGGCGGCTCCTCGAGCGTCTTGAGCAGGGCGTTCGCCGCCGAGACGGTGAGCTCGTCCGCGTCGCGCACGATGAACACCAGCGCCTTGCCCTCGTGCGGCGGGAAACCGACCCGACCCAGCACGACACGGCGGATCTGCTCCACGCTGATGCCCGTCGCCTCCGAGGCGTCCAGCAGCTTGCCGTACAGGCCGCGCTCGACGACCACCACGTCCGGGTGCAGCGGCACGCGCGGCTCCTTGTCCGAGAGCGTCTCCACCCGGTGGCGGTTCGTCGCACAGAGCGCCGTCCCGTCGTCGCCGCACACCAGCTCCTTGGCGAGCTCGAAGGCCGCGAGCTCCTTGCCGACGCCCTCCGGCCCCTCGAAGCGATAGGCGTGGTGCACGCGCCCCGTCTCGAGCGCGCGGCGCAGGGTCTGGACCGCCGTGGGTTGGCCGAGGATGCCGTCGAACGCCACGCCCGCTAGCTCCTCGCCGCGCTGGTCCGGCGCGCCCCCGGTCGCCCGCGCCACCCGCGCGAGCTCACAGCTCCCCCTGGTGCTCGAGCGCGCCGCTCTCCACCACGCCGGGCCATGCGTCGACGTAGCGCGATGGCTCGCCGGGCAGCGAGGCGTCCACCCACAGGGGGTGGCCGCTGCCCGCCTCCCGGACGTCGAAGTGCACGAACTCGTGGTGCGGGTAATAGCCGCAGGCGACGTCCCGGAGCTCGTGGCAGAGCGCGAACAGGCGCTCCTTGCTGACGCCCAGCACCTGCACGTCGAGCGCGCGCCCGCGCGCGTGCTGACTTCGGCCGGATCCGGGGCGGTACCCGCTCACCACGTAGATGGCGCGGTAGGGGAAGCGGTCGGCCACCTGCTGCATCACCCAGATCAGACGCAGGTGGACGAGCCGAACCCCAGGCGTCCACTCCCCGGGACCGGCGTCCCGCGCCGCCTCGGCCGGGAGCGGCAGGGGGGGGCGGGGCACGTCGAGGGGGCGGGCCATCGCGCTGAGGCGGTCGATCGCCTCGGCGGAGATCGAGCCGTCGCAATCGAGCAGCGCGAAGGTGTCGCGCTCGAGGCCGTGACGGAGGAAGGTGGCCGGCTTGTGCCGCTGCCAGGGGGCGCAGGCGGGGGCGCGGGAGAACGGCACCAGCTCGGGCGCCGGCGTGGCGGCGCCGTGCAGCCAGGCCGGCGCCGGCGCGAGCTCGGGCCAGAGCTCGTGAGGGTGCGCAACCTCGCCGAGGTCGCCCGCCGAGAGCGAGGGCGGCAGCGGTGTGAAGGGGGCTGGCGCCTCCGCGGTCCCCGGATCGCAGAGGACCGCGCTCCAGGTGAGCGGGCTCAAGGCGCCGCGGCGGCTCGGCCCGTAGCGCCCGGCCCAGAACCCCTGCCAGGGCGCGACGCGGACCCGCTCGGGGTGCGCGTAGCGGCCGAGCAGCGGGAGCGTCGCGCCGCCGTCGAGGCGCAGCCCCGCCGAGCGCGAGAGGGCGTCGGCGAACCACGACCGCGAGTCGAGGCGGCGCGGCACGAGGTCCGCGCGCGCCGCGCCCGCCGGCTCCGCCGTCGCGAGCAGCCGCGCGCGAGCGCCCCGGGGCAGGGGGCCCACGTCGGCCCCGGCGAGGGCGGCGCGGGGCGCACCCCACGGGAGCGCGACCGCGCCGAGCACGGCGCCGGCGCCGGCGATCCGGCGGGCGGCGCGCAAGGACCGGGCACGGACGGCCCGCCGCACGCGCCTTCAGCCCTGGCGGGCGCTCGATCGGAGCAGCCCGAGGAAGAGCTGGAACGCGGCGTTGACGTCGACCTCTTCGCCCTCGAGGTACTCCGCGACGGCCAGCCCGTTGATGACGGCGAGGATGAGCGTGCTGAGGCCCTTGAGCTTGGCCTCGTCGGTGGCGCTCACGCCGAGGATCTCGGGCAGCCCCTCGGCGACGAGCTTGCGCGCGTCGCGTTGCAGGGCCGACGCGCGGCGCTTGAGCTCCGTGTCACGGCGCGCGGCGCTCCACACCTCGATGTTGAGCCCGGTGCCGGTCTTGTCCGTCTGGATCGCCTCCCACAGCGCGGAGAGGGCGGTCGGCGCCGTGGGGGCGCCCGCCTCACCGGTGCCGGCGATCGCCTGGCGGAGCCGGTCGAGGTGCTTGTGGTACGTGAAGCTCTGCACCTCGTGGATGAGGGCCGCCTTGCTGGCGAAATAATAGTGGACGATGCTCTTGCGGAGCCCGAGCTCCTTGCCGATCTCGGCGAGGGTGGTGGCGCTGAATCCCTTCCGCGCGAAGCACTTGGCGGCTGCGGAGAGGATCGCGGCGACCCGCGGGTTCTCCCAATCCACCGCGCGGGGCGCGGCGGTTTCGGGGTTATCGGCCTTCACCTGTGTAGGAGATTCTGCAGTGTTCATGGTATATTCCGGGACGGCCAGCCGGCAGGGCCACCCTACCCACGCAGAGGGGTCACGTCAAGGGGGCGAAAAACGGCTTGGATGCGCGGCGCGAACACCCCTTGGACGGCGCTTTTCGCCCACGAATCGGCCGTTCGTCAAGTGCTAACGATCCCACCCGGGAATTGCTCACCGTCCGTAGAGTCGGGCCAGGCAGGCGCGGAACTCCGGCGCCATCGCCACGAGCGAGCCCTCGTCACCGACGAACGGGTAGAGGCCGGCGGCCTTCGCCGCGACGACCTGGCGCAGGGCCGCGTCGAGGGGCGCCCCGTCCTCGCAGAGGACCGCCACCATCGCGGCGACCGAGCGGCTCATCCCCGCGGCGCAGTGCAGGAGCACGTTGCCCGTCACGCGCCGCCGCCGCACGAACGGGATGACGAGGCCGAGCGCCGACTCGAGCTCGCCCTCGCCGCGGCCGCCGTCCATGATGGGGATCGCGAGCCACTCGGTGGCCGCCCGGGCGGGGCCTTCGACGGCCTCGTCCGAGAGCAGCGGCATCGGGCAGAGCGACACCACGCCCGCGAAGGGCGCGGGGACGCCGTCCGGTGCGACCGGCTGCTCCCAGCCCGCGAGCGCGCGCTCGCCGGAGCGGTAGTCCCCGAGGAACAGGCGATCGGCCACGAGCCACACGCGGCGAGGCTGCCACATCCGGGGCGCGCGCGCCCCCCACCCGGTGGCGCGGCGATCGCGCCGGCCGCGCGCCTTCAGCGCCGAGGCGGCTCGGTGTCGGCGGCCGCGTCGCCCTCGTCCTCGAAGTACGGCATCCCGGCGGCCCGAGTCCAGCCCGCGCGGCCCATCGTCCCGGGCTCACGGGACTCCCGCGTGTCCGGCTGTCCGTCGGCGGCGACGATGCCAGGGCCCTGGGTCATCACCAGGAGCTCGTCGGCGAGGTACTCCGGGTGAGGGTCGTGCTTGACCGGCTTCGGGTCCCGGGCTGCGTTTCCTGCGCCCACCCGCACGACCTGCACCGTCGGCGGGTAGACGTCGTCGAAGCGCTCGCGGACCGCGTGGTCGCCTTCGCGCACGATGCGGTACCGGTGGATTTTGAACCCCGGCACCCCGCGCTGGCCGAGCACCCGCTGGCCGCTCGGTAGCTCCGGGTCCGGTCGCTCCTGCTCCTCGTAGGGGATCACCGAGTCGACGCGCCGGATCACGGTCACCGTCCGCGTGCGCGGCGGGCCGAGCACCTCCGCGCGGACGATCCCGTTCTTTACCGTCTGGTGGAGCACGACGGGGAAGGAGAAGGGGTTCTTCACCCGGAAGTTGAGGGTCGGGTAGACCACCGTCGCGTCGAGCCCCATCTTGATGTACGAGCTCGGCCGCGTGTGCGGGAGCCGCTCGACGATCTCGAGCCCCGCGAAGAGGGTCGCGCCGTGCAGCGTGCCGGAGATCTGGCAGGTCCCGCCGCCGATGCCGTCCACCAGCTCACCCTCGGCGATGACCGGGGCGACTTTGTACCCGTTGGCCTCGTCGCGCGGCCCCACCACCTCGTTGAAGTCGAAGATCTCCCCGGGAAGGAGCACGGTGCCGTCGAGCTTGGAGGCGGCGAGGCGGAGATTGAAGGTGCGGGCCTGTTGCCGCTCGGCCCGGTCGTACCGCGTCTCGAAGAACCCGAGCACCGAGCCGAACTCCACCTTGCCGAGCTCGGCGGCGACGCGGCGGGGCCGCCGCTCCTCGAAGGCCAGCGCGACCTCCGTCTCGCCGCGCTCGAGCGCCCGCTCGAGCGCCGCCCGCGACGCGTCCACGTCGAGCAGCCTTCCCACCCGCTCGGGGACCACCCGGCGTTGCTCGAGGTCGAGCCGGGCGTCCGCGGGGAGCCGATCGAGCTCGTCCTTGAGCAGGAGCAGCCGGTGCAGCGCCGCGTCCGGGTCGACGGCGAAGGGCGCCGGCAGCGCGATGGGCTGCGGTCGCCCGCGCGCCTCCCACTGGCGCCGGAGCGGGCTGGTCGGGTCGCGCGCATCGCGGATCAGCCCGGCGAGCCGCACCTTGTCGATGGCGACCCCGAGCTCGGCCATGCTGAAGCGGCGCCGGTCGCCGTTGGGGAGGCGAAAGGCGATCTCGCCGGCCGCGAAGCGGCGCACCCGCTCGAGCCCGAGCGCGCTCGAGTCCTCGTCGAGCGGGAGCGGCCTGCCGAGCAGCATCACCTCGGGCGGCGCCGGTGGCTCACGCGGGGGCGTTGGGGCCCAGGGCACGAGCAGGACGCCGATCGTCGTGCCCGCGACGACGGCGAGCACGACCGCGAGCGTCCCGCGGCCGACCTGGCTCGTGATCCGGGCGAGGGTGGCGCGCATCGTCGCCAGGCATCTTGGGAAGGCAGCGGCGGCCCCGTCAAGCGGACCGGCGGTCGGCGCCAGACCCTCGGTCACCGATCCCGGGCGGCGCGCCGCGGGGTTTCCTCGGCCCCGCCCCCGGGGTAGAGGCCTGTCGAGGCCGGCGGCCCCGGGTCCCCGATGGCGAAGCGACGAACGAGAGCCCCCTCCTCGCGGCGCGAGGTCGGGCCGGGAGCGACCCCGCCCGCTGCCGGCGCGGCGGGTGGCGCGCCGCCGCCCGAAGTTGAGCCGGCGCCCGAGGTCGGGCCCGCGCCCGAGGTCGGGCCCGCGCCCGAGGTAGAGCCCGCGGCGCTCCCCGAGGCGCTCACGCGCAAGCTCGCCGAGCTCCCGGCGCGCCCGGGCTGCTACGTCTTCCGCGACGGCGGCGGGGCGGCGCTCTACGTGGGCAAGGCCAAGAGTCTGCGCGCGCGGGTGCGGAGCTACTTCCAGGAGGCCTCCAGCGACTCGCGCGCGTTCATCCCCTTTCTGCGCCGGCGCGTCGCCGACCTCGAGACGATCGTCACCGTCACCGAGAAGGAGGCGGCGATCCTCGAGAACAGCCTGATCAAGGAGGCGCGCCCGCGCTACAACTTCAAGCTCCGCGACGACAAGGAGTTCCTGACGCTGCGCCTCGACCCGGCGCCGGCCTGGCCCCGGCTCGAGCTGGTGCGCCGGACCCAGGTGGACGGCGCCCGCTACTTCGGGCCCTACCACTCGGCGACCGCCGCGCGGCGCACCCTGCAGCTGGTGGAGAAGCATTTCAAGCTCCGGACCTGCTCCGATCGGGAGCTCGCCACCCGCCAGCGCCCCTGCCTACAGCACCAGATCCAGCGCTGCCCCGCGCCCTGCGTCCTGCCCGTCGACCCGGCGAGCTACGCCGCGCAGGTGCGCGCGGTGGCGCTGTTCCTCGACGGCCGGCACGACGAGCTCACGGTCGAGCTCGAGCAGCAGATGGCCGCAGACGCCGCGGCCATGAAGTACGAGCGCGCCGCCGTGGCTCGCGATCAGCTCGCCGCCGTGCGGGCGGTGCGCGAGCAGCAGCGCGTCGTCGCCGTCACCGACCGCGATCAGGACGCGCTGGGGCTGTATCGCGAGGGCGATCGCGTCGAACTCGGGGTGCTCACCGTGCGCCGCGGCCGGGTCGTCGACGCCGTGACCCTCTCGAGCAAGGGGGTCGAGGTGCCCAACGACGAGGTGGTGGCCGCCTTCCTCCGCGACCATTACGGCGAGCGAGGGCCCCGGGCCGCGCTCATCCCGGACGAGCTGCTGGTCCCCCTGCTGCCCGAGGGGGCGGAGGGCGTCGCGGAGTGGCTCTCGGAGCGGCGCGCCGCGGCGGCCGCGCTGGGCGGCGAGCGCGCCCGGCGCTGCGAGCTCTTGGCCCCGGCGCGGGGGCCGCGGCGCGAGCTCGTGGAGCTGGCGACCGAGAACGCACGCCACGCCTTCGCCGAGAAGGCCCGCGCCGCGGAGGACGTTGACCAGTGGCTGGTGCGCCTGCAGGAGCGGCTGCGCCTGCCCACCCTGCCGCGCCGCATCGAGTGCGTCGACATCTCGCACCTCGGCGGCAGTGACACCGTGGGCGCCGTGGTGGCGCTCACCGACGGGGTGGCCGACAAGGGGCGGTACCGCACCTACCGGGTGATCGGGGCGAGCGACGGCGACGACTACGCCGCCATGGCCGAGGTGCTCGGCCGCCGCTTCCGCCGCGGCCGAGTCGCGCGCGCGGCAGAGGAAGGCGACGCGCCCGCCGTCGATGCGGACGGGGTCCTGCTCGAAACCGGCGGCGCGGACGCGGCCTGGGAGCTCCCGGACCTGATGGTGGTCGATGGCGGGCGTGGACAGCTCGCGGTCGCGCTGACCGCCGCCCAGGATCTGGGGCTGTTCGACCTCAGCATCGTGGGGCTCGCCAAGGAGCGCGAGACGCCGCTCGGCGAGCGGATCGTCGATCGCGTCTACCTGCCCGGCCAGAAGAACCCGGTGAGCCTGCGCGCGAACAGCCCCGAGCTATGGCTCCTGGCTCGGGCGCGGGACGAGGCCCACCGCTTCGCCAACCGCGGGCGCCGGAAGGCCGGCAAGGCGCGCACGCTCGGTTCGGAGCTCGACCGGGTCAAGGGCATCGGCGAGAAGACCCGCAACGCCCTGCTCACCGCGCTCGGCTCGCTCGAGGCGGTGCGCGGCGCGCCGGACGAGGCCCTCCTCGCGGTGCCTGGGATGACGCCGGCCCGCCTGGGGGCGCTGCGGGCCCATTTCGCTGCCGCCGCGTCGCCTGACGCGGGCGAAACCGGTGATTGACGGAACCTTCTCGTGACGCCGTGAGCCCGGCGCCCCTCCCGGGGGCCCCAGGGTTGGCAGTCGACGGGACGATCGCCAACTCCGTTGCCAGGCGTGGGGGTAGAACCCGTCCGATTTGGCCGAGATCGGCGAGGCACGCGCCTTGCTACATGCAAGGGTGCGGGCCCGGTGCGACCGGACCGGCGGCGCGCGGCGGCCGGTGCCCCCGCGCGCGATTGACAGCTGTGGTCCTGGGCACTTAGGCTCGGGCCGGCCCTTCGTAGGTCGGGTCGCAATCGTCCAGGGGCTCCCGGCGGGGAGCCCGGCCAGCTCAGGGTGCGGAAGAGAAGGAGCTTTTTTCGATGAATCCCACATCGTCCACCACGAAGCGTGCCGGACTCGGTCGTCGGCTGTTGCGGGCGGGGCTCGCGGCCGTCGTCGGCGCCGGGGTCACGGCGGGCCTGGCCACCGGCTGCCTCAACCGGAAGGTGTCCCCCGCGGAGCCGAACACCACCAACGTGTTCGTGACGCAGATCACCGTGTCCGCGGTCGACAAGATCGACCTGTTGTTCGTCATCGATAACTCCATCTCGATGGCGGATAAGCAGGACATCCTGCGGGACGCGGTGCCGGAGATGCTCACGCGCCTGCTCCAGCCGTACTGCGAGGACGCGGAGGGGAACCTCACGCCCAGTAGCAACGGCGCCTGCCCAGCCAACATGGTGGAGGAGTTCCAGCCCGTCGAGAACCTGCACGTCGGGGTCGTCTCCTCGAGCCTCGGCGGGCATGGCGGCATCGCCTGCACGGCGGCCGAGGGTTCCTCCTTCGTCCCCGCCAAGGACGACCGGGGTCAGCTCATCGCCCCGCTGCGGGGCGTCACCTCGTTCAATAACCTCGGCTTCCTCGCCTGGGACGATCGCAGCCCGGACGTTCGGGTGCCCAACACCACCAACGACCTCCCCACGCTCATCGACGAATTCAGGGCCATCGTAACGGCGACCGGCGAGAGCGGCTGCGGGTACGAGGCGCCCTTGGAGTCCTGGTACCGGTTCCTCGTCGACCCAATGCCGCCGACGGAGGTGGTGAGCGACGGCGCCGCGTCGGTGGCGGGTGGCTTCAACGACGTGCTCCTCGCGCAGCGGGCGCAGTTCCTGCGGCCGGACTCCCTGGTCGCCATCGTCGTCCTGACGGACGAGAACGACTGCTCCGTTAGCGACAGCGGGCCAGGCTTCTATGTCGCAGCGCCGCCGTCGAGCAGCAACTTCAAGATGCCGCGGGGCACCCAGATCTGCGCCACCGAGCCGAACCACGATTGCTGCCGCTCTTGCGCGCTGAGGGAGGATAGCCCGCCCCCCGGCTGCTCGGCGCTCAGCGCCGACCCGGTCTGCCAGCTCGGGCGGGACGACACGGAGCATGCCAACCTCCGCTGCTACGAACAGAAGCGGCGCTTCGGCATCGATTTCCTCTACCCGACGGATCGCTACGTCCAGGCGCTCACGAACAACGTGGTCTACGGCCGCGCCTGCGGCGTGGACGGGGACTGCCCGCCGAGCCCGCAGCAGCTCGGGGGCGGCCGGTGCGTGGAGGGCGGCGGCGCCCGCTTCTGCCAGTACGCCAACCCGCTCATGAGCGGGAACGCCGTTTACCCGGAGTTGGTCGCCCGCTCGGACGGTTCGCTCATCTTCTTCGCGGGGATCGTCGGCGTGCCCTGGCAGGACATCGCCACCCCGGAGACGCTGGCCGATCCGGACGAGCTGGAGTTCCTCCCGGCGACCACGGCGGTGGACGGTGCCCTGTCGCTGAAGGACCGCTGGGACACCATCCTCGGCGGCCCGAATACCGCCGGCGGCTATCCGCTCGATCCGTTCATGTGGGAGTCGATCACCCCGCGGACCGGGGTCCATGCCATCAGCGGGCTGCCGTTCCCCGAGGCCAACCCGATCACGGGGGACCGCCCGCTCGACGTCAACTCGGCCGGTGCGGCCAGCCCGATCAACGGCCACGAGTACGATGTGGTGGACAACGGCGACCTGCAGTACGCCTGCACCTTCCGCCTCGGCGAACGGAAGGAGTGCACGGACGCCATCACGGGCGGCTGCGACTGCAAGGAGAGCGACAGCAACCTCGCCACCAAGCCCCTTTGCCAGGATGCAGGGCAGCCGGGGACCGGGATCACCCAGTACTACGCCAAGGGGTACCCGGGCCTGCGGTTCCTCAGCGTGCTCAGGGACTTCGGGCTCAACTCCATCGTCGGCTCCGTCTGCCCCAAGATCACGGACGACAAGAACAAGCCGGGCTACGGCTACAACCCTTCCGTACGGGCCATCATCAATCGCCTCAAGGAGAAGCTGAAGGGCACCTGCCTGCCGCGGCGCCTCTCGGTGAACGAGGACGGTACGGTGGCCTGCCAGGTGGTCGAGATCACCAACTCGCAGTTCAGAGTCAGCTGTGCCACGGAGGGCCGGACCGAGCTCGACCCCGAGATCAAGGAGGCGGTGCTCGCGGAGTTCAAGAAGGCCGACAAGTGCGATAGCGTGGGCCAGCCCCCCTGCTCCAGCTTCACCCTCTGCAAGCTGACGGAGACGGTGGATCAGGGCCGGCAGGAGTGCTTGGAGTTCCCCGATCAGCAGCTCACCGGGGCCGGCGCGGGGTACTGCTACATCGACGCCATGCAGGATCGGGACGGCAACGGCACCCCGGAGTGCCGGTTGGATCCGGACAACCCGAGCTTCCGGCACGACGACTGCATCGGCAACCCACTGTTGGTCGACTCCTGCCCCGACTCGCAGCGCCGGATGCTCCGGTTCGTGTCCCCGAACAACGTCGAGACGAAGGTGCCGTTCGATAACTCGGTGCTGTTCGTGGCCTGCCAGGGCGCCGACCTTGGCTAGCGGACGCCTGCTGACTGGGAAATGACCCGGGGCGGGGGGAGCCCGCTCCGGGGATGCGACGCGAGCGGTCCCGCGAAAGCGGTGGCCGCTCGCGGCTTTTTTGGGCACCATCCGCGCGATGGAGCCGCGCCGGACCATCCTCCTGATCGAGGACGAGCCGCACATCGTGCTCGGCCTGCGCGACGCGCTCGAGTTCGAGGGATTCCGGGTGACGAGCGCGGGGACGGGGCGCGAGGGGCTCGCCGCGGCCCGCCAGGAGCGGCCCCAGGCCGTCCTGCTCGATCTGATGCTCCCCGACCTCAACGGCTACCAGGTGTGCGAGGAGCTGCGGCGGATCGATCCGTCGTTGCCCATCATCATGCTCACCGCGCGCAGCCAGGAGGCGGACAAGATCCGGGGCCTGGACGCGGGCGCCGACGACTACGTCACCAAGCCGTTCAGCGTGGGGGAGCTGGTGGCCCGGATCCGCGCCCTCTTCCGGCGCACCAACCGCCCCAACGAGGTCAGCTCGTTCCAGATCGGGGGGGCGACGGTCAACCTCTCGGCGCAGACGCTCCAGCGTGGCTCGGCAGCGCCCGAGGGCCTCTCGTTCTACGAGGTCGAGCTGCTCCGCCTGCTCTGGGAGCGCCAGGGCCAGGCGGTGAGCCGGGACGAGATCCTGAGCAAGATCTGGGGGCTCGAGGCGAGCACGACCACCCGCACCATCGACAACTTCATCGTCAAGCTCAGAAAGAAGATCGAGCGGCGCCCCGACCAGCCCGAGCACATCCTGACGCTGTACGGCTTCGGCTACAAGCTCGTGCCCTGAGGCACTCGGTCACTCCACCCGCTCGAGCAGGTTTCGTAGATCCACCGCGATGGTCCGCGCCGGGTGCCGGAGCTCCTCGACGGCGAGCGCCTTGACGTCGACGCCCCGCCGCACCTCGCGCGCCTCGAGGACGAGGGAGCCGGACGGGACCGCGACTGCGCCGAGCGGCGCCCCCGCCCGCAGGTTCGCGCCGCGGGCGAGCCCGGGCGTGATGGTGGCGAGGTTGCCGAAGACGAGGACGAAGGAGCGCAGTCCCGCCGGGGCGCGCACCGTGTGGAGCGTCAGCACGGTGCGGGCGAGCAGCTCGCCGGTGTAGAGCACCTCGGCGTCCCCCACCTGCTGCTCGAGGCGCAAGGCGCCGACCTCGCCCTCGGCTCCGGCGGGGAGCGCGATCGCGACCGGAGACGGGGGCTCGAGCGGGAAGGGGAGCGCGGCGAGCCCGGTCGGCGGCAGCGGCAGCGGCCAGCGATAGCGGGACGGATCGGCGGGGCGGCTCGGCAGGAGCGGGACGTGGTCCCCGTCGAAACCCGGCGTCGGAGCGGGTGCGCCGACGCCCGCGGCGGGGTCGTGCCACGGGACGGGCACGCAGGCGCCCTGGTCCGGGAGGGTGTGTGGCGGGCAGAGCGCCGCGCCCGAGGGGGGCGCCGGGGCTGACGCGGGCGTGGGCGGCGCTGCCTCTTCCGCGGAGCGCGCGACCCAGCCCGCCGCACGCACGAGGACCACCGCCGCGGCGACGATCAGCGCGGCTCGCAGCAGCGGGCGCATGGCGAGCAGGATAGCGCGCCCGGCGGCGGGGGACGGCGCTAACCGCCCGCGAGGGCGTAGTAGGCCCGGCGCGCGGGGGTGCTCACCAGGAGCGCGCGGCGCTCCTCCGGGTCGACGGGGGGCGGCGCGCCGCGCGGGAGCACCAGCGCCGTCAGCGCTCCCCCGTAGACGCAGCCGGTGTCGAGGCCCGTCGCGTGCCGCTCGAGCTGCAGCCCGGTGACCGCGTCGTGGCCGAACACGATGTGCGGCGGGCCCGTGTACAGCGCCGCCCAGTGGCGCCCGCCGAGGCGGGCGGAGGGGGTCCCGTCGCGGTGGAGCGAGCGCAGGTGCAGCAGGTGCTCCGGGTCCTGCGCGGTGATCGGGGTCCCGGGGAGCACCCCGGCGTGCACCACCCGGACCCCGTGCTCGGGCCGGTCGAGCCACAGCGGCAGCGCGGCGAGCAGCGCTAGATCCGAGGCGTCGAGCTCGGCGAGGACCCGCTCGTGCGAGGGGCCGAGCCGGGGGCCTAGCTCGCCGCGCTCCCGGGCCTCCCGGGCGGCGAGGAGGCGCGCCTCGTGGTTGCCGCGGACGGACTCGGCACCGAGGGCCCGCACCGTCGCCAGCACCGCCCGCGTGCTCGGCCCGCGCGCGATCAGATCGCCGACGAAGCAGATCCGGTCGTCCGCGCCGGGGCCGAGCCGGTCGAGCAGGTCCCCGAGCTCGTCGGCGCAGCCGTGCACGTCGCCGATGAAGATGCCGCGGCCCATGCGGCGGAGCGTAAAATCAAGAAAATGCTTGTCAATCGGCCCGCCCCGGGGCGAACATCGCGCCGCGGTGCGGTCAAGGACCGCTGTAAAATAACAACCCCACCCCGGGGGCCCGAAATCCTGGAAATCGGGCTATCTTGCGGGGGCACCGGGTCGGATGATACGTCGGTTCGCGTCCAGCGTATCGATCAGTCGCCTAGGGAGGCCAAGCATGTCGCAGAGTGGGAGCCGTTTCATCATCGCCGCAGCGGCCGTCGCGTGCGCCACCGCCACCATCGGTTGTGGCGAAACCGTCAAGTACGAGCCGAAGCCCGCGCACAGCGGCTCCAAGGCCTCGCTCCCCGCGGTGCCGACCTTGCCGACCAAGCCGGTGAAGAAGGGGGACATGTACACGGTGTGGGGCGCGAGCCTGCACCTCCGGAGCATGGTCCACCACGAGTCGGTGAATCATCAGAAGCTGACCATCGAGGGCTGGGTCAACAAGACCAACCTGATGGACGCTCCCGAGTGCGCCGTGCACAAGTACGGCAAGGCCGATCCCGAGGGGTGCAAGCCGCCGGTGCCGACCTTCTGGCTCTGCGACGAGAAGGGCGACAAGCCCGAGGACTGCATCATGGTGATGGGCTGGGTGTCGAACTACGCCCAGGTATGGAAGGCCATCGAGCAGTACGAGAAGACCAAGGACGAAGAGAACCCCGAGCCTGTCACCGACGACTACTGGGGCAAGGAGATGCCCCGGCCGCTGCCCGCACCGGGCGGCAGGGCCAAGGTCACGGGCAGCTACACCACCACCTTCACCGGGGCCTCTCAGGGCACGGCTGCCGATCCGATCATGGGCATCCTCACCTACGAGAAGCTCGAGTGGGTCGAGCCGCCGCCCGAGCCGGCCACGCTGCCCAACCTCGAGAAGCTGATGAAGGGCGGCGGTTGAGCTGATCCGGGTGGCCCGGCGAGCGCGCGGGCCAGCGTGGGCCCCGATTGCCCCTGGGCCGCCCCCGTCAGCGCTCGCGGCGCGCCGCGCGTGGGGCTCGCCGCGCGACGGGTGGGCCTGCTGGCTCCTGCTGGCGGCCCTGGCGCTCCTGTCGGTCGGTTGCCGGCATTCCGTGCCCGAGGGCGCGCTCGTCATCCGCTCCGTCGACGTGGAGGGGACCCGGGGGGTCGACCCCGGGCCGCTGCTCGCGGGCATGGCCACGGCGCCGTCGCGGCGCTTCCTCGGCGTCTGGGACGGGGTCGCGTTCGAGTACGAGATCTACGACGAGAACCTGCTCGCTCGGGATCTCGAGCGGGTGGAGCGCTACCTCCGCGCCCGCGGCTATTACGAGGGCAAGGTCCGCGCTGCGCGCGTCATCCGCCTCGAGGACGGGCGCCGCGTCCGGGTCGAGATCGAGGTCGTGCAGGGGGTGCCGGTGCTGGTGCGCCGGGTCGAGGTCGCCGGTCTCGACGCCCTGCCCTGGTCCGTCGGCAAGACCTCGTTCGCCGCCGAGGTCCTGCGGCATGTGGGGTTCCGCGACTGCACGCTCGGCCCCGACGGGGTCACCTGCCTGAGCGGTGACCTGTTCGACGAGGCGGTCTTCGAGGGCTCCAAGGAGAAGATCGCGGATACGCTGGCGAACCACGGCTTCGCCTTCGTGCGCGTGGAGGCGACGGCGGACGTGGACATCACCCACCACGCCGCCGACGTCCGCTTCGTGGTGACCCCGGGCCCGATGGCGGTCTACGGCGCCATCACCATCGAGGGGCTGGACCAGATCCCGGCGCGGAAGATCCGCGCGCAGCTCGCCATCGAGGCGGGCGAGCCCTACTCGCGACGGGAGCTCCGCGCGGCCGAGGATCAGCTCGCGGCGCTGGGGCGCTTCTCGGTGGTGGAGGTGCGCGAGGACCTGGGGCACCCTGAGCAGGCGTCGGTGCCGGTGACCATCCGCCTCAAGGAGGCGCACCTGCACGGCGTGCGCGCCGGGGTGGGCGCGCGCTTCGACGTGCTCCGGCTATCGACGCACGTGCTCGGCGGGTGGGACAGCCAGAACTTCCTGGGCGGGATGCGCAGCCTCCGGGTGGAGGATCGCTTCGGGCTCATCTACTTTCCGCTGCGGGTGGGGCTCCTGGAGGGCCCCGTCCAGGTCCTCCCCGAGAACTCCTTCTCCGCCACCCTTCGGCAGCCATCGTTCATCGAGGGGCGCACGGAGGGGTTCGTCCGGGCGGAGATCAACGCCTACCCGGTGCTCTATCGGCTGCCCGACGGCGTCGACCCGAGCGACGAGCGCATCATCGGCTTCCTGGAGTTCCGCGGCTCCACCGGCGTGCAGCGGCCGTTCTTCGGCCAAAAGCTCTCCGTCGCCACCAGCTACAACCTGAGCGAGAACATCCCGCTCGCCTACCGGCGCCAGGGGCCGGATCCCGCGGGGCTCGATCGCGTGCGGGTGGGGTACCCGGAGCTTCGCATGGCGCTCGACCTGCGCGACGACCCGATCGCGCCGACGTTCGGCCTGTTCTTCATCAACACCCTGCAGGTCGCGGGGGCGTTCGGTGACGGCGACGTCCGCGACGTGAAGATCCAGCCCGACGCGCGCGTCTTCCTCCCCGTGGCCCGCAAGGTGACCCTGGCGGTGCGCGGCTCCGTCGGCTGGCTCTTCCCGCAGGACTACGGCAAAACCCTCGATCCGGCCGCGGCCTCGACGCTCGATCCGGCGAGCGCGGAGGCGGTGCGCGACCAGGCGAAGCTCCTGTTCCGGGTCTTCTACTCGGGCGGCCCCAACTCGAACCGGGGGTATCCCTTCCGTGGCGTCGGCCCGCACGGTCCGCTTGGCTTTCTCAAGCCGACGACGGTGCCCTGCTCCTTCGACCCGCCGCCGGACGCGCCGAATCCAGACGTGTGCAACCGCCCGCTGGGCGGGCTAACGCTCTGGGAGAGCTCCCTCGAGGTCCGCTTCCCGATCTGGGGCGCGATCGGGGCGGTGGTGTTCGTCGACGCGAGCGATCTGACGCGACGGGAGGGGTACCTCCGGGCCACCAGCCCCCACCTCTCTCCGGGGGTCGGGGTGCGCTACACTACGCCCGTGGGGCCCCTGCGCATCGACGTCGGCTACCGGGCGCTCAGGACCGTGGCGGACGATGCGGAGGTGGCGCTCGCCGGGGAGCCCGACCCCGACCGGATCCTCGGCCTGCCGGTGGCGGTGCACCTCTCGCTCGGGGAGGCGTTCTGACCGGAGGTCGGCGCGTGAGCCACCCGGTCCCGCCCACTCTGGCCCCGGCGCCGCCGTCGGGGGAGCTGCCCGCCGCGGTACCCCCGCGGCGCGCGGGCCGGGCTCGGGTGGGGCGGGCGCTGCGGGCGCTGATCGGCGTGCTCCTGCTCGGCTCCGTGTTTGTGGCGGCGGCGCTCGGGGGCCTGCTCCTGCACCTCGGGACGCCGCCGGCGCGGCGCGCGCTGGCGAGCGCCCTGACCCAGGGGCTGAGCGCCCTGTTCGTCGGCGACGTGGTCGTGGGCGACCTCGCTGCCGTCGGGACGTCGCGGGTGGTGGCGCGCGGCGTCGTCGTGCGCGACCCGGAAGGCGCCGTCGTGCTCGAGATCGGGCGCCTGCGCGTCCACGCCAACGGCGTCGAGATCGCCCGGCGCGCCCTGCTCGGCACCGGCAAGCAGACGCTCGTCATCGATCACGTCCGCGCCGACGACGTCACCTGCGCCGTGCTCACGGACGCGCAGGACGGGACGCCGTCGATCGCGCGCGCCTTTCAGCCGACGCCGAGGACCCAGCCCAGCGCCGCCAGCGCGCCCTCCGGGCAGGAGATCCGAGTCTGGCTCCCCCACATCGAGATCGGGCGCGGGCTCGCGCGCGGCGTCTTCCCGGGCCTGCCCGCCGTCGAGGCGGACGTCACCCAGGTCAAGGGCTCCGTCCTGGCGACCCGGCGCGGCGCTGCCGTGGACGTGGAGCGCTTCGGTACCGTCGTGCGGGGCCTGGGCCAGGTGGAGTCGCGCGGCACCGGGGAGCTGCACGTGCGCGCGCCCGGACGCATGTGGTCGAGCTTCGACGGGTTCGTGGGCGACGTCGGCGTGTCGGCGTGGGCCGAGCTCCACGGGAAGGTCGTCGAGGCGCGCGTCGACCTGCCGCGCGCCACGCCCGACGCCGTCCGGGCCGTCTGGGCGGCGTGGCCCTTCTGGGACGACGCCCGGGTCCACCTCGTCGCGCGGGGCGAGCTCCCGTCGCTCGCCGCGCAGGCGGAGGTGGACCTCGGGCCGACCCGGCTGCGCGCCGACGGCCACCTGCGCCTCGCCGGCGACGTCGGCGTCCGCGCCGACCTCGAGGCGCAGCATTTCGATCTTCGCACCCTGGTGCCGACGTCGCCGCCGACGGACATCGGCGCCAGCGCGCAGCTCATCCTCTTCGAGGGCGACGACGGTCTGACCGTGAAGATCAACGGCATCACCACGCCGGCGACGATCGGCGCCGTGGACGTGCCGGCCACGGACCTCACCGGGGCGCTGGTGGCCGGGGTCTTCGGTGGCAAGGCGACGCTGCACGAGCGCGGCATCCCGGTGAAGGTGGACCTGGACATCGGACGGGACGGGGCCGTGGACCTCGTGCTGCATGCGCGTACGTTTCGCCTCCAGCGAGCGCCGCGGATCGCGGCGCTCACCGCGGCCGACGGTTTCGCCGACGTGAAGGTGACCGGGCGCGTGGTCGACGCCCAGCTCGACGCCACCGTGGACGGGACCATCGACGCCTTCTCGCTGGGCGAGCTCGTGGCGCGGCACGCGCGGGTGACCGGGCGCGTCTACGGGCCCCTCGCGACGCCGGCGCGGCTCGGGGTGGACCTTCGGGTGATCGCGAGCGGGGTCCGCTCCGCGGGGGCCTCCTTCGAGCAGGTCGACCTCGGCGTGTCGGGGCCCGTGCAGCGCCCGCGCGTGCGCGCGCGCCTGACCGACCCGCGCGGCCCGAGCTTCGAGATCGACGGCACGGTCGAGCCGTTCGCCGGGCGGGCGGCGGGGCTGCGCGTGGCCGTCACCCGGGGGGGCGTGCGCGTGGAGGGCAAGGTCGATCGGTTCGCGGTCGGCTCGGGAGTCGTGTCCATCGAGGGGCTCGAGCTTCGCGGCGCGGGTGGGAGCCTCGCGCTGGACGCGGCCATCGACGCCCGGCGCGTGGTGATCAAGTCGAGCGGGCAGGGCGTGGACCTCGCCGAGGTGGCGCGCGTCGTGGGGCTGCCGCCGGGCCTCGTGACCGGACGGGTCGAGGCCGCCAACATCGACGTGGAGCTCTACCAGCAGGCCTCGCGCCCGTCGCACGGTCGCGTCGCCCTGGCCCTCGACGACGTCGACGCGCTCGGACTGACCGACGCTCGGCTGCGCGTCGAGGGCACGCTGGAGCACGACCAGCTCGACGGAGATGCGGAGCTCGTGGTGCCCGCGCTGGGGGCGGCGACGCTCGACGTCGGGCTGGTGCTCGGCGGGCCCCCCCTCGACGCGGAGGCGTGGAGCGAGGCGACCGGTGCGACCGAGATCCGCCTGGCCGGCGTGGACCTCGCGGAGGTCTCGGCCTGGCTCGAGCCGCGGCTCGGTGGGCTCGGGCTCGCGGGGCGCGCGAGCGGCGCGCTGCGCCTCTCGCGGGAAGACGCCATGGCGATGCCCGACATCGACGCGGTGGCGACCACCGAGGGGCTCGTGGTGCGGTACGGCACCGAGGAGTACCGTGGCGTCGACCTCGGCGCCATGACGCACGTGGACGGGGGGACGGGCGAGGCGGGGCTCTCGGTGAGCGCGGGCGCCGCGGACGGCCTGCTCGCGAGCGGGCTCGCCGTGGTCGAGCTCGATCTGCCCGCGCTGGCGGCCGAACCCGAGCGAGCGGCGGAGCTCTTGCTCGCGTCCCGCGGCCAGGCGACCGTGCGCGTGCCGTCGCGCTCGCTCACGGCCCTGCCGGAGTTCGTCCCGCCCCTCGGGCTCCAGGGGGCCGTGGACGGGAGGATCGAGGCCACGGGCACGCTGGGGGACCCCCTGCTCGTGGTGGTGCTCGACGCGCGGAAGCTGCGCGCGGTCGAGGGTCCCTTCCGAGTGCCGCTGGACGGGTCGGCGACGGTGACCCTCCGGCCTCGCACCGGCGTGGTGGGCGCCAACGCCGAGGTGCGCCACGAGGGCAACCGGATCGTGTACGCCACGGCGGAGGGGACGCTGCCGCTCGAGGCGGCGATCGCGAGCGGGCCGCGGGCGCTCGC
Organism: uncultured Polyangiaceae bacterium; assembly: GCA_964404725.1. GTDB lineage: Bacteria > Myxococcota_A > Polyangia > Polyangiales > Polyangiaceae > JAFGBI01. Next base: position 33,693 of record CAYOLF010000032.1, read on the forward strand.
CGAGTGGACCGGGATCGCGACCGCCCGGTTCTTCAACCTCCCGCTCGGCATGGTGCCGGGTCTCTCCGATCTGGGCATCCAGGGCGCGGTGCGCGGGGCCGTGGCGATCGAGCGGACGGAGGGCGACCCGCGGCTCCGCGGCGGGATCGATGTGCAACAGCTCGCGGTGAACGGCGCGCCCCTGGGCGCGGCCAGCGTGCGGCTCGAGCCGACGACGGAGCAGGTGGAGCTCTACCTGGCGCTCGACGAGGGCGCCCGCGTCGCGGGGGCGGACGGCAGTCCCAGCCGCCCGCCGCTCGCCGCGGGGGTTCGCGGCGGCCTCCGCTGGCAGGACGGGATCCCCTCGCTCGACCCGGCCGTCCCCATCCAGATCCACGCGCAGGCCGACGCCCTCGACGCGCGCACGCTCACGCCGGTCGTGCGCAGCGCCCTGACCGAGCTCGCCGGGCGCGTCGACGGGATGGTCCACGTCACGCTGCGGGCGACGGAGGCGTCGGTGCCGAGGGCAGCGTCCGAGGGGGCACCAGCGTCCGGCGCGGGCGCGCCAGCGGCTCCGGTCGAGCCCGCCGCGGCGAGCGAGTCCGCTCCGCCCCCGACCACCACCTGGCGCGCCGGGGTCGAGGGGGCCCTGGGGCTCAGCGACGGCGCTCTCCAGATCGCGGAGCTGGGGCTCCGAGTCACCGACGCCACGCTCCACGCGCGGGCGGCCATCCAAGGGCAACGGACGATCATCCACGTGACCAAGATCGAGGGGAAGGCCCGCAGCGCCACCCCCAACGTGAAGGGCTGGGCCGAGCTCTACCTCGACTGGGAGGGGCTCGCCGGGGGCAAAGGCGCGCTCGCCGCGACCCAGATGCCCGTCCCGATCGGCGGCGTGTCGCTGGCCACGATGACCGCCCAGAGCACCTTCGACCTCGAGCGGACGCCGGAGGCGATGCGGGTCGAGGTGCGCTTCGAGCGCCTGGAGGCGAGCGTGCCGCTGTCGGCGACGCGCTTCGTGCTCAACACCGATGATCACCCCGACGTCACCATCGCGCAGCCGCTCCGTCAGGACCGCGCGGCGGGGAACGAGGGATCGACGCCCTGGCACGTCGTGTTCGACCTCGGCGCCCAGGCGCGGGTCGTGCAGAGCGACTTCGTGATCCCGCTCGGCGGGCGGCCCGAGCTCCACCTCGGCGCCGAGACGGCGCTCAGCGGCTACCTGGACCTCGAGCCCGGGGGGCGCCTGCCGATCCTCGGCAAGACCTTCCGCGTCGAGAGCGGGCGGGTGAGCTTCGATCCCGAGGACCCCGCGAACCCGAGCCTCAACGTGGTCGCCAGCTGGAAGACCGCGGAGGCGACCGTGTTCCTCCGCATCCTCGGGCGTTGGGAGAGCCCCAAGCTGAAGCTCGAGAGCGAGCCCCCCTACACCGAGGACCAGATCTTCGTGCTCCTGCTCGGCGGCTCGCTCGACGACGCGCGCGCCTCCCAGGAGGGGACCCAGATCCAGGCCGCCTACGGCGCCGCGCAGGTGCTCGGGATGGGACAGCTCTTCGCCGGGACCGCGCTCTCGAACGTCGAGGTGAGCCCGGACACCCAGGAGGGCGCGACGCGGTACCGGGCCTCCTATCGCGTGAGCGATCGGGTCCGTCTGGAGGGGATCTACCAGCCCGAGGCCCAGGCGTCGGCGGGGCCGAGCGATGCGGCGGACAGCACGGGCGGAACGCTCGACGAGGCGCGGCGGCGCGACTCCTTCGCCGCCGCCGTGGAGCTCGGCCTCGGTCAGGGGTGGTTCCTGCGCACGGAGGCGGGCAACGCCAGCGCCGAGGCCGACGTGCTGTGGCAGTATCGGTACTGAAGACGCGCGCCGGGCCCCCAGGGCCGAGCGTGCGCGGGCACGGAGCCCTTGCGTGGAGCGGTGCGAGGTGGAAAGTTGGGTCCGGACGCCGAGTGTCGCTCCCGGGGGGAGGGGCCCGCTCTCCCGGTGACACCTTGTACTTCGACCGACAGACCTGGCGGGCGCTCCGCGCCGCGGCCGCGCGGGAGGGCCCCCGTCGGCGGGCCTATTTCGCCGCGACGCAGGCGGTCCTCGGCGCGGCTCGAGGCGTCGTGTCCCTCGGACGCCGGCTCGACGATCTGTTCTACCCCGGGTACTCCCGCGTCGAGGTGCGGCGGCCGGTGTTCATCTACGCGTCGCCCCGCAGCGGGACCACGGTCCTGCACCGCCTGCTGGGGCTCGACGAGGCGCGCTTCACGCACGTCAAGCTCTACCAGACGATCCTGCAGAGCGTGACGCTCACGCGCGCGGTCGAGGCGGTCGGGGCGCTTGACCCCCTGCTCGGCGGGCGGCTCGGGCGGGCCCTCGACGCCGTCGACTCGCGCTATTTTGGCGGCTGGCGCGACGTGCACCCGATGGGGCTCCGCCAGGCGGAGGAGGACGAGATGTACTTCCTCCTCTCGCTGCTCAGTCCCGGCACTGTGCTCTTTTATCCCTGGATCGGGGCGCTCGAGCGCGCGTTCTGGCTCGACCGCGTGGAGCCCGCTGCCCGGCGCGCAGTCATGGAGGACGTCCGGGCGGGGATCCAGCGGCACCTATACGCGGCCGGCGCGGGGCGGACGTTCCTCGACAAGTCGGTCCTCTTGCCGGGGCGGATCGAGGCGATGCTCGAGACGTTCCCGGACGCGCGCTTCATCTACCTGGTGAGGAATCCCTACGACGCGATCCCGTCCTTCGTCAGCATGTTCTCGTCCGTCTGGCGGGCGCTGTGGCCCGAGCGGCCGCGGGCGACGCCGGAGACACGCGCGCTCGCCGAGCTGGCGATCGAGTACTACCGTAGCGGACTCGCGGTGCGCCGCCGCCTGAGTCAGGACCGCTGCTTCGTCCTGCGCTACGAGGATCTCGTGCTGGCGCCGCGGCGCCAGGTCGAGCGGATCTACGCCCATTTCGGCTGGGAGATCAGCGACGACTTCGCGGCGCGTCTGGCCGAGCAGGACGGCGAGCTGCGCAGCTATCGCCCGCGTCACCGGTACGCCCTGGAGGAGTACGGGCTCACGCGGCGCGAGATCCGGGCCGCGCTGCCCGAGGTGTTCGAGGAGTTCGGCTTCGATCTGGAGCTAGCCGAGCCCGCGCCAGCCGAGGATCCGTGGGCGGAGCCCCAGCCCGCCGACCCCGGCGGCGCCGAGTGAGCTCGCCAGGACCGCGCCCGGGTTTCGCCGCGCGCTTTCGCTCGGCCGGGAGGTCCCCTAGAGCAGCAATCAGGTTGATTGCTGCGACAAATCAACGATCTGGAGCACCGAATTGGGAGCAGACCTCGGCAGAGGAGGCCTGGAAAATGTCTCCTCGCCGTGCACGGAGGCATTTTCCGGGCCTCCGTCGCTGTCGGCAACCTGATCGGTGCTCTAGGCTGGACGGCGTGCGACCGCCGCTGCGTGTGCCGGGCTCCCGGCTGGTTTCGGGGCAGCTCGTGCTGGACCGCGAGGCTGCGCGCTACGTCGCGCGGGTCCACCGCCGGCGGCCGGGGGATCGTCTCCTGCTCTTCGATCCGGAGGCGCGGCTCGAGGCGGACGCGACCGTGACGGCGCTGGGGCGCGAGGTGCGCGTCCTGGTCGAGCCGCCGCGCTCGGCCTCGGGCCCGGGGGCGCTCCCCGTGACCGTGCTGCAGGCGGTCGGCAAGGGGGAGAAGGTGGACCGCGTGGTGCGCGACGCGACAGCCCTCAACGCGGCTCGCGTCGTCGCCGTCCAGACCGCGCGCTGCGTGGGAGACGCGGCGGCACGCGCTCCTCGGCGCCAGGAGCGGTGGCGGAGCGTGGCGGTGCAGGCGGCGCGGCAGTGCGGTCGCGGCGATCTCCCGGAGCTCTGCGGCCCCTGGTCGCTCGAGGAGGCGCTCGAGCGGCTCGACGCTGGCCCCGGCGTCGGCGTCTGCCTCGATCCGGGCGGAGGCGCGCTCTCGCCGGCGCTCGACGCGTGGCGACCGCCCGAGCCCCTGGTGATCGCGATCGGCCCCGAGGGCGGTTTCACCGCCGAGGAGACCGAGCGGCTGCGCTCGCGCGGGTTCACGCTCGCGCGGCTCGGCCCCTTCACTCTGCGCACCGAGGCCGCCGCCGCGGCCGCCCTCGGCGCGGTCGCGGTGGCGTTCGAGGGGCGGGCGCCGTCCTGACGGTGGCGTCAGGGCGGCCGGCTCGGTTCCCTAGAGCAGCAATCAGGTTAATTGCTGCGAAAAATCAACGACCTAGAGCACCGAACCGGGAGCGGATCTCGCCCCAGGCGCCGCTGAAGACGCACCCTCGCCCCTGAGGGGTGCGTCTTCAGCGGCGCAGTTGCCATTGGCAACCTGATCGGTGCTCTAGGGGCCGTTCGTGGCTGGACGGCCACGGCGGCGTGGCGCCGCACCCGCACCCCGGCCGCCTGGCTCCCCTGGGTCCGGCCGGATCTCGCGGTTCGGCTCGCGGCACGCGCCGTGCTGGGGGGAGGTCATGCTCGCCGCCCTGCTCCCCGCCCTCGTCGCGCTCGGGATCTTCGTGAGCACGCTCCGCATCAAACGCGCCGGCGTGAGCGAGCGCTTGCGACCGACGGGGTGTTCGGGTCACGCTTAGGGCGCCGTGTCGGCTCCCCCGCCGAACGGTCAGGTGAGCGACCGCGCCATGGACCTCGAAGACCCCGCATCCTCGGAGCTCGTCGCGGGCAAGTACCGTCTGCAGCGGCTGCTCGGTCGGGGCGGGATGGGGTCGGTCTGGGAGGGGGTCCACGTCTCGCTCGGCACGCGGGTGGCGGTCAAGTTCATCGAGGCCGAGTACGCGGACAGCCCCGAGGCGCGCGCGCGCTTCGTGAACGAGGCCCGCGCCGCGGCGACCCTGCAGAGCAAGCACGTGGTCCAGGTCTACGACCACGGCCTGATGCCGGACGGGCGCCCCTACATCGTGATGGAGTTTCTCGCCGGCGAGCCGCTCGACGTGCGCCTCGACCGGCTCGGGCGCCTCGCGGCCGCCGAGACGGTGCGCATCGTCCAGCAGGTCGCGCGGGCGCTCGGCAAGGCGCACCGCGCGGGGATCGTGCACCGCGACCTCAAGCCCGAGAACGTCTTCCTGGTCTGGGACGACGAGGAGCAGACGGACGTCGCCAAGGTCGTGGACTTCGGCATCGCCAAGTTCACCTCGCCGAGCATGGGCGTCTCGTCCTCCACGCGCACCGGATCGGTGCTGGGGACGCCGTACTACATGAGCCCGGAGCAGGCGCGGGGCCTGCGAACGGTCGATCATCGCACGGATCTCTGGGCCCTCGGCGTCATCGCCTACCGCTGCCTCGTCGGGGCGCTTCCGTTCACGGGCGAGGCCGTGGGCGATCTGCTGGTGAAGATCTGCACCGGTCCGCTCCCGGTCCCCACGCAGCTCGTGCCCGAGCTCCCCGCCGCCTTCGACGCCTGGTTCTACCGGGCGCTCGCGCGGGAGCCCGAGGCGCGGTTCCAGAGCGCCCAGGAGCTGACGGAGGCGCTCGTGGTGGCGCTCGGGGCGCCAAGGCAGGAGCAGATCTCCGCGCTCGACCTGGGCGTCGTGGGCGGCGCCCTCCCGCCCGGCGCGGGCGGAAACACACCGGGCCCGCTGCTCACCCCCGCGGGTGGGCTCGGGCTGCCCACGCCTTCGGGCCAGCAATTCGGCGGCCACGCGCCGGTCCCCGTGGGCGCGGGCCCCGTCCCCACGCCGGGGCTCCCGCTCCAGCCGGGGCAGGCGGGGGCGCCGCAGCGGTTCGTTGCGGACGTCCAGACCGCCGCGCCCTTCATGCAGACCCCACCGGCCGGCGTCCCGCGCCCGGCCAGGAAGGGGGCGCTCGCGCTCGTCGCGATGCTGGGGGTGCTGCTGGTGGGAGGGGCGGTGTCGGTCGGGGTCTTCCTGGTCCGCGGCACGCTGGGCGCGGCAAGTTCGGCGGCCGCGGTCGAGTCGGCGCTGGCGGCTTCCGCCGATCCGGGAGGCCTGCCGAGCGACGTTCCCGCCGTCACCGTGGCGCCGTCCCCGCCGGGCGCAGGCTCGGCGGAGGTCGTGGCGAGCGCGGCTCCCCCGGCGAGCGCGTCCGCCGGGACGCCCGCGGGCCCGGTCACGCTCGCCAGGGTCCCGCCGCGTCAGCCGCTCGTGGCCCGTCCGGTGCCCAGCGCCAGCGCGGCGTCTCCGGCGGGGGGCTCGCCGTCCGCTCGGCCACGGCCGCGCCCCGTCACCGACGTGGGCTACTGAGCCGAGGGGGCTCGCGCCGGAAGCGCGCTCGAGGGCTCGACCGCCGGGGGTCCGGTCCAGCCATCGCCCCTAACCCACGTCCCGGGGCCCGATCCCGGTGATAATTCTTGACCTGACGGGCGGCCTGCCCCTAGCTCTGGGCCATGCGATCTCCGCTCGTTCCGCGCGCCGCCCGGCTGGCGCTCCTGTTGGCTTCGGTCGCCATGCCAGCGATCGTCGCGAGCCCCTCGCTCGCCCACGCGCAGAGCGCCGCGGACAAGAGCACGGCGCGCGATCTGGCGATCGAGGGGATCGAGGCCTACGGGGACGGCCAGTACGCCGAGGCGCTCGACAAGCTCGAGCGCGCGCAGTCCCTCTACGACGCCCACGTCCACCTCGTTTACATCGCCCGCTGCCAGAAGGCGCTCGGCCGCCTGGTGGAGGCGGCGGAGAGCTACCGAGCGCTCGTGCGCAAGCCGCTCCCGCGGGACGCCTCGGAGGCCGTCCGCAAGGCGCAGGATGAGGGCGCAGCCGAGCTCGAGGCGCTCGAGCCGCGCATCCCGCGCCTGCGCATCGACGTCACCCCCGCCGCCGCGCCGGATCTCCGGCTGAGCATCAACGGGCAGGTCGTCTCGGCGGCGGTCGTGGGCGTCGAGCGCCCGACCAACCCGGGCCAGACCGTGGTGCGCGTCGGGGCCACCGGCTACCGGACGGGCGAGGCGAAGATCACCCTCGCCGAGGGCGCGCGGGAGTCGGTCGCGATCACGCTCGAGGAGGGCGTCGGTGGACCGCCCGTGGTCGAGGGGGAAGGCGCGGGCGTCGCCGTCGCTCCGGACGCTCCCGGTGCGGGGGCGGAGGCGGCCGGCCCCGCGGGTGAGGCGCCGCGGCGACCCGTCAGCTTCGTCGTCGAACCGCGGGTGGCCGCGATAGCCCCCTTCGGTAGCGTGGGCGACAGCCCCCTGGCGGAGATCGTGCGCGGGGGCGGCGGCGTCGAGCTCCGGTTCGGCGTGCACTTCCTGCGGCGCTTCACGGGGCTGGTCATGCTCGCCGGTTACGGGCTCGGGCCCGACACGGGGTTCGAGCGCTCGTTCGCCTTCAGGGGGTTCGACGACCCCAACACGGAGGGCTTCAACGAGGCGGACGCCATCGACAGCGGGCGCACGGGCGCCGTCGCGCTCGCCGACGCCGGCGTCGGGTTCATGGTGAGCTCCCCGCACCACCGGTACGGGTGGTTCGCCGAGGTGGACTTCCTCGCCGAGGCGATGGTCGGTTCGACCGAGGTCGCGATCCGGGACATGTATCGGGACGCCGGCAACAACCCGGAGGGGCTCGAGTTCGCCGACTGCCAGGTGGACACGAGTCTGAGCGGCGGCGTGCTGCGACTGAGCGGCGGCGGCATCATCCCGGTCGCCAAGTTCCTCCAGCTCGCGCCGTACGTGTCGGGCTCGGCCGGGCGCTACGGTGACGTCACCCTGAGCGGGGACTGCGAGCAGCGCCAGTCGGTCGCCAACGACACCCTGCACGGCTGGCTCGGGATCGGCATCGGCGGGCAGTTCCTCATCGCCGAGTGACCGTTCCGATGGCGCGCTTCCCCCGCGGCGCGAGGCCCGGGGACGAGCCCCAGCGCTGAGCGACCCCGTCGGGGCGGAGGCTCGCGTGCCTCGGGAGGCCGGGGGGCCTTCGCGTCGCCGCGCCCAGGGCGTGGTTCGGCCTGGTCGTTCGGATCCCGCCGAGGAACTGAACGCATCAGCAGGTGAGGTCAACGGAGCCAGCAGCGCTCGCTGAGATTTTCGCCTTCTCGCCCGCCCAACGCATTGTTGACAGGCGCCCCCCGAGCCCGTAGAGGTTGAGCGGTTAGTGGGAAATAGTGGGATTCAGTGCACGCTATTCCCAACTAGTGGCAGAAGGCATGTTCCGCGGACAGTTCCCGCACAGCATCGACGCCAAGGGACGCGTCAGCGTGCCCGTGCGCTTCCGCGACGCGCTGCTGCCCGAGGGGCGGAGCCAGTTCGTGGTCGCGCCCGACCCGTTCGACCCCTGTCTGCACCTTTTCCCGATGCCCGCCTGGGAGGAGCTCGAGCGCAAGATCGCGGCGCTGCCCGGCCTGGACTCGCACGTCGTCCGCTTCCGGCGGCTCTACGTTTCCGCGGCCATCGAGTGCGACCTCGACCGGGTGGGGAGGATGCTGGTCCCTCCGCACCTGCGCGAGCACGCCGCGCTGGCGCGGGACGTGCTCTTTGCCGGCACCGTCTCCCGCGTGGAGCTCTGGTCGCGTGAGCGCTGGGAGGCCGCGGTTTCGATGACGCCGGCGGAGTTCGCGGAGTTCAAGCAGGCGGTGATGGAGCAGATCCGGATATGACGTTACCAGCCATGGCGCTCGAGCCCGGTAATCCCTACTCGCACGTGACCGTGATGCGGTCCGAGGTGGTGCGCACGCTCGACCCGGCGCCGGGCGAGACCGTGATCGACTGCACGCTCGGGGGAGGCGGGCACGCGGAGGCCGTGCTCGAGGCCTTCGCGGGCGTGCGCTTGCTGGGCATCGACCGCGACCCGGCCGCCATCGCCGCGGCCTCGGCGCGACTCGCCCGCTTCGGCGAGCGCGTCACGCTGGTGCGCTCGACCTTCTCGGAGGTCGCCGCCCGGCTCGCAGAGCGGGGGGAGGGTCCGGTGGCGGCGCTGGTCGCGGACCTGGGGTTGAGCTCCGCGCAGCTCGACGACCCCACCCGAGGGATGAGCTTCCGCGCTGACGGTCCCCTCGACATGCGGATGGATCCCGACGCGGAGGTGACGGCCCTCGACCTCATTCAGCGGCTCGGGCAGGACCAGCTTGCCGACCTCATCTACCAGCTCGGGGAGGAGAAGCGCTCGCGCCGCATCGCGAGCTGCATCCGGCAGGCCGCGCGCGCGGGCGAGCTCGCGACGACCCTCGACCTTCGGCGCGCGATCGTGCGCGCGGTCGGCCCGCGACGCGTCGGCGGCATCGATCCGGCCACGCGGACGTTCCAGGCGCTGCGCATCGCCGTCAACGCCGAACTGCTAGAGCTCGAGGCGCTGCTGGCGGCCGCCCCCGCGCTGCTGCGCCCGGGTGGGGTCGCCGTGGTGGTGAGCTTCCACTCGCTGGAGGACCGGCTCGTCAAGCGGGCCTTCGCCGTGCGCGAAACCTGGCAGCGGCTGACGCCGAAGCCGCTGGTGGCGACGGCAGCGGAGCAGGCGGAGAACCCGCGCGCGCGCAGCGCCAAGCTTCGCGCCGCGAGCCGCCTCTGAGGAGCCCCCGGTGCGATCGCGCTCGTTCCTTGCCCTGTGGACGCTCGCGGTGGTGGCCGCGACGAGCGCGTTCGTCTTCTCGCTCGCCCTCCGGGTGCGCTCGATCGAGCTCGGCTACGAGCTCGGCCAGTCCCACGCGCGGGTGGCGCGGCTGCGGGAGGTCAAGCGCGTGCTCGAGCTCGAGCTCGCGAGCTACGAGACGCCCGAGCGCGTCGACTTCGTGGCGCGCTCGCTGCTCGGCATGAGCGAGCCCAGCCCGGATCGCATCCTCTCGGCGGGGCCCGAGCCCGAGGTCGAGGAGGAAACCACGGCGAACCCGGTGGCGGTCGGCCCCGGCTCCGACGAGGTCGCGCCGGTGGCGCGGCGCGGGGAGGAGGCCGAGCCGTGAACAGCGCCCAGCTCGCCGGGCAGCGCGGCCGGTGGATCCGGCTCCGGATGGGCGTCCTGTGCGGGCTGCTCGCGGTGGGGCTCGGCGTCCTGGTCGCGTCCGGTCACCAGCTCATGCTCGGCGACGGGGCGACCTGGCGGGAGTTGGCGGAGCAGCAGCGCCAGCGCCGGCTGCATGTCGTCCCCAAGCGCGGCACCGTCTACGATCGCAACGGGAGCGCCCTCGCCGTCACCGTGGAGGTGCCCAGCGTCTCGCTCGACTCCGTGGAGCTGCTGCGGGGTGTCGCCGGCCACGAGGTGCCCGGCGTGGCGCGCGACGCGGCCAACGCCATCGGCCAGGCGCTCACGCTGGATCCGGCCGTCGTCGAGCGGAAGATTCTGGAGAAGCGCCGCTTCGCCTGGCTCAAGCGCCGAATCTCGGCGGAGGAGGCGGCCGCCGTCCGCGCGCTCGGCCTGTCGCGTGGCCCCGGGCAGCGGCGGATCGTCGGCCTGCTCGTGGAAGGCGAGGGGCAGCGGTTCTACCCGCGCCGGGGGCTTGCCGGTCCGCTGCTCGGGTTCGTCGCGCCCGACGGGGAGGGCAAGGACGGCCTCGAGCTCGGGCTCGACGACAACCTGCAGGGGCACGTGGAGCTGCTGCGTGGGCTCCGGGACCGGTCCGGTCGACTCCTGCTCGCCGACGGGGTGCAGGACGATCGCGCCCTGGCGGGGCACGACGTTCACCTGACGATCGATCAGGGCATCCAGTTCACGGCCGAGCGCGAGCTCGCCGCCGCTGCGCGCACCTTCGAGGCCACCGGGGGCTCGGTGATCGTCATCGACCCGCGCACGGGCGAGATCCTCGCGATGGCGAACTGGCCCGGGTACAACCCCAACGACTACCGGACGAGCGAGCCCGAGGCGCGCCGCAACCGCTCCATCGCCGACACGTTCGAGCCGGGCTCGTCGGTCAAGATCTTCACCGTCGCGACCGGGCTCATGCACGGGGTGATCGGGCCCACTCAGCAGCTCTACTGCGAGAAGGGGACGATGCAGGTCGACAACGTCACCATCCGCGACACGCACCCGTCCGAGTGGCTCAAGATCTCCGACGTCCTCGCCATCTCGTCCAACATCTGCGCGGCCAAGGTGGGGCTCGGGCTGGGCGGCAACAAGCTCTACGAGGGCTTCCGTCGGTTCGGGTTCGGCGAGGCCGCCGGGCTCCCGTCGCCGGGGGAGGCGTCCGGGACGCTGCGCCCGCGCGGGCGGCCATGGGTACAGGTCGAGACCGCTTCGGCCGCGTTCGGGCAGGGGATCGGCGTCACCAACCTGCAGATGGCGATGGCGGTGGCGGCGATCGCGAACGGCGGCGAGCTGATGGAGCCGATCCTCGTCAGGCGGGTGACCACCGCCACGGGCGAGGTGGTGCGGGAGAGCACGCCGCGGGTGCGGCGACGCGCCATCTCGTCCCGGGTCGCCCGCACGATGGCGGAGCTCCTGGTCGCCGTCACCGAGGGGGAGGGCACCGGCACCGAGGCGGCGATCGAGGGCTATCGCGTGGCCGGCAAGACCGCGACCGCGCAGAAGACCGATCCGCGGACGGGCCGGTACTCCCTCGACGACTACATCGCGTCGTTCGTGGGCTTCGTGCCCGCGGAGAACCCGGTGGTGGCGATCTCGGTGATGGTTGACGCCCCGCGGATCGATCACGCTGGCGGCAACGTCGCGGCGCCGATCTTCCGCCGGGTCGGGGCCATGGCGCTCACCTACTATGGGCTCACCCCGCGCGGGACTCGGCCGACGCCGGTGGCGGAGCTCGCCCAGGCCCCGGATCCGGCGCAGGCCACCTACGAGGCGCTGCGCCGCGCCGAGGGGCGGCCGCCGCCGGTGCAGGAGATGGTCGTCGCGGGCAGCGTGGGCGAGGGCCAGGTCCGCCTCCCCGACCTGACGGGCACCACGGTGCGGGAGGCCGTGCGCCAGGCGACCGAGCTCGGGGTGCGTCCCGAGGTGATCGGGACCGGGCATTTGTGGCGGCAGACGCCCACCCCGGGGACCGTGATCTCCAAGGGAGAAAAGCTGACTTTGGTCTTCGAACCTGCCACATAGGTTGCATGCCCTCGCGCCCCCGCCCGCCGCCGGAGCTCGCCGAGATCGCGGCGGCGTTGGGGCGGTTCCGTGCTGAGGTGACCGGTCCGCCCGCCGCCAGGGCGACCGTGTTGCGGGACCTCCGGCAGGACTCGCGCGAGGTCCTCCCCGGGGATCTCTTCGCGGCTCGTGCGGGCGGCGCCACCAGCGGTGTCGCCTTCATCGGTGACGCCGTGGCTCGCGGGGCCGCGGCGGTCATGGTGGAGCGGGGCGTCGAGCTCGGCGACGTCGGCGTGCCGTTGCTGCGTGTCGATTCGGTGCGCGCGGCGCTCGGGTTCGCGGCCGAGGCCGTCCACGGCTTCCCGTCGCGGGCGCTCGGCGGCGTCGCCATCACCGGGACCAACGGCAAGACGACCACGGCCTGGCTGGTCGAGCAGGCGGTGCGCGGCGCGGGTGGCCGCGCGGCGCGGCTGGGGACGCTGGGGTTCGCGCTCGACGGGGAGGTGCAGGACTCGCCGCTGACCACGCCGGAGCCGGACGCGATCTCGCGGTTCCTCGGGCGGGCGCGCGACGGCGGGGCGACGCACTTCGTGATGGAGGCCTCCAGCCACGCGCTGGCGCAGGGTCGCGTCGACGCCCTTGCGTTCGCCGTCGCGGCGTTCAGCAACCTGACTCAGGACCACCTCGACTTTCATGGGACCATGGCCGACTACGCGTGGGCCAAGGAGCGGCTCTTCTGCGAGCTCGAGCCGGGCGCCGCGGTGGTCAACGTGGACGACGCCTTCGGCCAGAAGCTCGCGGAGCGAGCGCGGGGCCGGGTGCTCCGCGTCAGCCGCCACCCCGGGGCGGACGTCTTTCCCGAGCAGAGCACGGCGGACGCGACCGGGACGCGGGCGCGGGTCGCGCTCCCCAGCGGCCGCGTGGAGCTCACGTCGCCGCTGGTCGGGGCGCACAACCTCGACAACCTGCTCCTCGCGCTCGGCATCGTCGAGGCGCTCGGGCTGCCGGTGGACGACGCCGCGCGGGCGCTCGCGGTGGCGCCGCCCGTGCCGGGCCGCCTGGAGCGGTGCGACGCGACGGGCGACGACGTGGTGGTGCTCGTCGACTACGCCCACACCCCCGACGCCCTGGAGCGGGCGCTGGCGGCCGTCCGCCCGCTGACGCGGGGGGACCTGCGCTGCGTCTTCGGTTGCGGTGGCGATCGCGATCCGACCAAACGCCCGCGGATGGGCGACGCGGTGGGGCGCGGGGCGACCTGGGCCCTGATCACCAACGACAACCCGCGCACCGAGGATCCGCGGCGGATCGCGGACGCCATCGAGCCCGGCCTCCGTCCGCACGGGATCCCGTACGAGGTCGTGCTCGACCGGGCGCTGGCGATCGAGCGTGCGGTGCTCGGTGCGGCGCCGGGGGACGTCGTGCTCATCGCCGGCAAGGGGCACGAGCCGTACCAGATCTTCGGTACCGTCAAGCGGCCCTTCGACGATCGCGAGCAGGCGCGGCGCGCGCTCGGGCAGCGGCGGGAGCAGGTGAGGCGCTGATGGCGACGCCGATCCCCGAGAACCGAGCCGCCTTCACCGCCGCGGAGGTAGCCGCGCTGACGGGCGGCGCGCTCCGGACCGGGGCCGCGACGCGGGCGCAAGGCGTGGCGACCGACACTCGCGCCGCGCTCGAGGGCAAGCTCTTCGTCGCCCTGACCGGGGAGCGCTTCGACGGCCACGCCTTCGTGCCCCAGGCGATCGCCCGCGGGGCGGCTGGGGTCGTCGTCTCCCGGGACGTGCCGGCGGCGGACGACGCGTTCGTCGTCCGGGTCCCGGACACCCTCGCTGCCCTCGGCGAGCTCGGGCGCGCCCACCGGGCGCGCTGGGGCGGCCGGGTCGTCGCCGTCGGGGGCGCGGCGGGGAAGACGACCACGCGCGCGGTGGTGAGCGCTCTGCTCGCCGCTGCCGTCGGCGACGGAGTGGCGTTCCAGCGCGGGAACCTCAACAACCTGGTCGGGGTCCCGATGGTCCTGCTCGCCGTCGCGGCGCCCCAGCGCGTCGCCGTGGTCGAGCTGGGGACGAACGAGCTCGGCGAGATCCCCCGCTTGGCGAGGATCGCCGCGCCCGACGTCGCGGTGCTCACCCTGATCGCGCTCGAGCACACGGAGGGCCTCGGCGGGATCGACGCCATCGAGCGGGAGGAGGGGGCGCTCCTCGCCGCCCTCGGGTCGGGCGGGGTCGCCGTGGGCAACGTCGACGACGAGCGCGTGCGGCGCCAGCTCGCCGCCTGCCCGGCGGGGCAGCGCGTCGGCTACGGGACCGCCGAGGGGGCGGGCTACCGCGTGCTCGAGCGACGGCCCGTGGGGGCGCGCGCGGCGCGCCTCCGCCTGGCCCGGCCCGCGGGGGGGCCCCTGGAGGTGACGACCGCGCTGCTCGGGCTTCCCGGGGCGCTGGCGGTGGCGGGGGGCCTGGCGGCCGCGGAGGCGGCGCTGGCGCGGCCGCTGACCGCGGCCGAGGTCGCGGCGGGGCTCGAGGGCGCCGCGGCGCGCGAGCCGGGGCGGCTGGTGCCGCTGGAGCTCGCCGACGGGACGCTCGTGCTCGACGACACCTACAACGCGAACCCCGGGAGCGTCTCGAGCTCCATCGGCGTGGCGCAGGAGCTCGCGCGGGACCGGGGCGCGCGCCTCGTGCTGGTGCTCGGCGAGATGCGCGAGCTCGGCGCGCTCTCCGTCGAGGAGCACCGCCGGCTCGGCGCGGCGCTCGCCGCGGTCAGCCCTGCGCTCGTGGTCGGGGTCGCCGGCGACGCGGTGCACCTGGTGCGCGCCGCCGCCGCCGCCGGGGTCGAGGCGGCGTTCGCGGCCGACGTCGAGGTGGCGGCGGAGCTGCTGCGGCGGGGGGTGCGGGCGGGGGACGTGGTGCTGGTCAAGGGGTCGCGCGGCGTGCGCGCCGAGCGGCTGGTCGAGGGGCTCGCGGGGGAGCCAGGAGGAGCCGGATGATCTACGAGCTCTTGTACCCGCTGAGCCAGGAGTTCGGGTGGGCGAGCGTGCTCAACGTGCTCCGCTACACGCCGTTCCGCGCCATCCTCGCCATCATCACCGCGATGCTCCTGAGCTTTCTGGTGGCGCCCTGGTTCATCAGCAAGCTCCGCGGCAAGCAGATCAGCCAGATCATCCGAGAGGAGGGGCCGGAGACGCACCTGGTCAAGGCGGGCACGCCGACGATGGGCGGGTCGCTCATCCTCATCAGCGCCCTGGTGCCGACCATGCTCTGGGCGGACGTGAACAACGTCCTCGTGGTCTCGGCGGCCCTGGTGACGGCCGGGTACGGGCTCATCGGCTACCTCGACGATCGCCTCAAGATCAAGGGGCTCAACACCCGGGGCATGCCGGGCCGCTACAAGCTCCTGCTTCAGGTCCTGATCGGGGGCGTGGTGCTCGGCTACCTCTTCCTGAGCGACGAGGGGCTGCCGAGCGACTGGATCGAGATCCGCGGGCGCCTCAGCCTGCCGTTCGCCGCCTTCGCCAAGCACCCCGTCAGCCTGCCGCTGTGGCTCTACTTCCTCTTCGCCCTGTTCGTGGTGGTCGGCACCAGCAACGCCGTCAACCTCACGGACGGGCTCGACGGGCTCGCCATCGGCCCGGTGATGGTGTCGGCGAGCGTCTACTCGATCTGGGCCTACGTCGCGGGTCTGGTCGCCTTCGGGCAGCCCGTCGCCAAGTACCTCGACATCCCAGGGTTCTACGAGATGAGCGAGCTCTCGGTCTTCGGCGCCGCCCTGATCGGGGCCGGGGTGGGCTTCCTCTGGTACAACACCTATCCGGCGCAGGTGTTCATGGGGGACGTCGGCTCGCTCGCGCTCGGGGGCGGGATCGGGATGATGGCCGTCCTCACCAAGAACGAGCTCTTGAGCATGCTGGTGGGCGGGGTGTTCTTCGTCGAGGCCCTGAGCGTCATCACCCAGGTCACCTCATACAAGCTCTTCCGTAAGCGGATCTTCCTGATGGCGCCGATCCACCACCATTTCGAGAAACAGGGGTGGGCGGAGCCGAAGATCATCGTGCGCTTCTGGATCGTGTCCGTTCTCTTGGCCCTGGTGGGTCTGGCGTCGTTGAAGCTCCGGTGAGGCAGCGTGGAGCTCTCGGGAAAGCGGGTCGTGGTCGTTGGCTTGGGCCAGAGCGGCGTCGCCGTGGCCCGGCTGTGCCGCGCCCGCGGGGCACACGTGGTGGCGACCGACTCGGCTCCGCTGGAGTCCCTCTCCGTCGCCGCGCGGTCGCTGGACGCGGAGCTTCGCGCCGGCTCCCACGCCGGGGTGCCCTTCACCACCGCAGATCTGATCGTGGTTTCCCCCGGCGTGCCGCCGCTGGCGGAGCTCGAGGCTGCCGCCGCGGCCGGCGTGGAGGTGGTGGGCGAGCTGGAGCTGGCCTCCCGGTTTGTCACGGCGCCGATCCTGTGCGTCGGGGGCACCAACGGGAAGAGCACCACCACGGTTCTGCTCGGGGGGATGCTGGAGGCGGCCTTCCCGCGGGTATTCCTCGGCGGCAATCTGGGAACTCCCCTCGCCGATGCCGTCGGGTCGAGCTTCGACCGCGTCGTGGTCGAGGTGTCGAGCTTCCAGCTGGAGCGCGCGCCGCGCCTGCGGCCGCACGTCAGCGTGCTCCTGAACGTGACGGACGATCACCTGGACCGCTACCCCGACGCCGCCGCCTACGCGCGCGCCAAGGGCAACGCCTTCGTCAACCAGACGGCCGAGGACTTCGCCGTCATCCCCCAGGACGACCCGACCTGCCGCGCCCAGGCCGAGCGGGGCGCCGCGCGTCGCATCGGCTTCGGTCCGGGCGGGGATTTCGATCTCCGGGAGCACGAGGTCGTCGAGCGCGGCAACGGCGAACGGTACTCGCTCCGAGCGACGGCGCTCCATGGCGCCCACAACGAGCTGAACGCCGCCGCGGCGATCGCCGCCGCGCGGTCGACGGGGGCGCCGCCGGCGGCCGTGCGGGAGGGGCTGGCTGCCTTCCGGCCGCTGCCCCACCGGATGGCCCTGGTCGCCGAGGTGGAGGGCGTCCGCTACTACGACGACTCCAAGGGAACCAACGTTGGCGCGTCGGTCACGGCGCTGCGCGGGCTCGCCGAGCCGCGGGTGGTGCTGATCGCGGGGGGCCGTGACAAGCTCGGCGCCTACGACGACCTGGCGGCGGCGCTCGCCGCCCGGGGGCGCGCGGTGGTGCTGATCGGGGAGTCCGCCGATCGGATCGCCGCGGCGGTCGGGGACGCCGTGCCCGTCGCCCGGGCCACGGACATGGCCGGGGCGGTCACCGTCGCGGCGCAGCTCGCCCGGCCCGGCGACGCCGTCCTGCTGAGCCCAGCGTGCTCGAGCTTCGACATGTTTCGGAGCTACGCCGACCGCGGCGAGCGCTTCGCCGAGGCGGTGCGGTCTCTCGCGACGGCGCGCCGCGCCGCGCCCGCCGGGGGCGCGCCGTGAGCGCGGCCTGGGCGGGGCTGCGCGGGCTCTTCGCCCGCACCAACCGGACCGGTCCGGTCGACCCCGTCCTGGCGGCGCTGATCATCGCGCTGATCGGCTTCGGCGTCGTGATGGTCTACAGCGCGAGCGTCATCGAGGCGACCACCGACTTCGGGGACCCGGAGTTCTACCTCAAGCGCCAGGTCGTCTACGCCGCGGCGGCGCTGGGGGTGATGGGGATCGTCTCGCACATCGACTACCACAAGCTCCGGCCGTTCACCTACCCGGGCCTCGCGCTGGTCGCCGTCCTGCTCACGCTGAGCGTGCTCGGGTTCGGGCACAGGGGCGGCGGCGCTGCCCGCTGGCTCGCGCTCGGTCCCATCCACGTGCAGCCGTCGGAGGCGGCAAAGGTCGTCCTCATCATCTGGCTCGCGTACTCGCTCGACAAGAAGCAGGACAAGGTCAAGACCTTCTGGGTCGGCGTGCTGCCGCACCTGCTCATCGCCGGCGTGCTGATGATCCTCTGCCTCAAGCAGCCGGACTTCGGCGGCGCCGTCGTTCTCTTGGCGCTGACCTTCACCATGTTATTCGTCGCCGGCGCGCGCCTGCACTGGCTCGTGCTCGTCAGCATGGTCGGGTCGCTGGCGGGCTACTGGCTGGTGCGATTCCGGGCTTACCGGTGGGACCGCATCATGGCGTGGTGGGACATGGGGGAACACCGCCAGGATCTCGCCTACCAGCCCTTCCAGTCGGTGATGAGCTTCGGCTCGGGCGAACTCAGCGGACTCGGGCTCGGCAAGGGGCTGCAGGTGCTGTACCTCCCCGAGTCGCACACGGACTTCATCGCCGCCATCATCGGTGAGGAGCTCGGCTTCCTCGGGATCCTGGCCCTGTGCACGGCCTATCTCGTCATCGTCGCGCGCGGCGTGCGCACGGCGCTGCTCGCCGAGGACGACTACGGATCGCACATCGCCTTCGGGATCTCGGTGCTGTTCGGGCTCCAGGCGCTGCTCAACCTGGGCGTCGCGATGTCGATCCTGCCCACCAAGGGGCTGACCTTGCCCTTCGTCAGCTACGGGGGGTCCTCGCTCCTGGTGAGCGCGGCGGCGATGGGGATCCTGCTCAACGTCTCGCGGGGTCGCGTGTCGGCGCGGGTCCGCGACGGCGGTCGGAGCCGCGGCTCGGAGGTGAGCGCGGTGGTGGCGACGGCCGCCGGGTTCGGCGCCCCGGGCCCGGGGGTGGCCGCCTCGCGCGGTGGTGGCGGCCGGCGCCGCCCGGGCGCGATGGCACCAGGAGCAGCATGACGGAGCCGACCATTCTCTTCGCGGGTGGCGGGACCGGCGGCCACGTCTACCCGTTGCTCGCGGTCGCCGACGCGCTCTCGCGGATCGCGCCCGAGGTCCGCGCCGTATTCGTGGGCACCGACCGCGGCCTGGAGGCGCGGGTGGTCCCCGAGCGGGGCTACGAGCTGGTTCGGCTCGAGGTCGTCCCCATCCGCGGCGGCGGCGTGGCCGGGGCGGTGCGGGGCGTCGGCAAGGCAGCGGCCAGCCTGCCGGCGGCGGTTCGCTTGCTCCGCGAGCGACAGCCGCGCGCCATCTTCTCCGTCGGAGGCTACGCGGCCGGCCCGGTGTCGCTGGCGGCGCGGGTGCAGGGCACTCCGCTGGCGCTGCTGGAGCCGAACGCGGCGATCGGTCTCACCAACCAGCTGGTGAGTCCCCTGGTGAGCCGCGCGTACACCGCCTTCTCGGGGCCGGAGCGTCACTTCCGGGCCAGCGTCGTGCGGCGGACCGGGGTGCCCATTCGCGATGGCTTCCTCCCTCGCCCCTACGAGCGATCGAAGAAGCAGCTCAACGTCCTGGTGCTCGGGGGCAGCCAGGGGGCCCGCGCCTTGAACGAGGCCGTGCCTCGCGCCCTCGCGAGCGCGCGGACCCCGGTTCGGGTCGTCCACCAGTGCGGGCGGATCCACGAGGCCGACACACGCGCGCGCTACGCGGAGCTGGGGGCCGGCGAGCGGGCCACCGTGGTCGCGTTCATCGACGACATGCCGGCGGCGATCGGGGCCGCACACCTGGTGGTGAGCCGCGCGGGAGCGAGCGCCGTCAGCGAGATCTGCGCGGTCGGCCGCCCGAGCCTGCTGGTGCCGTACCCGTTCGCCGCGGCGGACCACCAGCGGCACAACGCCGAGGCGCTCGCCAACGCGGGCGCGGCGCTCGCCATCGGCAACGACGACGCGACGCCGGACCGGCTCGCCGCCGAGATCGATCGGCTCTCCAGCGAACCGGGGCGCCTGGCGGCCATGGCCGAGGCGGCGCGCGCGTTCGGACGGCCCGACGCGGCCCGGACCATCGCGCAGGACCTGCTGGCGCTCGCGGGGCTCGGCGGCGCGGCCGCCGGGGCAAACGGAGAGGGGCAATGATGTTTCGCGGTCGCGTGCGGCACGTGCACTTCGTCGGCGTCGGTGGCATCGGCATGAGCGGCCTCGCCGAGATCCTACGCTCGATGGACTTCGAGGTCTCGGGGTCGGACCTGCGCGAGGGGGAGAACACGCGACGCCTCGTCCGGCTCGGGGTGAGGATCGACGTGGGGCACCGGGCGGAGAACGTGCGAGACGCGGACGTCGTCGTCTTCTCCAGCGCGATCCGCGACGACAACCCCGAGCTGCTGGCCGCCTTCGAGCGCGGGGTGCCGGTGATCCGGCGGGCGGAGATGCTCGCCGAGCTCATGCGGGTCAAGTACGCGGTGCTGATCGCCGGTTCCCACGGCAAGACGACGACGACGTCGCTGGTGGCGACCGTCCTGCGCGCCGCGGGGTTCGATCCGACGGTGGTGGTCGGTGGACGCATGGCGGCCCTCGGCAGCAACGCGCGGCTCGGCGCCGGTGACCTGCTGGTGGCCGAGGCCGACGAGAGCGATGGCTCGTTCCTCCAGCTGACGCCGACCATCGCGGCGGTGACCAACGTCGATCCGGAGCACCTCGATCACTACCTGACCTACGACGCGCTCAAGGAGGCCTTCCTCGCCTTCGTGGAGCGGGTTCCGTTCTACGGGCTGGCCGTCCTGTGCCTGGATCACCCCACCGTGCAGGAGCTGCTCCCGCGGGTCCACCGTCGCACGGCGACCTACGGGCTGAGCCCGCAGGCGGATTACTCGGCGCGGCAGCTCCAGTTCGACGGGCTCAGCACGCGCTTCCAGGCGCTCCGACGGGGGCAGCCGCTCGGGGAGTTCACGGTGCGCATGCCCGGGCGTCACAATGTCCTCAACGCGCTGGCGGTCGTGGCCATCGCCGACGAGCTGGCCGTCCCCCTGGACCTGCTCCAGGAGTCGCTGGCGACGTTCACCGGCGTCGCGCGGCGCTTCACCGTGGTCGGGGAGGTTGGCGGCGTGGCGTTGGTCGACGACTACGGGCACCACCCCGCGGAGGTCGAGGCGACGCTGGCGGCGGCGCGCCAGGCGTACTCGGGGCGGGTTCTGGTCGCGTTCCAGCCGCACCGCTACACGCGCACGCAGCTCCTGTTCGAGGACTTCACCCGCGCCTTCAACGACGCGGACGACCTCGTGGTCACCGACGTGTACGCGGCCGGGGAACCGTTTATCCCCGGCGCGACGGGCGAGGCGCTCGCCCAGGCGATCGCGCGGCACGGGCACCGCCGCGTCCGCTACACCGCTGACCGGGCGGCGATCGTGGCGCACCTGGCGTCGAGCGCGCGGCCGGGCGACGTGGTCATCGCCCTGGGCGCGGGCGACGTGAACCGCCTGCTGCCCGACGTGCGGGGGGCGATCGAGGCGCGGGGCGGCGCCGCGCCCGGGGAGGGGACCGCGTGACCGCGCGACGGCCGCGGGGCCGCCACGACGCCGTCTTCGACGCGCCCGCCGAGCGCACGGAGCTCGACGAGAGCCCGCCGCCCCCGGGCGTGGACCGCGGGAGGGGCGGGGCGATGCCGACCTGGCTGGTTCGCCTGGGGTCGGGGCTCAAGCTCGTGACCGGGCTCGCGCTGGTGGTTGGCGTGTCGGTCGCGGTGGCCTGGGGGGCGCAGTCCTACGCCTCGACGACGCCGCGCTTCGCGATCACGAAGCTCGAGGTCGTGGGCAACCGTCGGCTCTCCGACGAAGCCCTGGGCCGGCGCGCGGGGGTCGCGGTGGGGGACAACCTCTTCGTGCTCGACGCCGTGGCGGCCGAGCAGGCCCTGCTGGCCGACCCCTGGATCCAGGAGGTGAAGGTGTCCAGGGAGCTGCCGAGCACGCTGCGGATCGAGCTGGTCGAGCGGGAGGCGGCGGCGATCGCGGTGCTCGGGGGGCGGTCCTGGCTGGTGACGGCGGACGGGGTCCCGTTCAAGGAGGTCTCGGAGGGGGATCCCTACGACCTGCCGCACCTCACCGGGGTCACGCCAGACGCCCTGGCCCAGGACCGGGACGGCGCCGTGGCGCGCCTGCGGACGGGGATCGAGGTCCTGCGGCATTACGGGCGGACGGCGCCGAGCCGCGTCCACGTCGCGCAGGAGGTGCACCTGGGCGAGGACGGTCGGGTGGTCCTGACCGCCGGCAAGGACGGGATGACGCTCCACCTCGGGCAAGGGCAGTATCGCCGTCGGCTCCTGATGGCCGAGCGGATCATCGAACAGCTCGGTCGGCGGGGGCGGACGCCGGGGATCCTGTTCCTCGACAACGAGGCCCACCCGGAGCGCGTGGTGGCGCGGATGCGCTGACCCCCGGGGAGCGCCCGCGAGGGAGCTTCGCCCCGGGGAGCGTTGAGGAAGGCCCAGGGTACGCCAAGGAAGGTAGAGCAAAGGGAAAATTTGGCCCGGATCCAGGGCACATGGCAGCGTCGGGACCGTTCTCCGGTGGTCCCCTCGGCGGGGCGCCGTAACGAGGAGCCAGTGAGCGAAAAATGACCTATCTGGGGAACGCTGAGTCCGCGATCGTGGTCGGCTTGGACCTCGGCACCACGAAGGTGACCGCGGTCGTCGGCGAGGTCGATCAGGAGGGGATCACCATCCTCGGTGTCGGTAACGTCCCCTGTCGCGGCCTGCGCAAGGGCGTTGTCAGCAACATCGAGTACACGGTGCGCGCGATCCGGGAGGCGATCGACGCGGCCCAGACGATGGCCGGCGTCGAGATCACCACGGTGTACGCGGGGGTGGCGGGCAGCCACGTGCGGAGCCACACCTCCGACGGCGTCTGCGCGATCAGCGGGCGCGAGGTGACGCGCACGGACCTCGAGCGGGTGCTGGAGGGGGCGCGGGCGATCCCGGTGGACGCCGATCGCATGATCCTGCACGCCTTGCCCCGCGAGTACATCGTCGACAACCAGGACGGCATCCGCGATCCGATCGGGATGAGCGGGGTCCGGCTGCAGGTGCGAGTGAACCTGGTCACCGCCGCGACCTCGCCGGTGCAGAACGTGATCCGCAGCATCGAGCGCTGCGGGCTCGCCGTGGCGGACGTCGTCCTCGAACCCTTGGCCAGCGCCGAGGCGATCCTGAGCGACGACGAGAAGGAGATCGGCGTCGCCGTCATCGACATCGGCGGCGGGACGACCGATCTCATGATCTACGCGGACGGCGGGATCTGTCACACCAGCGTGGTCCCCGCGGGCGGGAACAACATCTCCAGCGACGTGGCGGCAGGGCTCCGCACCCCGATGGCGGAGGCCGAGCGCCTCAAGCGGCAGATGGGCTGCGCCCTCGGCCGGATGATCGCCGACGACGAGGAGATGGAGGTCCCCGGCGTCGGCGGCCACCCGCCGCGGCGGGTCGCGCGGCGGCTGCTCAGCGACATCATCGAGCCCCGGGTGGAGGAGATCTTCAGCGAGGTCCGGCGCCGCGTGGAGGAGACGGGCATGCTTGAGCAGATCAGCTCCGGCTGCGTCCTCACCGGCGGCGCCGCGCTGATGGAGGGCATGGTGGAGTGCGCCGAGGAGGTGCTCGGCATGCCCGTGCGGCTCGGGTTCCCGGTGGGGGTCCGGGGCATCGTGCAGCTGGTGCAGGGGCCACAGTACGCCACCGGGGTCGGCCTGGTCCGCTACGGCGCGCAGCAGCTCTTGGACCACCCGCTGCGCCAGGGGACGCTCCCCATCGCGCGGCCCTCCGCCGAGGCGGCGCCGGACCGCGCGGACGGACGCAAGGGCAAAAAATTCTTGGACTGGCTTCGGGACGCCTTCTAGGCGTCGAAGTTGGCCCCGCTCGAGAAGAACACGGACAAGGAACACCACGCGCAGGACCGAAGGGCCGGGAGCATCCCAGGGGAAGAGGCAGCCCCGCTCACGACTCGAGGGCCGGTGCGGCGACCGCAAGACGGTCGCACCCCCCGGGAGGCAAGGACGATGAGTTTCTCCATCGAGTTCGCGGAAGATGCGCAGTCCCCATACCAGGCGCGGATCAAGGTCATCGGCGTCGGCGGCTCCGGGGGGAACGCCATCAACACGATGATCCATTTCGGGCTCGAGGGGGTCGAGTTCATCTCGGTGAACACCGACGCCCAGGCCCTGAACGCGAATCTCGCCGCGGAGAAGGTCGCCATCGGGGCGACCGTCACGCGCGGGCTGGGGGCCGGGGCCGACGCGGAGCGAGGGCGGAAGAGCGCGCTCGAGGACGTGAACCGCCTCAAGGATCTGGTCCGCGGCGCCGACATGGTCTTCGTCACCGCCGGCATGGGCGGCGGCACGGGGACCGGCGCGGCGCCGGTGATCGCGCAGCTCGCCCGGGAGGAGGGAGCGCTGACCGTCGGGGTCGTCACCAAGCCGTTTCCGTTCGAGGGCCGGATGCGCCAGCGGCGCGCCGAGCAGGGGATCGTCACCCTGAGCGAGCAGGTGGACACGCTCATCACCATCCCCAACGAGAAGCTGCTCCACCTCGCCGACGACGATCTGACCATGGTGGAGGCCTTCCGCAAGGCGGACGAGGTGCTGTACCAGGCGGTCAAGGGCATCAGCGACCTCATCACGCAGGATGGGATCGTCAACGTCGACTTCGCGGACGTGCGCACCGTGATGTGCAACATGGGCCGGGCCCTGATGGGCACCGGCATGGCCAAGGGCGAGGGGCGCGCGCGCATCGCGGCCGAGCACGCCATCTCCTCCCCGCTGCTCGACGACGTCTCCGTCCACGGCGCGACCGGCGTGCTCATCAACATCGTCGGCGGCCCCGACATGAAGATGCGCGAGATCCAGGACGCCGCGTCGCACATCCAGGAGCAGGCGCACGAGGACGCGAACATCATCTTCGGCGCCAGCATCGACGAAACCATGAGCGAGGCGATCAAGGTCACCGTGATCGCCACCGGCTTCACGGCGGCGGAGGCGGAGATCCCGGTCGAGGTTGCGGCCGAGGTGCGACGGGCCTCCGAGCAGGTGGCGCCGCGAGCGGCGAGCGCGCCGCCCCGCTCGGCGGCGCGCCCGGCGCTGAGCCTGCGCGAGCCGATCCCAGTCGTCCCCGCGCTGCGCAAGGCGGCGCCGGCCGCGGCGGCGGCGCCGGAGGTGCGCAGCCGCATCACCTTCCCGGCGGTGCCGGACGGTGACGACTGGGACACGCCGGCGTTCCAGCGGCGCTCGCAGCAGCAAGGCTGACCGCGTGACCGGCTGCCCCGCGGCGATGCGCCACGGGGCAGCGTCCTTTGGGGACCCGGCGGGCGTTGCCTCAGGCGGCGTGGCGGACCGTGCGGACGCGCGTGGCGAGGTGCTCGAGCAACGCCACGGTTTCGTCCCAACCGATGCAGGCGTCGGTGATCGAGACCCCGTGCTCCAGCGCGCAGCCGGGTGTCCAGCGCTGGCTGCCCTCCACGAGGTTGCTCTCGACGAGCAACCCCAGGATCGCGTCCTGTCCGCCGACGAACTGCTCGACGACGTCGCGGCACACGATGCCCTGCCGGCGGAAGTCCTTGTTCGAATTCCCGTGGGACGAGTCGACCATCACCGGGCGGACGAGCCCGGGCACCGCCTCGTGGGCTCGGCGGGCGGCCAGCTCGACGTCCTCGCGGTAGTAGTTGGGGCGCGCGCCCCCGCGCAGCACGACGTGGCAGTCCGGGTTGCCCGAGGTCTTCACCACCGACGCGCGACCGTCGGCGTCGATGCCCAGGAAACTGTGGGGCTGCCCCGCGGTGATGAGCGCATTGACGGCGGCGTCGAGGGAGCCGTCGGTGCCGTTCTTGAATCCGACCGGGACGCTGAGCCCGCTGGCCATCTCGCGGTGGGGCTGGCTCTCGGTGGTGCGGGCGCCGATGGAGGCCCAGGAGAACAGATCGCTGACGTACTGCGGGGTGAAGGGGTCCAGCGCCTCGCTGGCGCAGGGGACCCCGAGGCGGTTGACCTCGAGCAGGATCTCGCGCGCGTTCCGGAGCCCGAGGGCGATGTCGCAGGTGCCGTCCCGGTTCGGGTCGTTGATCAGGCCCTTCCAGCCCACTGTGGTCCGCGGCTTCTCGAAGTAGGTCCGCATCAGGATCAGCAAGCTGTCGGCGTGGCGCGCGCGCAGCGGCGCCAGGCGCTGCGCGTACTCGACCGCGATGGCAGGGTCGTGGATGGAACAGGGTCCGACGACGACCAGGAGCCGACGGCGGTCCTGGCCGTGGAGGACCGCCCGGATCTCGTCGCGCGTCTGCACGACGAGCTGCTCGATACGGTCGGTGCTGGCGAGCGACTGCTTGAGCGCCCGCGGAGTGGTGAGCTCCTGGAAGGCGAGGACGTTGACGTTCTCGACGGGGAGGGGGGGCATGGCGGGGTTTCCTTGGGTGGTGCCGGCGAAGGGCGGCGATCTAGACCTGAAATGCAGCAGAGCCCCGGGCGGGGTGCCCGGGGCTCTCGGTTCGTCGTAGGGGGTCGGTGGTCGGCTACACGTACGACTGGGAGCTCCGGGCATCGCCCCGGTACCAGTAATACGAAAAGCTGACCGCGCTCGACCGCATCGCGCTCGGTTGATAGCGCCCCTCGCGCCGCCGCGCAAGCAGAGGCCGCCCGGAGGCACCATCGATCGGAGGTCGCGGGGCCGAGTTCGGGTGGCCGGGTCGGGGTACGGT
>CAYOLF010000033.1:0-1809 GCA_964404725.1 uncultured Polyangiaceae bacterium
ACGGGTGCCGAGGCGGGCGCCGGTGCCGAGGCGGGCGCCGGTGCCGAGAGTGGCGCGGGCGGCGCCGGTGACGACCCGTCCATTCCGGTCGCACCCACCCTCGAGCTCGAGCCGACGGCCATCAAGCTCTTTCGGTTCACCTGGGCCGACGTCGCCGGGGAAACCGAGTACCGGCTTCTGGAGAGCGCGGACGGCGCCTCGAGCTACATGGAGATCATTCGCCTCGACGCCGATGTGACGACCTTCGACCACGAGGTCTTCCTGCCGGGGCGGTTCAATGCTCGGTATGTCCTGCAGGCGTGCAACGCCAGCGGTTGCAGCGATTCCGAAGAGGTCATGGTCACCAACTCCCTGGTCGGGGCGGTGGGTTACGTGAAGGCCTCCAACACGGGGGCAGACGACCGCTTCGGCTACTCCGTCGCGCTCTCCGCGGACGGGGGAACCCTCGCGGTGGGCGCGGTCGGGGAGGACGGTAACGGCACCGGCAGCGGCGGCGATCAGACCGACGATTCGGCACCCGGTAGCGGCGCGGTGTACGTCTTCACCCGCGACAGCGCCGGGATCTGGTCTCAGCAGGATTACCTCAAGGCCTTCAACACGGAGGCAGGGGATGGCTTCGGCCGCTCCGTCGCGCTCTCCGCGGACGGGGGAACCCTCGTGGTGGGCGCCGATGAGGAGGGCAGCAGCGCCACCGGCATCGACGGCGATCAGACCGACAACTCTGCGCTCAGTAGCGGCGCGGTGTACGTCTTCACTCGCGAGGACGCTGGCGTCTGGTCCCAGCAGGCCTACCTCAAGGCCTCCAACACGGATGCCGGGGACGGCTTTGGCCGCTCCGTCGCGCTCGCTGCGAACGGAGACACCCTCGCGGTGAGCGCCGAGGGGGAGGCCAGTAGCACCACCGGGATCGGCGGCAATCAGGCGATCGACTCGGCGCCCGGCAGCGGCGCGGTGTACGTCTTCACTCGCGACAGCAGCGGGGTCTGGTCCCAGCAGGGATACATCAAGGCCTTCAACACTGAGGAGAACGACTGCTTCGGCCGCTCCGTCGCGCTCTCCGCGGACGGGGGGATCCTCGCGGTGAGCGCCGATAGGGAGGACAGCAGCGCCACCGGCGTCGGCGGCGATCGAACGGACGATTCAGCATCCGGCAGCGGTGCGGTGTACGTCTACCTGCGCAACAGCACCGGGGTCTGGTCCCCGCAGACCTACATCAAGGCCTCCAACACGGCGGCGGACGACAGCTTCGGCTTCTCCGTCGCGCTCTCCGGAGACGGAGGCACCCTCGCGGTGAGCGCCCGCAACGAGGACAGCGGCGCCACCGGCATCGATGGCGATCAGACGGACGATTCGGCATCCGGCAGCGGCGCGGTGTACGTCTTCACGCGCGACGGCCGCGGCGCCTGGTCCCAGCAGGCGTACCTCAAGGCCTCTAACACCGGGGAGTACGACTACTTCGGCCTGTCCGTCGCGCTCTCCGGAGACGGCGGAGTCCTCGCGGTGGGCGCTTCCTTGGAGGATGGCAGCGCCACCGGCATCGGCGGCGCTCAGGATAGCGATTCGGCACCAGACAGCGGCGCGGCGTATCTCTTCACCCGCAGTAGCAGCGGCGTCTGGTCGCAGCAGGCGTACGTCAAGGCCTCCAACGCAGCGGCCGGGGGCAACTTCGGCCGCTGCGTCGCGCTCTCCGCAGATGGGAAAATTCTCGCGGTGGGCCCGGCACGGGAGGACAGCAGCGCCACTGGCACGGGCGGGGACCAGCAGGATCACGCCGCAGCCAACAGCGGTGCCGTGTACCTGTACTGATCC
>CAYOLF010000033.1:1909-59990 GCA_964404725.1 uncultured Polyangiaceae bacterium
GGACCAGCAGGATCACGCCGCAGCCAACAGCGGTGCCGTGTACCTGTACTGATCCCGGGAATCCTCGGGCTTCGAGGGTGCCGCTGGCTGCAGTCCGATGGAGCGCGGCCATGCGACTCGACGAGTTCGCTAGAGCTCTCGAAGTCTGGGCGCGCCATTGCCAGATCGGTGACCGGAGCGTGCGGGAAACCCCGAGCGCGGTGATCCACGTCGAACCAACGCGGTTCACCAGGATACCGAACGCGAAGTCGGCCTGCTTGCCATCACCCGCTGGGAGGCGGCATAGTCAACCCGTCCGGCGAACGCCGGGGGGGCGCTCGTCGCGTGTCGGATGAACCAGTGACCGAGAATGCGGCTGGGCGAAAGCCCGGTACTCGCCCCGCTGCACACCTCGGCCACACCACGGCCATCGAACGGAGAGGTTCTTTCATGAGGTTCGTATTGGGCTCGAGCTGCCTGACCGGGGCCTTCTTGGCGCTTTCGTTGGCGTCGGCCAGTGGCTGCAAAGGTCACGATGGGACTGGCGGAGGGGAGCACGCCGGCGGCGCGGCGGGCGGCAGCGCCGTCATCGCGGGAGGTGACGCGGGGGAGGGCGCCACTGTCGGGGGCAATGCTCCGACCGGAGGCAATGTGACGCCCGGCGGAGGAGCGGCTGGAGACGCGCCGGCCACGACCGACGGGGGCGGTGGCCACGGCGGCGACGAGGACGCGGGCGCGGCGGGCATGGGGGCGGCAACCGGCGGCGTTGGCCCGGCCGGCGCCGGCGGCGCCACGACGGCAGGCTCCGGCGGCCTCTCGATGGCAGGCGCCGGCGGCGTCTCGACGGCGGGTGCCGGCGGCGCGGCCGCCGGGAGCGGCGGGACGACCACGGGCGGGACGACCCCGGGCTACGCCGGCGCGCCGTCCCTCGCGGGAGCAGCGGGTGCGCTGGCCGGGGCAGCCGGGGCCGGCGGCGCGGTGCCCGCCACCGAGGTCGACTGCGGAGTGCTCGAACCCGTGGCGGACGGGCTGTGCGAGGCCGTGACCGGTAGCGAGCAACTCTTGATCCAGGGGACCATTCTCGGCCCAGATGTCGTCTATCGCGGGGGCACGGTGGCGGTCGATGCTAGCGGGCTCATCACCTGTGTGGGCTGCGACTGTGCCGAGGCGGGTGCCACCGTGGTTCGCTGCCCGGATGGCGTCATTTCACCTGGCCTGATCAACGCGCGCGAGCATCTGAACTACACACAGAACGATCCGTATGCCGATACCGGGGAAAGGTACGAGCATCGCCACGACTGGCGCCGGGGCAACGACGACCACACCGTGATCGACGTCACGGGAGGTGCGACCGAAGACCAGCGAATCTGGGGCGAAATCCGCCAACTTCTGGGTGGGAGCACTGGGATGGTCGGCTCGGGCGTGGCACCTGGGTTGGTCCGCAACCTCGATCAGGCCAGCGAGCTTGGTATCGATCCCGTCGAGCTGGATGACTTCCCGCTCGGAGACCTCGCCGGCGCGGAGCTGACCGCGGGCTGTGCCTATCCGGACCCGGTTACCACCAGCGACGTGAGCGGCACCGTCGCCTTCTTCGCGGTCGTGGGAGGGGGCATCGAGGCCTCGTCCCACAACGAGTTCGTCTGTCTCAGCCAGGCTCCCAACGATCTGCTGTTGCCCAACACCTCCCTCGTGAGTGGCGTCGCGCTGGGCGCCGCCGACCTGTCTCGCCTGGCGATGGCAGGAACGGGGCTTATCTGGTCGCCTCGTTCGAACGTGACGCTCTACGGTAACACCACGATGGTGACGGCGGCGGCCCGACTGGGCGTGCAGATCGCCCTCGGCACGGACTGGATCCGGACCGGCTCGATGAACCTGCTGAGAGAGCTCCGCTGCGCGGACGGATTGAACCGCGACTACTACGACGGGTTCTTCTCGGATCGCGAGCTCTGGGAGATGGTGACGCAGAATCCGGCTCTCTTGAGCGGGGTGTCTTCGGCGATCGGCGCCCTGGCTCCGGGTCGCCTCGCGGACGTGGCCGTCTTCGATGGTCGCGATCGCGCCGACTTCCGGGCGGTGATCGAGGCCGAACCCAGCGACGTCGCGCTGGTGCTGCGGGGCGGCACCGCGCTCTACGGCGACGCGAACCTGGCCGGTGTCCTCGATCGCGGCACGACCTGCGACACGCTGGACGTCTGCGGGAGCTCGCGGTTCCTGTGCCTCGCCGACACGGGTCGAACCCTGGCCGAGCTCACGGGGAGTGTCGGGCCTATCTACCCGGCGTTCTCCTGCGGAACGCCGGTCAACGAACCCACATGCACCCCGGCGCGAAGCGTCAGCGTGGCCGGTTCGACCACCTACGACGGAATCGCCACCGATGCGGACACGGACGGCGACGGCATCGCCGATGACGTCGACGACTGCCCGAGCGTCTTCAATCCCGTGCGTCCGATGGACGGCGGCGTGCAGGCCGACGTCGATGAAGACGGCATGGGTGACGCCTGTGACCCTTGCCCATTGAACGCGGACGCCACCGCGTGCGTCCACCCCAACCCGGACGACGCGGATGCCGACGGGGTGTTGGACGTCGTCGACGTCTGCCCGATCATCCCCGACCCCGACCAGGCCGACACCGACCAGGATGGGCGGGGCGACGCCTGCGATCCTTGCCCCGCGACGCCGAATCCGGGCGCCCTGGACTGTCCGTTGTCCATCTACTCCGTCAAGCGGGGCGAGACGCTGCCCGGCTCTCGCGTGGCGGTCCTCGACGCGCTCGTCACGGCGCAGCACTCCGCCGGGTTCTTCCTGCAGGTGAAGGAGACCGACAGCGGGTACGATGGCGCGGATCACTCGGGGATCTACGTCTACGCCCCGGGGCACTCGGCCGCGGTAGGCGACCGAGTCGACGTGACCAGCGCCACGGTCGAGCTCTACTACGGTCGAACCGAGCTCGAGGACGCGACGATCGAAATCACGGCATCCGCGAACGAGGCGCTCCCGGTGCCGGTCCTGGTGACCCCGTCGGAGGTCGCCACCGGTGGTCAGCGCGCGGACGCGCTCGAGAGCGTCCTGGTCGAGGTGCAGAGCGTGACTGTCACCGACGTCGCGCCTCCGGCGGCCCCCGGCGACTCCCCACCGATCAACGAGTTCGTGGTCGACGGCTCGCTTCGGGTCGACGACCTCCTCCACCTCGCATCACCGTTCCCGACCGTCGGCGACGGCTACGCCGCCGCCCGGGGCGTCCTCCATTACCGCCTCAACGACAGCAAGCTCGAGCCACGAGCTGCGGCGGACCTCCTCGCCGAGTGAGTCGGGGAGTCACTCTTCTTCGAGGTCGAGTAGACCTCCCGCGGGCGGGTCAACTGGGGCCGGAGCGCCCCAGACTCACCCTCACCGCTTCCGCTCGAGCCCGCGATACCGGAACTCGATCGTCAGCGGGCCGTCGAGGGCCAGGGTCTTCTCGAAGTACACGGGCGTCCCCTGGATGGGGAGGGTGACGAGCACGGGCGCCGCACCCGGCTCGACCGCCGAGGTGCTGGGCGGGGGCGGGGGCGCCTCCGCCGGCATCGCCTGCTGGACGGGCATCGGCTGTTCGGAGATCTCCTCTGCGTCGTACTCGGCCCGCTTCTTGGACAACTCCTGGTCGTCCAGGTCGACGAGTTCGTCCTCCCGCTGGGGGCTGGGGGGCGCGGGCTGGATGCGCATCGGCTCCGAGAGCTCCTCGACCCGCTCGAGCGTCCCGTCCACGGTGCGGCGCCGGATCTTGGTGCCGTCCGGTGAGTAGACGGTCCAGGAGACGTAGGTGCTCGGCACGTCCGCCACCGGGAGGGCGGCGCTGAACTCGCCGCGCCCGCGGGCGTCGGCGGCGGCGCCGTTCTCGACGTAGACCACCTCGAGCTCGTAGCTCGCCAGGGCGTCGCCCGCCTGCTGCGAGCGGACGAGCGGCACCATCACCCGTCCGTCCGGGGCCCGCGCGGGCTGCACCGCGCGACCGGCGACGGAGCTGCTCCAGAGCTCGGCGCCCTTCGGCAGCGCGAGCTTGAGGAACTGGCGCCGGTTGTTGCGGATCTGGTAGCGGACCGAGGTGAGGCGGCGGCCCTCGCGGTTCCAGGTGGTGCGCGCGGCGGTGCTGTCGAGGAGCGTCACCAGCACCTCGACCTCCGGGTGCTCGGCCGCGACCAGCGCGATGGCGGGCTTGGCGCCCAGGTACTTGTAGCCGAGGACCAGCGGCTGGTCGGTGACGCCGAGGATCGCGGGCGGCAGCGTGCGCACGTCCACCGGGGTCGCATCGGTGACGGTGCCGGCGGACAGCTCGAGGTTGCCGCGCGCCTCGACGCCGATCCAGCCGCGGGCGCGCTCGACGCCGAGGGGCACCAGGACCGGGGCGGCCAGGGCCGCGCCGGTGCCGGCCAGGGGCTGCTCCATCACGACCGTGAGCCCGTAGGCCCCCTCGGCGGCGTAGTTGAGCGCCACCACGAGCTCGCCGCCCTCCACCTTCCAGTCGCGCAGGCCCGGCCCGTTGACCTCGAGCACGGTCATTCCCGTCGGCACCGCGAACCGGAATCCCTCGACGCCGGCGAAGAGGATCGAGTTGTTGACCGTGACACGAGCCCGGATGGCCCCGTCGCCCAGGCTGGTGAGGGTGTAGATCTCGCTGTAGACGCGCGCCTCGCGCTTCTTGGTCGCCTCCTCCGCCACCTTGCGCTTCCACTCGATGGACAGGGCGCCGGTGGCGGGGAGGGTCGCCTCCACCACGCGCGCGTCACCGACGACCTTGTCCGACTGAAGTTTGGCGTTGGCGACGGTGAAGTCGAGATCCTCCTTGGACGGGACCGAGAGGGTGAGGCTGGTGGCGCCGGAGGGGATCAGCGCGAAGGCGATGCCGCTCGAGCCCTCCGCGGAGGTGACGGCGGCCCCGAAGGTGAGGACGAGATCGAACTCCGTCCGCCGGTCGGTGACCAGAAAGTAGTACCCGCTCTCCACGTAGACGGGGGCCTCCTTGCCGTCGATGGTCGCCGTCTCGAGCGCGACGGACGCGGGCAGCAGCGGGATGGTGGAGAACCCCTTGGGTCGGAGCGGGCGGACGTGCAGCGTCGCGGTGAAGCGCGCCGCGTAGGGCTTGCCCTCGTCGAAGAGCACCTCGCCGCGGTAGCGCGCCGAGGACACCGCGTGGTCGCGCGGGGGCTCCTCGGGCTTGTCCGCGCGGTTCTTCTCGTACATCTGCAGGTAGCGATCCAGCTCCAGCACCACGCGCTCGGTTTCCTGCGCCTGGGCGGGCAGGGCGAGCGGGAGCAGGGCGAGCAAGAGGGCTGGGGCGGCAGCGTGGGGCTTCATGGTTCGGGTTCCTCTCGGACGATGAACGGGGCCGGGTGGCTAGGCTAGCGGGCGCGCGCGTCGCGGCGGCGCCGCGCGACGAGGTGGACGGAGCGCTCGGCGCCGGGCTCGAGCAGCAACAGCTCGTAGCGCACGGCCTCGCCGGCGTTGGGCAGCGGGATGCTCGCCGCGGGGGCGAGGGGGGGCGCGGCGGCGGCGGGCGCGGGGGTGAACCCGCCGCCGAAGGGGCCGCCGCTCCAGAGCTTGGTCTTCGCCGCCGACTCCAGCTCCTGGCGCTGCGCCTTGGCGGCCTGCACGGCCTCGAGCTCCCCCTCGAGCTCGGCGGCGACGTGGGCGTTGCTCGCCGACTCGTCCTCGTCGAGCTGATAGAGTTGCTCGGTTGCCTCGAGCGCCTGCTCGTACTCCGCGGCGGCGGCGTCGTACTCACCCTGGTCGCGGAGGACCCGCGCGCGCTCCTGGGCGGCGCGCTGCTTGGTCTTGTGGTCCGTGGCGCGGGCGCGGGCCTGGGCGCGGATCCGGCGGCTCTGCGCGTCCGCCGGCGGCGCCGGGGACGGCTTCTCCGTCCCCGACTTCTTCGCAGGCCCCAAGGCCTTGCTCCCCGGCGACCCGGCGGGCTCGGGCGTCGTTGGCGGCCGCAGCAGCGCGAGGTTGCTCGCGAGGCCGTACTGGTTCGTGCTGGCGGCTCCGAGCGCGTCGAGCTCGCTCAGGCGCTGCTCGGCGCGCGAGAAGTCGTTGCGGTTCCACGCATCGAGGGCGTCCGCGTAGAGGGCGTCGGCCTGGGCGAGGGCCGCGTCGTCGGCGAGCCCGAAGCCGACCTCCTCCGAGCGCGTGAAGCGGTGCACCACCGCGCGCTCGCCGGGCTCGAGCAACGAGCGGTAGCCGCGCGGTAGACCGACGGTGATCTGGGTGACGGAGACGGGCGCGGCGACGACCGGGAGCGGCAGGTCCCGCTCCTCCCGGCGGCTCCAGCGCTCGCCGGGCGCTGCCAGCACGAGCACCACCGGGAAGGTGAGCAGCCCGTCGGCGGTCTCGACCGAACGCTTGAGCGGGATCCGGAGCCGGTTGCCCACGACGCCGAGCGGGACCTCGCGGCCGGCGACCCAGGCGCCGACGGGCTGAGCGCCCCGAGGGGGGCGCACCTCGAGCACGGCGGCGCGCTCGTTGGTCACCTCGTAGCGGGCCCGGAGCAGGGTCGCGCCGTCGGCGGCGGTGACGTAGCGGAGGTCGGCGATCTCGACCCGCACCGGCGGGGCCGGCACCGGCACGAAGCGGAAGCAGTCGAGCCTACCCGCGGCGCCGCCGTCGTTGAGCCGGAAAGCCGCCGTGGGGGTGCCGGTGACGAGCCCGCTCGCCCACTCGGGCAGCGCCTGGACGGCGAGGGGAGCGCCTCCCGTGAGGTTCGGCACGGCGTCGACCTCCCCGGTTCGGGCGAGGGTGAGCGCGGACTCGAACCGGAAGGCGTCGGCGGACGCGAGGCCCGGCAGCGGGAGCGCGCTCTCAGCGCCGCTCGGGATCGGCGTCGTGGCCGTGAGCTCGAGGGTGGTGGTCGTGGTGACGGGGGCCCGGAGCTCGATGGCGAGCTCGTCGCCGCGGCGCGCGAAGGAGGCGACGTTGGGGCCGGTGACGTCGAGATCCGAGCCGAAACCCGTCGCCTGGAGCGTGAGGCGCGCGAGCGCCCCGCGACGGACGGTGAAGATCACCCGCGCCCGGGTCTCGACGGCGGCGTCGTCGACGGTGAGGCCGATCCCCGCGGTGGCGAAGGCGACGGTGTCGCTGTCCACCGCGCCCGCGACCGGGGCTGCCAGGCGGAGCGCGCCGGCGCCGGTGACGAAGCGGTCCCCGTCGCGCAGGACCACGCTGCCGTCGGACGCCGTGACCCGCAGCGGCGTCGGCGAGTGAACCCGGACGGTCCCCGCCACGGCCTCGAGCAGCTCGAGCTCCGCCGAGTCGCTCGCGCCGGGGAGGAAGGCGTCGACCTCGAGCGTCACCGGCTCCTCGACCCAGCCGACGACGACCGGACCCCGCTCGCCGCGCCAGAGCCCCGCGGGCTTGCCGTTCCAGGTCGCGCGCAGGAGGTGCGCGCGGATCGGCAGGAGATCACCGGCGAAATAGGTCGCGCGCTCGGCGTGGAGGGTCCAGCGTCCGTGGATCCGCAGGCCCTCGGGCTCGACGGTGAGGTCGAGCTCACGGGAGCGGGCCCAGGCGTGGCGCGGGGGGCGCTCCGGCTCCGCGGTGAGCGCGTGGAAGCGGGGTCCCGAGAGCTCGACCTGCCCCGGGCGAAGCTCGGTCGCGTCCGCCAGCAGCGGAATCACGATCCCCAGCGTTGCCCAGAGCTCGAGCATGGCGCGGGGGACTCTATATCATCGGCCGCGCGCCGGGGGACGGCGCCGCTACAGGGACGCGGCCCGCGGCCGGATCCGTGCTATCCGTCCGCTCCGCTCGGCCGGGGCCCCTCCGTGAACGTCACCGGGATCGTCGTCTTCGCGCTCACCTACGCGCTCATCTCGGCGCGCCGGCTGCGGGTGCTCAACCTCGATCGCCCGGCGGCGGCGCTGCTGGGAGCCGTGGCGAGCGTGGTCGTCGGCGTGCTGTCGCCGAGCGAGGCGCTCGGGGCGGTGGATGCGGGGACGCTGCTGCTCCTGTTCGGGGTGATGGGGATGGGCGCGTTCCTCGCGCTCGATGGCTTCTTCGACGGCATGGAGCAGCGCCTGGTCGCCCTGGCGCGGACCCCATCGCGCCTGCTCGCCCTCATCGTGTGGGGCGCGGGGATCCTGGCTGCGCTGGTCACCAACGACGCCGTGTGCGTCCTCGGCGCCCCGCTCGTCGTGCGGCTGATCGAGCGGCACCGCCTGCCGCCGCTGCCGTTCCTGCTCGCGCTCGCCACGGCGTCGAACACGGGGAGCGTCGCCACCCTGGTGGGCAACCCCCAGAACATGCTCTGCGGCACGCTGGGCGGGCTCACCTACCGGGGGCACCTGGCCCTCATGGGCCCGGTCGCCGTCGCCGCGCTCGCCGTCAACCAGCTCCTGCTCGCGCGGTGGTTCCGGCGCGAGCTCGCGGGGGCGGCGCTGCGCCCCCCCGAGGCCCCGGCGGCGCTGTCGCGCCTCGCCAAGGCGACGCTCGGGGTCGTCGCGGCGAGCGTGGTCGCCTATCTGTTCGGCGGGGACCTCGCCTGGACGGCGGCGGCGGGGTTCGTGGTCCTGATGCTGATCCACCGCCGGGACACGCGCGAGCTCTGGCCCCGCATCGACTGGTCGGTGCTGCTCTTCTTCGCCGGACTCTTCGTGGTGGTGGAGGGCTTCACGCGGAGCGGCGCGCCCGCGGCGCTCTTCGCGCGGTTCCCGCTGGTCGGGCCCGAGGCGACCGGGGGGGTCGGCGACTCGCTCCGGCTCGCGATGATCTTCCTGGTGGGGTCGAACCTGGTGTCGAACGTCCCCTTCATCCTGGTCGTGCGTGACCAGATGGCGACCCTGCCCGACCCGCGCCTCGGCTGGGAGCTGCTCGCGATGGCCTCGACCTTCGCCGGCAACCTCACCCTGCTCGGCTCGGTCGCCAACATCATCGTCGCGGAGGCCGCGCGCGGGCTCGGGGGCTATGGGTTC
Organism: uncultured Polyangiaceae bacterium; assembly: GCA_964404725.1. Lineage (GTDB taxonomy): Bacteria > Myxococcota_A > Polyangia > Polyangiales > Polyangiaceae > JAFGBI01. The sequence goes on from CAYOLF010000033.1 coordinate 10,822, forward strand.
TGGCAGCACCTGCGCGTGGGGTTGCCCCTCGCGCTCGCGACGACCCTGCTCGGCGTCGGGTGGCTGGCGCTGGTGGGCGCGCTCCTCTGAGCCGGCGGCCAGCGGGGCCGAGCGGCGAGCCGGGGTCGCGCGATGCGTCCCGCCGCGCCGCCCCGCTCTTTTCTGGATCCCGGCGGGGGCCTCGTGCCAGATCCGAGAGCGTGCGCGGTCGCGTCTCTCCCCGGAGCATCCTGGGTCCCGTCGTTGGGGCCGGCCTGCTCGTCGGCGCGGTGAACGCGGGGTGCGATCGCTCGCGGGAGGTGCCTGCGACCCGAGTCACGGCGTCGGCCAGCGCCGCCGCCCAACCCGCCGGCAGCGCCTCGGCTGCGCCGGCGCCCCGCGCTGCCCCGCCGCCGGCGCCCGCCGTGCGGCTTGACGGGAGCTCGACCGCGCTCGCCGCGACGCTCCCGGGGTCGCCGCGCGTCCACGCTCGGGCGATGCGCGCGGCCGTGCGCGAGCGGCCAGCGAAGGGCGCGGCCAAGCTCGGTTACCTCCGCCTCGGTGGCTCGGCCCCGCTGCGTGAGGTGAAGCCGCAGGGCGACGATGGGTGCCCCGGGGGCTGGTACGCGATCGAGCCGCGGGGGTACGTCTGCGTGGGACCCCGGGCGACGCTCGACGCCAACGACCCCGCCGCGCGTGCGGTCGAGCAGCACCCGCCGGATCCGACCCGGAAGCTCCCGTACATCTACGGCACGGTGCGCCGACCTGGACCGATCTACCAGCGGCTCCCCACCGCCGCGGAGCTCGCCGAGGCGGAGCCCGATCTCACCGAGCGGATGCCGAAGTGGCTCGCGCTCGAGGGAGAGGAGGGGGCGGGCTACGCGCAGCACGTGTGGCTCGGCGTGCCGGGGGTGCCGCCCGATCCCCGCCAGGCCTGGGAGGGGCGCACGAGCGATCCGCTCCCGGCTTTCGTCGCGGTGGGCAAGACCCTGCCCAACCCGTACCGGGCGCCGCGTGGGGACGCGGTCGTCGTGGACCGAATGAAGCCTCGCGCGGGCTACTCCTTCCTCGAAACCTTCTTGTTCGAGGGGCGCCGCTACGGCGTCACCACCGATCTTCGCCTGATGCCGACCGATCGGCTGCGCCCGATCCAGGGCTCCGAGCACCACGGCGTTCGCATCGGACCCGAGGGGGACATCGACTTCCCCTTCGCGCTGGTTCGCCGGAAAGATGCGCGCTACTGGCTCCACGATGCGGGCAAGAACCGCCTCGCTGACGGTGGCGCCGCCCCCTATTTCGCGGCCGTCAAGCTCACCGGAAAGAAGCAGATGTTCCGGGGCAAGCTCCACTACCAGACCGTCGACGGCAAGTACCTGAGCGATCGCGACGCCGCGCACATCGAGCCCGCGCGACGGATGCCGGCCTGGGGCAAGAACGGGGAGCGCTGGATCGACGTCAACCTGACGCAGCAGCGGTTGGTGCTCTACGAGGGGCCGCGCCCCGTCTTTGCCACGTTGATCTCGAGCGGAGAGGCCGGGCTGGAGGACGCCGAGCACACCACCGCCACCAAGCGCGGCATCTTCCGCATCCACACCAAGCACGTCTCTGCCACCATGGCTTCGTCCGAGGTCGGCGAGGAGTTCGAGCTCCGGGACGTCCCCTACGTGCAGTACTTCGATCAAGAAGGCTACGCGCTCCACGGCGCCTACTGGCACGACCGCTTCGGGACCCCGAAGAGCCACGGCTGCCTCAACCTCACCCCCGAGGACGCGCGCCGTGTGTTCTACTTCACCGAGCCCGCGCTCCCGCTCGGCTGGCACGGCGTGCTGCTGCCGCTGAAGGGCACGGTGATCTTCATCCACCCCTGATCCCGGACGCCGGAGCGGCGCGCCCCATGCGCTCCTTGGAGTGGAAAATTCCGACAGGAGCGGCGCCGCTTGCGCTCGGGCGTGGGTGAGCGGTTAGTAACGCCAATGAGCGACGATCAGGACCAGAAGGACCGATTCAAGTCCTCTCCGCCGCCCGCGGAGCTCGATCACGGCTGGGATCCGGGATCCTCGCGGCAGGTCGACGAGGCCGCTCGGGCGCCGGCGCGGCCCGGCCCGGGGTCGCCGAGCGGTGCGGCTGTCGCGGGCGGACCGCGGGGGGCGTCGTCGGCGCCGCCCGCAGCGCGCCCCTCCTCGGCGCCTGCTGGGCGGCCCTCCTGGGTGCCGGCGGTGAACCGTCCGGTGTCGATCCCGCCGGGGCGCGTCGCTCCGGCAGCGGCTGGCGGCGCCGCGCTCCCAGCGGCAGCAAAGCCGCTCACGGCGCCGAGCGGTGCCCCGGCCGCTCCGACGACCCCGAGCGTGGCGGCTGCGGCCGTGAACGGCGGCAGCGCTCCGCCCGCCGCGAAGCCGACGCCGACGGCCGCGCCGCGGCCCGGCCCCGCTTCGAACGGAGACCGGATCTCGACTCGCCCGGCGCCTGTCGAGCGGCCCTCTCGGCCCCCGGCGGAGGTGGCCGCAGCCGCCGGCGCCCCCGCGGTGGCTCCGGCCCCGGAGCGCCCGAGCGCAGTGCCCGTCGCCCCCAGGCCGGCGGTCGGAACGGCCGGAGAGCCTGACGAGGGCGCCGCTCAGGAGAAGGTCAGGCCCCAGCCGACCCTGTCGGTGGGCGCGGTCGTGCCAGTCGACGGTGTGGGCGGTCGTGAGGGGAACGATGCGGGCCAGGTCAGGACCGAGCCGACCGTGCCCGTGGGCGCCCAGGCGCCGGCCGGTGGCAGCGCGGGGGCCGCAAGCGAGGGCCTGAACGCCGCGGCGCCGCCCGAGGCCGCGGAGCCGGCGCCGCCCGAGGCCGCCACCGCGGAACCGGCGCCGCCCGAGGCCGCCGCCGCGGAGCCGGCGCCGGAGCCCGAGGCCGCGGAGCCGGAAGCGGCTTCCGCGCCGGTAGCGGCCCTCGCGCCGGCAGCGGAGCCAACGGGCGAGAGCGCGCCCCTGGCGCCGGAGCCGGCCTCGCCGCCGCGAGGCGTGACCGTCGCGCAAGGGGCGCCGCCGGAGGGCTCCCTGGCACCGAGCTCGGCGCCCCCGGACGCGCTGCCGGGCGGGCGGCGGTCCCGCTGGGGCGTCGTGGGGGTGGCCGCCGCCGCCGCGCTCGCGGTCGCGGCGGGGATCTGGTTCACCATGGCCGGCGCGCCCGAACCGGCGCTGGAAGCGGCCGCCGAAGGCCCGGCAGCGGAGGAACGCGGCGCGGTCGAGCCCGCGAAGCAGGAGCTCAGCCCGCCAGGGCAGGCCTCGGCGGAGCCGTCCGCTCAGGCCGCTCCGGTCGAGCCCGAGCCGGTCGAGCCCGAGCCGGTCGCGAGCGCGTCCGCGAGCGCCGAGGCCGTCGCGGCCGAGCCCGAGACCCTGCGCGTGCGGATCCTGGTCACCCCGCCGACCGGTCGCATCGTCGAGAAGGGGAAGAAGGTGGGCCACTCCGGGGTCGAGGTCGAGGTGACGCCCGGAAAGAAGCGTGTCTTCGAGATCCAGCACGACGGTTACACCGCGCGGCGGCTCGTGGTGGACGGCTCGGAGCCCGAGATCCACATCGGGCTCCGCCCCAGCGCGGGGGCGCTGGCGCCACCCGCGCCGGACGGGCAGGCCGAGGTCACCGCGCCTCCGGCGGCGGCGGTCCCCACCGCGAAGACGCCGCCGCCTTCGACGCTGTAGCGTCGGGGGGACCGCGCGCCGTCCCCGGGTCCCTATTTTTCCCCGCTCGGAGCGGGAAACGGGATCTCGTGTTGAGGAGCAGGCCCGGTTCGATGCAAGGATTGGGATTCGAGGAGCACCCGATGTCCCAACCGCGTGAAGAGCCGCCGCCCGTCCTCGTCATCGAGAACGTGCCCGTCGCTGGCGACCAGCCCATCGACCCCCGCACGATGCGGACCCAGGGGATCCCGGCGCCCACGCACCTCGTGGTCTATCCCGAGCTCGGCGCCGGGGCGATGGGGCATGTGCACCCGGCCACGGACCGCAACCTGCTCCGCCACGTCGCGCTCAAGCGGCTGGATCAGGAGCTGGTGGGCGAGCCGATGTACCGCGGCGGGTTCATCGCCGAGGCGCAGATGACCGGGCAGCTCGAGCACCCGAACATCGTGCCCGTGCATGAGCTCGGGTTCAGCGAGTCGGGCGTGCCCTTCTTCACGATGAAGCTCGTGCAGGGGAAGAACCTCGACCGGTGGCTGCGCGCCCACCCGGTGGGGACGCCCGACCGCCTCTCCGGGGGGCTCGAGATCCTGCTCAAGGTCTGCGACGCGGTGGCCTACGCGCACCACCGAGGGGTCATTCACCGCGATCTGAAGCCGGAGAACATCATGGTCGCGGAGTTCGGGCAGGTCTACGTGATGGACTGGGGGCTGGCGCGGCTCACCAAGTCCCGCCCCGCCTCCGGGTCCAGATCCCAGATGGAGGCGCCGGGGGCCGTGGGCACCCCCGGCTATCTCTCCCCCGAACAGGCGCGCGGCAATCCGGCGGAGATGGACGAGCGCTCGGACGTCTTCGGGATCGGGGCGATCCTCTACGAGATTGTCAGCGGGCGCTTGCCCTACGGTCGGGACGTGCGGCGACACCTGGCGCTCGCCGAGGAGGGGCGCGTCTTTCCCATCGCCAGCACGGGCGTCGAGCTGGGGGTGGCGAAGGGCATCGGTGCGATCGCCGACCGCGCGACCGCGCCGAACCCGGCCGATCGTCACCAGACGGTGCTCGAGCTGCAGCGGGACATTCGCCAGTTCCTCCACGGGGGTCTGCACCTGCCGCAGGCGATCTTCGAGGCCGGGACCTTGATCCTGAACGAGGGCGACGTGGGCGACGCCGCGTTCATCATCGCGCAGGGCCACTGCCAGGTCTTCCGAACGGTCGAGGGGCGTGAGGAGCCGCTCGGCGAGCTGGGACCCGGCGACGTCTTCGGCGAGATGGCCCTCATCCTCGACGAGCCCCGGGCGGCCAGCGTGCGCGCCACCGACCGCGTCCACGTGCTCGTCCTGGACCAGCAGACCATGAACGAGGGGCTGGGCATGGATGGGTGGACCGGCGCGCTGGTGCGGGCCATCACCCAGCGCTATCACGATCTCGAGCAGCGGGTGCGGCGCGCGGGCTTGTCGCGGACGTGAGGCGCTCGCCGCGTGGAGTCCCACCGGTGCCCGCGCCGGCGGGGTTCTCGTCGGGACGCCGCGCGTCAGCGGGAGCCGGCCGCGCCGCCCGCCGCCGCCGCGCCGCCCGCACCTCCCTGTGAGGGGGCACCGCCCTGCGAAGGGGCGCCGCCCTCGCCGGCATCGGGCGAGCCCGTGCAGGCGCCGGGCCGAGCGAGGTCGACCGTGAAGGAGACCTCGACCCGCTCACCGGCGACCGTGCGCACCGGGAACCCGTCGTTGTGCAGGAGCGTGATGGTGACGGTCACCGAGGCCCCCTCGTCGCTCCCGCCGCCGGCTCCCGCCCGCGCCGTGGTCTCGCCGTCGAGGAGCTGCCCGAGCGGGAGGGGGACGGCCGCGGTCGCGGCGAGGATCTCCACGGTTTCGGCCGTCGAGGCGGTCGCGGCGACGGCGCGGAGGAACCCGCAAGCGGCGACGCTCCCGCAGGTGCCTGGGGGCCTGAGGAGCCAGTCCTCGATCGACGTGGTGCGGGCGTTGTCCAGGGCCACCACCAGGGTGCCGTCCGGATCGGTGCCGACCTCCACGCAGGCGTCGCCGACCTGCGCCGCCGCGCCGCCCACGGGGCGGAGCTCGGCCACCGAGAGCTCGGGAGGAATCGGGGGCGGCACCGGGTCATCGTCGTCACGCCCGCAAGCGCCGGCGAGCAGCGCGGCGCCAAAGATGCAGAATGAGGCTCTGAATCCGAGTCGTTTCATGGGTGGTGCTCAGGCAACGCCTTCAGCTCTTCCGCGTCCAGCGCCACTCGCTCCGGGTCGATCTTGAAGCCGCCGACGCTGTCGGCGAGCCCCTCGGCGAGCGTCAGGAGTTGCTCACCCTGGGCGACGGCTTGCTCGCTGGAGGCGACGACGGAGGTGGCGATCCGCTGGACCACGTCCATGTTGCGGGCGATCTCGTCGGACGCGACCGCCTGCTCCTGGACGGCCGCGGCCGTGTCGTTGATGACGCTGACGAGGGACTGCAGATCGGCCAGCGTCGCCTCCACCAGGCCGGTCCCCTCCTCGACCTCCCGGGTTCCGTCCTGCATCACGCGAACGGCCTCGCCGGTCTGGTCGCGGATGGTGCCGATGAGGTCCTCGATGTCCTTGGCGCTCTGGCCCGTCCGCTTGGCCAACGAGCTGACCTCGTCGGCCACGACGGCGAAGCCGCGGCCGTGCTCGCCGGCGTGAGCCGCCTCGATCGCGGCGTTCAGCGCCAGCATGCTGGTCTGCTCGCTGATCTGGCGGATGACCTCGACGATGTTCCCGATCCGCTTGCCGCTCTCGCCGAGGGCCGCGATCCGTCCCGCCGCGTCCTCCACGGCGCGGCGGATCTCCCGCAGGCGCCGGATGGCGTGCTGGACGGCCTCACCGCTCTGCCGCGCGGTGCGGGTGGCTTCGGCGGCGTTCTCCGCCACCTGCTGGATGGAGCTCGAGAGCTCGGTCGCGGCGGCGGTCGAGCCCGAGATCTTCCGGGCCTGCTCCTTGGCGCCGTCGAGCATCAGCTTGCTCACCGCGGAGATCTCGCCGCTCGAGGCGTTGACCTGGAAGGCGCTCCGCTGCACGCCGGCCGCGAGCGTGTGGATCTTGGCGAAGACCCGGTTGAGGTTCTGCGCGAGCTCGCCGAGCTCGTCGTGGGTCTCCACCGGGAAGCGGCGGGTGAGGTCGCCATGCCCGCGGGCGAGCCCCTCGGTGGCGACGATGTAGCGGCGCAGCGGCCGCGTGATCCCGACCGCCAGCAGCCAGCCGATAACGAGCGCCAGCAGCAGGGCCGCGGCGAAGAAGCCGGCGAGCTTGCGGTAGTCGTTCCAGGCCTGGCTCGCCTCGGTCCGCTCAGTCACGAGCAGCAGGGTTCCGATCTCGTTCAGGTTGCGCCGCTCGTAACCGACCAGCGGCTCCGCCCAGAAGTCGAAGCTGCGCGCGCCGATGCGCAGGACCGGGACCGTGGCGCTCCCGTCGCGCGCAGCGGCGGGGGCGCCCCAGGCGCGGAGCAGATCCTGCACCTCGGCCTTGTCGAGCGAGCTAGCGTGGATCTGACCCTCTCCGAACAGGGAGAGCCGGTGCTGCTGGGGCACGTGTTCGTGGGAATCCTTGGCGATGTCCCAGAAGAGGTTCTCCAGCGGCTCGGCGATGAGGACCGTCCCCACGATCCGGCCGGCGGTGTCGCGCACCGGCGCCCCGCTCACGAGGTACGGCTTGCGCGCGATGACGCCGACGTTGCTCGCCAGCGCGCCGCTGCGGACCAGATCCTTGTACATCCGGTAATCGCGCCACTGCTCGGCGGACAGCCCCTTGAAATTGCCGACCTCGAAGGTGTTGCCGGCCGCGTCCCCGAGGATGACCCGCTCCGGAGCGAGGGCCCCCTCCAGGGGCTTGGCGAGCCGCTGGGCCTCGGCGCGCACCCGGGCAGGGTCGTTGGCCGCGAAGGCTGCCACCAGCCCGGGATCGGCGGCGAACAGCTGCGCGGCCGCGGTGGCCCCGTCGTCGCCGGCCTCCAGGCGGGCCTTGTAGCGCTGGAAGGGGAGCTCGAGGTAGCGGCCTCGCTGCTTGGCTGCCGAGACGGCGTCGAAGGCCGCCCAGGCGCCCAGCACCAGGACCACCGACGACACCACCACGATGGTGCCGACGATCTTGCCGCGGACGCTGATGGTTCCCAGGATCCTCGCCAGCCAGCCCATGAATTCTCCCCGGACCGAGTCGGCCGGACCCTAACACGGGACGGGACGACCGCCAGGATCCCGAAGGTCCATCGCGGGGGGCGTGGGGCGGATCTGCCGTCCCGGGCGCGGTCGCCCCGCCGCACTCGGGCGCCGCTCACCGGGCCGCCGGCGCTCCTTGCGCGGAGCAGCTGCGGGCGGAGAAGGCCCCCTTGATGCTGCTGGCGGGGTCGCTCCCCGTACCGGGGAACGCAAACCCGAGCACGCCCGTCACGGTCCCCTGTGGCGAAGGATCGACCCGCAGTAGCTCCACGCCGCCGCCGGGCGGGGGCTGGAAGCTTCGCCCGCCGATCAGCACCTTGGGCACGGCGGCGCGCGGGGCGGGGGCGTCGCCGTCCGGGCTGGGCGCGGGCTCGGACCAGGGGTACACGCCGGGGCCGATCGGCTGGTCCAGGGGGCTCGTCACGGTCACCGTCAGCCGCAGCTCGTCGGCGCCCGGCGCCACGTAGCCGTGGCAGCTCGCCTCACCGGATGCCAGGACGAGGCGGAGCTCGTTCTTTGAGCCTGGGATGAGCAGGTGCTCAGCCCAGGCCGACTTGGGCACCAGCTGGCGCACCGCGCCGCCGTCCTCGCCGAGCGCGAGCTCGATGGCGGGGGGCGGCGTGCGCCCGCAGGCGGTGAGGCCCGCGACGGCCAGAGCGGCGCACCAGGGTCGCCAGGTCACGCGCTCATCCCGTCGCGGCGGCAGCGGTCGCCGTCAAGGGCCAGCTCGCCGTTTCGAGGCGGCTCCGGCACGACTGCAGGGCCCGGCGCGTCGCCGTCACGTCCGGCCGGTTGCGCGGATCGCGCCGCAGGCACGCCGCCAGGACCACCGCGAGGTCCTCGAGCTCGGGGCTGGCGGCGAGCGCGGCCAGCTTCGGAGGCCAGCCGTCGTGCGCCACGTGCTGGCCCATGATCGACATCTCGTCGTCTCCGTCGAACAGCAGGGTGGTCGTCAGCAGCTCGAAGGCGGTGCAGGCGAACGAGTAGAGATCCGCCGCGAGCGGCGATGGGGAATGCCCGCGGGGAACGACGCCGAGGACCTCCGGGGCGACGTACTCGAGCGTGCCGCAGCCGGGGCGGAGCTGACGTCCGCTCAGGCCGAAGTCCACCAGCACCGGGACCTCGCCGCCGCGCAGGATCACGTTCGACGGCTTGAGATCGAGATGTCCGACGCCCACGCGGTGCATCGCCTCGAGCCCCGCGAGCACCCCGTCGAGGTGGTCCTGGATGGCCGTCAGGGTCAGCGCGCGGGACCGAACCAGGCGGTCGAGCGAGCTGCCGCCGATGAGCTCCATGACCAGGATCGGCTTGGGCCGCGCCGCGAGATCGAAGTTGACGAAGCGCGCGAGGTTACTGTGCTGGGGCAGCGAGAGGAGTGCGCCCGCCTCGTCGCGGAAGAGCTGCATGAACTCCTGCTCCGAGAGCTGACGGGCCGTCGTCGGGTCGTACTGGGGCACCTTGAGGGCGAAGGATTCGGCGTGCTTGTCGTGGCGCTCCTCGTAGCGTCGGGCCTCGAAGACCGAGCTGACGCCGCCAGCGCCGAGCGCCCTGACGACGTAGAAGGCGCCAATGGTCCGGCGGGGCAGCAGCCACCCCGGCAACGCGGGGCGGCGCTTGCCGAGCGGGATCGCGAAGACGTCCGCCGCGGCGTGGACGGGGAGCGACGAAACCCGCTCCATTACGGCCCAGACGGCGGAGGCGAACCCCGCGGGCAGATCGGCGACGAGCTCGGTCATCGCCATCACGGTCTGCTGCGGGTTCGGCGGGATGCCGCTGGTCGCGCGCTCGACCAGCGCCGAGATTGGGGCCACGTCGGCGACGACCTCGATGTCGGCCCTGGCTTCGGCGCCGAGCACCCGGCGTCGAGCCCCCGACACCAGCCGGCGAAGATCGTCGCAGGCCGCCTCCACGTCCCCCGTCGGGCTGGTGCCGGCGCCGGCGGACTCCTGCAGATCGCTCAGCCCGCGGGCGTTGGCCACCGCCTCGAGGGCGCGGCCGAGCGCGAGGACGACCTGGCGCAGGGCCTCGCCGCGGTGGGAGCCGCTGGCCCCCAGCGCGTGGCTCAGCACCAGCACGGAGCGCGCCTGCTGGGTGAGGTCGGCGGGGTTGTCGTCGGCCAGGGACGTTCGCACGTTCCCGGCCATGCCGGCCGCGTCGTCCTCCAGCGGGTCGGCCGTCGATCCCTCGAGGAAGCGGTGCAGGGCGACGAGCGGACCTCTCACGTCGGGGTTGGCGGAGGCCTCGCCCATCGCGCTGATCGTCTCGTGATCGCTGAGGGTGTGCGCCACGAGGAGGAACACGTCGCTCGGATCGGCGAGCCCCTCGCGGACCGCGGCGTCGCAGCTGCGGGCGAGCGCCGCGCTGAGGATGCGGTGGATGGCGCCGTCGGGGCCGCTGGCCAGCCGCTGCAACAGCACCTCGATGGTGCGACGGAGCCGCTTGCGCACTCGCGCCGAGCCGGCGTCCCCGTCGGCGTGGCTCGCCGTCTCGAGGTCCACGAGGTGGAGCAGGGTCCGCAGCCGACGCTGCCGGGCGACGGTGCGGATCTGGGTCCACTCCGCCGTCTCGTCCACGGCCTCCTCGGCGTCGAGGGCCCAGGTGCCGATGCCGTCGTAGATACGTTCCATCTCCGGTACCGAGGTGTCGGAGTCGCCGGGTCGGCGGCCGAGCAGCAGCAGGTTGGTGAGGCGGTTGGACTCGAGCGTGGCGGTGTCGATGTCGCTCAGCCGCGTCAACAGCTCGGGCAGCGTGGCCTCCTCCTCGGGATCGCACGCCGCGATCTCGATCACCTCCCGCTGCGCCGCCTGCACGGCAGACAACGCCTGCTCGTGGGCCTCGCGCGCCCCACTGAGCTCGAACGCCTGCAGCGCCTGCCGGATGTGATCGTGGACGTTGCCGCGGTCCCGGGCGCGCTCGAGCTGCCGCAGGGCCTGGTCGGAGAGGGCGCGCAGCACGGGGCCGTCGGCCTGGCGTCGGGCCCCGAGGTCATGGCGAAGCCGCTCCACCGCCGCGGCGCCGAAGGTGGGGTTGACCACGTCCGCCAGGAGCTCGGCGACGGCCTCCGCGACGTCGGGGCGGCCGCAGGTCGCCAGCCGCTCCAGCAGCGACTCGGCTGCGTCGGGCTCGGCCTCGACCAGCCGCGGGGTCCCCCAGACCATGGTGGCGACGATCCCGGGATCCCGACGGGCGATGGGGCTGTCGAGCAGCCCGTGGCACTGCTTGAGGCCGCCCGCGGGATCCGCGACGGCCGCCGCCACGATCGAGACGGAGGCCCGGCGCCAGGCCGTGGGGTTGAGTCCCGGATCCAGTCCCTGCTCGATCTCGCCCTGGAGCCGGGGATCGAGCGTCGCCAGCAGACCGCGCGCGACCGCGGCGTGCCGCCAAACGAGCGGCTCGCGGTCCGCCAGCAGTCGCTCCAGCGCCGGCCGGTTGAAGCCGTCGACGAGGACGCGCCGGGGCTGCTGGTCCCCCTGTTGCGCCATGGTGAGCGCCTCTCGGGCGGCGTGCTCGAGCAACTTGGCCGCCAGGCGCCGGGCGGGGAGGGCCCCGGTGGAGGCGGCGCCGATCCATTGCGTCGTGAGCTCCCGCCGACTGGCGATGGCGAGCGCCAGTGGGTCGGCGTTGATGGACGATCCGATGGGCATGTCCAGCACGAGCCCGACCCTGGCGCGAAGGGTGGGCGCCTCGAGCGGTCGCGCGTTGCCGAGCGCCATGCGCGCGGCCACCGCGGCGAACGTCTCGGCGTTGCCTTCGTAGAGGCGCGCGAAGACGCGACGGCCGAGCTCGCGGCGCTCGCGCCCCGGGGGCAGCGCCGAGCTCAGCTCGAAGAGCGCGACCGCAGCCTTGCCCGGAGTGATCCAGTCGAGCTCGTCGCAGAGCCCGGCTTCCAGGGCCACCCCGACGGCTCGCACCAGGTCCTTCCCGTCCACGTCGTCGAGCGGGGGCGGCCCGGTGATGCGCGTGGTGGCGCCGAGCGCCGCGACGGCCTGGCGGAAGCTGGCCCGGCGCTCCTCCGGGAGCTCGAGGCGGGGCAACGCCAGGAGGGCTTCGACGGGATTCGGTCGGCGGAGCATGGGCTCGAGGGGTTCGGGCCGGGGCAGGGGGGATCTTGACCGTAGCAGATCCGGGCCGCGGCGTGCCCGGATCGTCGGCGAGACGGGACGGGCCTCGGGACCTAGAACGCGCGTCGTCGCCCGAGGACGCCGCCGAGCGGGTGACGGCCCCGGGGCTCTCGACCTATGCTCCGCGGCCGCCATGCGCGAGGCCGTGCTGGTCGTTGCCCACGGGACCGTCTCGTCACTGGACGAGCTCCCGGATTTCCTGCGCTCTATCCGGCGCGGCCGCCCCACGCCCGCGGAGCTCTTGGCTGAGACGCGGCGGCGCTACCAGGCGATCGGGCGCTCGCCCCTGCTCGACGTGACCCGAGAGCAGGCCCGTCTACTCGGCGAGCGCATCGGCAGGCCGGTCTTCTCGGGGATGCGCCTGTGGCACCCCCTGATAGCGGACGTCCTCGAGCAGATCGCGGCCACCGCGATCGAGCGGGTCATCGTGCTTCCCCTCGCGCCCTTCAGCGTCGCCGTCTACCACGACGCTGCGCTCGCCGCGCAGAGGAGTCGGGCGAGCGCGGCGGGGATCGCGCTGGTGCCCGTCGCGCCCTGGGGCTCGGCGCCCGAGCTGGTCGCGGCGCAAGTGGCCCAGATCCGGGCGGCGCCCGGTTTCGCCGAGGCCGAGGCGGTGGTGCTGAGCGCCCACAGCCTGCCGCTCGCGGTCGTGCGCGGGGGGGACCGCTACCCGGACGAGGTGCGCGCGTCGGCGGCCGCGATCGGTCGCGGGCTCGGTCGGGAGGTCACGCTCGCCTATCAGTCGCGGGGTGCGGAGGGGGAGTGGCTCGGTCCCGATCTACGCGCCGTCCTCGAGGCCGAGGCCGCGCGGGGGCGGCGGCGCGTGCTGCTCGCGCCATTGGGCTTCCTCGCCGAGCAAATGGAGACGCTCTACGACCTCGACATACAGGCCCGAGCGTGGGCCGCATCGCTCGGCCTCGAGCTCGAGCGGGTCCCGACCCTCGGCACCGCACCGGGGTTGATCGAGGCCCTCGCCGCCGTGGTGGAGCGGGCCAGCGTGGCGTCATGACGGGGTCACCGGCCGTGGCGCGCGGGGTCCGTACCGGCACCGTGTGGGCGGCGGCCCTGCTGTCCGGCGGCGCCGCGCTGGCCTACGAGCTCAGCTGGTCGCGAGCCCTGGTCGTCCCGCTGGGCAACTCGGCGGACGCGGCGACGCTCGTGCTCACGGGGTTCATGCTCGGGCTCGCCGTCGGCGCCTGGCTCGGCGGGGACCGCGCCGAGCGCGTCCGCTCCCCCCTGGCGTTCTACGCCCTGCTCGAGGTGTCCCTGGCGGCCACCGCGCTCTTCCTGCCCGCGGCGCTCGGCTCGCTGCAGGGGGCGCCGCCGGGTTGGCGCTATCCGGGGGCGCTCTTGCTCGTGACCGTGCCTTGCCTGGCGATGGGCGCCACCTTCCCGCTGCTCCTCCGCGCCCTCGTGCACGACAGTGCCGAGCTCGGGAGGCGCGTGGGCGTGACCTACGGCGCGAACACCCTCGGAGCCGCCCTGGGCGCCTGTCTCACCGGGTACTTCGGGGTGGCGCAGATCGGCGTTACCGGCTCGTCGCGGGCCGGCGCCGCCGCCTCGGCGCTGGCGGCGTTGCTCGCGTTCGCGACGGCGCTCGCCGATCGGCGCCGCCTGCGCGCCGCGTCCCGCCCGGAGGCGGCAGCGTCCGCCGGTCCGGCGGCGAGGTTGGGGGACGACCCCTCGCCGGTGCCTCCGCCGGTGATCCTCGGCGTCGCGGCCCTCGGGGGCTTCGTGATGCTGGGCGGGGAGGTGCTCTGGGCCCGCGTGCTCACCTTCGTGTTCGGGCACGACACCTACGCCTTCGCGAGCCTGCTCGCCATCGTGCTGGTCGGCCTGTCCCTGGGCGGCTTCGGGCAGCGGCTCCTCTCGCGCGTATCGGATCGGCTCGTGCTCGCCGCGCTGCCCTCGCTGCTCGGGCTCTGCGTCGTCACGGGCTACGGGCTCACGGTCGCGGTCGTCGTGGCGCACGGGCGCGACCCGCTGGGGCTCGACGGCACTGGCCGCTTCGCCACGTCGCCGTGGCTCGAGCTCGCCCGCGAGCTGGTCCTGACGCCGGTGCTCGTGCTGCCGCCGGCGATTGTCGCGGGGGCGCTCTTGCCCGCGGCGTGCGCCGCCTTGTCCCGAGGGCGGGACGACCCGGGGCGTCGCGTGGGAGCCGTCGTGCTCGCCAACGGGGTCGGCTCGGCGCTGGGCGCGGTGAGCGCCTCCGCGGCCCTGGGGCAGCTGGTCGGGATCCACGATGCGTTCCGCCTGTTCGCCGTGCTGAGCGCCGCCGGGGGGGGCGCGGTGGCGCTGCTCGCCGGACGGGGCCGCCGGCGCTGGGTCGGCGCGCTGGCCCCCCTGGGCGCGCTCACCGTGGCGCTCCTCTGCCTGCCCCCCGCGCTCCCGCGGCGGCTCCTGCTCGCGGCGGTCGGCGCCCGCCACCAGACGCTGCTCCATTACGAGGAGGGACGGACGGCCACCGTCTCCGTCATCCAGAACCAGATCAACGGCGAGAAGCAGCTCGTCATCAACGCGGTCAACGAGGTGACGACCCGACTGGTCCACGACCAGAGCTTCGCGCTGCTCGGCCACCTCGGACCCTTGCTCCACCCGGCGCCGCGGCGCGCGGTCATGATCTGCCTCGGCGCCGGGCTGTCCGCGGGGGCGGCGGCGACGCACCCCCTCGAGCGCCTCGACGTCGTCGACCTCTCGGCGGCCGTCGAGCGGGGCGCCCGCCACTTCGCGCTGGAGAACGGGGGCGTGCTCTCGGACCCGGTCTTGCGCCTCTTCATCGACGACGGGCGGCATTTCCTGCTCGACGCGCCCGCCACCTACGACCTTGCCATCATCGACTCCACCCACCCGAAGGCCGTCGACTCGTGGGTCCTCTACACGCGAGAGTTCTACGCGCTCGTGCGCGAGCGCCTCGCCCCGGGCGGCATCGTCGTGCAGTGGGTCCCGCTGCACGGGCTGTCCGAGCGGGAGTTCCGCATCATCGCGCGGACGTTCCTCGCGGAGCTGCCCTTCGCCACGCTCTGGGCGAACGTCGGCTTCGAGACCTACGGGCAGGTCGGCTACGCGAAGCTGG
This sequence comes from uncultured Polyangiaceae bacterium, assembly GCA_964404725.1. Taxonomy (GTDB): domain Bacteria; phylum Myxococcota_A; class Polyangia; order Polyangiales; family Polyangiaceae; genus JAFGBI01. Next base: position 25,827 of record CAYOLF010000033.1, read on the forward strand.
TGGCGCGGCGCGACGGGCCGCTCGAGATCGACCTCGAGCGGCTCACGCGGCGCCTCTCGGCGCCAAGGGTGCGGGCCTCCCTCGCGCCCTACGGGCTCGCCGAGCCGAGCGAGATCCTCGCCGCCTACGTGGGAGGACCGGCCGAGATCGAGCAGTACACCCGCGGCGTCCCGCTCCAGACGGACGACCACCCCCTGGTGGCCTACACCACCGCGTGGTCGCGCGGGCGGCGCATGACGCCGCGGCTGCTGCTGGGCGCGAGCGGCCCCCGCCCGCCGCTCGTCGTCGCGAGCGCGGCGGCGCTCGACCGGGCCTGCCCGCCCCGCGGGGTGACGGCCCCCGAGGACGGCTTCGTCTCGCGCTGCGAGCAAGCGGCGCGGGCCGAGCAGCTCGTGCGCGCGGGTCAGCTCGATCGGGCGCTCGAGCTCGCCCCGGACAGCGTTCGGCTGGCCCTCTACGCGGAGCAGCGCGAGACGACGCTGCCGTACTACCAGGCCCTGGCGGCGCGGTACCCGGACGAGCCCGCCGTCCTCTACGAGGCGGGCACCCAGCTCGGCACGCTGGGGCACCCGGAGGCGGCGCTCGACCTGCTCGCGCGGGCGCACGCCCAGGCGCCGCGGGACTTTCGCATCGCGTTGCACCTCGCGTTGGCGCTCCGGGCCACCGGGGACGCTGCCGGCGCCGTGGCGGCGCTGGAGCAGCTGCGGCGTCGGGCCTGGGACGCGCCGCTGGTGCACGGTAACCTCGGCGCGCTCTCGCTCGACGCGGGAGAGCCCGGCGTGGCGGCGGGGCACTTCGAGACGGCGCTCGCCCTCGACCCCGACGCCGAGGGCGCGCGGCTCGGGCTCGCCGAGGCGCGGCTCGGCGCGGGCGACCCCATCGGCGCCCGCGCGCTCCTCGTCGCGCCGGTGGGCCGGGACCCGGCGAGGGCGGAGGCCCACGCGCTGCTCGCGCGGGCGGAGCTCGCGCTCGGCGACTGCCGCGCCGCCAGGGTCAGCGCCGCTCTTGCGCTCGGGCTCGACCCCACGGAGGGCGCCGCGCACCGGTGGCTCGGCGAGGCGCTCGAGTGCCTCGGCGACCTGACGGGGGCGGAGGCGGCCTACGCCGCCGCGCCGTGATGCGGCGAAGCACGCGCTGGGCTGTGGTAGAAGTGACCGGACATGCCGTCCGGCGATTCCGCTCGTCCGTGGTTGCCTCGCTGGCTCCTGGTGGTCGCCGGGGTCGCGGTGGCAGGCTACGGGATCTACCTGCTGCGGGCGGTGCTGACACCGCTGCTCATCGCGGTGCTGCTCGCCTACCTGCTCGATCCGGTCGTCGATCGGATGGAGCGATGGCGCATCCCCCGCGGCATCGCCGTCGCCGTGCTGCTCGGGGCCTTCCTGCTCGCGCTGACGGCAGTGGCGCTCCTCGTCGTGCCCAAGGCGGTGCGGGAGGCCGCCGACTTCTTCCGGCAGCTGCCGCAGCGCTTCGACGCCACCTGGCAGCGGCTGGAGCCCTGGCTCGTCGCCCAGGAGATCGTGTTCCCGACCACCTTCAAGGAGCTGCAGGCCCAGCTCGGGGACCAAATCGGTGGCCTCTCGCAGCGCGCCACCGTCGCCGCCGGCGGGTTTGCGGGCTGGGTGGCGTCGAGCACGGCGTCGGTGCTGGGCGTGGTCGTCACCGTGTTCCTGATCCCCGTGCTGACGTTCTACGTCCTGTACGACTTCGATCGGATGTGCGCCGCGGCGCTGGAGCTGGTCCCCTGGCGGCACCGGCGCCTGGTCCAGGAGATCGCCCGCGACATCGACGTCGTCGTCGCGCATTTCATCCGCGGCCAGCTGGTCGTGATGGCGCTCCTGGCGGTGGCATACTCGGTGGCCTACTCCGCGGTCGGCGTGCCGCTGGCGGTGGCGATCGGCATGCTGGCCGGTGCTGCCTCCTTCATCCCCTACGTGGGGGGAGCCGTCGCGCTCGGCACGGCTCTGCTCGCCTGCGGGCTGAGCGGCACCACCTGGCTTCAGGTGGGGATGGTCGTGGTCGTGCACGTGGCCATCCAGTGGACCGAGGGCTTCGTGGTCACGCCCCGCATCATGGCGGGGCAGGTGGGGCTGTCTTCCATCTGGGTGATCCTGGCGCTGCTCGGCTTCGGCGAGCTCTTCGGCTTCCTCGGCGTCGTCCTCGCCATCCCCGCCGCGGCGGCGATCAAGACGCTCTTGGTTCGCGCGCTCGGCGCCTATAAGCAAAGTGAGCTCTACGGTGTCGAGCCGGTCGGGGCCGAGGACACCGTGGCGCCGTCGCTCGCCGCGGAGCTGGTTTCCGCCGCCCTCGGCGGGCCGTCGCCCCCGCCTCCGCTGCCCGAGGATCCCGACCCCGGCGCGACTTGAGCCTGGCGCCGCTGGGACCGCCGGGGCGGGCGCGCTAGCCTGCAGCGCAGATGGTGGCCCCGGGAGCTCCGAGCGGGTACGCGGTCGCCGTCAGCCGCTGGGGCTCGGCGGTCGAACCGGCGCTCGGCCGCCTCGCGCCCGAGCTCGGGGTGTCCGTCTACGATCTGAGGCTCCGCGTAGCGGGGGCGCTGCCCGCGGTGGTCGAACGCACGACCGAGCTCGAGCGGGCGCGGCGCCTGCTCGGCTGGCTGCGGGGCGAGGGCCACGGCGCGGTGGCGTGCGACGTTGGCGCCGCCCCCGACTCCGAGGCGCTGCCGCGGTGGCGCGGCTTCGAGCTCGGGGCGGAGGCGCTGACCCTGCTCGACCCCCAGGCGGGGCGGCAGGAGGTGCCGTTCTCGGCGCTGGCAGCCGTGGTGCGCGCCGTGCAAGTGACCGAGGAGGACTCCCACGCGCAGACGACGAAGCGGCAGGTTTCGGTGGGCCGCGCGGTGATGACGGGCGGGCTGGCGCTCACCAAGCGGGTGACGACCGAGAGCCACCAGCAGCGGGAGGGACGCGAGGAGGTCGCCTACGTCTACGTGGCGGGTGCCCCGCGACCGTGGCTCCTCCGCGAGCACGACCTGCGCTACGAGGGGCTCGGCGATCGTCGCGGGCGGACGACGGTGGAGTGCTTTCGGGCGCTGGTGACCACGCTCGCCGAACGGGCGCCCCGCGCGCTGTACGACGACCGCTTCGTGCGCGAGCGCCGGCGCGATCCCGACGTCCGCGTGTCCGGCAACGCCCTGGGCGGCGTCACCCGGCGCTCCAACGCGGGCGCGACGGATCTCGCGGTGCACCTGCTGGTGCTCGCCCACGCGCAGCGGATGCTCTGAGGCGCCACCGCCGGGTGCGTTGCGTCCGCAGGGCGGTTCTCCTACGCTCCACCCCTCGTCATGGGAACCGCGCCCGCTCTCCGGTCGTCGCTGCCCCGCTCCGGGCTCTGGCGCGGCCTCGCGCTGCTCTGCCTCGCTCCGCTGTGCCTGGGGGCCAGCTGCGTGAAGTCGATGGCGGGTGACGGCCTGCGCTGGCGCCTCTTCAGCGCCTACGGCGTGCCGCAGATGTGCCCCGAGCTCCTGTCCCGCGGCGTCCCGCTCTCCCTCACCCCGAACGGGAACACGGTGGGCCGCTTCTTCCCGTCCCGCTGCTCGCACCAGATCAACCCGTCGACGCGCACCGTGGTCCTGCATTTTGGCGGGACTGGCTACGCTTGGACTCCGGTGGCTGGTCGCGTCGGGTTCAGCGCGGACGCGTCGGTCGAGTACGCGATGGACTGGAAGTCGGCCAAAGCTCGGACCACCTACGTCTGGGGGCGCTTCTCGCGGCTGGTGAGCGAGCCGAACTTCCAGCTCGGCGGCGTGGAGAACAAGGCGGTGAGCTGGGCGGCCCACGAGACGCCGCTCGGCTACGTCGCCGGGACCTTCGGTCAGCAGCTCGGGGCCGGGCAGCTCGCGCAGGGCTTCACGGTGATCCACCACCCCCGGCGCGGCGACGACTTCTCCCTCGGGATCCTCTACCCGCCGCAGGTCCCGGTCCGTCCCTTCGACACCACCGTGGGCCGGCGCCTCGTCTACGCGAACGAAACCACCGAGGTGCGCGTCCAGCAGGTGGATCTGGTCGGGCCCTTCGCCGTCGTCAAGCACGACCAGTCGCTCTTCTTGCGGCTCCGGGTGCTCTCGGGACCCGGCGTCGAGGTGCTCGTGCTCCCGCAGACCTCCGCGGATCCCTGGCGGGAGGGGCTCCAGCTCGGGGCCGCGCTGGCCCCGCCGCCGGTCGCGCCCGTGGCGTCGTTCGCGGTGCCGGCGGGGCCCGAGCTGCGCCAGCGCATCAAGCTCGGTCAGGGCCGTTACTACGTCGTCATCGACAACAGCACCAAGCTCGGCGCCGTGTCGCCGCCGTGGAGTCCGCTCAGCCCGCTCGGCGCGAACGCCGCCGTGGTCGCGGTCGCCGTCGAGCTCGGGGACGATCGCGATCGGCAGTGAAGGCCGGGCCCCACCGGTGGGGACGGATCGGGGTCGGCAGCGCGGTGGGGCGCCGGGCGCGACCTACTCCTCGGCGTTCGTCGCCTCTGCTTCGGGCTCCTCGTCGGGGCCGAAGATGCGAGCGGAGGCGACGCGCCAAGTGCGGTCGGAGCCCTTCTCGAGGCTGACGCGGACCTCGCGCTCGCCGGCGTCGGGCTCGCCCCCCCGCCGCACCGCGGCGAAGAGGGCGGTGGTCGCGGCGGTGGCCGTCGCGCGGTCCTCCGCGACCACGATCCTCTCTGACGTGAACTCCACCTCCAGCCGGCGCGCCAGACTCGACGCCTGCAGGGTCGTCGCGACCAGGTTGTCCCGGCCCCGCTGCCGGATGCCCAGCTCCGCGACGGTCACCTCCGCCTCGGGGGTGAAGATGTCCGCGAACTCGCCGCGCAGGTGCAGGGCTCGAGCCGGTGGGTTGCCGGCCTCCGCGAAGGAGACGGCCGCGGCCAGCCGCGCGAGCTGCGCCTGGATCTGCTCCTCGTCCGTCGCTCGCGCGAACAGGGCGTACCCGATCATCCCGATCCCGAGCAGGACGCCGACGATCGCCAGCCAGCGCTTCACGCTCTCGCGCCCCCCTCGAGGCCCGGTCGAAGCCCGCGCGCGCTCATCCGCCCCGCCCGCGCTGGACCCGCCAGTCCACCGGCAGGTCGAGGAAGCCTTCGAGGCAGAGGAAGTCGTAGAGGGCGTCGCAGAGCACCGCCCCGGAGGTGGCGAAGAGCTCGGGATCGGTGAAAAAACCGATCGTCTCGTCGCGCAGATCGCCCCCCTGGGCGCTCAGGCGGGAGAAGATCTCGTCGCCGCAGTGGTTGACCATCTGCTGCATGAACACGCGCTCCCACTCGGTGCGAAACTCCGGGAAGCCGTCGGGCCAGACCTTGTACCCGACGCTGTTCGGGCGCCGCGCGGTGCCGGCGGCATGCACCGTGACGCGTGCCATCGCCTCCAGGCGTGGCGGGACGTGTCGGGTGAGGAACTCCGTGAGGACGTCGGTGAAGATCGTCATCACGCGCTGCAGCTCGGGTGACCGCCGCGACAGGTACGCGCTGCGGAGCTCCCGCTCCGTCCGGTCCAGCAGGGCCAGACTCGCCTGGCGGATGGCCTCGGTCTCGAAGTCGAAGAGCTCAAGCTCGGCGCGCATGCGGAGCTTGTGCCGCTGCAACACGTAGAAGACGCCCTGCTCGGGATCGTGGATCCGTCGCTCCTTCTCCCCCCGCGGCCGCTCGTGGAGCTCGCTGTCGAAGAAGTGCTTGGAGATGCGGCGCCCGATGCGCATCAAAGAGGAGGTCACGAAGGTCGACCCGGTCTGGAAGATCCGGGACAGGAGCGAGGCCAGGGTCCGGACCTGCTGGTCCTCCATCTCCTCGGGGGTCCTGCGCGCCTCCGACTGGGTGGCGACCGCCGCCTGCATCGCCTGGATTTGGGCGACCACGCTCGCCGTGATGGCGTCGAGCTCGGCGCTGGTCTTGAGATCACCGCGGTAGTGGACGATGCGGGCCTGCACCTGCTCCTGCTGCAGGCCGAGGGCCTGGAAGGTCAGGGCGTCCTTCTCCGGCTGCGTCATCGACGTCGCGGCCCGCGCCACGGCCGACGGGGGCGGCGGTCGGCGGGGGGGCGGCGGCGGGCGCGCGGCGTTCTGATCGGCGGCCACGGCAGGACAGGATAGCGCGCCGGGGCGCGCGGGAGGCAACCTCCCGCGCGGGGCCCCCCCAAAAAAAAGAGAACTCCATCGACGCGCGGGGCAGGCTCGGGCGACGAGAGGGAGGCGCGACCCCCGGGCGAAGGCGTCGGCGCCGCCGCCGGTCGAGGGCGCCTGAGCCGGGGCGGGGCTCCGGCGCGCGTCAGGGCGTCGCGATGACGCCGAAGTAGCGCGCGAAGTGGACGCTGGCGACGCTGGCCCGGTCGCTGCGCTCGAAGGGGAACGTGATGGTGAGAGGCCCGCTCGGCGCTCCGGACACCATGCCGCCGCTGGCGGCGAGCAGCGAGCGCAGCCGCTCACGGTCGAGGTCACGGCCGAGCGGTGGCAGATCGTCCAGCACGCGAGTCGGATCGAGGGAGCCATCGTCGCGGGCGAGGTGCTCCGGGGCCACCTGGGGCGCGCTGCCCGTCGTGGCCATGAAGTAAAGGAGCCCGGCCGCGGCGCCCGCGCCCGTGGGGCCACGGAACCAGGTCCCGACGTCGCGCTCGACGCTGCCGTCACAGCGCGCGAAGAGCCCGGCGAAGGTGATCCCGAGCCGCTCGCTCGCCGCCGTGGCCAGGGCGAAGAACTCCCCGCGCTCGGCCGGCTGGAAATAGAGCGCCGCGGTGCTCCCGGCGAAGGTGAGGGTGACGGAGTCCCAGCGCGGCGTCGCCCGCGCCGGCAGAGTCACTCCGGTCAGGACGACGGGGCCGGTCGCCGGATCCTGCCGGGCGAGCGACGGGGTGTCGGACCAGACGACCCGAGTGGGGCGGTCCGGTTCGGGGCGCTCCAGGAGCGCTCTGAGCCCCGGGTCGTGCAGGAGCGCGACCGCCGACGTCCGCCGGAGGAGCGTGAGCTCGACGACCCAGCCCTCGCTGTCGGTCGGCCCCGCGGTGGCCCCCCGCGAGATCCGGGCCCGCGTCGCCGAGCAGACGCGGCGGGCGCGCGCCCGGCGGTCGTCGTCGGGGTCGACCGACGGCCCCGTCGCCGAGGGGGCCGCCGACGGGAACAAGAGCGGGTAGGCGAAGGCCGCGCCGAGCAGGACGCCGGCCACGCCGAGCAGGATCGCCATCGGGAGCAACAGGGACGGGCGCCGGCCCGCGGCCACCAGCCCCAGCGCCCGCCGGCGCTCGACCAGCGCGCGTGCGAGCCCGGTGGCTGCCCAGCGGCGATCCTCGAGGGAGAGCCGCTGCCAGTCGCGCATCAGGGTTCCGACGTCGGCCGAGACGCTCCCGCCCGGCGTTTCGAGCCAGACCGAACCGTCCAGCAGGCGCACCTCCCCGGCCACGCCGAACCGCGCCACGGCCTCCCTCACGTGCCGCTCCACGTCGCGCGCGATCTCGCGGTCGATCTCCGGGGTCGATCCCAGCACTGAGCCGGAGAGCATACACTGCTGGTGAAGGCCGCGGGCAGCCGTGATAGGAGACGCCGATGGCAGCGAGGAAGCGCAGCTCCCACACAACGACGAAGCACGTGCCGCCCCGGCGCGCCCCCACGCCGAGGGGCGTCGAGCGCGAGGCCGTGGACCTGGCCGGGCGGGGTCGTCGTGGCGCCGCGGCGTCGGGGGCCAGCTTCGATCTCGATCCGATCGCCTACCTCCGCGGCCTGGTCCGCGACGTGCCGGATTTCCCTCGTCCGGGGATCCTGTTCAAGGACATCACCCCCCTCGTCGGTGACGCGCGCGGCCTGCAGGTGGCGATCGACGCGCTCGCGGAGCGCTTCGTCGGCCACGGTCTGGACGCGGTGGTCGCCATCGAGTCGCGCGGGTTCATCTTTGGCGGCGCGCTGGCGGCGCGGCTCAGCGCGCGCTTCGTCCCCGTGCGCAAGGCCGGCAAGCTCCCGTACCTCACCGATCGGATCGCCTATTCGCTCGAGTACGGCACCGCGGAGCTGGAGCTCCACCGGGACGCGCTCCGGCCCGGGACGCGCGTGATCGTGGTGGACGACCTGCTCGCGACCGGCGGCACCGCGGCGGGCGCGACCGCGCTCGTCGAGCGGCAGGGGGCGAGCGTCTTCGCACACGCCTTCGTGATCGAGCTGGGCTTCCTCGGCGGCCGCGCCCGCCTGGCGCCGACGCCGGTGGTGTCGCTCCTGCGCTACGACTGAGCTGCGGACGCAGGGCGCGAGCGGAGCCGGCCGACCCGTTCGGCCACCGCCACCGGTACGCGGGCGCGTCGCCTGGACCTTTCCGAGGGATCCGCTAGGTTCCGTGGCACGGCCCGGCGGCAGAGAACCCCGGGGCGGGAGGCTGGGGTGCAATGACGGCGACGATGCGACTCGGTGGCGCGGTGGCGCTCGCGATCCTCCTCTGCGGCGTGTCCGCCTGCGAAAGCGGTACGGCCATCACGACGTCCGACGGTTCCGCGGGCGCGTACGGTGGCCTCCCCGCCGGCGGCGCCCCGTCGGAGGGGGGAGCCTTCGCTGAGGGGGGCGACGTGACCGGTGGTGGGGATGGGACGGCCGGGGCCGAGCCGCCGACGGGGGGCTCCGGCGCGCCACCAGTCACTGGCGGCGAGGGCGGCGAGGGTGGCGAGGTGCAGCCGGGCAGCGGGGGCGCCGGCGGCGAGGCGCAGCCGGGCAGCGGGGGTGCCGGCGGCGAGGCGCAGCCGGGCAGCGGGGGTGCCGGCGGCGAGCCCCCATTGGCCGGGGGCTCCGGCGTCGGGGAGCTCTGTGCGGCGGACGGCGACTGCCGCTTCGGCCTCGAGTGCACCTCCGACGAGTGCGTGCCGGCCGGCACGACCGCCCTGGGGGGGCCCTGTGTGCTCTCGGCGGAGTGCGCGGGCGAAGCGCAGTGCGTGGGCGCGACCTGCGTGCCCGCGGGATCGGCGGGGAGCGGTGACGCCTGCCAGGTCGACGCCGACTGCGGCGACGGGCTGCGCTGCGCCCTGGTCGGGATGTCGCTGTCGTGCACGCCGGAGGGGATGACCGACGTGGGCGGCGCGTGCGCCACGCCCGCGGACTGCTTCGCGGGGCTGAGCTGCGTGGACGGCGCCTGCGCCCCGTCGGTGCCCGGGATCCCCGTGTTCGGCGTCCCCGCCTTCGAGGCGGCGGACTGCGCCGATCCAGTCGCGGAGGGAGAGCCCGTCCGCGCGCTCTTCGAGGTCCCCGGCGTGGAGGGCGGGGCCGCCTCCGATTTCTTCGCGCTGCCGTTCCCGAACGATGTCCGGTTGGTGGACGGTCACCCCGATCTCGAGGGCTTCCCTACGCCGGGCGCGTCGCTCTTCGGCTTCGATCCGCTCGCGCGCTACGTCGACGCCCTCGAGGCGCACGCTGCCGGCTGGGGCACGAACCCGACGGTGATCTTTCGCTTCTCGGGGCCCATCGACCCGGACACGTTCCGGGGCGATCCCTTCCCGGTGCACTGGACCGACGTGACGGCCGGCGCGCCCGAGTACGGCGCCATCGCCGGGCTGAGCTGGCAGTACTTCCCGACTCGTTCGAACGCGGTCTGCGCCGACTCCTTCACGGTGCGGCGCCCCGCGGGCTTCCCGCTGCTCCCGGGCCACACCTACGCGGTCTGGTTGAGCGACGACGGCAAGGCCGCGGACGGCTCGGACATCGAGCGGTCGCCGCAGTTCGCCGCCATGCTGGCGCCCGCCGCTCCCGCCGACGCGGCCCTCGCGGCCGCGTGGCAGCGCTTCCGGCCGCTGCGTGACCTCATCGCGAGCCCGCCGGCGTGGTGGGCCGAAGCGCTCCCGAGTCCGGTCCCCGCGCCGGTCGCCGCCCGGATCCTCACGGCGACCGTGATCACCGTGGACGACGTGCTGGCCCCGATGCAGGCGCTGGCCGCCGCGGTCGCCGACGCCCCGGTCCCCGTCGCCACCGACTGGGTGCGGTGCGGGGACGGGGAGCCGAGCCCTTGTCCCCAGGCGGAGGGGGAGCGCGCCTGCGGCTCCGGCACCGCCGGCTACGACGAGTACCACGCCCTGGTGTCGCTCCCGATCTTCCAGCAGGGGGAGCCGCCCTACCTCGACGCGGGGGGAGCGATCGTCGCCGAGCCAGTCTCCACCGAGCCGGTCTGCCTGTCCCTCACCGTCCCCACCAGGGCGATGCCCGCCGCGGGGTGGCCCCTCGTGATCCACGCCCACGGGACGGGCGGCTCCTTCCGCACGCATGCCGGCGACGCCATCGCCGGGACTCTCTCGGCGGCTGCCACCGGCGCGGGCCCCGTGCGCTTCGCCGTGCTCGGGATCGATCAGGTGGCGCACGGACCGCGCCGGGGCAGCTCCGCGGACTCCCCGGAGAACCTGTTCTACAATTTCCTGAATCCGGACGCCGCGCGCGGCAATCCCCTGCAGGGGGCGGCGGATCAGCTCTCCCTCGCCCGCTTCGCGGCCGCGCTCGACGTCGACGCGGCGACGTCGGGCGGGGAGGCGATCCGGATCGATCCGGCGAGGATCGTCTTCTTCGGGCACTCCCAGGGGGCGACGGAGGGAAGCCTCGCGCTGCCCTTCATGCCCGCGATCCCAGCCGCGGTGCTGAGCGGCAACGGCGCCTCGATCAAGGACGCGCTCCTCGCCAAGACCAGCCCCGTCGACATCGCCGGGATCGTCCCGTACCTGCTCGGTGATCCCGTCGTTGAGGGCGGGGCCGTCCGCCTCGCGGGCGGCGCCTCGCACCCGGGGCTCACCCTCATCGGTCAGTGGATCGACCCCGCCGACCCCCTCAACTTCGCCCGGCTCCTCACCGAGGATCCGCCCGAGGGGCAGGCCCCGAAGCACGTCCTACAGCCGTACGGGCTCGGAGACACCTTCAGCCCCCCCGCGACCCTGGCCATCTTTGCCGTGGCGGCGGGCCTCGACGAGGCGGAGCCCGAAGCGTCCGTGGAGACGCCGGACGATCTCGGGCTCACGCTGCTGACGGTGCCGGCTTCGGGCAACGTCGTCGTCGGCGAGGAGAGTATTACGGCGCTGCTCCGGCAGTACCAGCCTCCCGCTGGGCGCGACGGGCATTTCGTGGTCTTCGACGTGGCCAGCGCGAACGCGGACATGGCCCGTTTCCTCGGCCTCGCGGCCTCGGGGGAGGCGCCCGTGGTCGGCGATTGAGCCCCGTCCGGCGCGACCGCCGGGCAGCGGCTCGGCGGCTCGCTCAGCAGGGTCGGTCGCAGACCCAGCGCCCGTCGCCGCAGTCGGTCGCGGCCCCCTGCTCGGCACAGGCGACGTCGCAGTCCCCCACGCCGGGACAGCGTACCTCGCAATCGGCGGTGCAGGCGACACGGCAGAGGGACAGGTTGGAGCAATCGACGGTGCTCCGCGCGGCGACGGTCGCGGTGCAGGTGGACACGGACGCGCAGCGAACCGTGCTATCCGGTCCGGTGCCGACGCGGCAATCCGAGATGTTCGAGCAGTCGTACGCGCACCCCTCGCCGCAGCGGACATCGCAGAGGCGCGCGCTCGAGCAGATCGGGATGCAGTGCTCCGTGTCGCGGCAGTCGAGCACGCACGCATTGCCGCCGCCGCAGGGGCAGGGCACGCCCGGCTCGCAGCCGTGATCCTTGTCGTCGCAAGAGGGGACGAGGCCCGCGAGCAAGAGGAGCAGCCCGATGCCGAGCCGGCAGGGAGGGGAGGGGGTCACGCCGCGGACGATAGCCGAGATCGGAACCACGGACGCCCCTCCGCCGCCTCCGCGGCGGCTGCGGCGCCTACAGTGGCCCACATTCGCCGGCGCCCGGGTCAGGCCGTTGGCGCCACTCGAAGGGGTCGGTTTCGCGGGGCGACTTTCCATGGAGAAGCCCAGCGCGACGCCGCACCGTCGATTTACTGCGCATCGACCGCCTCGTCGGCGCTGTCACGGACGACAGACGTGGTACAGTGTGCGTCGGACCGACGGGGTGAGCTGCAAGGGGCGCCCCGGGTGTGAGACTGGACTCTAGGCCAAAGGGCCAACGCGATCGACAATGACCAAGTCCCCGGGAGCCTGACGACCATCGAGGGTCGTCCAGAAGGACCTCAGGCTCCGGAGACGGCGACGTCCGGGAGGATGACTATGGCAAGGCGTGGCGTGACTCTGGTGGCAGGCTCGATGGTAGGCCTCTTCATCGTCGTGAGCTGCGCCGAGGAGGGCGCTGAGGAGGGCGATCCCCAGGGCACCGGACCCATCACGGGCCCGAACAACGGCGAGATCCGCGACGTGAACGGCGACGGCGTGGCCGACCCGCTCGAGGCGGACGCCTTCGTCGGTGGGGCGAAGGCCGTGACCGAGGCCGAGGTGGAGGCCCTGCGCGACTCGACCTGCACGGGTTGGGCGGCCGAGCCCGAGCCCCTGGGCTCGAGCCTTTTCTTCGTCGTGGACGCAAGCTCGTCGATGGACGCGACCGCGAACGGGACCGGCTCTCAGTCCAAGTGGGTGGTGACCCGCGACGCCATCATCAACACGGTGAACAACCTCCCGGACTCCACCGCCCTGGGTCTGCTCGGCTACCCCAACAAGGTCGTCGACGGGGTGCCCGGTGGCCACGAGCGCTGCGTCAACGTGGACGAGGTGATCCTGCCGGGCGTTCTCGGCAACGCCGGGTTCCGGCAGACCGTCATCGATGGCATGAACGACATCGAGACGGAAACCTGCACTCCGACGCACGACGCCTACATGGTGGCGGTCGAGGCCTACGCGGCCGCGTCCAGCGTCGTCGGGCAGAAGTACATCCTCCTGATGACCGACGGCACCCCCACGCTGACCCTCGGGTGCGAACCGGGCCAGTGCCGCGCCGGAACGGGCTACGAGCAGCCGGTGATCGACGAGATCGCCCATGCCTACAGCGAGTACAACATCAAGACCTTCGTGCTGGGCTCGCCGGGGAGCGAGGAGCACATGGACACCGGGCTCGACAACCGGTGGTGGCTCTCGCAGGCCGCCGAGGTCGGCGGGACCTCCTCGGGCAACTGCTCGCACGACGGCGAGCCGTACTGCCACTTCGACATGACCCAGGCCGCGGACTTCACCGAGGCGCTCCGCGGCGCGCTCGACACCATCGCGAGCAAGGTGGTCAGCTGCGACTACTCGGTGCCTCCACCTCCGGCGGGTCAGGAGCTCGACCCGATGGCGATCAACATGTTCGTCTGGCCCGGCAACGCCGAGCCCATCCAGATCCTCAAGTCTGCGGACTCGAACTGCGATCAAGGGTGGTACATCGACGAAGCGACCCAGCGCGTCTCGCTCTGCCCGGACAGCTGCGCCCTCGTCCAGTCGGACCCGCAGCTCCGGCTCGAGCTGATGTTCGGGTGCACCTCGGAAGTGACCATCCGCTGACGCGGGCGCGTCTGGTGCGGTCGGCTGGCCGGGTATCATCGGGCGGGCTGGCCCTGCTGCTGTCGGCCTGCTTCGGCGGGCGCGTCGAGCTCGGGTTCGACACGGCGGGGTCGCCCGGCAGGGAGTCGGCGGGGGGCGGCTGTGCTTGCGGTGCCTCACCGGGGCCCAGCGAGGGCCTGGAGGCGACGCAGGCGTCGAGCGAGCTCTCGTTGCAGGCCCTGCCGCCGCGCCGAGCCTCGCGCGTCCTCGTGATCACGCTGGATGGGCTCGGGAGCCGCCCGCTCGCGCCCCTGCTCGAGGAGGGGGCGTTGCCCACGTTCCGGCGGCTCCGCGAGCTCGGCGGATCGACCCTCGAGGCGCGGACGGACTTCGAGGTCACGGTCACGCTGCCGAACCACACGAGCGTGCTCACGGGGCGCCCGGTGACGGCGGTGCCGGGGCTGCCCGCCGACACCCACCACGGCTACACCGCCAACGCCGTCCCCGCCGCCACGGAGACGCTCCACTCGGCCGGGAACCCGGCGCTCGACTACATCGCCAGCATGTACGACGTGGCGCACGACCGCGGCTACAACACCTGCCTCTTCGCCAGTAAGCAGAAGTTCGTGCTCTTCGCGCAGAGCTACGACGCCGCGAACGGCGCGCCCGACACCGTCGGGAAGGACGACGGGACAGCCAAGATCGATCAGTTCTTCCTGAGCGAGGACCGCTCGTTGATCGAGGTCGCGGCGGCGGAGCTGAGCGCGGGGCGCTGCGATCTCTCGCTGCTCCACGTCACCGATCTCGACACGCCCCTCGGGCACTCGACCGGCTGGGGCTCCGAGGCCTGGCGCCAGGGCCTGGTCGAGATCGACGGGGAGCTCGGCGCGTTGCTCGACCGGCTCGAGTCGAGCGGCGGGCTCGATGACTGGGGGATCGTGCTCACGGCCGACCACGGTGGGGAGGGCTTTGCTCACGCGGACGCGACCAACCCGGCCGTCTACGAGATCCCCTTTCTGGTGGTGGGCCCGACGATCCCGGGGGGCGCCGAGCTCTACTCGTTGCTCGCGGGGCGGCGTGTCGATCCGGGAGACGAGCGACCCGCTTACGACGCCCCCGAGCAGCCGGTCCGCAATGGCGACGCGGCGAACCTGGCGCTCGAGCTGCTGGGGCTCCCTCCCGTGCCCGGCTCGCTCCTGCGGGACCTCCACCTTGGCGGCTGAGGTGGCTCAGGCTCGGCACGGGCACGCGGTTGCTCACACCTGCCCGCTGGAATTTATCGGTCGAGCTCCACTTCTCCGGTGGGCGCCCTCGGGGTCCCTTTTTCCACCGACGGGTCATTCCAGTAAGCCGCCGGGATTGTGTATGGTGCCGGCCTTGTTGGACGCGCTCACCTGGCTCTCGGTCCCGGGCGACTCGCCCCTACTGCTCGAGGCGGGGGCGCGACGCGAGCTGGTGTCCCCGCCGCTGGACTTGCGGGGGCGAACCGGTCGACCCGAAGTCGAGGCAGGCGGGGAGCTCGCACGGCGCCGCGGCCACGCGGCGGCTGGCGCGTCTGGCGCCGCCCGGGGGCAAATAAGGGGGGAGACGGTGAGCCACATTCGGTGGGTGGCGGCCCTTCACCCGCAGGTGCCCCGCCGGGAGCGAGCGTGTTGTCCGTCTTCGCCAAGCTGACCAGCGCTCTCCGGCGGGCGTGGGACGAGACGGTCGCTCCACCCGCCTTCGGCGAAGCTCCGGCGCTGCGTCGACTGTGGCGGCTTCGCCTCGGCTCCGCGATCGTGATCGCCATCCCGGCGCACCTCTTCGTCGCGTTCTACCTGGCGCACGCGACGTTCGCTCACTACCGGACGGTGCGAGGGACCGGGGACGTGGAGCCGCTCACCGTGGAGCTCCTGCAGCTTCACCTTCACGATCGACTGCGTCGGGACTACCACCACCTCTTCGCGGGATCGGGGAGCGCCTCGGCGCGGCTCGAGCGGCTCGCGCTGCGCGTGCGGAACGACGATCTCGACCGGCTCGACGCCGAGCTGCCGCCCCAGGACGGCCCGGCCGGCTACGTGCCGGGTGAGCTCGAGCACCGCGGGGTGCTCTACGACGTCGGGCTGCGCTACCGCGGGAGCCGCCACTGGAACTGGAACTACCCGCAGAAGAGCTGGAAGGTCCGGCTGGACGCGGACCGCCACCTGCTCGGGCACGACACGCTCCTGCTCGCCAACAGCCCCGAGGCCGAGCCGCTGCTCGAGCTGGTGGCGCTCGATCTGGCGCGGCGGCGCGGCCTGATGGTCCCGCATTTCGAGCCGGTCTGGCTCGAAGTGAACGGCTCTCCCCTCGGCGTCTACTTCCTCGAGGCCCCGGTCGACGAGTCGGTGATCCGGCATGCCCGTCGCTTCCCCTGGAACATCTACTCGGGCAACGGCGCCCCCGTCGATCCCGCCACGCGCACGAGCCGGCTCTTCGAGTCCACCGAGTTCTGGACCAAGGTCGCGGGGCCCATCGGTCAGGACAGCGACGTGGCCGAGCTCGAGGAGCTCCTCGGGCAGCTGCGCAGCGCGGATCTGCCGACCTTCGCGCGTTTCGCCGAGGAGCGGCTCGATCTGCGGGCCTTCGCGGAGCTCGACGCGCTCGACGTGGTGCTTGGGATCGATCAGCACAACTACAACGAGAACCAGAAGCTCTACTACGACCCGTACCGTGGGGTCTTCGAGCCGGTAGTCTGGAACCTGCGCGGGGGCAACCACGAGCCGGTGGTCCAGCGCGCGCCCAGCCCCCTCGTGCTGCGCTTGTCGGAGCTCGCCGCGTTCGTCGAGCTGCGGGACGCGGCCGCCTGGACGCTGCTCGAGGGCGAGGCGCGACCGGAGTCGATCACCGCGGGGCTCGCCGCGTGGGACGAGCGGCTGCGGGAAGCCTTCGACCAGGATCCGTACTGGGATGCCGTCGACCTGTTGCCCAAGCTTGGCCCGTACTTCGAGGAGATGGCTCGCCCCATGGACCGGCGGCGGCAGCTCGAGTCGCGGGCCGTCGAGCTGGCTCGGATCCAGGAGCGCAACGCCTTCCTCGTCCGCGAGCTCGCGAGCTCGGCGCTCGCCGCGACCCTGTTCGTGCCGCCGGCGCCACGGACCGGCGCCGAGGGCGATGCCGAGGCCACGGCGTCGGCGTCGGCGTCGGCGGTCCTGCGGCTCGAGGTGGACGGTCGCGCGCCGGTCGAGCTACTGGCGATCGAGCCGCGCTACTCGGGCACCTGCGAGGCACCCAGCCTCTCCTGGCGCCGGCTGCCTCCGTCGGGAGGCCCGGAGGACGCCTGGCACTCGGCGACGCCGGCGGGGCGCCTGCCGAAGCCTGAGCGGCTGCGCCCGGGTACCGTGCGGGTGGCGCGTCCGCCCACGCCGACCCGGGGCCAGGTCCGGCTCACGCCGGCGCCGCGGCGCTTCGACCTCGCCCTCGACACGGGCGCCTGCCAGCTCGCGGCGGTGGTGCTGCGCGCGCGCAACGCGCGCACGTCGGCGGGGCTGGAGCGAGAGATCACGGCGACGACGGCGGCGCCTCCGCCGCCCGAGGCCTGCGAGGTGCGGTTCGAGCCCGGGCCTGGGGGACGGGCGCTCCATCCCTGGTGCCTCGGCCGTCGCGCCGTTCCGGCGGAGGAGCGGCTCGGTCCCGGCACCGTCGAGATCGCCGAAACCCGCACCTACGAGGCGGGCCATCACGTCGTGATCGCGCCTGGGACCACGATCCGCCTCGCCCGGGGTGCCAGCCTCGTCCTGCGCGGCCGGCTCACGGCCGTGGGACGGTCGGACGCTCCCATCCGCTTCACGGGTGACGGCTGGGGCTTCGTGGCGATCGAGGGAGAGGCGGCGGCGGGCTCGTCGCTCGCCCACGTCGAGCTCACGGGCGGCGGCGAGGGCCGCTTCGCCGGTCGGCACTACACGGCCATGCTCAGTGTCCACGACACCTCGCGCTTCACGCTGCAAGACGCCCGCATCGCCGAGGCTCAGGGCGAGGACGCGCTGCACCTCGTCTACGTGCGCCAGGCTCGCCTGGAGCGGGTCGCCGTGGTGCGCTCGCGCACCGACGGGGTCGACGTGGAGCACGCCGATGCGGTCATCAAGGGGCTCTCCGTGATCGGCTCCGGGGACGACGCGCTGGACCTGATGGGGGCCCGCATCACCGCCGAGGACGTGAACCTCCTGGACTGCACGGACAACGGCGTCTCGGCTGGCGAGCAGAGCGAGGTCGTGCTGCGCCGGGCGGTGATCGCCCGGTGCCCGCTGGGGCTCCTGGTGAAGAACGCCTCGCGCCTCGAGGTCGAGGACGTGATCGTCGCGGCCGCGCGGGTCGGCATCCGCGTGGAGCGCCTCAGCGACTACTACATCGGCGAGAGCTCCGCGCAAGGCGCGGGGCTGTGGCTCGTCGCCGTCGACGACCCCCGGCAGCTGGTCGACAAGCCGAGCTTCAAGGTGAAGCCATACGGCGCGCCCAAGGAAGGAGATCTGCGCTCCCTGCTAGAGCCCCGCGGGCTCGCGGACTGGTCCGCGCTGGTCCGCTGGCGCGGACCGGAGGAGGCGCGGCCATGAGGCTCCCCTCGACCCGCTCGCTGCCGAGCGTCGGCATCTGGCTCGCGCTCCTTAGCTGGGGCTGGGCGGCTGCTTTCCTGCTGTGGGGGGCCCGTGAGCCGCGGCTCGATCGGATGCGGAGGGAGCTCGATGCCCTCGCCATGACCGAGGGCGCCACCGCGAGCGAGTGGCTGATCGGCGAGCTTACCCTGGAGATGGCCCGGCGACCGCGGCTGGTGGCCAAGCTCGCGGGAGAGACGGGGGCGCGGGCCCTGGAGGCGCGGCGCGACGGCTCGACCCGCTCGCCGCGGTTCCACGTCGTCACCACCGCCGAGGCGACGAAGATCCTGGTCACAGGGACGGCTCGGGGGCAGCTCGAGCTCGCGCAGGGAGCGCAGATCGTGTCCGCGGCGGTCGAGCCGGGGCGAACTGTCGAGCTGGCCCTGCCGGACGGCGTTCGTGGCCGGCCCGGCCTGTGGACGGCGCGACGCGGCGGCGAGGACGGCGAGCTCTTGATCGTCGGAGACCTCACGGGGGAGGCACCGTGATCCGCCGGTTCAACCGCTACGAGTTGAAGTACGTCGTCGACGCTCGCCGCTACCGCGCGCTGGTCGATGACCTGCACCATTTCATGGTGCCGGACTCGCACGGGGATCCGAGCGGGAGCTACCCCATCGTGAGCCTTTACTTCGACAGCCCCGATCTCGAGGCGTTCTACTCGAAGATCGAAGGGCTCCGCTTCCGGCGCAAGCTCCGGCTCCGGGTGTACCCGCCGGGCGGCGACGTCCGCCGGGTGACGGTGGGTCACGTCGAGATCAAGCAGCGCATCAACCGGACCGTGCAGAAGCGCCGGCTCGTCCTGCCGCTCGCGCAGGCCGAGGCCCTCTGTCGCGCGGACGCGTCGGACTGTCCACTGGATGACCTCGACGCCGCCGTCGCCTCCGAGGTCCACTATATGGTCCGCGCGCAGCAGCTCCGGCCCACGGCCATCGTCTCCTACCGGCGGCAGGCCTTCGTGGCCGAGCGCTTCGACACTGGGATGCGCGTCACCTTCGACAGCAACCTCCGTGGCCGCATGAACGCGCTCAAGATCAACGAGCGGGCCCAGAATCACTTCTTCTTGCCGCCCGATCGCCTCGTGCTCGAGGTGAAGGTCAACGAGAGGATCCCGCATTTCATGGTGACGCTGCTGGCGCGTCACGAGTGCGTGCTCACCCGACTGAGCAAGTACTGCTCGGTGGTGAGCCGCGAACAGGCGCGCCTGGGCCTGGCCCTGGCGCGAAGAGAGGATGAGCCATGGATGATCTGACCAAGGCCCTGCTGTCGATGGGCGACTCGACGGTGGCGTTCACGCCGCTCGACGTCCTCGCCGTGTTTGGCACCAGCGTCGTGCTAGCGCTGTTCGTGGGGTGGACCTACCGCTCGACCCACCGCGGCGTGTCGTACTCCCAGTCGTTCGCCCAGACGCTGGTGATCCTGGGCGTCGCGGTCGCCTTCTTCATGCTCATCATCGGCGCCAACGTGGCGCGCGCCTTCACCCTGGTCGGTGCCCTCAGCATCATCCGTTTCCGGCATGCGGTGAAGGAGACGCGGGACATCGGCTTCGTCTTCGTCTCGCTGGCGGTTGGCATGGCGTGCGGCACGCGGTCGTACCTGCTCGCGGGCTTCGCCACCGTGTGCATGATCGGGGTCATCGTGCTCATGAACAAGCTGTCGCTCTTCCGCAAGGTGGTCCGGGAGCGCATCCTGATCGTGCGGATCGGGGCGGACGTGGCGCCGGAGGCGGCCCTGCGGGAGGTGTTCCGGCGGCACTTGGACGAGCAGCACCTGATCAGCGTCGAGTCGGTGGAGGACGAGCGGCAGCAGGAGCTCATCTACTCCGTGGTGCTGCAGCGGCGCGCGGATGCGGCCAAGCTCCTCGCCGATCTCAGGGGGGTGAACGGCAACCAGAAGGTGAGCCTCGTGATCGGGCAGCAAGAGCTCGATCTCTGACCCGATCGGGACGAGGGCGCTCGTCGCTGCGTGGCTCGGGCGCGCCCTCGGCGGCGCGCGGGGTGGGGGCGGCGCGGCGGGCGCCGGGCATCACTCAGCGGCAGGCCTCGGGGAACGCCAGCACCGCCGCGATCCCGGGCGCGCCCGTGGCGAGGGCCAGCAGGCGGTCGAGCCCGAGCGCGTTGCCGGCGCTCGCCGGCATCCCCTCCTCGAGCGCGGCGAGGAACCGGTCATCGCAGGGGTAAAGCGGGAGCCCAGCGGCGGCGCGGCGCTCGCGCTCGCGCTCGAAGCGACGGCGCTGCTCGGCTGCATCGACGAGCTCACCGTAGCCGTTCGAGAGCTCGACGCCGCCGACGTAGAGCTCGAAGCGCTCCGCCACGGTCGGGTCGTGCGGCACGGGGCGGGAGAGCGCCGCCTCGCTCAGCGGGTACTCCACCAGCAGCACCGGGCGGTCGTGGCGCTTCAGCGCGGGCTCGACGCGGTCGACCAGTAGCTCGAAGTACCGGGCGGGATCGGCGGCGGCCAGCGCCGCCGCGTCCGGCACCGAGGCGTAGCGGCGGAAGGCCTCGCGCACCGGCAGGCGCTCGAACGGAGGGGTCACGTCGATCTCTCGGCCCTCGGGGCCGGGGAGGGTGGCCCCGCCGCGGAGCGCGCGGACGACGGCGGAGACGATCGCCTCCGTGTCCTCGATCACCGCGTCGTAGTCGGAGAACGAGCGGTACCACTCGAGCAGGGTGAACTCCGGCTCGTGCCAGGTGCCGGCCTCGTCGGCGCGGAAGACCTTGGCGATCTGGTAGATGCGAGGCAGGCCGCCGACCAGCAGCCGCTTCATGTGGAGCTCCGGCGAGGTGGCCAGCCAGCCCGGTCCGACGGGGAGCGCGTCGACGTTGGGTTCCAGCGCGGGGGCTCGCAGGCGGGTCGGGGTCTCCACCTCGACGAACCCCGCACGGGCGAAATGGTCGCGCACCACCGCCAGCGCCTGGCTGCGGGCGGCCAGGCGGGGGCCGACCCCGTCCCAGGCGAGGCGCGCGTGCTCGCCGCCGCGCACCGGCTCGGGCAGCGCCCGCTCGCTGACGACCACGGCGTCCACCAGGCGTTGCCGGTCCCAGCGCCCGTCCACGACGACGAGCGCTCCGGGCGCGAGCCGGCGGTCTTCGTCGAGCAGGACGGAGAGCCCTCCGAGGGCGTCGACGAGCGTGAGCTCGCGACCCTGCTGCGCGGCGACCCGACCGCCCACGCGGATGGGCCCGGGGTCGAGGGCGGTGCGCGCGGGGGGGCTGGCGGCGACGTCCGAGGGCGCGAGGACGCGCGAGCGCCCCTGCGCCGCGGCTGTGGCTCGCATCAGCCTCCCGTCATCGCTCGGGCGGCGAAGGCGGCGATTTCGCCGCCCATCCACGGTCCCGCGACGGCGAGCGCGAGCGCCACGAGGAGCAGCCGCGGCAGGTGCGCGATGGTGTAGTCCTGGATCTGCGTGGCCGCCTGGAGCACGGCGACGACCAGCCCGGTGACTGCCGCGACGCCGACCACCGGCAGCGAGACGGCGATCGAGAGCAGCAGGGCCTCCTGGCCGAGCGCCGTCAACGCGCCGACGTCCGGCATTCGCGCTAGGCCCCCCCGCCCGCGGTGGCGGCAGCCCCGCCCGTGGCTGGGGCGCCCGCGGCTCCGGTCGTCGCCTGGCAGACGCCCGCGTCCGAGCAGGTCCACCCCCCCGGACCGCAGTCACGATCCTCGCGGCACTCTGGCTGACACACCCCGCGCGGTCCGCAGGTCTGACCCAGGGGGCAGTCGCTGGGATAGCTGCACGAACCCGCGCTGCCCGTCGCTCCCCCGGCCGCGGCCGCTCCGCCCTCGCTCGACGGCGCGCCGGCCGTGGGCCCGCCGCCCCCGGTGCCCGAGGGTGAGCCCGTCCCGCCCGTGCCGCTGCCGCTGCCGATGGTGACGCGGCGCCGGCAATCGTTCTCCGCCGACACCTCGTCCTCCGGCGGACAGCAGCGGTCCGCGACGTCGTTGAGGAGCAGCTTGGCCGCGACGCACTCGAGCCCGTCGTCGCAGTCGTCGTTTCGGTTGAGGACGTCGCAGCGCGCTCCCTCAGCCTGCTTCTGGCAGCCGGTGTCGGCCATGACCGTCACCAGCGCGAGCAGCAGCGAAGGAACGCCGAGGAGTAGGGGAGGGGTGCGTCGAGGCGCCATCGGCCGCATTCCTAGCAGGCTCGACCCGGGTTAGCGAGGCCCCGACGCCTCGTGCGGCTCCTGGGCCGGAACGCTCAGCGGCGCGCGGCGAGGGCGTCCTCGCGGTCCTTCTCTGCCAGGGAAGCGGCAAACCCCCGCACGTACTCGATCGCGCTCATGAGGCTGAAGGCGAGCGAGATGTAGACCAGCCAGCGGCCGACCGGGACCAGATCGACGACGCCGAGGTCGAGCGGGCCCAGGGTCAGGTGGTAGGGGAAGCCGAGGATGAGGCAGAGGATGCCGACCATCTGGAACGCCGTCTTGGTCTTCCCGTCACCCCCCGCGGCGATGATGACGCCCTCGCTGGAGGCGATGGAGCGCAGCGCCGTGACCGAGATCTCTCGCGAGAGCAGCAGGATCACGATCCACGGTGAGATGCGCCCGAGCGGCACCATCCAGACCAGCGTCGCCATCACGAGCAGCTTGTCCGCGAGCGGGTCGAGGAACTTGCCGAGCACGCTCACGACGTTCATGCGACGGGCCAGGAAGCCGTCGACGAGGTCGGTGAGGGCGGCCAGGGAGTAGACGACGGCAGCCCAGATGCAGTCCCGCGGGGTGCTGCGATCGAGCAGGACGAGGACCAGGGGGATGATGGCGATGCGCGCCATCGTCAGGATGTTGGGGAGATTGCCGAGATCGCGGGCGAGCGAGCGGCGGCGCGGGGCGCGCTCGGCCCCTGGCAGCGGCGCCGGCGCGGTGGGCGCTGCCGTCCTGCGGCGCGGGTGTCGCCAACGCCCTTTACCGCGGGCTTCCGGGGCAGCTCGAGGTCGGTCGCTCATCGGCGGGGGCGATGGTAGCGCGGCAGTCGGGGGCGGGTACACCCTGGCGTGCCAGGTCACTCGAACGCGACCAGGACGGCTCCCGCACCCGCGAACCCGACGTAGCCGCGCCCGCCGCCCGGGGCGTGGGCCGGATCGAGCGGCTTGGGAAAGAGGCGCCCGGTCCAGCCGATCACGTGGTCGCTCACGACCGCGACGGTGCCAGTGCCCTCCACCGGCACGGCGTGGAGGTGGCCGTCCAACTCGACGACCACGGCGCCGTCTCCGGAGAGCTGAACCATGGCGTGATGGCCGGCGTCGCCTCGCGGGATCCGTCCGCTCTCGTGACGCACCGTGCCCTCGAAGGCAACCAGGAAGGCCTCCCTGAGGTAGAGGAGCTCTCCAGCGCAGAGCCGGATCGGCACCAGTCGAGCCGTCGGGCCGCTGGCCGCCAGGACCACTCTCCCGCTGCCGGCGAGCTCTCCCAGCGCCGTCTCGGCGCCGCCCAACACCTCGTCGAGCGGTCGCCCGCGAGCGCGGCGATAGGCCGGCGACGCACGGAAGGGACCGGCGTCGGGGAGGAGCGCACGCACGGCGGTGCCGCGCACGACCAGCGCGTCCCGGACGCGCACCACGACCACCCGCTCGCCCTGCTGTGCGAGCCCGGCGGGGGGCTCGAGCAGCAGGTGGCGCCCGACGAGCTCCGACGGCGTGCACCCTGCCGTCGCGGCCTCGGCGGGCGAGGGGAGCTCCGGTGGTGCCTCGCCCGTGGGGGTGGGGGCGGGCGGGAGCGTCGTCGGTGCGGCCGGGGCCGCGGGCGGGGGCGCGGAGCTTTGCAGGCTCCCGGGCTGGACCGGCGGTGGCACCGAGCGGCGGGGGACGAGGGCGGGATCGCGCCCGGGCTCGCGCGCCTCCCAGCGTCCCAGGCGGGAGGCGAGCGCACCGACCTCGGTGGACTCCGCGCGGAAGAAGGGGCTCGGGTCGAGCTCGATCTCGGCCACCGCAGCCTCTGCCGCGCGCTGCACCTCCAGCGCGTCCGCGTCGTCGTGCGCGGTCGGCGCGGCGGTCTCGGCGAGTCGTTCGCGCATCCTCCGGGCCATGCCACTCTGCCCGGCCTGCTCGAACGCGGCCTCCGCTCGCGCGATCTCCCCCAGGCGCTCCATGACGAGCCCGAGGTATCCCCAGGCGCGTCGGTGGTCCGGGGCGCGCTGGACCACCGCCTCGAGCTGCTCCCGGGCCCGGTGCTGCTGTCCCGTCTTGAGGAAGCAGAGCGCCAGGTTCATCCGAGGCGCCACCTCGTTGGGGAACGTGCGGAGCAGCTCGTCGAAGATCCCGATGGCGCGGGGGTAGAGGCCCAGGCGAAAGTACACGACCCCGAGGAGGGCCTGCCCCTCGGCGTCGCGGGGTTGGACGGCGAGGGCCCGCTCGAGCTCCTCCTTCGCCTCCGCGACGCAGTTGTCCTGGAGCAGCTCGCTGCCGCGGTACAGGTGGAAGAGGAAGTCCTCACCGACGATCCGGGTGGAGGGGATGGAGTCGGGCCCGAATTCGTCCGCCCGGAAGCCCACCTCGTCGCCGCGCAGGCTCGGCGCAGCCGACGGACGCCAACTGGGCCTCGCAGAACGCCGATCGGACCCCTCGGGCATGGCGCACCGAGCATAGTGCGACTCGGCCCGGAATGGGCGGGGAACCTCGGGCATCGGCGCGGCGCGATACCCGGCCACCGACTCCCGGTGGGCGCTGCCGGAGGTTCGCCGCGCTGACCCGGCGGGTCGGGCTCCCTCAGGCGGCGCCGCTCGGCCGGGTGATGGCGGCCAGGGCCTGCTCCAGTGTGAACCGGCCCTCGTGGAGCGCGCGCCCGACAATCGCGGCTGCGATGCCGGGCTCTGCGGCGATCACGCGCAGGTGCTCCAGCTTGCCGACCCCCCCACTGGCGATGACGGGGAGGCCGCCATCGCGAGCGAGGGCGGCCGTGCGTTCGACGTTCGGCCCGGTCTCCATGCCGTCGCGATCGATGTCCGTGTAGAGGACCGCCGCCAGGGGGAGGGCCGCGTAGCTTCTCACCAGGTCGATCGCCGGGGTGGTCGACTGCTCGAGCCAACCCTCCGTGGCCACCAGCCCGTCGCGGGCGTCGACGGCCAGGATGATCCGACCCGGGTACGCCTGAGCGAGCTCGGTCACGAGCGCCGGGTCCCGGAGGGCCGCCGTGCCCAGCACCACCCGATCCACCCCGAGCTCGAGGTAACTCTCCGCCGCCGCGCGGGTCCGGACCCCCCCGCCGATCTGCACCCCCGGTCCGAACGCGGCGACCAGCCGCTGCACGAGCTCTTGCTGCACCGCGCGGCCGGCCCTCGCGCCCTCTAGGTCCACCACGTGCAGCCGCCGCGCGCGGCCGCTCCAGCTCGCGGCGAGCGCCGGCGGATCCTCGGCGTAGACCGTCACGGCGTCGTAGCGGCCCTGTCGCAGACGCACGACGCGCCCATCCAGCAGATCGATGGCGGGGATGAGTTCCAAGGGGCTCCTTGCTCGGCCGGAGGCGCGGCGACGCCGAGCGCGTAACATCGAGCCGGAGCGACCACCAGCCCGAAACCGCAGCGAGGGCGCCCCGCTCGAGCGTGGAGCCCGCCGGTCCGAGGAGGACGGCCCTAATCGAGCAGGCCCTTGGTCGAGGGGATCCCCGAGGTCCTCGGGTCGCGCGCGACCGCCTCGCGCAGCGCGCGCGCGAAGGCCTTGAAGCACACCTCGACGATGTGGTGCAGGTTCGCGCCCTCTACGAGACGGACGTGGAGGTTACATTGCGCGCTCCGGGCGAAGGCCTCGAAGAAGACCTCGGCCAACTCGACGTCCCAGTCTCCGATCTTCGCCTTGGGCAGGGCCACGCGCCAGACCAGGCTCGGCCGACCGGACAGATCGAGCGCGACCGTGGCCAGGGCCTCGTCCATCGGCAGCATTGCCGACCCGTAGCGTCGGATCCCGCTGCGGTCGCCGAGGGCGCGGAGCACGGCGCTGCCGAGGACGATCCCGACGTCCTCCGTGGTGTGGTGGGCATCGATCTCGATGTCGCCCTGCGCGCGGACGACGAGGTCGAAGGCGCCGTGGCGGGCGATCTGCTCCAGCATGTGCGAGAGGAACGGGGCCGGCGTCACCACCTCCGCTCTCCCGGTGCCGTCCAAATCGAGGGAGACGGACACGTCGGTTTCGCGCGTCTTGCGCGCGACCTCGGCGTGGCGTGAGCCGGGGTTCTGGCCCGGGGTGGGCGGCTCGTTCATCGGAAATCCTCGATCTTCCAGGCCCCGTCCTCGCGCACGAGCTCCACGGTGCCACCGGCGCCGTAGGCCATCGTGGCCCGGTCGCCGAGCAGCTCGAAACGCGCCGTCGGCAACGCGGCGGCGAGCGCCTGGGTGAGCCGGTCCATCTCCGCCTTCTGCTCCCCGCGCCACGCCTTTTCGAGGCGCGCCGCGTCGAGCCCCTGAGCCTGGGCGCTGGGGACGAAGCGCAGCAGTACGTCGAAGCGGTCCTGCTCGTAGGCGCGCAGGAAGCCGCGCACCGCGGCCTCGGGGGTGGCCTGGCTGTACAGGTCGACCGCCGAGCCGTCGACCTTCCAGGCGCCGTCCTCGAGGACCAAGAGGAGGGATTCACCGTCCGGAGTCGTCACGGTCGCCGTCACCAGCGGGTTGCCCGACGGCCGCACGAGGGCCGCTGCCATCGCCCGCGCCTCGTCGGGGTTCTCGGTCACCATGCGCCGAAAGGCGTCGAAGGGCAGCTCACGCCGGGCCTCCTCGCTGAGCAGAGCGTAGGCGTCCTCGAGCCGTCCCTCCTCGATCGCCTGGGCGTAAGCGGAGAGCACCTCGCGGGGGCCCCCGCTCGCGGCCGGGCGTCCGCGCGCGCAACCGGTGAGGCCGGGGAGGGCGAGCGCCGCGGCGCCCGTGATCGCCAGCGCCATCGCCGCGCCGCCGAGGGCCGACGCGACGCGCGGGCGGCGGGGCCTGTTCGGGACCACAGGAGGGGCGTTCACGCCGAGGGCGTTACCACAGCGCGGCTCCGGCCGCGACTGGACTGGGGCCGGAGCCGTACTACTGTGCCTGCCATGGCCAGGGCCGCGGCATCGGGCGTCGAGCGGGTGGCGGTGCTCGCCCTCCGCAATTCCGTCCTTTTCCCGCTCTCCGTCGTGCCCATCAACGTCGGCCGCCCCCGCAGCGTCCGCCTGGTGGAGGAGCTGCTCGGTCAGGAGGGGGCGGAGGTCGCGGTGCTCACGCAGCGCAACCCGGACACGATCGAGCCGACCTTCGACGATCTGTACGAGGTCGGCACGCTGGCCCGGGTGGTCCGGGTCATCCGCCTCGGCAGCGGCAACTACAGCGTGGTGCTGAGCGGGCTCGGCCGCTTCCGCCTGGTCGAGCCGCTCGGCCTCGAGCCCTTCATGCGGGCGGAGGTGCAGCGGCTCCGCGAGGGCGTCGCGGACGAGACGGCCCGGCGCCTGGCCGACACGCTCCGCGAGAACACCCGGCGCGTGCTCGGCCTCATCCCCAACCTCCCGGCCGAGACGTCGAGCGTGCTCGACGGGGTTTCCGAGCCGGGCGCGCTGGCCGATCTCATCGCCTCGAACCTCCCCGAGGAGCACGCGAGCATCCACGCCCGCCAGCGCGTCCTCGACGCCACGGACGTCGCCGAGCGCGTGCGCCTGGTTCTCGAGATGGTGGATCGCCAGCTCCAGGTGCTGCGGGTGAAGGACGAGATCTCCACCCTCGTCAAGGAGGAGATGAGCCAGACGCAGCGGGATTACGTCCTGCGCCAGCAGCTCAAGGACATTCGCACCGAGCTCGGCGAGGCGGACGACGACGACGTGGAGCGGCTGCGGGAGCGGATCGCGCTCGCCGAGATGCCACCGGAGGCGGAGCGTCAGGCGCGCAAGCAGCTCGGTCGCCTGAGCGGCATGCAGCCCCAGTCCTCGGAGTATCAGGTCACCCGGACCTACGTCGAGTGGCTGGTGGATCTCCCGTGGACCCGCACCACCGTCGATCGGATCGACGTGGCGTCCGTGCGCCGCTGCCTGGACGAGGACCATTTCGGGCTCGAGCCGGTGAAGCGCCGGATCGTCGAGTACAGCGCGGTCCGCCAGCTCCGCGCCGACAAGAAGGGGCCCATCCTGCTTTTCGTGGGGCCGCCCGGCGTCGGCAAGACCTCGCTCGGCAAGTCGATCGCCCGCTCGATGGGGCGGCGCTACGGGCGCATCGCCCTCGGCGGCGTGCGTGACGAGGCGGAGGTGCGCGGGCACCGGCGCACCTATGTGGGCGCGCTGCCCGGGCGCATCATCCAGGCGCTGAAGAAGGTCGGGACCAAGAACCCGGTCCTGGTGCTCGACGAGGTGGACAAGCTCGGGGTGGATCTGCGCGGGGACCCGGCCGCCGCGCTGCTCGAGGTGCTGGACCCGGCGCAGAACGACTCCTTCGTGGATCACTACGTCGATCTGCCCTTCGACCTGTCCCAGGTCATCTTCCTCGCCACCGCCAACTCCCTCGCCGACATCCCCGAGGCGCTCCTCGATCGGATGGAGCTCATCGAGGTCCCCGGCTACACGAGGAACGAGAAGCGCTCCATCGCCGAGCAGTTCCTCGCCCCCAAGCAGGTGCTCGAGCACGGCCTCACCGACGCCCACCTACGCTTCACCCGCGAGGGGATCGAGGCCATCATCGACCACTACACCCGGGAGGCTGGGGTGCGGGGGCTCGAGCGCGAGATCGCGGCCGTGTGCCGGAACGCCGCGGTCAAGCTCGCCGAGGGGCAGGAGGTGCGCGGCGTCGTGGTCGATCGCCCCTACGTGGAGGAGGTGCTCGGCATCCACCGCTACCGCCCGGAGACGGCGGAGCGCCGCCGCCTGGCCGGGTTCGCCACCGGGCTCATGATCACCCCGACCGGCGGGGACATCATGTTCGTGGAGGCGACGCGGATGCCCGGCAAGGGTGACATCCACATCACCGGCAAGGTCGGGACCGTGATGTCGGAGGCCGCGGCGACGGCCGTCTCCCTGGTGCGTTCCCGGGCGGACCGCCTGGGGCTCGACCCAGAGTGGCTGCGCAAGATCGATCTGCACGTGCACGTGCCGCGCGTGGGGGCGCCGCACGACGCGGCAAGCCTCGGGGTGACCTTGTTCGTCGCGGTCGCGTCGCTGCTCCTCAAGGCCCCGGTGCGGCCGGACGTGGCGCTGACGGGGGAGCTCACCCTGCGCGGGAGCGTGCTCCCCATCGCGGGCGTGAAGGCGAAGGTGCTGGCGGCGCACCGCGCCGGTTTGCGCGAGGTCGTGCTCCCCGCACGCAACGCGGCGGACCTCGAGGAGGTCCCGCGCGAGGTCCGCGACGATCTGGTCATTCACCTCGTCCACCGCCTGGACGAGATCCTGCCGCTGGTGCTGGCCGAGCCCGACGCGACCCCGGGCGAGGGGCAAGAGGCCCCGCCGCCGGCCGAGCTCTCCTCGCCCTGAGGTCGGCCGGGGAGGGACGCTCCGATGGCGCAGCCCGCCCCGATCTGGCGCTCGCCGGGCCAGCTCATCGCCGGGGCGGTGGCCCTCGTCGCCACCGGGAGCGTGGGGTTCCTGCCGCTGTTCGCCGGCCCTGGTTACGAGGCTGCCCTGGCGGCGGGGCTGATCCTGCCCAGCGTCGCCGCGGTCGCCACGGCGGTGGAGGTGATCCGGTGGCGGGCGGAGCCGCCGGCGGCGCTCTGGCGCGGGCTCGCGTCCGGGGGCTGGGTGGCAGCGATTGGCTACCTGGTCGCGCTCTTGCACGGCCTGCGCGTGGGGTTCTGCGACCCGCTCGAGGGCTCCGCCTCCTACTGGCTCGGAGGGGGTGCGGGCGCGCTGGTGGGCGGGGTCTGGGGGGCGGCGGTCGGGCTCCTCAGCGGCTGCGCGAGGCGGTGGCGCCTCGCGGTGGCCGTCCTGGGCGCGCTGGCGGGGCCGGCCGCGGGGGTCCTGGGGGCCCTCTGGCGCTTCGTCGCGACCCCGATGGTCTTCGCGTTCGATCATTTCTTCGGCCGCTTCGCCGGCACGGTCTACGACACCGAGCTCGGCGGGCTCGCGACCCTGGTCAGCTTCCGCGGGGGGACCCTGCTCGCGCTGCTCACGGTGGGGGCCCTCGCCGGGCTCCTGCGGCGTCAGGGGCGCGGCTTCGCGCTCGTCCGGGCCCCCTCCCGCTGGGCGCTGGCCGTCGCCGCCCTGGGCGCGGTGGGGTCGGTCACGCACGCGCTCGCGGGGGCCCGGCTCGGGCACCGCTCGACGTCGGCGTCCATCGCGCGGGCGCTCGGCGGACGCCAGGTCGGCGAGCGGTGCGAGGTGAGCCACTCGCTCGCGATCGTGCCGGACCAGGCGCGCCTGGTGCTGCGGGACTGCGAGGTGCACGTGCGCGAGCTCGAGGCGTTCTGGGGCGTGTCGGCCCCGCCCCGGATCCGGGTCTTCCTCTTCGCCTCGGCCGAGGAGAAGGGTCGCTTCATGGGGGCGACGCGCACGCAGATCGCCAAGCCCTGGCGGGCCGAGATCTACCTCCAGCAGGCCCCGTACCCCCACCCGGTGCTGCGGCACGAGCTCGCGCACGTGGTGGCCGGCTCCTTTGGGGTCGGCCCCTTCCGCGTCGCCGGACCCCTGGGCGGGCTCATCCCCGATCCGGGGCGGATCGAGGGGGTGGCCGAGGCGTCCGCGCCCGACGACGACGCCGATCTGACGCTGGCGCAATGGGCCCGCGCGATGCGCGACCTCGACCGGCTACCGCCGCTGGGCGAGGTCTTTCGCCTGCGCTTCATCGGCCACGGCGCGGCGAAGGCGTACACGACGGCCGGGGCCTTCGTGGCCTGGCTCGTCGAGACGCGGGGGGTCGAGGCGGTCCGTCGCTGGTACGGCGGCGAGCCCCTGGAGGCCGTCGCCGGTGGGGCGGATCTCGCCACGCTGGAGCAGGAGTGGCTCCGCTCGCTCGACGCGGTCGAGGTCCCCGAGCGTGCGCTCCCCGGAGCCCGCGCCCGCTTCGACCGGCCGGCGATCTTCGGCCGCCGCTGCCCGCGCGTCGTGGATCGGCTCGAGCGCGTGGCCGCCACGGCCCTCGGCGAGGGGCGCGAGGAGGCCTCCCGCGCCGGGTACGAGGCGCTGCTCCAGCTCGATCCCGGCCACCTGCGAGCGCGGCTCGCCCTGAGCACCTGCTCGCTCCGGCGCGGGGACGAGGCTCAGGCGCTGAGCGACCTCGAGCGGCTCGCCATCGATCCCGAGCGGGGCGAGTTCGAGCGGGGGATCGCCCGGGAGCGCGCGGGGGATCTCGCCCTGCTCGCCGGGGACGCCGGCGCGGCGCGGGCGGCCTACGCCGCGGCGGAGCGGACGGTCCTCGACGCGGGGCGCCGGCGCGCCCTCGAGGTCAAGGCGGCGTTCGCCGACGATCCGCTGCCGCGCGCGGCGCTGCTGGAGCTCCTGGTCGGCGCCCGCGAACGGGGCCCGAGCTTCCCGCTAGCCGCGGCCCGGCTCGGCGAGTGGGCGGGGCAGCGGCCGGACGACGGCACGCCCCTCTACCTGCTCGGCAAGAACCTCCACGGCGAGGGACGCTTCCGGGAGGCCGCCGTGTATCTCGATCGCGCCCTCGCCCGGTCCATCCCGCTGCCGAGCCTGCTCGAGGAGGCCTGGCGCGTGCGCCTGCTCGCCGCCTGTGCCGAGGGGGATCTCCCCGCGGCGCGGCGGGCGCTCGCCGGTTTCGAGGCGCTGCCGACCCCGACGACGGCGCGCCGCGCGGGAGCCCGCGCCGTGGCGACGCGCTGCGGAGTCACGAGCCCCTGAGCGGGCGCGCGGGGGCGAGGGTCAGTCGATGGGCGCGGCGTACTTCTCGCCGCCGCAGACGGAGGCGGTGAGGCAGTCCTCGTCGGCGCAGTCGACACGGTCATCGCCGTTGTCGTCGACGCCGTTGCTGCAATTCTCGTACATCGGGGCTGCGTAGTCGGTCTGGCACCAGGCGTGGTTGAAGCAGTCGGCGTCCGCGCAGTCCGCGGCCCCGTCCCGGTCCTCGTCGCCCGTCACCTCGCAGTCTTCCTGGGGGATCCCGTAGAGGGTCCCGAGGCAGGACGGGTTGCCGATGCAGTCCTCGTCGGCACAGTCCGTCGCGCCGTCGTCGTCGTTGTCGACACCGTCGTCGCATTCGTCCTCGAAGGGGATCCCGTAGATCGGGTACTCGCAGAGCTCGCTCGCGTAACAGTCCTGATCGTCGCAGTCCGTGTCCCCGTCGAGATCGTTGTCGATCTCGTCGTCGCAGATTTCGGTCGCGCCTGCCGCACCAGCGGCGCCGGCCGCACCGGCCGCACCGGCCGCACCGGCCGCGCCGGCCGCACCCCCGCTTGCGCCCGCGCAGAGGGGGAAGGCCGAGCAGGAGGGGTCATCGCAGTCGGTTAGGCCGTCGTAGTCGTCGTCGACGCCGTTGTCGCAGTCCTCGAGGGGTATGCCGTAGGCGCCGCCCATGGCGTTCCAGCCCCCGGTGGGCATGCCGCCGGAGCCCGCAATGCCCCCCGTGCTCGGGGCCGCACCCGTCGCGGGGTTGCCGCCGGTCGCGACCCCGCCCGTGCTCGAGGCCGCACCCGTCGCGGGGTTGCCGCCGGTCGCGACCCCGCCGGTGCTCGGGGCCGCACCCGTCGCGGGGTTGCCGCCGGTCGCGATCCCGCCCGTGCTCGGAACGCCGCCGGTGGGCGGGGTGCCTCCGGAGCTCGGGACGCCCCCGGTGCCGAAGACGCCGCCCTCGCCGCCGGATGCGACCGCGTCGCAGCCCGCCTGATCGGCGCAGCTCGCGTCCTCGCAGTCGGCAGCCCCATCACCGTCGTTGTCCAACCCGTCTTGGCACTCGGCGTCGCATTGGCTGCCCGCACAGCGGCCCTCACCCAGGGTGCCCGTGTCGCCCTCGCCGTCGGCATCGCTCTCGCCGCTGCAGGCGGCGACGAGCAGGGACATGGCGAGCGGGGCGGTGACGGTCGTGAGGCGGTTCTTGCCGAAGCGCCGGCGGGGGCGGGGAGCGGTGCCGTCGATGAACTGTTCGAGGAAGGCTCGGAGCGTGATGGGGTCGAGGGATCGGGGCATGGGGTGCTCTCCGTGGTTCGGTCGCTGCCCAACGGTAAGCAAGGTCCGTTCCTGGCGCACCGCGAATCCCCGGTGCCGAGGAGGGCAGTTAGTACGGACGCTTGGCGATCTGCTGACGATTCGTTACGGCACTTTCATTGCGACGGAACCGGCACAGCCTGGCACAGGACTCCGGCTCGAATGCGGGCGGGTGGCGTCGCGGGGGGACGACGCACCGGCCCTATTCGTTGCCGTCGCCCGACCCGACGAGGACGAGCTCCAGCCCCTCTCCGTAGCCACCGTCTAGGCAGGTGTATTCGCTGGTCAGCGCGATGTCCCGCGCGACGCCGAGCCAGGCCTGGTACGGGCGCTCCTGCCACGTGAAGGTGGCGCTCGAGGACGGCGAGAGCGTCACGGGCGCGTCCGCCGCGAGGGTCACCTCGAAGGTGGTCCACACCGCGGACTCGACGCAATGGTCCGCGTAGGCGTGCGTGCAGCTCGCTGCCACCGTGGCCGCGGGACCCAGGGCCTCGGTGGTGAGGGGCGCGATGGAGAAGTTCTTCACCAGCGCTGCGACCACGACCTCGCCGGCCTCGGCCAGGCGAACGCTCGCGACGCCGTCCAGCCGATAGTTCCGGTCGGACAGCTCTCGGCCGCGGCGGGGGCGTCCCCTTCGGCGCCCGCCTCCGCGCAACCCGACGCTCCCAGAACCGAGGCGACGAGAGCCAGAGTGTGCCAATGGCGGTTCATGGCAGCATTGTTGAGCCGGTTCCATGCCACGTTCACCGCGTGACGTCGCGCGGAAGTGGGCGGGGTCCATCGCCGGCAGCGGGGGCCTCGGCTCGTTGGGGCAGGGGGAGGGACGGGCGCCGCGGGGCCTCCGCGATGGCCCCCGCGCCCCAGCCGAGCAACGGGCCGCGCTCGGCAGCGACGATCTGGAGGACGGGAGCTAGTCGGCGAGCGCGGCGGCGAGCGTGTCGGCCGAAAGCACGCGCTCGGCGTAGCGCTCGAGGGCGGCCTCGTCGGCGGCGGCGACGTGGTCCTGCGCGGCCGCCGGCAGCTCCCCGAACTTGAGCTGGAGCTGCTTGAGGACGACGCCCCGCAGGCGCTCAAGCCCCTCGCGGAGACCATCCAGGCGACCTTCTTGGCGACCTTCTTGGCGAAGCTGCTCGGCGATGGTCATGGCTGCCTCACGGAGGATCGGGTCGGGGATTTGAGCGGCCAGGGCCTGGGCGGTCGCGATGCCCCGGACCTCGTAGATGTAGCAGA